>CAZBFV010000005.1:0-73300 GCA_964491345.1 uncultured Muribaculaceae bacterium
GCGCAGGTGCAGGGCGCAAAGGCGCAGGCGCAGGTGCAGGGCGCAAAGGCGCAGGTGCAGGGTGAAGGCGCAGGGTGCAGAGGTGCAGGTGTGTGCGGGGGGGGGAAGAGAAAAAAAAAGGGGGGAGGAAAAAAGAAAAAAATTGTATTTCTCAAGCATCTGCTTTTCGGCATATAGTGCGGTTATTCCTAATAACCGGCTTTGTGGGCGAATTTGACGGGCAGGAAATAATCATTTCATGTGTCAAAATTCCGGGGCGAATAACTTTTTTGCCGGTCTGACGGATAAAGTGATTTTTCCGCTCAAACTGCTTTTAAGCGAATTGCCGGTTGGATTTCAGAGTGTTCAGGGTGTTTGACAAATAAAATGATTTTTTTAGGCAAGACCGTTTTGAAATTTATTCAAATTTGCCTGCATTTTTCATTTTTAATTTAAAAAAAATAATTGATACGAAACATACATACATTCATTCTTGGCGAGAAGAAATCGAGCCATAGAAGAATGGATGCAAAACCCGGAATCAGTGTTCCAATGCTTTAACTTTAATTTTATTGTGTTTGTGCCATGAATAATAAATATAGTTGTTCTAACGTATTTACCTTAAGATGACCCTCATTGTTATTATTAATTCTTGACAAATTGTTGAAGATACAATAATTATCCTAAATTTTTCAATATATCACTTTCTAAATCATTAATATTATACATAGTATCTAAAACATCAAAAGTTTCTTCAAGATTATGTTTTGCACTGTTCCAGCCGCAGCCGTCCGTAAACCAAATAAAAGTTACACCATCTATTGTTGCAATTTCTTGAGCTAAAGTTTTGTAACTTCTGGCTGTTTCATTTAGTTTTGAACCGCTGCTTGAATAAAAATTTGTTTCAATTACATATATTTGTTTATCTGTTTTTATAACGAAATCAAAACGTTTTTCCGTTTTGCCCTGATTTGAAACTGCTGATAAATCAACTCTCCATTTTTGTTCAATTTCATGAATATACATTTCTTTAAAGTAATTTTGATTTTTGATAAATCCTGCTTTTTGAATATACTTTTCAACAATATTTTCCATTAAATGTCCGCTGCGATTTTTCCGGCCGTTGCTGTCTAACCCTGTTTCGACACCTGTTGCATAATCAACTAAATTACTTACAATATGATTTTCAAGCAAGTCAAATAATTTTGTTTTTCTCATAAACATTTTGTATTCATCTATACTATAATTGCATCTGCTGAAAGAAAAATTATATATATTCTCCTTCTATATCTGTTACGGAAATTTCATTAGACCTGACAGCTAGAAGCAAAGGAATACATTTTAATGTTTCAGGATATTTTATAATTATATCTTCAAAATCTTTTTCTATATTTTTTGAGCCTGCCAAAGCATTTAAAATGTTTAGTTCTACCTTTATTTTATCAACATTCTTATTTACCTTGTTGATAGCTATTTCTCAAAATTCCTTTTCATTAATAATTTCTCACTAAAACTTCCGTTATTTTGCCTCTGCCATCAGCATTTGCATTAATTGCACGAGATGCTAATACTTTTTTGATTTCATAATTTGAGTATAATTTATTTATTATTTTTGTATCGGAATTAGATAATAAGAATTTAACTCCCTTTGAATTTAATTTGTTGCAGACATCGTATAACTTATATTGCATATCAATATCAAAACGATCTTTTGTGTATGAAGTAAAACTTGAAGTTTCATTCAATGGTACATAAGGCGGATCAAAATATACAAAATCACCTTTCTGAACTTTATTTAAAATCTCGGAAAAATCTGCGTAATTAATTTCTGTTTTTTGTAACAGCTTTGAACAATTTATTAAATTATTTTCATCTACAACTCTTGGATTTTTATACTTTCCAAAAGGAACATTAAATTCACCTTTAGAGTTCACTCTGTACATTCCGTTAAAGCATGTTCTGTTTAAATAAATTAAATCGGCTTGCTTTTTGAATATTCGACCAATTTTCATATTTATTTGTGCGATCAATATTTCTGATTTCCATAAAATATTCTTTTGAAATATTATGTTTTTGTAAATCCTTTATAAGCTCATCAACATTATCTCTAACAACTTGATAAAGATTAATTAGCTCTTTATTCATATCAGAAATATAAGCATTATCCGGCTGTAATTCAAAGAACAAAGCACCGCCTCCGATAAAAGGCTCAAAATAACGATTGTATGATTTTGGCATATTCTTAAGCAGTTCAAATATAAGCTGACGCTTACCGCCAACCCATTTAACAATCGGATATGTTTCATTTTTCAATTGTTCTTCTTGGCTGCTCGCATTAAACGGGACTGCACTGCGTTTTACACTCTGCTCACAATCAGTTGAAACTACTGCCATACTTTTTTAAAAAATACTTGCTCAAACCTTTTAACAGATAAGTCTAAGTATTCTTTCTCCAAGTCTATTCCAATAAATTTTCTATCTAACTCTAATGCCATTATACAAGTTGTTGAACTGCCTGTAAACGGGTCGAGGATTAAATCATCTTTATTAGTTGAGGCAAGTATTATACGCCTTAACAATTCTAAAGGTTTTTGCGCCGGATGTTTGCCGAATATTTTTTCATAAGATTTTGGAGTGTCTATCTGCCAAACCGAACGCATTTGTTTGTTTTGCTTTTTGATTGCATCATCATCCCAATTTCCGTTTTTCATTGTTTCATAATTAAAGGTATGTCTGCCTTTCGGGTCTTTCTTTGCCCATAATAAAGTTTCATGGCTTGCCGTAAAGTATCTGCAGCTCATATTTGGAGAAGCATTAGGTTTAAACCAGCAAATATCGTTTAATATTTTAAATCCTGCTTTTTGTAGTGCAAAACCACACATATAAAGAAAACTTTGTTAATTCAGAATTTTGAATTATATTATCAAGTAATCTTAGTCCGTCTTTTAATTCCGAAACAGGAATATCATTATTTTTAGTTTTGTTCACAGTAGAAATACCGCCATCATACTTTTCGATTATTTGGTAATTTTCTGTTAAAACATACTTGTAATTACTGTTTTTTTACATCTTCCGGTGCTTTATCTATTTGCGATACAGGAATACCTGTTTTATTTTCAGATACATTATCAGAATATAATTTATATCCTAATCTATCTGCCAAAAGCACAGCTCCAAAATCTCTTACATCGTAAAAACACCCTGCCTTCCGGATTATAATGTAATCACTATGCTTAATCCTTAAATCACGATAACTGTTCTGTTTTACCATTTTTCTATCATTATTGCACCCTGAACAGCTTAATCATCTATCGACCGTATTGTGCCGTCACTCCAATAATTGACATGTTTTCCGCCAATGGAACGAATCTTACCGTCGCTCCAATATTCAACCGATTTACTGCCAATACTCCTAATCTTTCCGTCAGACCAGTAATTTACACTTTCATTACCGATAGAGCGTATCTCCCCGTCGGACCAATAATTAACATGCTTATCTCCAATTTGTCTAATCTTCCCGTCCGGCCACGTTGAAACATTTTGCCCGCCGACAGAACGTAATGTTCCGTCCGGCCAATAATCCACGCTTGCAGAATAACAGTACTGATTGGTGCAAACTATAAAAACTGCAGTAAATAAAATAAAGTATCTTTTCATATTTCTACTTCCTTATTTTTAAATATATTATCATCGCTTTCAACCGGCGTAAGTGCATATTCATCAATAATTTCGGCTGTACATAATTCTATTAATTCTGACAGCATATCAACCTGCTTCTTGTTTTTTGTTTTGTAATACTCGCAGTGAAATAAGAATAATGCTTGACGGCATCGGCTTACCTTTTATTCTCATGCCTGATAAGTATTTGACAGCTTGAAATAAAACAGAATTCAAATTATTTATGTTCAGTTTAAATTCCAATATATTGCCGTTAAGAACTCTGTCTGTATTGTATCGGCATACATAATCAACTGATAAGGTTTTATTATATACGGCTTTGCAATATCCATTTCAGCACAAATACCAATGTAATCACTGCTGTTTTACCGAATTACTTTTGTAATTCATAATAAGATTTTATAAAATTTCGGGATGACACGATTCGAACGTGCGACCCCTTCGTCCCAAGCGAAGTGCGCTACCGGCTGCGCCACATCCCGATATACTTACAAATATGAATTATACTACAGCTTATTTTTCACAACAACGGTATTTTAAGCTCAAGACTGCCGTCTGCCCGCAATTCCCGCCTTCTTGATTACCTGCTCTCAATCTTTGAACTCCGCTTCGCAATTTTCTTAACTGCTCCGCTCCGTCAGGTTGTTCACATGGGCGGGTTCCGCTTTGCTCCAGTCCTGCCGAAATCCGCTCTTATAATTTCTTAACCGCCCGCTGACCGGAGTTCTGTTTCTAAAACCTATCGTTTTTTATGCTCAGCCGGCTTGTTGCTCCCTCAAGTTTGGCCGCTTTTTTCCCGCCCCGCTTCACTCTGCGCAATTCCGCTCTCTTGAAATTGCTTTCCGCTCACGGAGTTTCGCCTGTCGTGCCTTGCACTTGCCGGCTCATTCCGCTCGCTTACCGGATTTCATCCGTCCGCAATTCCGCTCTCTTGAAATTGCTTTCCGCTCACGGAGTTTCGCCTGTCGTGCCTTGCACTTGCCGGCTCATTCCGCTCGCTTACCGGATTTCATCCGTCCTGAAACTTTTGCGTTAAACAGTATTCCATCGGGGCGTCATACCCCGCCGGCCGGACTTAGTCCGTACAGAATTCAGCTTTACGGGTTCCGCCTGTCAGAAATTACGCCCGCCAAAAACATTCATTGGATGTTCGGCATGGCACAGCCTGAGCCGAGTCTGCCTGCTCTGCTTTTGATATTTCATATCTCATATTTAATTTTCAAAGTAGCCGTCATATATATGAAGCACCGCAATATGCCGTCAAATAACCGGCAGCATTTATAATCTATCAGCAACATCCGTTTTAGTCAAGTTCTGCTTTTATAATTATTTATAAAATTATCCTATTTCAACCCTTACGGGGAATTTTTCAACATACAGTTTATAAACGGCTTCTGCGCCTAAATCCTCAAACGCAATTACTTCCGAGCTTTTAACCTTTTCTGACAGCATTGCGGCAATTCCGCCCGTTACGCTGAAGTATTTTGCATTATTTTTTAATATTACATTTTCAAGTTCTCTGCTCCTTCCTCCTTTGCCTATTGTTGCTAACAAACCTTTATTATATAATTCAACGGCATATTTATCCATCCTTGAAGCCGTAGTAGGACCTATAGAGCCTATCACCCGTCCTTTGCCGGCCGGACAAGGACCTGCATAAAATATAATTTTATTATTAATATCAAAAGGCAGATTACCGGATATTTTCATCATCTCACACATCCTTTTATGCGCCATATCTCTTGCAACATATATTTCTCCCGTTAAAAGAACTTTACCGCCCCGTTTCAAGGATTTTATTTCATCCGTATTATTGACAAAAACTTCTTTTAGTCCTTTTTGTTCCCCGGAAATTTCGTAAAATTCAGGTATTTCATGTTTATACAAAATTTTATCATTTTTAATTATACAGCCCGAAAATCTGTCTGAATGGCAGTTTATTGTTATACTTACAGGCATGCAGGCAATATGTGTCGGCAATACTTTGGTCTTGACATCTAAAACATAGGCATCGGAATATCTTTCCGATGATTTTGAATTGACAATCCGCTTTATTTCTTCCGAAAATTTTATTTCTCGTTCATCAAATTTTCTGCAGAAACCGGCTTCTTTTGATGCAGAACATGCTTTATCGAGCGTTCCTCCGATTCCTATGCCGATAAACATAGGCGGGCATGCGTCCTGTGCTGAGGTTAATATTAGCTCCGCACATTTTTCTATAATTTCATTTTCAGACAGTGTGGGCAGCAGCATTTCGGATTTGGATTTATTTTCAGAGCCTGCTCCTTTAATAACTGCCGTTATTTCTGCCTCATCTCCTTCAATAAAATTCGTATAAATTATGACAGGAGTATTTGTATTGGTATTTACCCTGTCAAAAACGGCATTTTTAACTACGGATTTTCTGAAAAAGTTTTCGCTGTAGCACTTTTCAACCGCAGAATTTATTGCATCAACAATATATCCGCCTTCAAGACAAACTTCTTGACCAATTTTTAAAAAAACAATCACCTGACCGGTATCCTGGCATAACGGTTTTTTTGTTCTATAGGCTGTTTCGGCATTACAAAGTATTGAAGCTAATATTTCCTTTGTTTCATTCGATTCGGTATTCTTATAGGCAGATAAAATTTTTGAATAAACATCCTTTTGAATACATGTATTTGCCTGAAAACATAAATTATATACCGCCTGTTTTATTAATTCGGTTGAAATTTTACTCATAATGACTTTTTCTTAATGTTAATTTATTATATAATCCTGTAAAGAGGATTAATTATGCCGCATTTTATAATAAATAAAACTGATATTATTAATAATACAATAAAAATAAGCAGTCAGGAATTATATAAACACATAATAAAAGTTTTAAGAGCTAAAACGGGCGGAAAACTTCTGTTTCTTGATGAAGATGAAATTCAATATGAAACGGTTTTAACCGAAATCGGCAGAAATTTTTTTGAATGCAGAATTTTAAAACAATATAAATCAGAGCGGAAACTGCCGATAAAATTATATGTTGCGCAAAGCGTGCTAAATTCCGATGCGCAGATAAGCTCTATTCAAAAAGCATCGGAACTTGGAGTTAAAGGTATTATACCGGTTCATACCGATAATTGCACGGTAAAAGAAAGTGTAATAAGGTTAAAAATAAAAAAATGGCGGAAAATTGCATTTGAATCGGTTAAACAGTGCGAAAGAGCGGATATTCCGTCTGTATTTGAAATGAAAGATTTAAAAGAGCTGGTTAAAGATTATAAACAAATCATAATATTTGCCGAAAAATATACAAACACAAACTTTTTTGACTACATAAAGCGGAATAAAATTGACAGAGATGAAAAAATCCTTGTAATAATAGGTCCGGAGGGCGGATTTTCGGAAGATGAGTTTAATTTTTTTAAAGAGCAGAATCTTCCTTTAATAACTTTAGGGAATTTAATATATAGAGCCGATACGGCGCTGACGGCAGGTTTAACCACCGTAATTAACGGAGTTTTGCATGGATAAATATATACAAATAATAGAGAATGATGAAACGGTAAAAAAGATAATTCCGTATTTAAAAGGGGTTAAGGCATATATTACGGGCGGATATATAAGAGATATTATGATGAATGAAACAAGCCCCGATAAAGATTTAATAATTTGCGAGAAAGACATAAAAGAATTTTCAAAAAAACTGGCAGAAAACCTTAATGCTCATTTTATCGAACTTGATGATGAAAACAAAATATACAGAATAATATTGGAAGATAAAATAAATTATATGGATATTACAAGCCCGGTTAAAAACGACTTTGAAACGGATATAAAAAGACGTGATTTAACAATGAATGCAATAGCTTATGATATAAACGGCAGAAAAATCATTGATTTAACAGGCGGAATAGAGGATATAAAAAACAAAATAATAAAAGGAATATCCGATAAAAATTTTTCGGATGACCCTTTAAGATTACTGCGGATTTTTAGATTTTGCGCTAAAACAGGGTTTGAAATTGATGAACATTTAATAAAACTTGCAGAAGAACTTAAAACGGAAATAAATAAACCGTCAAAAGAGAGAATAACAGCCGAGCTTTTAAAAATGTTTGAAGGCGGATATACCTGCATGGCATTGAAAAAACTTGATGAAAGCGGTTTGCTTGAAGAAATATTCCCGATATATAAAGAGGTTAAAAAAATTCCGCCCAATACCCATCATCATCTGGATTTATTCAGCCATCTCACAGAAACGGTAAAACAAATTCAAGCAATATACGAAGATTCTAAGCCTGAAATAAAAAAATATTTAGATAATGGAAGATACGGCGGGGTAAAAGAAATCGGAATGCTTAAACTTGCAGGTTTTCTGCATGATATAGGCAAACCTTTCTGCTGGACAATAAATAACGAAACAGGCAGACACAGGTTTATAAAACACGATATAATAGGCGCAGAAAAAATTGTACCGCTTTTAAAAAATTTAAAATTTTCCAAAAAACAGATTGAATATATAAAAACGCTCATAAAGTATCATATATACCCTTCAGGGCTTGTAAGCTCAAATGATGGAGCGGAAAAAGCATTTTTAAAATTCTATAGAAAAATGGACGGTTATGTAATTGATGTAATAATTTTAGCTATGGCGGACAGGCTTTCCGCAAGGGGAGTTCTGGTAACCGAAGATATGGTAAAGACAAATATATCAAACCTTAAAAAACTGATGGAAAACTATATAAAAGAAAAAGAGAATATAAAACCTGTTGAAAAGTTATTAGACGGACGGGATATAATGGAGATTTTGAATATAAAGCAAGGTCCTGAACTCGGCAGAATAATAAATGCGCTGAAAGAAGCCCAAATATCATCGGAAGTAGCCACAAAACAAGAAGCCGTTGATTATATTATTAACATTTCAACATCAAATAAGATATAATTTTTGCAAAAAATATAATTTATGCTTATAATTTTATTATATGAAAAGGGTATAAAAATGAATTCAGTAGTAATTGTAGGACGTGCAGGGCAAGATCCCGAAGTAAAATATTTTGAATCGGGAAAAGTAAAAACAGCATTTTCCGTTGCAGTATCAAGATGGGACTATAAAAGCAAATCGGAAACTACCGATTGGTTTAACATAGAATTATGGGATAAATCTGCGGAAATAGCAGGTGAATTTGTAAAAAAAGGACAGCAGGTATGTATAGACGGCCGTTTGGTTTCAAGTAAATGGACGGGGGCAGACGGCGAACAAAGAGAAAGATTTATAATACGAGCAAATTCACTGAGGTTATTAGGCAAAAAGAGTGATAATCAATAGATATTATGAAAAATTCAAATTATATAGCAATAGTTGCGGATGATTTGACAGGTGCAAACGATACATCTTTGCAGTTTTATTTAAGCGGATGCAAAACTCAGGTTTCATTCGGAGAAGATATATCAATAGATGAAAGTCTTGATACCGAAGTTTTTGCCGTGTCAACGGAAACAAGAAATATTGAAGCGCATGAAGCCCGGCAGAAAATACAAAAGACGGCTGATGAAATATTAAACAAATACGGTTTTGAACACATTTATAAAAAAATAGACTCCGTATTAAGAGGAAATATTACGGTAGAAACATTAACCTTGATTGAACGGCTGAAAATGGATGCTGCTGTTATATTTCCGGCGTTTCCAAGCGAAGGGCGGACTACAATAGGCGGTTTTCAGCTTGTAAAAGGTGTTCCGCTCCAGCGTACGGAAGTATCAAGAGATCCTGCTTTTCCGATAACGGAATCAAATATATTAAACATATTAAAAAATCAAATTCCATCACAAAGCCATTCAATAGTAGATTTAATAAGCCTTGATACGATTATGAAAGGGGCAGGCCCCATAGTTGCAAAACTGAATGAACTGATATCAAAAGGCAAAAAACTGATAGTATGCGATGCCGTTTCAACAACCGATTTGGAACAAACAGCCTTAGCAGTTGCAAAAAGCAGCTATAATCTGCTTCCTGTGGGGTCGGCGGGGGCAGCGCAGGCAATCAGCAAAATTTGGCATCCGTACACAGGGGATGAAACACAAAGCACTTACGAAATTCCCAATCTGCCTAAACTCATAATATCAGGTAGCTCAACGGATTTGACAGCATGCCAGATAAAAAGACTAAAAGAGAATGATAATATCGAAAATACTTATTTTATAGATATGAAGCCTGAAAATATATTTTTGAATAATTATGAAGAAATATCAGAAAGAATAGTAAACAATTTAGTAAAAAATAACACGGTAATACTTCACTCAAGCACATTAACGGAAAATATGGAGGAATTAACTTCTCTGTTATTGGAATATGAGCTTACAAAAGATATATTTATTTCTAAAATATGTGATTTTTTAGCGGCGGTTGCAAGAACTGTTCTCGGTCAAAAAGAAGCTATTTTAATAACAATAGGCGGTGAAACTTCCTATAAATGCTGCAGGGCGATAGGAACAAAAAATCTACAGATTATAGACACCGTGGCGCCGGCTATTCCGCTGGGTATTGACAGAAAAGGCCAGTATATAGTAACAAAGTCTGGAAACTTAGGAACTCAAAATACTTTAGTAGATATAGTAAGATACTTTGAACAGGAAAGATAATGAAAAAAACTGCAGTTACATTTGGAGATCCTAACGGAATTTCACCGGAAATAACAATAAAAGCGCTGAATTTTTTAGATTTGCCGAAGGATAAAGTAATTCTTATTACAAATAAGAGCATATTAGATTTTTATAACGAAAAATATAATCTTGCACTTGAAAAAAGCTATGAAATAATAGAGATTCCATTTAAAAAAGAAGATATAAAAATTGGCAGGGAAACGGAAGAAGCCGGCGAGTTTGCTTTTCGCTCCGTTGTTCAGGCATGTAATCTTGCATCGGAAAAGAAGATTGAAGCAATAGTTACAGCTCCCGTATCAAAGAATGCTGTAAAAATGGCAGGGCATAAATATTCGGGTCAGACTGAAATAATAGAGCAGTATATTGCACATTCGGGGCAGAAGGCAGAAATGCTTTTTATTTGCGAGAACTTTTCAATATTTTTAATGACAAGGCATATTGCGTTAAAAGAGGTTGCGGGCAGTATAAAAAAAGATATTATAATTGAAAAAATTGAAAGACTTTATACTTCGCTGAAATACCGGTTAAATATAACAGAGCCTAAACTTGCGGTATGTGCGTTAAATCCGCACGCAGGCGAGAGGGGAATGTTTGGAGATGAGGAGCAGGAAGAAATAATTCCTGCAGTAAAAGAGTTAAGACAAAGCGGAATAAACATAGAAGGTCCTTTTCCCGCCGACGGATTGTTTACAAAATGTGCGTTTAATGAATGTAATTATGACTGTTATATAGCAATGTATCATGATCAGGGCTTAATTCCCGTTAAGTTGTTAAACAGAGATAACTGCGTTAATGCAACAATCGGGCTTGATATAATAAGAACATCGCCGGCGCATGGCAGTGCGTTTGATATAGCGGGAAAAAATATTGCAAATGCAAACAGCATGATAAATGCAATAGAGTTTGCAATAAAACAGAGATAAAACATATTCTTTATTATTGTTCTTGCCGTATTTAAAATAAATGTATTGACTTACAGCTGCTGTCAGCATGTAATATTAATATTATGGGAAATTTATCAATAACTTCAAACATTTTAAAAAGTATGGAAACAAGTTCATCAATAGGAATGTTTGCACGGGATACATTAGGATGCCTAGGGTCTAAACTTGCCGTATCAAGAAGCACAGATGAAGCAAAAGAAATAACATTTGCAGAACTTACAGAATCAGCTCTGTTTTATTTTTCTGCTCCTTTAGCCGCAAAATTTACTTCCGGTAAATTTGCAAAAATATTTAATATAAGTAAAAATGATATAAAAATACCGATAAATGAGATAAAAAATGTTTCGGAAAAAAAATTAAAAAACATAAAACTTGCAAAATTCGGTCAAATTATCTCAACTTTTGGAATAATTCTGCCTTTAATATATCTGATAGCTCCGGTAAGGAACATCTTAACCTATAATAACAGCGGAAAAGATGAATTTGCATCCGTAGTGGGGCTAAAAAAAGAAGCGGATAAAAAACCTCAAAACAATAAGAAAAAAGATATAAAATCCCTCCTGCTTAAAGCTCTGGCGGTTTCATCAGCCGTTCAAGCCGCCGCCGGAGCAGTTATTTTCTCAGCATCAAAGAAAAACAGTATATATAAAAAATTAGAACCCGTTATAAATCTAATAATTAAACATTTGGATTTTACAAAAGAAGGGGATTTGACGCTGAAGCATTACGGAGCATTAATTTATCCCGTAAGCATAGCAAGTTATTTTAAATCAAGCCGTGATAAATACGAAAGAGAAGAAAATGCAAGAAGATTTTCAATAACCGTACCTTTAATGTTTTTCGGCGAAAAAATTATTGAAAAGCCCATATATAATACGGTTGATAAGATATTCAATACAAAAATATCGGAAAACGGCAGGATAAAAACATATAAAGATATAATGAATCTGCCGAAAGAACTCCAAAATAAATATTTAAAAAGTAAAAATTCAGCCTGCGGACTGACATTTTTAATAAATACAGTACTTATAGCATCTGCAATCGGAATACTTAACAGAATTGCAACAAAAAAGAAATATATTAGTGATAACAATGAAAATAAAAGGTAGAATATAATATTATGGATGAAAAATATATAGATTTGGGATTTGCAAAGCTGGATATTGAAAGAATAAAAAGACGGGGATACTCGGAAGCAATTTTTTGCGAAAGCAAAACATGCGAACAGCTTTACCTAATATTTAAAACACTAAAAGAAAAAAATATAAATACTGTAGGAACAAGAGCAAGTATAGAGCAGTATGAGTATTTAAAAACCAAAATACCCGATATAAAATACTCAGAAATCGGACGAATTTTAACACTCACAAGCACCGAAACCAAGAAAATCGGCAGAATAGCAGTATGCACGGGCGGTACGGGCGATATACCCATAGCGGAAGAAGCCGCTTTATGCGCCGAGTTTTTCGGAAGCAATGTAGAAAGATATTATGATATAGGTATAGCCGGAATACACAGGTTATTTGATAAAATTGACGAAATAAAAAAAGCGAATGTAATAATTGCGGCAGCAGGCATGGAAGGAGCATTAGCAGGCATTATAGCAGGCATGGCTGATGCCCCCGTAATAGCACTTCCGACATCAATAGGCTACGGCGCTTCATTTAAAGGGTTATCAGCATTGCTTACAATGCTTAATACCTGTGCTGAAGGCATAACTGCAGTAAATATAGACAGCGGATTTAATGCAGGATACAGCGCAAACCAAATTAACAGAAAAATTGCGGAGAAACAAAATGAATATATATTTTGACTGTAAATCGGGAATATCAGGCGATATGTCGGCTGCGGCGCTGATTGATGCAGGCGGTGATAAAGAAAAACTTGCAAAAACCTTAAACTCGCTTAAACTCGATAAAGAATTTTCATACAGTATCTCAACCGTTTTAATAAACTCTATTAAGGCATCGGATTTTGATGTACAGCTGAAAGAACATCCGATTCATCACGAACATAGAAATCTTAATGATATTTATGAAATAATAAACAAAGCAGAAATGCCTCAAAAAGCAAAAGAGCTTGCTGAAAAGATATTTTATATTTTAGCACGGGCAGAAGCAAAAGTTCATAACAAAAGTATAAATGACATACATTTTCACGAAGTCGGCGCAACAGATTCTATTGTCGATATAATAAGTTTTGCCCTGCTTTTAGATGATTTAGCTCCTCAAAACATTTATTTTTCAACCTTGACAGAAGGACAAGGAACGGTAAAATGCGCCCACGGTATATTAAATGTACCTGTTCCCGCCGTATGCGAAATATTGGCTGAATATAAAATACCTTTTTCAATCAGCGATAATAAGGGAGAAATGATAACCCCCACAGGTGCTGCTATTGCTGCTGCTTTATATAAAAATGAAAATCTGCCGAAAAATATTATTCTTGAAAAAACAGGCTACGGAAGCGGAAAACGAAAATATCCAAACCCTGTTTTAAGAGTGATGCTTTTTCATACAAAAGAGGAATAAATGAAACAAAATTTTGAAAATTATGAGAAGTTTCTTGAAAGCATAGATAGCGATATAAACAAGATTTTTGAGTATCAAAAGGAATATATACACTGCAGAAAAGGGTGTTCATTATGCTGTGAAAGAGGCGATTATCCCGTATCGGAGCTTGAGTTTAATTATCTTAAGCGGGAAGCAGATAAACAAAGCCGGCAAATAAAGCAGGAAATAAAATATAAAGCCGGACAAATAAAAAAAGGAGATATGAATTCATACATCTGTCCTTTCTTATTTGACCGCAGATGTATTATTTATAACTCAAGACCCCTTGTATGCAGACTTTTTGGAGTGCTGACGGAAGATAAATCAGGAAATCCTGTTTATCCTTTTTGCGCCGAGGAAAAATTAAATTTTTCTGAAGTTTATGATGAAAAGACAAAACATCTTTCTTTGGATTTGGCAATTAAAAAAAATTTAAAAATTCTGCCTAAATTTTTCAGACTAAGCAATCAGGTTGTTTTAAACCTTCCGCTCGCAAAAAAATTAAACCTGGAATTTGGCGAGACAAAAAAACTTATTGATTTTTTATAATGTTTGATTACTTTTTTTTCCCCCCCCCCGCATCTGAGCTGTCCGCATAATAAAAACAACAGACTCTTATGCCATCACAGCCGATGGATACTCTAAAAATGTACAGTCCTCCCCGTGTTTTTAGTATCTTCAATACCGCTACTGTATTTAATCAGGTTAATTCGGTAATATATTTGATTAAACTTCTGACTCCAACCGCAGTAGCGCCTTTAATTCCTTCGGAATTAACATTATCGGCAAAAGCAGTACCCGCAATATCCAAGTGAATCCAAGGGGTATTTTTTATAAAGCCCGACAAAAATACGCCGGCGGCACTTGCGCCGCCCATGCGCCCGCCCGTGTTTTTAGTATCCGCAATATCGCTTTTTAAAGTTTCTCCGTATTCTTCATACATGGGTAATTGCCAAAATCTTTCGCCTGCTCTGAGTGCAGAAGAAATAAAATCTTTTATTTTAGCTTCATCATTACCCATAATACCGCTTGCCTCAGTGCCTAAAGCAACCATACAAGCACCCGTCAAAGTAGCAATATCAATAATTTCATCAACCTGCAAATCTTCGGCATAAGAAAGCGCATCAGCTAAAGTAACACGACCTTCCGCATCGGTATTATCAATTTCTATAGTTCTGCCCGTTCTTGAAATAATTACATCTCCCGGTTTATAGGCGCTGCCGGAAGGCATATTTTCACAAGCCGGAATAATACCATGAACTTCAATATCGGGTTTTAATTCGGAAACAGACTTCATTGTGCAGATAACCGCAGCTGCGCCGGACATATCATCTCTCATTGTAAGCATTGAAGCGGGCGGTTTTAAATCCAGACCTCCTGCATCAAATGTAATGCCCTTGCCGACTATGGCAATTTTTCTGCGGGGATTCTCAGGTTTATATTCCATGTGGATAAACTTAGGTTCATGAACGCTCCCCTGACTGACCGCTAAAAACGCATTCATACCCATTTTTTTTATTTCTTCTTTATTGTATACGGCTGTTTTTACCCCTGAATTTTCTAAGGCATATTGAGCAAGCGTTTCGGGATATAAATATTGAGATGACTCATTTATTAAATCTCTGGCATTATTAACCGCTTGAGCAGTGATAATACCTGCTTTTACACCTTTTAGAGCTTTTTCATATTTCTTTTCATCAATTTCGGCAATAATAAATTCTTCAATTTCTGTTTGTTTTTTTTGGGATTTATATTTATCAAAAAAATAAGTTCCGGATATAGCGCCTTCCGTAATCATTTGTGCGCATCTTTGGGGGCATAAGCCTGCAATGCCTGCGCCATGAAGAATAGAAACTGCTCTTTTTGCCTGGCCGCTGATATTTCTTACAATTTTAGCAGTTAAATTTCTTATTCTGATATAATTAAATTTTTCCTGTTCGCCAAGCCCCGCAATATATATTTTCCTGCCGTTTTCTAAAAGAGGCAGTTTATAAATATCTCCGAATTTGCCTTCAAACTTTTCCCTGTTTATGACAAAATCGGAAATTACATTATTAAATGCCTTATCCACAATACCTGTAACTCCGCCCGGATATTTAACACCTTCAAAAAGATTTACAATAATAATATCAGCTTCTATATCAAGTATAGATTTATTCTCAATTTTAATTTCCATAACTATCTCCTTATCATATATCATCAAATACCGTTAAAGTCATAATAAAATTTTTTTATCCAGCCGAACATAACCGAAAGTTCATAAGGCTTTGGCAAATATAAATCCGCACCGGCATTTAAAACAAGTTCTTTATCGTGGACAGTCGTCGTAAAAATAATGTCAGACTTGAAATTCGGAAACTCAAATTTGAGTTTCCGGCATATATCAAGACCTTTAAGCGTATCCGCACAGCCTGCATCAAGAATAACAACAGCAGGATTAAACTGTTCCATATCTTTAAAAATATTATCGAAATCATCGACGATTTTAACATTATAGCCCTGAAGCTTAGCGGTTGCCTCCAGCAGAACAGCCAGCGAATCATCAGGTTCTGCTACCAGAATATTTTTATTAATATTTTTTGTTTTAACGGCATTTTCGGCAGTGATTTCCGGACGCTGCATCACATAAGCCGAATCAGACTTGTATTTTGCTAATTTGTGGGTTGAAATCAAAGAATTTATAACCTGTTTAACATCGGAATATTTTTTATATTGATTAGATATAATTCCTATGCTTGTTGAAACCAGCTTAATTTTATCTTCTGCCTCATCATCGCCGTGCATAAATATAAATCCTCTGTCTGCATCCGAGCGGGAATAAAATTTAGATACAACTGTATCAAAGGCAAATACAAGATAATTAGCGATTTTCTCGGCTTTATCAACGGATGTTATAACAATAAAATCATCTTCGCCTATCTGTCCCATAAAATCATTGCTCTCGAGTGTAGATTTAACAATAGCGGAATAAGTCTGCATCAATTTATCAGCGGCAAGCTCGCCGTATATTTCACGATAAAATTCAATATTATCAATATCAATAAGAAGAATAGACCATAAAGAATCTGTATTTAAAAACCTTTTAATCATTTTATACGATACTTTAGCATTAAATAACATTGTTTTTTCGGAAATACAATTTTCTAAATTGCGCCTTATATGAGCGGTAATTCTTGCATTAAATTCATCATTATTGATAGGCTCGCTCAAAAAATCATCTGCACCCGCATCTAAAATATCTATTTTATCCTGAATATGATTTGATTTTGATACAGCAACCAGTGCCGGACGAAAATTATATGTTAAAGCTCTAATCTGCTCTATGGCTTTTTTTATATCAAAATTAATACTGTCTGAAATCAAGACTAAATCCGGCTCAAACTCATTTAATAAATTAAGCGATTCTGCAAAATCAGAAGCGGTAAATACAGAAATACCGTTATTTTCCAATATTTTTTTATATTTTACGGACTGCTCCCGTCTTTTATCCATAATTAAAACTGCTTTAGTGTGCATCTCATAGTTCTTTCAATTTTTTTCTGCCGTTATCTTCAGGCGTTGAAGCAGGAAACGAAACAGAAAATTCTACCTTGTTTTTTGAACTTTTAACCGAAATTTTACCGCCCATTTTTTCGGTTAAAGTTTTGGTAATATACAAACCTAAACCGTTCCCCTGTATTTTTCTGGTTAAAGGCGAATCAACCCTTGAAAATTTATTGAATATTTTATCAATATCTTCGCTTTTAATTCCTATGCCTTCATCCGTAACCGTAATTATAAGGATATTTTCACTGTAATTCTGGCTCACGCTGATTTCCACCGCAGAGCCTTCGTTAGAGTATTTAGAGGCATTATCAATAAGATTTAAAAGAATTTGCTGGAGTTTATCCGTATCAATAAAAACTTTAGGCAGATTTTTTTCATAATTGCAGACATACCTGCGGTTTTGATATTGATTTTTAATCATCTGAACGGAAGATTCAATAAAAGGAATAACATCGACGGATTTATATATTAAAAGCTCATTATCCGACTGCATTTTAGAAACGGTAAGAAGATTCTCAACAAGATTTATAAGCCTGTTAGACTGATTCTTAATAATTAACAGAAACTTTTGTCTTTGCTCGGGGGTAAGCCTGTCGTAAGAGGACAGCAAAGTATCGGCAAAGCCTCTTATGCTTGTCAGAGGCGTCCTAAGCTCATGACTTACCGTTGAAATAAAATCCAGATAAGCCTGTTCTAATTTATTAAATTCTTCACTCTGCGTATTTAGCATTATAAAATTATTATATAACTGTTTCTGCAGTTTAGCTATATAATTTAAAATAAAAATAAATTTAATAAGCCGGTTTCTGTCCTTTTTATTTGATTGCCTGTTTTTCATCCGCCGTTTCTTTGCGCCGTCCGGTTTTATATTACGTTTGATAATTCAATCTTGATATTTTTTATTTGTATAAAAATTTAACGATGATTTACTCTTGCAAAGGCATAATGAGAAATCAAAAAGATGAATTGCAAAATCAGCCGGAATAAAACGAAATACCGTTTTTTTTCCCCCCCCCCCTCAATCATGGACAGGATAAATTTTAACCTGCATTTAGACAGGCGCATTACAAATATTGTTCTTCCTGCACAGCTATTGCACATATTTGGGAAGATTGAATGCAGACTTTTTTAATCGGACCTAATGTATTTTTTTCTATTAATTTTGGGGCGCCGGAATTAATTTTTAAGATTTGAGATAATTCGTCATACAGCATCTCTGGGTTTTCAACATATAGAACAAGCGGGGCTGCTGCACCTTTTAAAAAGACCAAAACCGATGTTCTTTTTTTTATTTGAGATGCCTGCGAAAAAGGCTTTGACATATTACCCTCCCTGTTTTTTTATATTATTATACTAATTATTAAACGGTAATACAATATTAAATAATGTTTATTGTATGATTTTTCAGGAGGTTTATTATGATTAAAATCGGAGTAACAGGCGCACTTGGCAGAATGGGAAAAGAGGTTGTTAAAGCCGTATTGAATGCCGGAGATTTAAAACTTGTTTCAGCCGTTGATATATCAGGAGGAGGCTTGGATATCGGAACTGCTGCGGTTTCAAAAGAATGCGGAGTTTACATTGAAACGGATATTTCAAAATCAATCGACAGGGCAAAACCTGATGTTATTATTGATTTTACACAGCCTTCTGCGGTTTACGGGCATGTCTGCTTATATATGAAGAAAAAGGTCAAATCCGTAATAGGCACGACCGGGCTTACGGATGAACAGATTGAAAGTATTAAAGCTATGTCCGGAGAAAATAATACAGCCTGCTTAATTGCGCCTAATTTTTCAACCGGAGCTGTTCTGCTTATGATGTTTGCTAAACAGGCCGCTAAATATTTTTCCAATGCGGAAATAATAGAACTTCATCATAATAAAAAGAAGGATGCGCCGTCAGGCACAGCAATTAAAACAGCGCAGTTAATGTCCGGACAAAATGATGATTTTACAAAAGGAAACTGCATTGATACGGAAATATTAAAAGGCGCAAGAGGCGCTGCAGCATCTTCCGATATTCATATTCATTCCGTCAGAATGCCGGGGTATATCGCTTCACAGGAAGTTATATTCGGTTCGGACGGTCAAATATTGAAACTTTCGCATGATACAACAGACAGGTCATGTTATATGGCAGGAGTACTGATTGCCGCAAGATACGTTTTTTCTAATAATAAATTTGTCTATGGCCTTGATAATATAATGTAGGCTGAAAGAAATCTTTGATATCAATATCAAAGAAACATGCCGGTTTATAAAGAGTTTCCGGATTAATCGAGTTTTTGCCATGCTCAAGGCAAGAAATATGCTCTCTTGACATTTCGGCATATTCATCAAGTTTTTCTTGAGATAAATCTTTTTCAATTCTGAGCGTTTTAAGTTTTCTGCAATCATTTGCCTGATGTAATTTACATTGCAAATCGATTATGAAACCGCAAAAAGAATTATAGATGAGGCTTGCCGGCCGGGGCTGCGCAGAGTTGTTATAACATCAGGCGAATGTACTATCTGCAGGGATTTTCTCAAAATAGCAGAATATATTAAATCAAAATACCTGCAGCTGCTTCTTCATACAAATGCCGTTTTGATGTACGGCGATAAAAATTTGTTTGATGAAATAATTAACATATATCCTTCAAATATACAAATAAGTTTATACAGTATGAAGCCTGATATACATGACTATATAACAGGTCAAAAAGACCCGCATAAAAAAGCATTATATGTAATAGAAAAATTAAATGAACATAATAGTAATGTAAATATCCAACATATAGAAAATTATGCAAAATCACTTATCCGCTTTTCATCTGCATTTTGCCGTTTTATAAATAATCCGAAAAATAACAATCTTTTTGTAAAATTTTATGCATAGCGGCATATCTTGATATTCAATATCCTTAAAAGAAATATGGAATAATGTAATACCTGAATATCATAAAAAATTAACTCCGGTAAATTTAAATGAATATTTCAGATATGAATATTGCAAATTCTGCCGGTTCTGCCCTATGATAGCAAGTTTTGAAAACGGTATAACAAAAAAATCAAAAATATTATGCGGGCAGGCAAGAGCATGACGCATACATAAGACTGAAAAAAGAAAATAAAATATAAAATCCTGCCGGATAAGTCTATGAGAAGAAATGCCCCCGTTTGGAATTTAAAGTAATATTATCAAACGAATATAATCTTGCGGGTCTTTTTGAACCGATTTTTGTACATTCGTTAAGTTCTTTTAAAACGGAACCTGTCAAAACTTTTTTTCTAAAGTTGCGTTTATCAAGTTTCATATCAAGAATTAGTTCATAAGACTTTTGTAATTCGGTCAGCGTAAATTTTTCCGGCAGAAGCTGAAATGCAATCGGGCAAAATTCTAAACGCTCACGCATTCTTTTTATAGAATATTCTATAATTTCTTTATGGTCGAAAGCCAAAGCAGGAAGATTATATACTTCATGCCACTGCACCTGCGTAATTCCCTGCGCATTATCAATCGATAATTTTATATCATCGCTTCTTATAAGCGCAAAATAAGCGCATGTTATAACCCTCGAACTCGGATAACGCAGAGGGTCGCCGAATGTATAAAGCTGTTCGAGATAGATATTATCGACATTCGTCTTTTCTTTTAATATCCTTAACGCCGCATTGTCTAAATTTTCCGATAATCTGATAAATCCGCCGGGAATAGCCCATCTTCCTTTAAAAGGCTCATTTGCACGCTTAACGAGCAGCACTTGCAATTTTCTGTCTTTAATAGTGAAAATAACAACGTCTGTCGTGATTTCGTGTGTTTTGGTTTCCTGAAACATGCTTTTTTCTACTTCCTATATTCCCTGATGAGATAAAAACGCTTTTAAAATTGCATCCTGCTGCATTCTGTAATCTTCTTCAATATTTTCATTCGATATTTCTTCTATTTCATTTGATATTTCATTGCTAATCTTCTTTATTGCATTTTTATACTGCGCTATTGCCGGATCAGGATTTATTTTCAGACTGTTATAATTAGTCATAATAGAGGAAACAAACTTCTTTGTTTCAAAAAAAGGCGGGATTCCTTTATATTTTTTTACCGTCCCCGGCCCTGCATTATAGGCGGCAAGTGCAAGCTCTGTTGAGCCAAACATTTTATACATCATTTTATAATAGGCAATTCCGCCTTTTATATTTTCCTGAACTCTGTAGGGATTGTATCCAAGCCTTTTTGCAGTGGACGGCATTAACTGAAATACGCCTACAGCCCCATGATGGCTCTTTTTATCATGGCAGAAACCCGATTCTATTTTGGCTATGCTTAATGCTAAAGCAGGATCCAAGCCCATCTCTACGGAATGTTTTACTATTAATTCTTTGACTGTAACTTTAGAAGCAATATTAACATCCGCCGTACATTTAACAGGAAAACCAACCGTTGCATAAAATACTGTTAATAAATATATTATCACTTTTCGAGCCATGTAAATCCTCAATGTTTATTTATCACGCTTTATGAGTGGTGTTATTTTGATTTTATTACGTAAATTTAAAAATTCAACCCGTCAAAAAACCATATCCCCGTATCCCTTATAATATGGGGAAAAATTGAAAATTAGTTTATAAAATTTATTTTAATCAGTCTAATAATTTATCAAGAATTTCAGCATCGGCAGAAGTTTTTTTTGTATCGAACATACTGCTTCTTTTCATATACGTTCTTAAAGCTTCTCTTATAAGTTCGCTTCTTGTTCTTTGTTCTGTCTGCGCAAATTCATCGATTTTATCCAGAAATTTATCGGGAATTGATAATAAAACTTTAGCCATAATATCCTTAAGCCTTTCATCAATAATTATATACTATTATTTAAATATAGTCTATAATTATTCGGGAGGTATTTAAAAATGGAAACTTTAAGAAAAAAATATAAATTAATTGATATTTTTTGCGAGCTGGTGCTGATTCCTTCGCCTTCGCTAAAAGAGGATAAAGTTGCGGAAAAAATACTGGATATTTTTCATGAGCATGGCATAAAGGCATCAAAAGACAGTTACGGAAATATAAAGGCAACGGTTGATGCGGCCGATAAATCAAAAAAGCCCCTTCTTTTAAGCTCGCATATGGATGTTGTAGGCGATGATTCGCCCGTTAATATGAAATTGAACGGTAATTTTATTGAAACCGATAAAACAAGAACATTAGGCGCCGACGATAAAGCGGGCGCAGCGGCAGCTGTCATGCTTGCAATTGAAACAGCGGAGAATAAAGGCTTAAAACACGGCGGGCTGGAAATTGTTTTTACACGTGATGAAGAACAAAATATGACAGGTATTCACAATCTCAAAATGAATGAAATTAATTCGGAATACGCTTTGGTTCTTGATGCGGATAAATTAGGACAGGTTCAGATATCTGGTGCAGGCTATACAAAACTCATTGTTAAGGTTAATGCCTTAAAAGGCGGTCATTCCGGCATTGATATTGATGACAATACAAGGTTAAATGCCGCTAAGCTGATAGCAGAGCTTGTTAATGAAATTCCTCAGGGAGTTTATAAAAAAGATGAATTCGGGGTTATAACATCCATAAATTTAGGAGCTATAACAGGCGGAGGAATTGAAACAGCCATTGACGGCATTAAGCATTCGGATATTAAAAGCAGTGAATATAACGGTTATATTTTGGATAAGGCGGTAACAAATATCATAAATACTAAAGCAGGTGCCGCTTATTCAATAAGGAGTTCAAGCAGGACTTTTGAAAAAAATCTTATATCGGATATCGGAAATATCGTTAATAACTTCAATAAAAAGTATGACGGACTTGCCGAAGCAGACATGGAAATAAGCGTACATCTCCCTCAGTTTGAAAAAAGCGGGGATGAAACGCTTGTTAATACGGCTGAAAGAGCCGCCAAAAATGTTAATTTAACGCTTGATATATCTTCATTCCACGCAGGCGCCGAAACTCACATTTATGCTAACGGCAAAAATAAAAACGGCAGGCTCATTAAGCCTGTTTTGATTGGATTGGCGGATATATATAATATGCATTCTTCCTGCGAAAAAATAAATTATGAGTCCTACCTTAAAGGTTATGAATTTCTTAAGGAATTTTTTGCCGAATTTAATAAAATTTAATATTCTCTGCTGTATTTGAACTTTTTGCATTGCAAATAAAATTTTAAGTATTATTATAAAATAAGAAAACTTACCCACCAAATAAGCTACATATAAATAAAGGAAAATATAATGGCAATTAATTTGAAAAACAAATCTGAAATTATTTCAAAATATGGCAAAAATGAAAAAGATACAGGCAGCGTTGAAACTCAGATTGCCCTTTTAACAGTAAAAATTGCAGAGTTGACGGAGCATTTAAAAATAAATCAAAAAGATTTTCAGGGCAGACGAGGTCTGCTTATGATGGTCGGGCGGAGAAAAAGACTCTTATCATACCTTAAAGACAGAAATCTTGATGATTACAGAAATTTAGTCAAAAAATTAAATATCAGGGAAACTAAGTAGGTTTCAGTTTTATTAAAATCTCAAAGGATTAAAGCATTAAAAAATTAAGTAATTAATTTGTAGTTTCATTTTTAATAACCGGTATAATTGCCGGTTTTTTGTTAATATTACTTTATTTATGACTTTATTTGATTGACGGCGTATATATTTAAAGATAAAATTGTACTAAATTAGCAGGGCAATAGTCAAAGAAAGAGAGTTAAAATGAGTTCGAAAAAATTTTTATTTACCTCGGAATCCGTAACGGAAGGTCATCCTGATAAGGTCTGCGACCAGATTTCCGATGCTATATTAGATGAATTTTTAACAAAGGATTCTAAATCCCGTGTTGCCGCTGAAACTTCGGTTACAACCGGCATGGTGCTTGTAGCGGGTGAAATTACTTCATCGTGTTATGTTGATATTCCGCATATTGTACGCAGAACTATTGAAAATATAGGCTATAAGGGCAAAGCATCAGGCGGATTTGACAGCAAGACATGCGCTGTCTTAACAAGCATAGATGAACAGTCAACCGATATAGCGGGCGGGGTTAATAAGGCTTTTGAAGCAAGAGATAATAATGCAGCTGTTTCGGAAGATGAAACAAATAATATCGGAGCGGGTGATCAGGGAATTATGTTCGGGTTTGCCTGCAATGAAACTCCCGAATTAATGCCTCTGCCTATAAGTCTGGCTCATAAACTTGCTTACAGGCTTTCTCAAGTCCGTAAACAGGGTATTCTTAATTATTTAAGACCGGACGGTAAATCTCAGGTTACTGTGGAATATGAAAATAACAAGCCCGTAAGAATAGATACAATTGTTATTTCAACCCAGCATGACGATGTTATCAACGGTGTAATTGATAATAAAAAAATTCAGGAAATCATAAGGCAGGATATGATTAAATATGTAATTGATTATGTATTTTCCAAAGAAAGTTTAAAGCCTGACAGCACTACAAAATATTTAATCAATCCTTCGGGCAGATTTGTTATAGGCGGACCTCAGGGTGATGCGGGATTAACCGGCAGAAAAATTATAGTTGATACTTACGGCGGTTATTCAAGGCACGGCGGCGGTGCATTTTCGGGCAAAGACCCCACAAAAGTAGACAGAAGCGCTGCTTATGCCGCAAGATATGTTGCTAAAAATATTGTAGCTGCAGGCATTGCAGAAAAATGCGAAGTCGAGCTGGCTTATGCTATCGGCGTTGCTCAGCCTGTTTCTGTTTTTGTCGATACTTTCGGAACGGGCAGAATTTCTGATGATGAAATTATGCAATTGGTTGAAAATAATTTTGATTTAAGACCCCGTGCAATTATTGACCTGTTTGACTTAAGAAATCTTCCCGCTAAAAACGGCGGCAAGTTTTATCAAAGATTAGCCGCTTATGGTCATTTAGGCAGAACTGATTTTGATGTGCCTTGGGAGCATACCGATAAAGCCGATACCTTAAAAAAACAGGCTCAATCTTTATCCGTGGGCGTTTAGCCGTAAGTTTCAGAATATTTTAGAAAAAGCAGAGTTTATTCTCTGCTTTTTCGGTATGTTATATCATTGAAAAACCACAGCCGGATTTTTTTTGTTAAAATCAGGCAAGAAAATTCTGTTTTATATATTTAAGCTCCTGTTCTTTTGTTTTTATATCTCCGTTTAATTTTTTATCCAAAATTTTTGCAAAAATTTCATTAAAATAAGGTGAAGGTTTAAATCCTAAATTTATTAAGTCTTTTCCTGTCGTTTCAACTTTAATATTTTTCAGGTCATTTAAAAATTTTTTCACCGGTGTATTATCTTCAGCTATAATGTAGCAGCATTTAAGCGCCAAATCGGTAAAGTTTATAAAAGTATTATATATTGTTTTATTGTCGCAAAGGTTTAATGAGTCCGGCTTCATCAGTTCTTTTAACCCGCTTATTGATTTTCTTTCGTAATTATTAAGATTTAATTTTTCATTATAAAAATCTGAGTTGATAATTAAAGCGGAGAAATAAACAAACCAGTTGTCTTTACTATCTTTCAGTTCTTTGAATCTTTCCGTGTGTATATTTTTTATCGGATTACTGCTTATTAATTTGTACGCATTAGTGTTTATTATATCTTGCATCAGCGTATCCGAGTTTATTGAAAAATATTGTTTAAATTCGTTTTTAACTCTTTCAGCAGGCATATCAGGGCTTATTTCATTTAAAAGATATTTTTGCATTAATTCGTATGTTTTATCATCAATTTTAAAATTAAATCTTTTACTGAATTTTAATGCCCTGATTATTCTTGAAGGGTCATCAGCAAAACTTTTATCGTGAAGGATTTTAATTTTTTTCTGTTTAATATCATCATAACCGCCGCAGTAGTCTATAAGCGAATATTTATTATCTCCCGTTAATTTTACGGCAAGTGTATTTATTGTAAAATCACGTCTTTTAACATCATTTTTTAACGGACAGCCAAAATTGTATGCTTCGGGCAGAGTTCCCGATTGAGTGTATAATTCTTCTCTCGTGGATGCAAAATCTATTTCTGTACCGTTTAGAAAACGGATTTTGACCGTTTTTAATTTTACCTGAGTGTTTATTATTTCACAGGCAGTACTATTTTTGATTTTATCTGCAAATTCCGCTGCATTATTTTCAACTGCTATATCAATATCGTAAACAGGATTATTCATAAGTAAATCACGGACAACCCCGCCGATTAAATATATATTAAATCCGGCATCTTCCGCAATTCTGCCTACGGACAGCATAACCTCCGCTTGTTTATCCGAAAGTTTTTTGAACAGTATATCTTTTACATTCATTATCATAATGATTATAACAAATTATTTAAATTCATTAAATACAGGGCTTGCCTTTTCTCTTAATTCCATTAAATATTTTTTGTCAAACCTTGCGGAATTATTGGTATTATTGGTATTATTGGCATTATTGACATTTTTCGTCATATTATCTCCGGCATCTTTTTTTGCCTGCATGTATTTTGTAATCGTAATATTTAATTTAGATATTCCTACACCCAGCACTATACCTGAATATAAGTACCCTGCAACCTGCGAGAATGCTAATTTCATTACTTTTGATTTAACATCAGGAGCGGCATTTTTAAACAATTCCGGAAATTTTAAAAGTCTGCCGTTTTTTGTCAATTCTTTGGAAGCAGGCAGCAACACTTCGTCGAATGATTTTACGGAAGCCTTTGTAAGCCATTTTGCAGCATATTTAATGCCTTTTTTCCCCTCCTGTTTTATCGGATTATTAATTAATTCTTTCCCTCCGAGTCCTCTTGCCGTTAATTTTGAAACGACACCGCCCAATATAAGCCAGTTTATAAAGCCTAATGTATCTTTTATTACGCTCTCTCTCAATTCGTTGCTGTCCCTTGAGGACATAAATCTTGACCCGATTGTTAATCCGTATATAAGTTTAAATTGGTTTAAAGTGGGAACTTTACTGTTAAACTGTATATTTGATAATAAATCGGAGGGTCTGCCTATCGTACTTACCGCAAATATAGGAAATGCAATGCCTAATGCCGTTTTCAATGCTTTAAATTTTGGAGAATTATCGCTTTTTTTATTTTCAACACCCACAAATCCGTCCTCTCCTGTGCGTTTTTTCGTAAGCCATCTGTTAAAAGGCTGTATCGACATACATATTGCGGAACAAATTCCAAGTCCTATCAGCGTTGAAACGGTTTTATTATGTCTTAATGATTTTACAAATTCAGGCAGTTTCTCTTTTGTTCTGTCTGCAAATGAGTTTGATAAAACAACCGCATTGTCTATAAGGTCGGATAAACTTGATGAAATTGTTTTTATGCCTTCTGCTGTCCCATTTAATTTAAACGAGGTCTGTGCGCCGGTATCTTTGATGATTTTTGATAATACGGTATTTTTTAATTCTTTAATCTCTTTTTTTAATGCTTTTTTGCCGTTTTTATCCGAAGTGCTGAGCGCTTTTGTCTTTTCTGCTATATTTACAAGCCCGTTCACAGCTTCTTCTCTTGCTTCATTTGAAACACTCCGCCAGCTATTTCCGTTTAAGCCTTTTATATTATCAATAAATGAAGCAAAAAATTCTTTTTGGTTTCCGGAATTCTGCCATATTGACGACATATTTTTGATTGTATCCCCGCTCGCAAATATGTTTTGAGCCTTTACGCCGTATTTATTATTGAAATCTTTTGATATTAAAGCTGCTGCGCCTAAACCTATAAGCCCTACGCAGGCATGAACTATACAGCTTGAGATTTCTCTGAAAAACGTTTCAAATCCGGATTGTTTTCCTCTGTTTTTTGTTTCTATTACCGTTCTTGGAATGACCATTGAAGCTAAATCAACGGCGCAGGCGCCTATTGCAGGACTGTCATTTAAAAATCTGAGTCCTGACAATACACCCGTTAAAGGTCCTTTAAAACTCTGCTTATTTTTATTTTCGGCGCTTTTTATATTATAACCGTATGGCTGAATTGTATTTGGCATATTTATTTATCTTTATCCTTTATTTTAATGTTTACTCAAAAAAAATTTTGCTTCAATTTTTTAATATTGTAATAAACTTTAAACTTTTCTTTACAATTTTGTAAAAAAAATTAAAGTTATATAAAAGAGTGCCGATTTTTTTAAGTAAGGATAAATTTGTATGAACGAAAAACCTCAGATATTTAATAATCCGTTTGCGTTAAATATCAATCTGCCGAAAAAAAGCGCCGAAGAGGCTGTTAAAAAACCGGTACAGCAGGATATTGAAGATATGCCGGCAAATCCGTTTACGGATTATCTCAATGAAAGAGATAAAGTCTTTTCCGGCGAAACTGCTTCCGAAATAAGAAAATATCAATCTCAAATTTATGCTTTAGGTCAAATTATGCGCGGGGGCGAGTCTGTTTCCTCTTTTAATATGAAAATGTAAATATGGACAAAAAATCCTTTTTCGTTTATAAGTTTTATAGACTTTGCGGATAATTTATCCGCAGGACTGTTTATAAAAAGGATATAATATGAAAATTGTTATATATGGTGCGAACGAAACAGCTTCTTTGATTGCTGCGGGGCTGTTTGAGGACCATGATATTATCGTTATAGGCGATGATGATTCCCCCTGTGCAAATATCCAAAAGCTGGATATAGAGTATATTCAAGGTTCGGGCGCTAATATTTCCGTGCTTGAAGCCATAGGCATAAAAGATGCTGATATTTTTATCGCATGCAGTGATAATGATGAAGCAAATATCGTTGCCTGCCTTACCGTAAATAATATGACAAAGCTTAAAACGGTTTGTTTCGTCAGCAGACAGGAAAATGTCGAGTCTTTATCCCTTGTAAGAGGTTCTAAGTATCAGCGTGAACTTATGATTGATTATGTTATGTGGCCTGAAGAACTTATGACTCAAGAAATTTTCAGAATTATTACCGTTCCTAATGCGATAGATGTTGAAAATTTTGCTAACGGAAAAGCAAGGCTCCTTGAATACAGAGTTGAAGAAACTACAAAATTTATTAATAAAAAAATTAAAGACTGCAGTTTTCCGGAAGAAACTTTAATCGTGGGCATTACAAGAGATAATACTCTTTTTATTCCGGACGGCGATACCGAAATTCTGCTTAATGACAAAGTTATTTTTATGGGGTCGATATACTCTTTAGATATACTTGCAAACAGGTTCTTTGAAGAAAAAACAGATGTCAGGCAGGTTGTCATAATAGGCGGGGGGAATGTCGGCTTAATGCTTGCGCAAAATCTCGAAAAGGCAAATATTAAAATAAAAATTATAGAGTTTGACTACGACAGATGCGTTGAATTGACGGAAAATTTAAAAAATACCCTTGTAATTAACGGGGACGGCGCTAATTTTGCTTTGCTTGAAGAAGAAAGGGTCGGTGAAGCCGATGTTGTTGTGTGCGTTACGGATAATGATGAAAAAAATCTTTTATGTTCGCTTCTGTCTAAGCAGTTGGGAGTTCCGAAAGTAATCACAAGAGTTTCTAAAAATGCCAATGCAAATCTGTTTGAAAAGGTGGGTATTGATGTTGCAATATCCCAGAATGCCGCCGCAATTGATAATATAGAAAATCATTTAATAAAAACGGATATAGAAATTCTGGCTACGGTTGAAAGAGGGCAGGGCAGAGTAGTTGAAATCTGCGTTCCGTTTAATTTTAAAACAAATATGATTATGAATCTGAAAATGCCCTGCAAGGCTATTATTGCTATTATTCAAAGACGAAACCGTGTTATAATTCCAAGAGGCACTACTCAAATTATGCCTTTTGATAATTTGATTATTTTTACTACTCAGGAAAACGAAAATATTGTACTTGAATATTTTAAGAAATGTGTGAAATAAATGAATTTAAAATATATTCTAAGCACCGTCGGTTTAATATTAAAATACTTTTCCGTTATATTGCTGATACCCGCCCTTTGCGCACTTTTTCTTAAAGAATATTGCGAGATGCTTCCTTTTTTGGGAACTGCGCTTATTTCTTTTCTTCTCGGCTTCCTTTTTGCGGGAAAAGAAAAAAAACTTGAAGCCTTTAATAATATTAACAAAGGGGAAACTCTCTGCGTTGTTCTTGTTACATGGTTATTATTTTCGTTTCTTTCGGCGCTTGCTTTTTTATTTTTCGGCTTAAAACCGGTTGATGCCCTGTTTGAAAGCGTTTCAGGAGTTACAACTACAGGTGCGACAATAATAACAGATTTTTCTTTATATCCTAAAACAATGTTCTTTTGGCGTTCTTTCAGCCAGTGGCTCGGAGGCATGGGGATTCTGGTATTATTTATTGCAATTCTTCCTCAATTTGCCATTGCGGGCAGACAAATGTTTTTTGCGGAATCCCCGGGGGCGGGTTCTACGGACAGCAAACTTACGCCGAGAATAAGACAGACCTCCGCTGTTTTATGGAGTATTTATTTTGTACTTACGGTTTTGGAAATAATCATTTTGAAATTTTTTGGAATGCCTTATTTCGATGCAGTCTGCAATTCGCTTTCCACGCTTGCGGGCGGAGGGTTTTCCCCCGCCCAGCAGAGTATTATTCAGTACGGGCAGTCTAAATTTATCTGGGTTATCACTTTCTTTATGTTTCTTTCCGGCATGAACTTTTCTCTGCAGTATAAACTGTACTTGAAGCGGAATATTAAAAGCATAATTAAAGATGATGAATTTAAACTGTATTTTTTTATCGTTGTTATTTTCTCGTTCTTTATTGCATTGACTTTATATACGCATCATATTTATGATATAGCCGAATCCGCAAGTGCATCGGTTTTTCAGGTTGTATCCATAATAACAACAACGGGGTTTGTATCCGTAGATTATAACGAATGGAATTTAAGGGCAAAAGTACTGCTTTTTATGCTTATGTTCTGCGGAGCCTCAATAGGTTCGGCTTCCGGCGGGCTAAAACTTCTCAGAATAATTTTTATATTTAAATATTTAAAAAGGCAGATTTCTAAAATATTTCATCCGAACGGTGTATATCCGATAAAAATTAACCGTGCAATTGTAAGTGAAGATACGGTAAGACAAATGATTTCTTTCGTAATATTCTATTATACTATTTTTGTCATAACGGCTTTTTTAATTATTTATGCCGAACAAAATGTTATTGCCGGCTTGACCGGTTCAATAGCATCATTAGGAAATATCGGTCCGGGATTCGGACAAATAGGTCCTATGTATTCGTTTGAAAATCTGCATACACTGTCTAAACTAATTTGTATTTTTAATATGTTAGTGGGGCGTTTAGAACTGATACCGTTTCTGGCGCTTCTTCATCCTGATTTTTGGAGTTATAAAAAAAATTAAATGACTTGTACAAATCTGTAAAAATATGGTACAATGTCGATGTTGGTTAGTAATTTTGAGAGTTGATAATAAATATGTTTAGAAGAGCTTTGATTTTAGGATTGATATTACCCTTAGTATTATACGGCATAAAAATAATACTCTGGGGCTTTAGTAATATTAAACTGGCAAATTTTAAGCCGGTATCCGCAATATTCTTACTTGATGTTTCCGCTTCAAACAGAACATTAATAGACAAACAGACCGGTACTATACTGAAAATATCCAAACGTTTGGATTCGGAAGATACCGCTCTGGTTTATATAGTTTCGGAGAATACATATAATGTTTATGACGGCAATCCGCATAAACTTGTTGCTATTAAAGAAGCAATAAGCAAAAGAGGTGCTTATGATAATAAAGCATACGGCACTGCGTACGGATTGGCATTTAAAAAAGCGATAGGAGATGCACTCCGCTATCAATCCCAAGGATATACTCCTTTAATTGTTGTTTTGGGCGATTTGGAAAATGAAGGCGATGTTACTAAACAGCTTAACTGGAACACGCTTCCGTCTAATCTGCGTAAAACTTTACGGTATATTCCCGATTTAAAAGTCGCATTTTTATATGCACACCCTGAAAAACTTGATGATGTAAGACAACTGCTTCTTCCGGTTTTTGCCGAAAAATCAAGTAATCTTATAGTTGCATCGGAAGAAAATGTTGAGCAGTCAACTAAAAAACTTTTGGAAGTATTAGGAAGATAGAGAGAGGATATTAATGAAAGTTACGATAGCTTCTAAAAATGATGAAAAAATATTTGATGATTTCAATGTTATAAATATAGGCACTTCGCCTAAATGTCATTTTAAGCTCGATTTAAATTTTGATCTGCTGATATCCCTGCAAAGACAGCCTAACGGCAAATGGCAGGTTATTAATAATTTAAAAAGCGATAAAGTATTATTCAGAGGTCAGCCTTTAGGTTCTTCGCTTGAAATAGGTTCTTTGTGCAAACTCATGATTGCAGGCACCGATGAATTTGTAAGTATTAAGATTACGGCAGCCGGAGTTAATCCTAAAATTGTTCCGGGGTCGCTTGAGCTTGCAAATCGTAAAAGTGCGGAAAGAATTAAAACTTCCGAAAGCAAGAAAACTATTACAATGATAGAAGATGAAGAACTTAATGAGCAGGATATTGCTACATTATACGGTTCCGGGGCTTCGGCTCAGACAAAAATTAAAATCGACAGAAAAAAGGCGGATATTGAACGCAGACGAGCTTTGGTTACAAAAGAAATCGCTTACAAAGCCAATTATTTAAGGGGAAAATTATCTCAAAATGAGTTAATATTGGCATTTTTAAATTTCTTTATTGTATTTGTCCCCCTGTCAATGGCTTATATATTAAAAGATGTTATTTCAATATATTCCAACGCCGGCCAGCTTCAAAATAAAATTTTATTTTTGGTTGCGGTTGCTTTTATTATTGTTACATTACTGCTTAAACAAGGCCAGTTTCTTATGTTTCAGTCAAAATCAAAAACAAGGATTTCGCCGTCCGCTGTTTTAATCCAGCATTTAAGTTTATTAACATCAGGCGGTATTTTCCTTACCGTTCTTGTTTTTGCCGTTGCCGAAATGACGACGCATATTTATGCGCTTCCGCCTTTAATACCTCAAATGCTTCTTTTATCTACGGTTTTATGTTTGTTCTTAGGCATATTTTCCGGTATTTCCAAAAATACTATTGCCGAAACAGGTGAAGAATTAGACGGTTATGAAAGCAGAGAAGATTTTCAGGCTGTTGTTAAAGATTATCAGCAGTGGATTGGTTTATTTGTAAATAACATTACCAAGAAAAAACTTAAGGATATAAACAATAAACTGTTTAATCTGCAGATAAAATCTGCCGGCGAATATATTATGGGGGCTGCAACTGCTCCGCTGCTGGCTTATGGTGTTTCACAGACTCTTGCGGAATGTTTCCCCGAAGCTGCCGGATGGCTGAGGCTCGGCGATGGTTTTAAGTTGTCGCCTATATTTTTAGGATTGGCAAGTTTTATGATTATCTTTGCTTTCCATTGTTTTTCAACATCATTTGCCACAACAAAAAGATTATATGCTTCGAATGTAATCAAACAGGATGGTTTCAGCGATTATAATGTTCATGGGGTTATGCTTCACGGGGTTGAAAGCAGCAAGAACTTAAAGCGTGAAGCTAAAAAGTTTTTTATGATTGCTTTATGCGTTGTATTTATTGAAGTTACAATGAACGTTTCATACTTTATGGGGGTTATGGGCGGAGATATTATGGGTATTATAGTCAGCTTTATTGCCGCTTTAGTTCCTACTTCTTTGCTGATTGCCGAAACCACAATGCTTGGAAATACCAAGTTTGAAATTATTATTAGAGAAGAATTGTTAGAAAAAGTTGATAAAGATTTTTAATTAAAGGAAATGATTAATGTATAGATGTACTGAATGTAATGCTGAATATGATTATTGCCCTGAGTTTTGCGAATGCGGGAATGATTCTTTTGAAGAAATCGCCGGTGTTCAAGGTCGTGATTATCAGCCTCCCGTAAAAAAGAAGCCCGTGCAGAAAAAATTATCGCCTCAGGAAAAAGCGGAAATTGAGGAAGAAGCCCGTGATAAAAAGAAAGCTATGATTACTGCAGGTGTTTCTCTGCTTTTATGCTTTATTATTCTTTTCCTGCCTCCCCACAGGGCAAAAAGCACTCCTAAACAGGCTGCTTTAGCGGAAAATCCCGTTAATTCCGAAATAATAAATGTTGATTCTTATTGGGACTCTTCTGTTCCTGCCGCTTCAAGAAAAAAAGATCCTTATGCAAACTTACCTGTTTTAAATTCAAATTTAGCTTCGCTTTCTTCTGATATGAAAGAATATTTAAGGCGTATCGGGTCGGAATACAACAGGCTCTGGGATAGAGCGAACATCAAAGAGGACGGTGAATGCAGGGTTACATTTACAATCAACAAAGACGGCATACTTGAACTAAATACAATGTCTGTTGCTTCCAATAAACAGTCTTTAGATGATTCTGTGCTGCTTTTAATTTCCAGAGTTAAGAGTTTTGAGATTCCGCCTGATGATTATAAAGGTCAAAAGATTATTATTGCTTTTGCGGTTAATCCCGACGGGTCTAACAAGGTTTATTTCCCGTCAGCCAGATAGATTATTTATACAAATAAAAGACGGTTTAATCATAAGCCGTCTTTTTATATTAGAATAGTTTTTCCATTGATGTTAAAAATTCGGGAAATGATATATTAACCCATTCAAAATCTTTTATATTAACAGGGTTATCGCAGATTAAGCCCGCTGTATATGCACTCATTGCTATTCTGTGGTCATGCTTTGTTTCTATACTGCAGTTTCCTTTTAGTTTTGTTTTTCCGTTTATGATAAATCCGTCCTGCGTTTCTTCTATATCTGCTCCTATGTTTTTTAAAAACTCTGTTACGGCGGAAATTCTGTCTGTTTCTTTGTTTCTTAAATCCTGAGCATCTTTTATTATTGTTGTTCCTTCCGCTTGTGTTGCCGCCACGGCTATAATTGGTATTTCGTCAATCAGCCTCGGTATTATTTCCCCTTGTATTGCCGCTGCTTTTAAGTTTGAGGATTTTACCCTTATATCTGCCGTTTTTTCGTTTGATGCAATTCTTTGATTAAATATTTCGATATCGCCGTTCATATCTTTTAATACATCAATAATTCCGCTTCTTGTTTCATTTATACCGATATTTTTTAGTATTATGTCGGAATTTTCTGTAATCAATGCAGCCGTTATAAAAAATGCTGCTGATGATATATCGCCGCAGATTGTAATATCTGCCGGCTTTAATTCTGATTTTGAAACCGTTATTTTATTACCTTCCGTTTTTATGTCCGCACCCATATACTCAAACATTAATTCGGTATGATTTCTTGATTTATACGGTTCAATAAAAGTTGTCTTACCTTCGGCAGATAATCCCGCCAAAAGAATACATGATTTCACCTGTGCTGATGCAAGAGGGGAATTATATGTAATTCCGTTTAGTTTTTGACCGTATATTTTTATCGGCAATTTATAATTATTGTGTTCAAATTCCGCCCCCATTTCTTTAAGGGGTTCTATTATTCTTTTCATCGGACGCTTTGATAAACTTTCATCTCCAGACAGTCCGGCAGTAAAATTTTGTCCTGATAATATTCCGGCGATAAGTCTTGCAGTCGTGCCTGAATTTCCGCAGTCAAGCGGTATTTTTGGCTTCTTTACGGCATTGCGGGAATCTATTATGAGTTCATTTTCATTAATAAAATTAACTTCACAGCCTAACTGCCGTACGATTTTAAGCGTTGACATGCAATCAGCGCATTTTGAACAGCCGGTTATTTTACTTCTGCCTTTTGCAAGCATTGAAAACATAAATGCCCGATGAGTTATTGACTTATCGGCAGGTATTTCTATTTGTCCGTTTAATTTTTTTCTTTTTGAACTTACTATATCCATTATCAGTCCAGTCTTTTTTCAATTATGTATCTGGGTCTTGCTTTAATTTCCTGAAACAGCTGGCCTATATATTCCGCTATTATTCCTAAGCATAATATTTGTATTCCGCTTGCAAATCCAAGCACAACTACCAATGTCGCCCAGCCCGGCACCATTTTTAGTCCTATTAATTTGCAGTACAATGTCCACAGCCCCAGTATAAAACTTGATATGGACATTATTAAGCCTATGACTGCGACAAACCGCAGGGGCATTATGCTGAATGATGTTATTCCGCTCATTGCCAGACCGTACAGCGAGAAAGGCGTAAATTTTGTTTTTCCGGCTATTCTGTCTTTTACATCAAAATATACATAATCTTTTTTGTAGCCGAGTTCGTTAAATATTCCGCGCAGAAAGATGTTTGTTTCTTTAAATGTTGATAATGTTTGTATTACTTCTCTGCTCACAAGCCTGTAATCGGAGTGGTTTATTTTTATGTTTACGCCTAAAAAATTCATCAGCTTATAAAAAGCCAGCGCTGAATTTCTTTTTAAAAAGTTATCCGTTTTTCTGTTATTTCTTATGCCTGATACTATTTGAGCGCCGTTATTATATTTTTCGACAAATTCCTTAATTTTATTTTCATCCTGCTGTAGGTCCGCATCAATTGAAATACAGCAGTCGGCATCATATTTTAAAGATTCCGACAGACCGGCTATTATTGCTTTTTGATTGCCGAAATTTCTGCTGAATTTAATTCCTTTTATCCGATGATTTGTTTTTTGATTAAATTCTTCTATTAAATCCCACGTTTTATCGGTGCTTCCGTCATTTATATACAGTATAAAACTTTTATTTGATATTATGTTTTGATTTATAAGATTGTCTATAATATTCAAAAGTCTGGCGGTTGTTATATTAATGCATAATTCCTCATTACAGCAGGGAATTACTATTGCCAAAACGGGTAAATTCATTATTATTATCCTTTTATGCTAAAATTTATATTAAAATAATAAAATATAATAAAGTAACATGCAAATGAAAAGAATTATTATAAGTGCGGATGATTTCGGCTGTTCAAAAGAAAATAATGAGGCTGTTTTAGCGGGATATATTTCAAAAAATATAACTTCCGCAGGGCTTATGGCTAATATGGACGGTTTCGGCAATGCCGTTAATGAGATTATTCCTCAAATTCCGGATATTGATTTGGGATTTCATTTTAATATTACAGAAGGCAAATCTCTTACAAACCCGTATTTAATATCTGATTCCGGCGGAATTTTTAATAAAGGCTTTCTTTATTTCCTTTTTAATCAGAATAATCCTGATTTGCTTTCACAGATTGAAATTGAGTTCAGAGTCCAGATTGAAAAAATTCTTAAATTTCATTCTGTTTCGCATATTGATTCTCATATTCATATTCATGCAATTCCTAATATATTTAACCTTATGGTTAAACTTGCAAAGGAATACAATATTAAATTTATAAGAACTCAAAGAGAAATTCCTTATATCGTAAAAAGTAAAATATTCAGCAGAAGATTTCCTGTTAATTTTGTTAAAAATGTATTATTAAATTTTTTATCCGGTTATAATTTTAAGAATTTAAACGGTATTAATACCAATGATTTTATTGCCGGTGTTTTATATACGGGCTTTATGGATGAAACTGCCGTATATAATGCTTTAAAAGTGATTAATAAAGAAAATTCCCTGACTGAAGTTCTGTTTCATCCTTATCTTCCTGCAAATTTATCTTCATCAGCGAGGATGAATAATTACAGGGAGTTTCTAATAACCAGAACCCCAGGATTTAAGGAAAATATTGAAAAATTAGGTTTCAGCCCCGTTTCTTTTTCAAATTTAATTCTAGAAAATAATATTTAATTTTCTTATTATATAACCCGCCCCTCCCCTTTTCTGCAGGGAAAGCATATTATGGCAGGGAAAAGTTCTACGAGTTATTTATCAATAATTTCGTATATTCTCTGTTTATGTTATTATCTTCATCTTTACACCGGCTTATTGTTTCTTTTATTTGATTAATATCGGCATAATTCAAACATAAATCCCATAAAATTTCAGCTAAATCTTCATCTGTTTTTCCGTCTTTATCTTTGCATATTTCAAGCCCCTGCTTTATATCATCAATACTCATTCTGTTTCTGCACATAATGGCGCATATACCTGCCGCATCGTCGCTTACAGCTGTTTCGCCGTCATCTTTTGCAGCCGACAGCACATCCTGCGCAATTTCTAAAAATTCGGTTTCATTTATCTGCTCCTGCCCTCTTTCAAATAAATTCTGCTCTATATTATACAGAATATCTATTTTATTTGAATCAATATTATTATTTTCGTCTTTTATTAATTCATTTAATTTTAATAAATTGGATTTATCCTGAAATATTTGTGAAAAATTCATAAAAAATTCTTTTGCTTCAGTGTTGCCTCTTATATCTTTGAGCAGAGCGGAAACTTCTTTTCCTCCGATTACTGCAGATGACAGACCGCATGCCGTTTGTATGTCATCAGGATTATAATTTCCCTGTTCATCTGTTCTGCAGGCATTCAGTATGCCTGTTATATCCGAGCTTAATGCCCCTGAAGCAATTAAATTTTTTATTGCATTCAGCCCTGATACATTGATTTCGTCCTTGTCATTAATACAATAGCCCATCAGTTCCTGAATTTGGGAATAGACAACGCCGGTTCTGTTAAGCTGTCCTATTGTTCTTATATAATTAGGACTTATGTCTTTATTGCCGGACTTACCTTGTTCGACTAAATTTATAATCAGACTTTCTTTTGCTTTTGTAATAAATTTATTGTACTTTTCCGTAAGTTCCTCGAAATTTTCATCTTTTATTTCTTTTTCTATTATTTTTTCTCCGGGCGAAATTTTATTATTTAATTTGTAAATCGGTTTGTTTTGTTCATTTTTTAAATTTTTGGCTAAATAACTGTCAAGATTATGCTTTATAGTTTCTACGAATTTTACGTCATTTTCTGATATGGTCTTTTTCTTTGTTTGTTCATTCTCGGAAGATAATATTTTCATTAGTTTGTTAATGGTTTTAGGAGAAATACCGTCATTATTAAGCCGGATAATCGATTTTTTTGCAAGTTCTGTATCTTCTTGATTTTGAAGCACTTCCGAAAACATTGATATCATCTGTTCTAAATTATAAATATTTTCACAGTTACCTGCGTTTAATTCAATAATATCATTTGCATATCGGAATATAGTGTCCGGCTCTATTTTACAGGAAGCAAGGCTTAAAATTGTTTCAAGCATATCGTCTGTCATACCTTGCTGTGAAATAGCATTTTTTATTAAGCCTTCCAGCTTATACTCTGCTTCATCGCCAAAAACTTCTGAAAGTCCTTCCTGCGTTTGCATTTTTTGTCCGGAAAAAGTCTTAATATTAACAGGCATATAATAGCTATCCGGCAGTTCTTGAGATTTTGAATTATTTTTATTCAGTTCAATTAATCTTTCATGTTCTTTTTGCAAGGCTTCAAGTTCATCTTCCATCTGCTCTTTTTTTGCAAGAACTTCAAGGTTATTTAATACTTCAAGCTGTTTTTCTATAAATACGGGAGAATTTGCTAAATCTGACCGCATTGCTTTTTCCCGAAGCGCAAGATACTCCGACTTTAATTTTGAATACTCCGAATTATATTGTCCGGTATTATTCTTTTGCTCATATATTTCTCTGTTTTTGATTGAAAAATCAGACATAAATACCTTCTTTCTGCATTCTTAAGGCATATTTCTTTTACATTTGCCGAATATATTTATTAAATTAAACTATATTTATATTGTGCCTTCATGAGTTTTAGCCAATAAGAATGCTTCTTTTTCTTCTTTTGATGCGGTATCTGAAAATGCAATGTTTTCATCGAGATTTTTTGCAAGATAATCAATATTTATAGGGGATGCATTGCTTCCATAAACTTCGTTCATTCTTATATAGCCTGATACATCATTGTATTTTTCGCCTGTTTTGGAATATTTTTTTGCTCTGACTTCATTATCCGCATTGCCTTCAATTGTATATACATATTCATCGTCATTATTTACAACCATTGCAACATGCGAAGCTCCGTTATTTTCAAGCACCATTATATCCCCCGGAACAGGCTCGTAATTATTTTCCGAAACAGGGCTGTATACCCCTTTATCGGAGGCTTCCTGCCTGATTGAGCTTACGGATATATCAGAATATTCATAGTTAAACTTGTCTGAAAAATTAATCCCCTGGCCATCGCCATACAGCCATGATATGAATTTCATGCACCAGGCATCTCCCTGCTTTCCGCCGTATTTTTCCATTTCGCCGGTATTCGCTTTCATTCCGCCTTCTTCTTTTGATAACGGCTGAACCTGACCCGCCTCGTTATACAAAGGAGTTTCCATGCCGTCATTTACACTCGCTTTAATGTATTCTTCGCCGACGCCTATTTCGCCGTATGCTTTTGCTATAGCATTAGCTACAACAGGCGATACTCCGTTTTCAATATTATATGTTTTGATTGCATCTAACATCAGGGATTTTACTTCCGCTTTAGATTCAGCATTATCAGGGTTATAGTTTTTAAGTGCATTTGATAATTTTGATAAACTTTCTTTTATCATGCTTGAATTGTTATCATCTGTTTTAGATGCACCGAATTCTTCGCTGTTTTCCTTATTTTCTTTCTTCTCTGTTTTCAGTTCTTTTGCGGCGTCATTTATTTCTTTAACTGCCGTTTTCACTTCTTTTTTTGAATAGTCTTCGGGATTAAGAATAATTTTTGCATTGGAAAGTATCGATTCTGTTTCTTCCGTTAGTTCTCTGCTTACAAAGCGGGCAGCATTCTGCGCTTGTTTTATGCCGGAACTTTCGGGCAGATTATATTCCTCCCTTAATTTACCGGCGTCTTCAAATGTGGAAGATGCTTCTATTCCGGTTATTTCTTTATAATTTCCCGCTTCATCTTTCTGCGAAGTATCCACCAGCTTTAAATCTTGGTCCTGCTGATTGTTGTATTTATCTATCATATCCTGATTTATTGATATGCCTATGTCTGATACTTCCGTTTCATCAATATTCAGTTCTGATGCAATTTCGCTTCTTATTTCTCCTATGCCTTTAATATCACCGTTTGAATCAACAACATTAATTCCCGCCGCTTCAAGCTCCTCAAAAGAAAGCACATAATCGTGGTTTCCGGGAATATTGCCTATTGCTTCTTCTATACTTCTATCGGCAAGAAAATCATCCGTGGAATCAAATGTATTTTCGTCTACGCCAGCATCTAAAAGCGTATATTTTTTATCTCCTACGCTTAATGTTAACGGGTCTGCGGATGATTCATCAGAATCGCTCTGCATTGTTTGGTTTGATTTTTGCGCTTCTTCCTGTTCTTTCTGCCGGATGGCATTATTGTATTCCGTGATATTTGACTGCAGCTGCGTTATATCAGAATTAACACGGGCAGTCTGCTCCTGCGTTGTCTGCGTTAAAGCCTGCTTAGAATCATTGTATTTCTGCATTGTGTCTTGGACAAGCTGCTGATTTTTGATTTTTTGCCCGTCCTGCGACTGCACTAAATTTGCCAAATCCTGAGATATTTCATCTCTCTGCTGTTCTAAACCGGATAATTGAGTCTGGGCATCCGATAATTGTGCTTCTAAGTCATTTAATTCATTTTCCGCATTTGAAAGCTGTTCTTCCAGTGCTGATTTTTGTGCTTCATATTGAGCCATAGCCGCATTGTAAGAAGCTGAATCAACCGTCTGGTTGCCTTCTTCATCGGTTGTCATATAATCGCTTTGAGATGGTTTTGCAAGCCCTCCTAACTGAGAATTTATACCGCTTATTTGAGAATTTTTATCTGATATGTTTGAATTTATATCCGATATTTGCGATTCCTGCTCTGTTACAGCGGAATCGTTTTCGCTTTTTCTTGATTGAATATCGTCAATCTGCGCCTGCACATGTTCATCATCGCTTGACATTTGTTCTACAGCTTCATCATAAGCTGTTTTATCATTTTCTGTCTGTTCTTTTGCCTGATTTATTACTTCATTATCGGTTTTTTGAGCCTGTGCTTCGCTTAATTGAGCCTGCGCTTCGCTTAAGCTCGAACGAAGCTGTGCTAAAGATTCATTTCCTGATATATCTGCGCCTGATACGCTGTTTAAATTTGCACCCGGCATATTTCTGCCTGACGGGGCCCGGCTTGGAACGGTGCTTTTTTGGGGTGCTTGATTAATGCTGTCCGGTCTGGTATATTGATTAATGTTTTTTGAAGCTTCTAAAAATTCCTGTTCGCTTGCAGTTAAACTTACCGCTCCTTGATTATATTTAATATTATCATATATTGTGCCTGACTGCTTCGTATCGGATTTCTGCCCGATTTGTTTTGAATTATCTTTTTTCCCTATGCTTTGAGTTTCCTGCGCACCGTTTAAAAATTTGTCATACCAAGCCATTTATATTGCTCCTTTTCTTTTATATTTTTTATCGGATTTTTTTTTATAAACTTAAATCTTTTATTCCAAAGCTGTTTTATTGTAACGGAATGTAACGAATTTCCGCAGGATAGAAAATAAAATATTTTTATAAAACTTAATTTAAATGTGAATATAAAAGGTCGTAAGCATGTATAGTTTAAAAGGGAATGCAGTATTATACAGCGGAAGCAGTTATAAAAGTTTTACTTCAAATTCTGTTGAAGAAAGTTCCGCATTGCAGGGTAAATTATCCGATATGGTTTATCAAACCATAAAAGACGAGTTTCCTTTTCTGCAAAATAAAAATAAAGATACGCTTTGCGGTTTTGTTTTATATTTATTTGCCCGAAATACGGACACTATACAAACAATGGAAAATGTTTTATCATGTATAAAGGAAGTAAAGGTAAAGCATATCTGATAATATATCATTAAAAATGGAGATGTGAATGTAAAATGTTCAACTTAAAACATTTTAAGTTAGTTAAAAAATTAAAAAACTTTCAATCGGATATTGATTGGCTGAATTTTTCTGCTTCGCAGTCCGGTTATAAAGACGAGTTTTTGGAATCTCTTATATCTGAAAATAAGTTTGTACAAGAGGATATGAAACTTAGATTTATGGTTGAAAGTATTATCAAAAAAGAGTTTCCCGAACGGCTGAAAGACGAAAAGTCTTATTCTTATCTTGTTGACTGTGTCGTAAACAGATTGAAGCAGAAACAGCTGGGGGATATTCCGGATAACTCCGGCGGATAGTTTTTTATGCCTGCTCGGCGGATGGCTTAATTAATTATTTATTTAAGAATTAATACGGATAATTTTATTTATCCGTATTTTTAATGTAGGAGAATAATATGAAATATTTGATTAAAAAACCGGATACTTTTTTGAATGCTTTAAATGAAGATATTAATGCCATTTTGCAGAAAAGTTTTGATAATATATTTCCCGAATATATATTTCATAAAGAACTCAACGGCATGGCAATGCCTGTCGATGTAAAAGAGTATGACGACAAATTTGTTTTAAGGGTAGAGCTTCCGGGGGTTAATAAAGAGGATATTAATATTGATATTAATAAGTCTTATGTAAAAATTGATGCAAGCAAGTCTTGTGCAGGCGAAGAAAATGATAAGCATAAATATCATAAATCAGAATTCAGATACGGGAATTATTCAAGAACTTTATATTTTCCTTATGAAATAGATATTGCAAAATCTGAAGCCGATTTAAAAAAAGGAATTTTAACACTTAAATTCCCTAAACTGCATGAGGAAGATAAAGAAACAAAAAAACTGGAAATAAAAGATTAATCCATGACGGTAATTTTAGGAATAAAACTTGCCTGCAAGTCTGATAATGCGGTTGAATTTCAAAAAATACTCACCAAATTTAACTGCATTATCAAAATGCGGGTCGGAATTAACAATACTTCATTTTTTTGCGCCGATTTCGGCATTATTCTTCTTCAAATCGATGATGATAAATCTTCGGTTGAGTTAGAAAAAGAACTTATCGAAATCAGCGGAATAGAATTGCAGAAAATGATTTTTTAAAGAGGAAAACATGCCTGAAAAAATAGTTATTATAGGAGGAGGCGCAGCAGGACCCAAGACTGCGGCAAAACTCCGGAGGGAAAGACCTGATGTTCAAATTGATTTATATACTCAGGAAGATATTATATCTTATTCTGCCTGCGGCCTGCCTTATTATATCGAAGATGTTATAAAAAATTATGAAACTCTTATTCTAAGAACTCCCGATGATTTTGAAAAACAGAATATTCATGTTCATACAAAACAAAGATGTATAAAGGTAAATACGGAAGAACAAACCGTTCTTATTCATGATTTGATTTCAAACAATAAATATGATGTTCATTACGATATACTCGTACTTGCAACAGGTGCAAAACCCGTAATTCCCGATATTGAAAATATAGCACTTAAAAATATTTTTACTTTAAGAACTGTCCGGGACGGAATTAATATTAAGCAAAAAATGCTTCAATCAAAAAAAGCAGTACTCCTTGGAGGCGGATATATTTCGATTGAGCTTATGGAGGCTTTTGTTCAAAATAATATTCAAGTTACTTTGATTGAAAAAAACTCCCATATTTTAAAAATGTTTGATGAAGATTTTGCCGAGCGTATTACGGATTATATTATAGGGCATAATCCGGGGCAGGTCAGCATTCTTACAAATGAAAGAGTTATCCGCTTTGAAGGAAATGAAAACGGTGAAGTATCAAAAGTTATTACGGATTCAGGCAAAGCTATTGAAACGGATTTTGTAATCTTAGGCACAGGCGTCCGCCCTAATACGGATTTTCTTGAAGGAAGCAGTATTAAGCCGGGAATTAACAACAGCATTAAGGTTGACAAGACTTTAAGAACTTCTAAATATGATGTTTACGCCGTCGGGGACTGCACTGATAATTTTAATCTGGTTACAAATAAATACACATGGACTCCGATGGGTTCTACGGCTAACAAGGAAGGACGATGCGCCGCTATTAATATTGCGGGCGGAAATTGTTTGTTTGAAGGAATTTTAAATTCTACAATAACTAAATATTTTGATTTTACAATCTCTATTATCGGCATAAGCTATGCCGATGCCTTAAAGTTCGGATTTCAGCCCGAATATGCCGTTATTACAAAACGGGATAAAGCGGGTTATATGCCTGAAACAGGCACTATGACTTTAAAACTTATTGCCGATAAAAATTCCGATACTATTCTGGGTATTCAAGGCATCGGAGAAGGCGAAGTTAATCAGCGGATTAATACTGTTATTCCTGCAATTTTAAGCAAAACAAAACTGGAATCGCTTATTAATATGGATTTACCTTACTCTCCGCCTTATTCTCCCGCTATTGACCCTGTATTAAATGCTGTTCAAATTATTTATCAAAAGATTAACGGCTAGATGACATTTTTTCATTTTCTATCATCTGTAACATTACTTCCTGTGCTTTTTTTAACTGAACATCATTTTTAGCTTTTATATCCGCTTCCGTTATTTTTATTTCTATATCGGGAGCTATTCCTTTTTTATGTATATCATTTCCGCCGGGGGTTAAATATTTCTGCACCGTTATATTTAATCCGGCGCTAAACGGCTGTAAACTTTTTACTTCCTGTACAAGTCCTTTTCCAAAAGTGTTTTCGCCGATTAATATTGCTCTTTTATTATCTTTTAATGCGCCTGATAATATCTCGCTTGCTGATGCGCTTCCTTTATTTATCAACAGCACCAGAGGCTGGGTCGAAAAGTATCTCTTGCCTGATTTTGATGTATCTTTGTACCCGTCCCTGTCAACCGTGCTTACTATTATTTCATCATCTAAAAATAAATCGGATATCGAAATTGCATTTGTTAAAAGCCCGCCTGTGTTCCCTCTCAAGTCCACAATAATACCTTCTTTATTTTTATATTTTAGTATTAAATCCTTAAACTCGCTGCCGACATTTTTGCCCATAAACGAGCTTAGTCTTATATACCCTATTTTGTCATCTATTTTGGAATCATAAGGCGGTTTTGTAGATATGGATTTTATTTCTATTTCATCTCTCACGATTTTATATGTTTTATTCGGTATATTTTTTCTTTTTATTAATAATGTTACGGCCGTTCCTTTTTTGCCTCTTATTTTATCGGCGGCCTGATCAAGCGCCATATCTTTTGTTGATATTCCGTCTATCTCAAGTATTTCATCTTCTGCCTGCAATCCGGCCTTTTCTCCCGGAGTATCCTCGATTGGCGATATTATTAATATTTTTCCGTCACGTAATCCTATTTGGACGCCTATTCCGCATAATGACCCTTTTATTAACGACTTTTCTTCAGCAAATTCTTTCGGAGGCACAAATCTTGTATATCTGTCGTTTAAGCTCGCTATCATTGTGTCTATTGCGATGTAACTGTCTTCCGGAGTCTTTATTTTATCGTCGTATTTATGGCGCCACTTGCCCCAATCCTGCCCGTTGTTGGTCTGGTCAAGATATTTTGTATTAACTGCTTTCCAGACCATATCATATAGCTCGGCATCCGACTCGGCTAATGCCGTATTGCTTCTATTGCATGTTATGCATGTTATTAATAATGCCAATGTTATCAGCGTCGTATTTCTTATAGATTTTTTCACAACTCGCTCCTTATTCTTCTCTAATTATAATATAAAATTTTATATTTGTTTATCTGTACTTACTGCTATAAGACAGTATTCTGCGCTGAAAGTTTCATACAGCCGGCTTTTATTAATAAATGTGTCAGGTTTTATTAATATGAAATTTTCCCCATAATTACGGGCATTTCTGCTCCGGTGCAGGACGGAACATTGTTTGGCTTTTTATTTATTGCAAAATAGCCTAAATATGCAAATGCAACAGCTTCTTTAAGTTTGTTCGGAATATTATAGTCCTCATGCGTCTTTATTTTTATCTGAGGCATATACTCTTTCATATACTTTATAATGGCGCGGTTATATGCTCCGCCTCCGCCTAATACAACTTCATCCGTTTTAGTTTTATTTAAGATAAAGTCTTTGTATGAATCCGTTATTGTTCTGGCGGTTAATGCCGCCAGCGTTGATATTACGTCATATTTGTTTTTCGGAGCCGTTTTATATATTTTTTCGGCATAATTATCATTGAATAATTCACGCCCCGTAGACTTCGGCGGAGCTGTCTTATAATAAGGCTCTTTTAAAAGCTCATTAAGCCACTTTTCATCAGGTCTGCCTTTTAAAGCCAATTCTCCGTTTCTATCGTATTCTTTATTAAATAACTTCTTTGTAAAATAATCTATAAGCATATTTCCGGCGCCGTTATCAAAAGCGTACATTTCACAATCTTTTGAAAGCACTGTTACATTTGATATTCCGCCTATATTTTGAATAAGCCTGTTTTTATCCGTTCCAAAAAGTATTTTATCTGCAAAAGAAACCAGCGGTGCGCCCTGTCCGCCTGCTGCAATGTCTTTCGGCCTGAAATCGCCTATTGTCATTATTCCCGTTCTTTGCGATATAACCGAAATATCTCCTGTCTGAAACGTGCTTTTGGTTTTAATTCCGCATATTTCCATGTATTCAGGGATATGATATATTGTTTGCCCGTGTGATGATATAAAATCCACATCTTTATTTGTTATCTTTGTTTTTTGCATAAGTTTATCCGCCGCTTTTGCAAAAAATTCACCCAGTACAAAATTCATAAAGCATACATCTTTTATATCGCCTTTGTTGTTTGCAAGCCTTAAAATTTCTTCTTTTAAAGCCTGCGGGTATTTCAGTGAATAACTGCCCATTATCTTAAACGATAAATCTTCATATATCCTCAGCAGGCACGTATCAACCGAATCTGCAGATGTTCCGGACATCATTGATATTATGGTTTTAAATTTTTTCATAGATATATTATATGTCTTATAATATATTTTTTACAAATTAATTATTTTTTATGAAATCTTTTATAAAATCTTTTATTTCATCTATATGTCCGTCTACGTCAACCTTATCCCAAAATTTAATAATTCTGCCTTTTTTATTCAGAATAAAAGTTCCTCTGTGCAGGTTTATAATATATTTATTATGGTCTTGAAATGCTGATTTGAGTTTGTTTTTTATATCCGAGAGCAAAATAAAATTCAAGCCGTATTTGTCTTTGAACTCTTTATGGGATTTAATATCATCCCTGCTTACGCCTATAATTACAGCGTATCTGCTCAGTTCTTCCATTGCATCTTTAAACTCATGAGCCTGCCGGGTGCATACGGGAGTGTCATCCTGCGGATAAAAATAAATTATTACGTTTTTACCCGAAAAATCAGTCAGCTTATATTTTTTTTCACCGCCTTTTTCGTCAATTCCGCTTAGTTCAATATTCAGATAATTCATAAATTCTCCTTTTTTTAAATTTACGGCATTTATAAATTTATTGCATTGCCTGTTTGAATAAATAAATGTATCGAAAAATTTTTGTTTGTGCTAACATAAAGTTGATTATGGATAATTCGGATAAATATACACTGGTCAGGTTAGATGAAATCGGTTCTACAAACAGTTATGCTTTAGAGCATATTTCTTGGTTCGGCAACGGAACGGTTATTTATACCCCCTTTCAGCGTTCGGGCAGAGGACGCTGTAACCGCAGATGGATTGGCGATAATTCCGGAAATGTATATATGTCTGTCATTCTGAAACCTGAAAAAGCCGATGCTTACCCGTTTCCTAATTTGACTCAGTATTTGTCCGTAATTGTATCCCGTTTTTTGAAAGATGAATTTAATATTCAATCTTCGATTAAATGGCCTAATGATATTCTTGCAGACGGCCGTAAAATATCGGGTATTTTGGCTGAAGCCTGCACCGAAAACAACAAATTGAAAGCGGTTATATTAGGATTGGGCTTAAATGTTAATATGCCTGAAGAAACACTTGATTTAATTGACCAAAAGGCTGTTTCGATTTCTGTTTTAACTCATAAAAATTATGATATTGATATACTCGCAGATAAATTAGCGGATTGTTTCTTTAAAGATTACAATAATTTTGTTGAGAGGGGTTTTCCTTATATTAAAGACGAATATATCCAAAAGTGTAATTTTTTAGGTAAAAACATTATTGTTAAAGAACTTAATGATAAAAAACGGTATTTTGCCAAGTCGATTGATAACGACGGCTTATTGGCGGTAATTGATGAATTTAATAGAGAGCGTAAGATAATAACAGGAGATGTTTTATGTTAAATGAAGGCTTGACTCTGATGACCGCAGGCATGGGAACTGTATTCGCTTTTCTTGCAGTCCTGTGGGCGGCGGTAACAATTATGGGGAAAATTGTAACTAAACTGAATGAACTGTTTCCGGAAGAAGCTGAAGAAGCTAAAGCGGCCGTAAAAAGTGTTTCGGCGGATGTTGAAGTTGCAATTGCCGTTGCGGCTGCAAAATTAAGAAAATAATCTGTATATAAGACATAAAGAGGAAAAGAAAATGGCAAAAAAACAAATTAAGGTTATGGATACTTCCTTTAGGGACGGATTTCAATCGATATACGGCGCTAAAGTTCTTGTGGATGATTTTATTCCTGCGCTTCAATCTGCTGTTAATGCGGGTATAAAACATTTTGAAACCGCCGGCGGAGCCAGATTTCAGGCGCCTATATTTTTCTGCAACGAAAATGCGTTTGAAACAATGGATAAGATTAGAACTGCAGCCGGTCCGGATGTTAAACTGCAATCGCTGGCAAGAGGAGTAAATGTTGTAGGGCTTAATTCCCAGCCTCGTGATGTTATTGACCTGCACGCCAAGATGTTTGCTAAACACGGGGTTAATGTTATAAGAAACTTTGATGCTTTAAATGATGTCAATAATTTAATCGATTCTGCATGCAGTATTAAAAAATACGGGCTTTTGCATGAAGTTACAATTACTATGATGGAGCTTCCTTACGGCTGTGAAGGCGCACATGATGTTGCTTTTTATGAAAAAGTCTTAAGAAATATATTAGACTCGGGGCTGCCGTTTGACAGTCTGGCGTTTAAAGATGCTTCAGGCACTTCTCATCCTAAAAAAGTTTATGAAACCGTTAAAATGGCACGGGAAATCTTAGGCGGAAATGCTCATATAAGATTTCATTCCCATGAAACTGCAGGAACGGGGCTTGCCGCATATTTAGCCGCTTTAGACGGCGGGGCTGACGGTATCGATCTGGCTATGAAGCCTGTTTCGGGCGGTACGGGGCAGCCTGATATTATTTCCATGTGGCATGCTTTAAGAGGTACCGATTATGATTTAGGTATTGATATTAAAAAAGTTATGGAAACAGAAGAAATATTTAAAGAATGTATGAAAGATTATCCGATTTCACCTATTTCTTTAGCTGTAAATCCTATATTAATTCAGGCTCCTCTCCCCGGAGGCGCTACTGCTACAACTGTTAATCAGTTAAAAGATATGGGCATGCTCGATAAGTTTCCTAAACTTATTGAAAATATGAAAGAAGTTGTTGAAAAAGGCGGATATGCTACTTCCGTTACTCCTGTCTCGCAGTTTTATGCACAGCAGTCTTTCTTAAATGCCATAACGGAACATCCGTGGGAAAAAGCCAACCCCGGATATGCAAAAATGTTGCTGGGATATTTTGGCAGAACACCATGCGAACCTGATTCCGAGCTGGTTAAATGGGCTGAAAAACAGACAGGACTTCAGCCTACCTGCGAAAAAGTTGTGGATATTAATGAAAAAGATCCTGAAAAAGGCCTAAAAGCCGCCGAAGAACGGTTAAAAGCGGCAGGGCTTCCTGTTACGGACGAAAATTTGTTTATCGCCGCCGCATGTAAAGACGGCAATGTTGACAAAGGTATTGATTTTCTGCTTGGCAAAGGTGTTGTTTCCGTTAATAAAACAGCTGAACAAGAAAAGCAATCCGATGCCCGTGCAAATTCAGACGGATGCACCGTTACGATAAACGGCAGAAAATATGCAGTTAAACTTCATGACGGGAAAGCAACGGTAAACGGCAAAGAGTATAATGTTGAGATTAAAGACGGCATTGAAGAAACATCTCATGCAGAAGGTTCGGGAATTGAAGTTAAAGCTCCAATGCCCGGCGCTGTTTTAAGAATTTCCAAAAATGCGGGCGATATGGTCGAAGAAAATGAAGAAATCCTTGTTATTGAAGCTATGAAAATGGAAACGCCAATTAAATCTCCCGTTAAAGGAACTGTTACTTCCGTTTTGGTTTCTCAAGGCGATAAAGTTGCTACGGCGCAAGTAATTGCAACCGTCGGTCAGGAGGTCTAAAATGCAGTTAGCGGACGGTTTAAACCAGCTTTGGTATTCAACGGGTATTTATAATTTTATAAATACTGCTCATAAGCAGATTGACGGAACTTGTATTGAACAATTTTTAGCACACTTCGGGCAGCCGGTTATGATACTTATATGCTGTTTCTTATTGTGGCTGGGCATTAAAAAGCAGTTTGAACCTTTATTATTGGTTCCTATAGCGTTCGGCGGCCTGCTTTCCAATATTCCGATGCCTTTAGGCGAGGAAATAGCAGGACCTAACGGATTTTTGGGCATTATATTTGCCTACGGCATTGATAAAGGTTTATTTCCTCTGATAATTTTTATGGGTGTCGGTGCAATGACGGATTTCGGTCCTTTAATAGCAAATCCTAAAACCCTGCTGTTAGGCGGTGCTGCCCAATTCGGCATTTTCGGGGCTTTGCTTTTAGCGCTTGTTTTAGGCTTTGACCTTCAATCTGCGGGGTCTATCGGTATTATAGGCGGAGCGGACGGTCCTACTTCTATTTATGTAACAACTAAATTAAAACAGGAATTATTAGGCTCGATTGCTGTCGCCGCATATTCATATATGGCGCTTGTCCCCGTAATACAGCCTCCTATTATGAAACTGCTGACAACTAAAGAAGAGCGCAGAATTCAAATGACTCAATTGAGAGATGTTTCCAAAAGAGAGAAAATTGTTTTTCCGATTGTTGTTTTAATTCTTTGTTTGATATTCCTGCCCTCTGCCTGCCCTTTGGTAGGTGCGCTGACTTTCGGCAATCTTTGCAAAGAATGCGGGGTTACGGACAGGTTATCGGATACCATGCAGAATGCACTAATTAATATTGTTACTATTTTTCTCGGTTTAACCGTCGGGTCTAAACTTCAAGCCGGTCACTTTTTGACCGTTGAAACTTTAAAAATATTGTTTTTAGGCATTATTGCATTCTCGCTGGCTACAGCAGCAGGCGTTATAATGGCTAAGATTATGAATTTATTTTTAAAAGAAAAAATTAACCCTTTAATAGGTTCTGCAGGGGTTTCGGCTGTTCCTATGGCTGCACGTGTATCTAATAAAGTGGGTATGGATGAAAATCCGCAGAACTTCTTATTAATGCACGCTATGGGTCCTAATGTTGCGGGTGTTATCGGCTCCGCTGTCGCAGCCGGCGTTCTGCTTGCTTTGATTGCTCACTAAATAACAGTTTCGTATTAAAGAATAATTTATATTGAAAAACCAAAAACGGATAAAAATTCGATTTTGGTTTTTTAATTAAAAGGTATAAAAAATAATTTCTTTGTGTATTATAATATTTATAAAAACGGCTTAATAATTTTGCACATTACAATGGCGATATGCCGTGAGAAGGGCAGAAGGAAAAAAGGGCGGTGCGCTGAACGGTCAGAACCCGTAAGCGGTGGGCAATACAATGAATTAATTAAATTATTATGAGTATAGAAGAAGAAATTTTTAAACGTTCAAGTATTGATACAGATAAGCTGATTTCTTACGGCTTTAAGAAATCTTCAAAATGCTATGAATATGAAACGGAATTTATGTCCGGAGAGTTTAAAGCCGTTATAAAAGCGGATGAGAATGGCGCAATATCAGGCAGGGTGTTTGATATGGAAAACAATGAGGAGTATATGCCTTTAAGAGCATCGAACAGCAGAAGTTCATACTCCGGAATTGTAAAATCAAATTATGAAGAAATTTTGAGAAGTATTAAAGAAAAATGCACGGTTCAAAAATATTTTCAAAGCATTCAGGCAAACAGAACAGCGGATTTGATATTTAAACAGCTTCAAGTCAAACCTGATTTTCCCTGGGCAGATTATAAAACATACGGAGTATTTAGAAATGCCGGCACCAAAAAGTGGTTTGCGCTTATAATGGATATAGATAAAATTAAAATTGATGAAAAATCAAAGACATCAGAAAGACTTGATATTATTAATATAAAACTTGATAAAAATGAAATTCAAAAATTATTAAATGTGGACGGATTTTATAAGGCTTATCATATGAATAAAACAAACTGGATAACAATAAGGCTTGATGAAACTATATCCGATGATATTATTATGAAATATATATTTCAAAGCTATGGCAGTACAGAGCCAAAATCAAAAAAAAATTTTAACAATAATAAGTTGCAGAATAAAATTTCAGATATATAATAAAATTATGAGCGGATTTTCAAATATATTTTCAGAATTTTTTAAATCGTTAAGTTTCCTGAGGGGGGGGGAATTTTTAGAGTTTAGTTTTCGGCAGAAACCGTTAATCCGCAGGTTTTTTGAAAGTTTCGGCATAAGCCCTCCGGTCAAGGCAGGTGTTCTGCGATATTCAGCCGACAGCGATGCTGTTTTTGATTATGATTTCATGATGAGTCTTGATGAAAAAGACTATAAGAAATATCTTTGCGAGGCATATTATGCAAAAACGGGCGAAAAATTAAATTTAAAACATCCAAAAAATCTGAATCAAAAAATTCAGTGGTTAAAAATATACGATAATATTCCTATAAAATCAGCTTTAACCGATAAGATTCTTGTAAGGGATTATGTCAGAGAAAAAATCGGCGAAGAATACTTAAAGCCCGTTCTGTGGATAGGCGACAGAGTTGAAGATATTCCTTTTGAATCTCTGCCTGACAGTTTTATTGTCAAGGCAAATCATGGCTGTAAATGGCATTATATTGTTAAGAATAAAAAAGGCTTTCTTGCGAATAAACAGCTTGTAGATTACTGCAATATGCGTCTTGGAAACTGGCTTAAGCAAAACTTTTTCGGTTACAGCGATTTTGAAACCCAGTATCTGAATATTAAGCCTAAAATAATAATTGAACCGCTGATAAGGGAAAATATAAATATTCCGGATAAAAAGCTTTGCGTTTGGTGCGCCGGTTCGGAAGCTCATGCCGGCACCGGCTGGCATGAATTAAATCAAACTGCCTCCGGCTTAAGTAAAATTCTTGCGGACAGCTTCAGGCTTGTTCGTGTAGACTGGATGATTCACAATAATAAACTTTATTTCGAGGAAATGACATTTACCCCGTTATCGGGTTATATTCCTGCACTGTGGCGGAGCGAAAATTTTTATAAAAATATAAATAAAGCATTTAGTATTAAAAAGTAAGGGGAAAATAATGACAAATTTTGATGATGACAATCTGCAGGACCTTTCAATCGATGAAATAAATATTTTGTTTGATGATATCATTGAAATGCCCGGCACTCTTATTGCAAGTGTTGCATACGGCTCTCTGGACCCTTGTTCGGCAAAAGATTACGGACCCAATCAATAACGTCCTTAAGAATACTGGAAACTGAAGATTTATGTCCAAAATACAAATAAGCCCCTGGGTATCTCAAAGAACATATTATTTGCGTGAAAATTTTTCTGTCAGCTTAATACATGATTCCAAGCATGGTTTATATTATCTTTTAAAAGGTGTATGTTCAAGTTTATGGAATTTAATTATTCAAAATCAGGAAATTGATAAAGTGTATCATTTTGCGGATAAGAACAGCCTAAACAGCCAATTAACGGCTTTACTATCGGAACTTAAAGAAAAAAGAATAATTAATCCGGATAAGACTTTTGAAAAATCAAATTATAATTATCTGTCTTATGCGATAAGCGAAGAAAGTCCTAACTTTAAGTATTTCTACAAAAAATGGGTTACATTTACGAGCTGTATCGGATATATAAACTCACTTAATCTCGAACTTAATTATAAATGTAATTTAAATTGTAAACACTGCTATAACCATAAAAACATGGATGAATACTTTATATCCTTTGAACAGGCAAAAAAGTCTGTAGATGAAGCATATAATCTTGGAATAATACGGGTTGTATTAACGGGCGGTGAATGCATGCTTAATAAAGATTTTATTAAAATAGCCGGATATATCAGAAGCAAGTATTTAAATCTTTACGTTTCAACAAACGGTCAAATATTGCATGATAATAAAAAAATATTTAATGAACTTTTAAGTTTATATCCTTCAAAAATAAAAATTTCATTATACAGCATGGAGCAGAAAATTCATGATTATATAACGGGAGTAGACGGTTCTTGGCAAAAAACGGTTAATGTAATAAAAAAATTAAAAAACTCAGGTGTTAAGGTTTCTATTTCAACCCCTGTATTATCCTGTAATAAAGATTCTTATAAAAAAGTCATTGAATTCGGCAAATCAATCGGAGTTAAAGTTGCCGAATATCCTTCGTTTATAAATAATCCGGAAAATAATAATCTGTCATTAAAACTTGATTATAAAACTCTTGAACAATACTATACAGATAAGCTGAAAGAACATGAATTTTTAAGATCGGGTAAGTTTGAAAAAACATATATTGCAATATGCGAAGCAGGATGTGAAAAACTATGCATTACTCCTAAACTTGATGTTACTCCCTGTATTGCTTTTGACTATATTTTAGGCAATTTGAATTCTGCAACTTTAAAGGAAATTAAAGAAACATCTCTAAAAGATTTTAGAAAAAATTTTATTCGGAAAAATTTGACGGAATGCTTTAATGAAAAATATTGCAAATATTGCATATATTGTCCGGATGCGTCTTGTTTTAACAATACATTTATGAAAAAACAGCCTATATTATGCGAAGAAGCAAAAGCCTATTACAATGCGGTTTTATATCATGAAAAAAAAGGGAATAATAGTGAAAACTCTTGTAAAATACAGTAATGCGGAATATTTTATGCCGTTTTTATTTTGCAACGATATTTTTATACCGGTGCTTGATAAACTTTTGGAAAAAGAAACAAATCCCGTGAAATATGTTTACGGCAGTCCATACTGCAAATGGGGAAACGGTGCAAGACCATCCGTTTTCAAATTGAATAATTTAAGTTTTATTGAAAATTATTTAAATAAATTGATAAACAAGTATAACGTAATCCCTGCTTTTACGTTTACAAGTTTAAATGCAAAAGAAGCATTAAACGATGAATATTCCAATAATCTGCTGGATATTGCCTATAAATTTAATTCAAGATTTATTGTATCTACGGATGAACTTTATAATCATATAAAATCAAGGTATCCGGATGCAAAAATGCACTGTTCCGTTATACATCCGGCAGTAAAATTTTCTGAAGAAAAGAATTTTGACGAAACAAAATTTTATAATAAAATGCTTGATAAATATGAAGTTGTGGTAATCCGCCCCGAATATGCCGTTGAAAATACGGATAAACTTGATAAACTGCTGGCAGATATATCAAGAACGGAAGTTTTAATTAATCAGTATTGTCATTATAATTGTCCTTTCCATAAAAACCATTATAATTTTTTAGCGCAAATTGATGAATGTTTTGGAAATATTGAAAAAATGAAAAAAGTTAAGTACTACTCCGATACCGAAGGCGGGCATGAACATTTCAGTTTATGCCCTAAATTTAAGCCGGAATATAAATCGGTGTACCTTACGGATGAACAGGTGCAGACGATTGTTGAAGCCGGAGTCAGAAAACTTAAACTGCAAGGACGTTCTCTTAATTTCAATATGCTTTTCCGTGAATTATACAATAGCTTTTTTAATAAGGAATATTCAAAAGAAGAATTGAGAAACAAAATAGATAAAATCTGCGCCGGAATGATTGAAAAAAATAAACGGCTGGGCTTAATTTTAAGCTGAGCTTTTTTTCGTTTTTTCCTTGTCATTGCAATTACGGCCTGTTCAATCATTGCATCTGCTTCTTCCGATATTTTCTCATCATGCCGGAATTTTAACAAATACTTCCGTTTTATCGTCTGCATAGGCTTTTCCTGATGCAATACCGGAAATAATGATTTTTTATATCTGATGCCCTTTTTATTGAATTCTGCTCCTTTCCGCCGGTTGAAGCTGATTTCAGGTATTCCGCATATAACGGATGGAACATTTATTTGAAACTTAATCAATAACTGTTTCAGCCTGTTTCACGGCGCTGTGTGCAGGCATTGAATGTCCGTTTACATAGCCTATTGCATAAATTTTACTTGTTTTAAAATTGTTATCCGTTTGTATAAATTTACCCGTATGAATATTGTTTTCATAAATAGCCCTGCCGATTACGGGCGGTCTGCCTGCAACGAGTATATTATATCCGTTTCAATCTGTTTTCCGTCCGATATTGCAACCGTATTATTCTGAATAATTTTAACCGAAGCAGATGTATAAAATTCAATTCCGCTTTTTTTCAGCAGTCCGGCAATCCTTTTTGAAATATCAATACCGGCAGACGAATAAGTTCTTCAAGCATCATAAAATTTCCTTTTTATGAATTATACAATTAAATTATTCGTATCTCAAAGCATCAATCGGGTTTAACAATGAAGCTTTATAAGCGGGATAATATCCGAAACCTATTCCGACCAGCCCCGAAAAACCTAAAGAAATAAATATTGAAAATAATGATATTGATACACTCATGCCATCTGAAAAGAACTCTACTGCTTTTGCGCCTAGCACCCCCGTAACAACTCCGATTAATCCGCCGGTTACGGATAATAAAAACGATTCAATCAAAAACTGGCGCCGGATATCCGATGCCCTTGCGCCTATTGCCATTCTTATTCCTATCTCTTTTGTTCTTTCGGTTACCGATACAAGCATAATGTTCATAATTCCTATTCCGCCTACAAGCAGAGATACCGATGCGATGGAAGCAAGCAATATTGCAAATGTCTGAACGGTTGATTTCATTTTTTCCTGAAACTCGGCTGAATTTCTTATTTCAAAATCTTTTGTCTGATATCTGCCTATATTATGGCGGACCGTCAGCAATTCATCTATCTCTGTTTCTGCCTGACTCAGCGTATCGGCATCAGTTCCTTTTACCACAATCATTTTTATGCTACCCGGAAGCGTTACGCCGAACAGCTTCTTTTGAGCGGTTGTTATCGGAATAAATATTAAATCATCCTGATCCATCGGCCCTATAGACCCTTTTGTTTTTAAAGCCCCAAGCACTTTAAAAGGAACATTTCCTACTCTTATAACTTTATTTACCGGAGAAACATCCCCGAAAAGCTCGGCTGCCACCGTAGAACCTATTACAGCTACTTTTGCACTGTTTTTGACATCTTCAAAGGTAAAGTTCCTGCCAAGCTCTATCTCATAGTTTTTTATATACAAATACTTAGGAGTTGTGCCATATACATTAGTCTGCCAATTCTGATTTCCGTACATGAGCTGTTTTGCTTCATTTGAAACAGGTGCAACCGCTTCCGCATTTAATATATTTTTTTCTATAGCTGCGGCATCTTTTAAGGTTAGGGACGGCTTGGTTCCAATTCCCATACTGACTCCGCCTGTTCTTGCAGAAGTTGAACGGATAGTCAGCATATTGCTTCCCATTGACTCCATATTTGCCTGGACTTTTTTGCTTGCGCCCGAGCCTATTGCAAGCATTATAATTACGGCGCTTACGCCTATAATAATTCCTAAACTGGTCAATGCGGAACGCATTTTGTTGACATTTAAGGAATTCACCGCCATTTTTATTGTTGATTTATAATCCATCATAATTACGTCTGCCTTGTTCTTGTTTTCATCCACTCTGATTTTGAAAGGTCTGATACTATTTTTCCGTCTTTAAATCTTATCACCCGTTTGCAGTATTCCGCAATATCAGGTTCATGTGTTACCAATACGATAGTTTTGCCCGTTTTATTATTAAGATTGACAAAAAATTCCATAATCTCGATGCTTGTTCTTGTATCAAGGTTGCCCGTAGGCTCATCCGCCAGAATTAACGGCGCATCATTTACTATTGCTCTTGCAATCGCCACCCTTTGCTGCTGGCCGCCCGACATTTGATTCGGCATGTGTTCTTCTCTGTTTTCAAGCCCTACTATTTTTAATGCTTTTCTTGCCCTTATATGTCTTTCTTCTTCCGGAATGCCTTTATATACCATAGGCAATTCCACATTATCAAGCGCTGATGTTCTCGGAATTAAATTAAAGCCTTGAAATACAAACCCAAGTTTTAAATTTCGTATATCGGACAGCTCATTTGCGGAAAGAGAAAATATATCCGCCCCGTCTAAATGATAACTGCCCGAATTAGGCCTGTCTAATGTCCCTAACATATTCATGCAGGTGGATTTTCCTGAGCCTGATGTTCCCATTATTGCTACAAACTCGCCTTCGTCAATATTAAAAGAAACATCATCCAGCGCATTAAAACTTTCTTCACCTGTCTGATATGTTTTTACGGCATGTTTTACTTCTATTAAACTCATTTTATTACCTCGTAAATCTTGGAGGCATCATGTTCTTATTTTTTTTCCTGCGGTCAGAAGATGATGTTGAGATATATACCTCATCGCCTGCTTTTACTGCTCCGGAAATAATTTCAGTATATGAATCGTTCGCTACGCCCGTTTCTATATTAATCCTCGCCGGTTTATTTTTTTGTTTAATCCATATTCCCTTATGGTCATATTTTTGTTTATTATCGGCAATCGTAAATTTTAATGCGGAATTAGGCACTGTTAAAACATTTTCTTTTTTATCCGTTATTATAGATACATTTGCAGTCATGCCCGGCATTAATTTACCCTCATCATTTTCAACCTCGATTATTACAACATAAGTAACAACATTCGATTCTGTTGTCGGCGACAGCCTTACCTGAGTAACAACCCCTTTAAATATGCTGTCGGGGTATCCGTCAAGAGTGTATTCAACCGCCTGTCCTTCTTTGACTTTGCCTATATCAGCCTCTGATACGCTTGTTTCTATGCGCATTTTGTTTAAATCTTCTGCTACGGTGAATAATGTAGGAGTTTGGAAACTTGCAGCCACAGTCTGCCCCACCTCAACCTCTTTTGAAATGACTATGCCGTCTACTGGGGATATTATTCTTGTATAGCGCATATTCGCAGAAGCGGTATCATAACTAGCTTTTGCCTGCATTATCGACGCTTTGGAAGCTGATACTTTAGCTAAGTCGGTTTTATATGCGGATTCTGCCGAATCGACATCATCTTTTGAAACTAAATTTCTGTCATACAAATTTTTGTATCTGCGGTATGTTTTTTCGTCATAAGCAAGCACAGCCTGATTCTGCGCTAAAGATGCCTTCGCATTATTAATATTTGCAAGCGACTGCTGTAACTGCGCCTCGAATAGCGAGGTATCTATTTGAGCTAAAAGCTGTCCTTTTTTTACTTCGGAATTATAATCGACATATATTTCGCTTATGAGTCCGGATACCTGTGAACCGATATCTACTGTATTAACAGGCTCTATGGTGCCTGTTGCCTCAACTATCTGCGTAATCGTTCTCTTTTCTGCGGGTTCTGAAACATACTGAATTTTTTTACCCTGCTTTGAATAAAATGCTCCTCCGATTATCATAATTATTATTAATGTAAAAATTATTATTTTTTTCTTCATTATATTTCTCCCATAGCGGTTTGAAGCTCGGTAAGCGCTACATTATATTTATATATTGTCTGCACATAATCACGTTGTGCATTATTATAATTTTCTTTTGCATCCTGCAATTCGATAAAATTTCCTAATCCTACGTCGTATCTTGCATCCGCAAGTTCATAGTTTTCAAGAGTCTGCTTTACTTTTACCTGCATTAAAGGAATATTTTTTTCAAGCTGTATCATATTAACGTATGCAGCCTGAATTTCAAAAAAGATATTTTGTTTCACTAAATCCACATTATTTTTTGCTATTTCAAGCTGAGCCTTGTTTTCTTTTATTTTCATTCTTGTATCCATTATGTTAATATTATTTGCGGATAAATAAGCGCCGACAGAAAGCCCGTTTGTGGAATATCGGGAATTATTCTGCCAGTTATAGCCTACAGACCCCGTTAAATCAGGGAGATATTCTTTCTTTGCATAACTTAACGCTTCTTTTGCCGCATTTTGCAGAGCCTGCACGGATAATAAATCGGGACGGTTTTTATATCCTTTTTCGACTGATTCTTCAAGTGTATAAGGATATTTTTTAAATTTATAATTTTCTAAAATATCTGTTTTTTCAACCTGCATTGTGAGAACAGCGTCTTTCGGCTCTATTGTTCCGTCCGATTTAGTTCTTGTATTTGCAATATTTAAAAGATTAATTTCGGCATAATTATTTTTAAAATTGAATGTTTCTGTGTTTGCAATCTGATAATTAGGCGCATCCACTATTGACATAGCATTATTTAATAAAATAATCGAATTTTGATAAGCATTTTCGGCGCTTACCAAATTTATTTTCGCATCGCTTAAATAAACCTCCTGATTAACTAAATCAATCTTGGAAACAAGCCCTTCATTAAAAAATTCTTTTGTTCTGTTATATTGTCTTTCATTCACAAGTACATTGGCTTTTTGTATATCTAAGTCCGCTTTCGCCGCAAGCACGCCGTAATACGCATTTTTTACGCTGTTTGAAGTTTCAAGAACGGCATTTTGCAAATCAAATTCAGCCGAAATCTTATAAAACTTCTGCATTTTTACCTGCGAAAAAACTTTACCGAAACTGTATATAAGCTGATTTAATGCAATACGAGCCGATGCTGAATTGCTGTGATTGGATATATATTTATTTTCCGTGCTGGCATAATCATAGCCGGCACCTGCGCCAATCGACGGAAAATAGCTTGCCTTGCTCTGTCCTACCCTTGCATTATAAACATTAATATATTCTTTATAATTCTTAACGGCAGGATTATTTTTTACGGCAAGCTCAATACAATCGTCAACGGATAAGGTTGAGCCTTCTTTTATATCTTCAATTGCATCTGCGCTTACGGCAACTGTAAATAACATTAAAATTAAAACATACAGCTTATAAAGTTTATTCATATATTATTCATTCTTATTTCTACCGACAATATTATATCTGTTCTTAATAACGATAAACAGGAATTTTAGTTCAAAATTTTCTACTGCTTGATTAATGATTTTCTTTTTTTATACAAAACAGCAAAAAAAGCGACTATCAAAAGAGTAACCGCAAGTATCACAACTTCAATATACTGTTTTACCGTTTCTCCGAAAAACATAAGAAATATACTTACTATAAAAAACCTAAGCCCCCGTCCGAAAAAACTTGCAAGCATAAACTTCCAAAAATTCATGCTCAATATTCCGCTGGCAATGGTGAATACTTTATACGGAACAGGGGTAAAAGCCGAAAAAAACACAGCAAATGTACCGTACTTATTGTATAAATTTTCTACGGCTTCAAATTTTTCTTTACCGCTCTTTCTAAACAGCCGGTTAAATGCAGGGCGTCCGCCCCAGTAGCCTATTGCATAGCCTGCGCCTCCGCCGACTGCCGATGCAAGCGTGCATATCAGCGCATAATATAATGATTTATCAGGATTCGCAAAATCCATGGCTATTAAAAGGCAGTCAGGAGGCGGTACAAGAAAAAAACTTTCAATAAACGAATTTAAGGCTAAGCCCTGAACTCCCATTGACTGGAATATTTCATTAATTTTTATAAAAAGCTCATGCATAAACAATATCTCCCGGCTCGTTAAAATTGTATCACGAAAATAAGAGGCATACTAAACATCCCTGTAATAATCCGTCAGATAATTGTCAATATTTACTCCCAGCTTTTTGATTTTATTCTGTTTATCCTCATTTTTTGCAAAAGTTTTATATTTATCCGATGATATGATTATTACATTTGTAATATCAATAACTCTTTTATCCAGTCCAAAAAAGCATTTATAGTATATTTTATCCGAGTAATTGCCTTTAAATACCATATTATTTTCAAAATTTTGTTTATACAAAGGGAAAAATTTTTTAAAAAATATGTTATCTTTATGTTTAAAATCAGGGCTTGCGCATACATTTGAGATAAAAATACCCGATTTTTTGATTGATTTTTTTATGAGTTTAAAATATTCTTTGCTCAAAAAGCGCAAATCTATGCCGTCATTGCCCGCCGTATCCGAAATAATAAGGTCGTATTTCTTTCCTGTGCTATTCAGATAGGCAATTCCGTCCTGAAGTATAAAATTAAATCTGCCGGATTTTTTGAAACCAAAATATTTTTCCGCAATATCTAAAATATTTTCTTCAATATCGACAACATCAATGCTCTTTATATTTTCAAACAGATATTCAAAATCATTGATAATCCTGCCCGAACCTAAACCGATAACTAAAATATTTGAAATATCCGGATTAAGCAGATAAGAAATTAAAAAGTAGTTTACGTAGGGCAGACTGCCGTTATAAAAGTCTGTTTTTATAATTCCCGCCTGATAGGTGTCGGCATAGTGGATAAAGCGTCCTATTTCATTTTCAACAACTTTTATATCATGAAAATCAGACTTGATTTCATATAAAACCTTATCATTAAAAGTTTTTTTATTAATAATATCCAAAAGCTCATCATCAGGCTCTTTTAATGCCAATTCTTCGGGTATTAAAACAAAATCACTGCTTAACATACTGCAATTATTACATAAAATATTTGTTAATGATAGAATTTTTATAACAGCAAATTAAAATTTGGAGGCAAAATGCAGGATAATTCAAAAGAAAATAATTCTTCAATAGATACCATCCGTCAGGTGAGAATTCAGAAAGTTAATACGCTTAGGGAGCTTGGAATTAATCCGTATCCGTATAAATTTGAAAAAACAATTTCGGCAAAAGCACTGCAGGATAAATATTTGTCGCTTCCTGCCGGAGAAGAAACACGGGACCGTTACAGCGTTGCAGGCCGTGTTACCGCAATAAGAAACTCCGGAATGTTTATCGATTTGATGGATGATACAGGCAAAATCCAGATATTTTCCCATAAACAGAATATTGACGAAGAAAAAATAAAACTGCTGAAACTTATAGATATCGGCGATATAGCCGGTTTTACCGGTTATGCGAGAAGAACGCCGAGAGGCGAGCTGAGCATAAAAACCGCAGATTTTGTTATTCTTACAAAGTCATTAAAACCGCTTCCGGAAAAATTCCATGGGCTTACGGATGTTGAAACAAAATACAGACAGCGTTATATAGATTTTATTATGAATGAGGAAACAAGGGAAACATTCAGAAAAAGAAGCCTGATTATACAAAAAATACGTGAATTTCTGGCTCAAAGAAACTATATGGAGGTTGAAACGCCCATTCTCCAGACTGTTGCTTCAGGCGCAAATGCAAGACCGTTTAAAACACATCACAATGCTCTTGATATGGATATGACAATGAGAATTGCATTGGAACTCTACTTAAAGCGGTTAGTTGTAGGCGGTATTTCGGAGCGTGTATATGAAATAGGCAGATGTTTCAGAAATGAAGGCATAGATACACGGCATAACCCTGAATTTACAATGATAGAATTGTATCAGGCTTATGCAGATTATAATGACATGATGGAATTAACCGAAAATATGGTTGCTTATGTCGCTAAAGAAATATTAGGCGCAACAAAAATCAGATACGGAGAAAATGAAATTGATTTAACGCCTCCGTGGGAAAGAAAAACCATGCTCGGGGCTGTTAAGGAATATACGGGAATTGATTTTACAACGTGTTCAAATTCCATCGAGGCTTTTAAACTTGCCCGGAGTATAGATGTTAGCATTGAAGAAAATGAAAGCTGGGGAAAAATAATTGATGCGGTTTTTGAAGAAAAAGTAGAACCAAACTTAATTCAGCCCGTACATATAATCGATTATCCTTTAGAAATATCGCCTTTGGCAAAAGTTCACAGAAATAACCCGAGATTGACCGAACGTTTTGAAACAAGGATTAACGGCTGGGAAATAGCTAATGCGTTTTCCGAGCTTACAGACCCGATTGACCAGCGCAGAAGGTTTGAAGCTCAGGCATCGGCAAAAGCCGGAGGCGATGAGGAAGCTATGGAAATTGATGATGACTTCATTGAGGCGCTCGAATACGGCATGCCTCCGACAGGCGGTATGGGCATGGGAATTGACAGGCTCGTAATGCTGCTTACAAACTCGAGTACAATCCGTGATGTGATTGCATTTCCGGCAATGAAAAATAAACAATGACCGCTAAAATTCAATACAGTTTTGGAAATTAACTCTTGACTGGTTTCAAAAAATAAGTATAATGATAATGTTATATTTAATAGGAAAGGGGTTCTTAAATGAATAAAGAAGAATTAGTATCGGAAGTATCAAAAAAGGCAAAAGTTACTCAAAAAGATGCTGCTGAAATTTTAAACGCAATTATGTCTACGATTGAAAAAACTGTTGCTAAAGGCAAAAAGGTTACTTTAGTAGGCTTTGGCACTTTTGAAGCAAGAAAAAGAGCTGCAAGAACCGGACGCAATCCTCAGACGGGCGCTGCTATTAAAATTGCAGCAAAGACTGCTCCGGTATTTAAGGCAGGCAAAAAGTTCAAAGATACTGTTGATGTAAAAGCCGTTGCTAAAAAATAACAGTTTTAAACAGAGTTTAAGAACGGAAATATAAATTTAATATATTTCCGTTTTTTTTGGCAGATAATAATGTATGATAAATCATTAAAAATTTTGGAATTTGATAAAGTACTTTCCTTTTTAAGCGGATTTGCAATAAGTTCATCGGGCGCCGAGCGCTGTCTTAATGCCTGTTTATTTGATGATGCAGATAAAATCAAATATGAACTGCTGCTGACATCTCAGGCACGGGAAATATTAACAAAAGCATATAACTTTCCTTTAAATAATATTTATCAAATTGAAAAATTTATAAATAATGCAAAGAAGAAGCTGTGTCTGTCGGAAAAAGAACTTGTTGATACGGCAGAAACGCTCAGGACTTCACGTTTAATGAAAAATTTTCTTACCGGAATTCAAAAAGATTATTTTGAATTATCCGAGTTTAAAAATAATCTTTTTGCATATAAAGAGCTTGAAGATAAAATTTTTAATACATTTACTCCCGCCCTAAAGGTAAAGGAAGATGCAACACCCGAATTGAAAAGGCTTTTTCAGTCATTAAGAGATACAAATGCTAATATAAAGGCTTGTATTTCATCATTGCTTCAAAACCCCGATTTTACATCAAATCTTCAAGATACAATATACACTCGGCGTGATGGAAGAACGGTTTTTCAGGTCAAGGCGGAATGCAAGAATAAAGTTTCCGGCATTGTTCATGATGTATCGCAGAGTAATCTTACGTTCTTTATTGAACCGGAAATGCTTGTGGGATTAAATAATAAAATAAGAGAGACAGAAATTCTGATAAATGCTGAAACAGAAAGAATTTTAAGGCAGTTATCCGCTGAAGCGGGCAATTATGCAGAAGAATTAAAAACTTCAAACAATATTCTTGCCGAACTTGATTTTATATTTGCAAAAGCAAAATACAGCCAATCTTTTGACGGAACGGCAGCTAAAATTTCGGATAAGAAACTTGTTAATCTCAAAATGATGAAAAATCCTGTTTTATTAAAAATTAAAACGGATGTAGTTGAAAATGATTTTTATCTTGATGAAAATAAAAACTGCATGATTATTACAGGGTCAAATACGGGCGGTAAGACCGTTGTGCTTAAAACGGCAGGTTTATGCGTTTTAATGACAAAAGCAGGCATGCATGTTCCGTGTTATGAAGCCGAAATATACCCTTTTAAAAAGGTTTTTGCGGATATAGGAGATGAACAGAGCATTATTCAAAACCTTTCAACTTTTTCATCTCACATGACAAATATTATAGATATTATAAACATGGCAGATGAAGATACATTTATTATGCTTGATGAAATAGCATCAGGTACAGACCCTAAAGAAGGTTCTGCTTTAGCCTGCGCTATTCTTGAATATCTCCGGAATAAAAAGTCGTTTATTACCGCAACAACTCATTACGGCGAGCTAAAATCTCTGGCTTATCTGAAACAAGGGTTTATCAACGCTTCCGTAGAATTCAATATTAATACCCTAAAGCCGACATACAGACTGTTAATAGGCATTCCGGGCGCAAGCAATGCTATTGCGGTAGGAAGTAATCTGGGGCTTAAATCATCAATTATTAATAATGCAAAAAAGATATATTTTAACACCGAAGATAACACGGCAAAAATACTGGAAGAACTTCAAAAGACACAGCAGGAGCTGGCTTCATCAAAAGATTTGATAAAACAAAAAGAAGAAAATGTCAAGCGTTTGGAGCAGAGTTTAAACGACAAGCTGAATGAGCTGAAAAAAGAGAAGAAGAAGAATATACAAATATACAAAAAGAAATATGAAAATTCAATTCTTGAAGCAAGAGAAGAAATAAAGGATATTGTGAATCGGATGAGAGAGGAAAAGTCCGAAAAAATTGCGAGAAGGAGCTTTCATAATCTTCAAAGAATGGAACAGAATATGCGGTCAGACTTTGTCCGGGCCGAAAATGAACTTGCGGAAAAATATACTCCGATTGACTGGGCGGACATAAAAATCGGCGATAAAGTTATGATTACTGATTTAAATCAGGAAGCTACAATTCTTGAAATGCCCGATAAAAATAAGAATGTACAAATTCAAATAGGGCTTTTAAAAACGAAAGTTAAACAATCTAAACTTGCCGTTCTTAATAAATCTTTAATAAAACGTGAAAAACAGGCTAAGGGAATTTACTCGAAAAAATTTGATATTGAAAGGCATGATATGCCCAGGACTCTTGATTTAAGGGGGTACAAGTGCGATGAAGCATTAGATGCGGTTGAAATGTTTTTGGATAAAGCGAGTCTTATAAATTTAACTCCCGTATATATTATACATGGGCATGGCACAGGTGTTTTAAAACAGGCAGTAAGAGATTATCTTGCTCATTCGCCTTATGTTGCAAAATTCCGCTCCGGTGAAACAGGCGAAGGCGGGGACGGCGTGAGTATTGTAGATATTAATTAAGTTAATTAATATACAATCTGCCTCAAAAAATTCCTTAACAAATTTTGCGTAAACCTGATTTGAAAAAAACGTAAATGATTTTGCGCAGACTTCAAAAAAGTAAATTAAGCATAGAAAGATGAAATTTACCAAAATTTATTTACGACTCCGCAAAATGCGCAAACCGGCATTTAACCATGTTTTTCTCCATCCTCTTTTTTTACCTCCCCGCCCAAAAAATTACAGTTAATATATTTTTTGTAAAATTATGCTTTCCGGAAAAAACATGCCTGCCCTGCCGGCTTTTATTTGCTGAGGGTAAACTGCCTTAAAAACACAGCTAATGCAGGGGATATTTTATCCATGGACTGTTATCATCATTAATTAAACCGTCTGCAATGGATATAATACCCCTAAGAGATATATCGTTTCCGTTCCACATTGCTCTGCCCGCCAGATATCCTTTAGCGAACTCCCGCCAGTCATGATAAAGTTCTTTAGATTGTTCATAAGCATTTAAAATATACCGCCATGTTTCTTCTTCGGAAATATATTTCGAATCATAACAACAGCGGGCTGTAAGTACAAGCCTGCCGAAATCCCATGCTTTAATTGAAAGAGTTTTAAATTCGCCGGCATTTTGAATAACATGTTCATCTATAAGCACTTCTAACGATTCTTTAATATTATTTACATACTCAAGCAAAGAACGATCTTTTTCATCCTCTGATAAAACATCCGTATTAAATTCTGAAGCCGAATCTGTAATAACAGGCCTTATTGCTTCAAAATAAACACTATGACCTCGGTTTAAAAGCCAATCCAATGTTTCGCCCGCTGATTTACGGTCAATGATTTCGTAATAATCCCTTAATCTGTTTCTAACATCCGTCTTATCTGTTTCTGTTTCCAGACAGTTGCAGTAATAACAGTTCTGCTCAGCATTTATTGCTCCGATATTTATTGCGCTGTACTGCTCTGCGCTTAATACAGGGGCATTTTCATTAAAAGCATATTTTTCATTTTTAAACAGCCTTTTAGCATTGTTTAACAGCCGTGCTAAATCCATTTTATAAACACCCTTCTACTTTGTAATTTCAGTAAACATGAAGCCAGCATTTTTATTATAGGAAATTGTATATTTTTTCTTAGGACCAGCGTTTACCTCTATTTTTTGAGGATCGTATGCTGTTCTCACCCATTTATTTAAAATACCGGGTCTTTGAGTTTCATACTGCAGTTCTAATATATTCTTTCCGGGCTTAATATAATATGCACGCTGACCAAAACCCGCTATAATTTGAGTTTGAGGCTCACCGTTAATACTTAAGCAGTTTATTGTATTTGTAAAGACTAAAGGATGCCATTGGCAGTCTTTAATTATCATAACCGAAGCATCGGGATTTTCCATTTCAAATTTTTTCTTTGACATTGTATGAATATACATTATAATTCCCTGATAAACAAGACTTAAAAGAATAATCCCGCCTGCTATATAAATATACTGCGCCATATTCATTTCTGCTTCTCCTTACTTTTTAATTGTTTCAACTTTTACCGGCGGGTCATTTTTAATTTCCGGACATAAATCATCCAATAATTGCTTATAGTCCTGCCCTTTAAAATTTGATAAATCGATATAGTCTTCCTTTCCCGTTTCTTTACTTACATAATAAATATCCTGATCGCTTTCATCTTTTGTTTTACTGTCTTTCGGATATTCCGACCAGTAATATTTATCAATTTCAAAAACATTAATTATTCTGTTAAATCTTTTGACAACCAGTTTTCTGTCATCCGTTAAAATTATTGATATAAAATCAGCATAAAATATTTTAAAGAAGAAAAATGCAAATGTGATAACAGCACATATAACCGCCGATAAAAAACTATGGAAAATTCTTCCGGCAATATTGCAGACAAACCAGCCTGCACAAAGCCCTAAAACCGTTTCAAACATCATTGTTGTATATTTTGATTTATATTCTTTCATAATATCACATTTTCCCTGCAATTATAATATCATTTTTTTTTCCCCCCCCATGTCAATTTTATTGCACAGAAAAAATGTTTTTTGCAAATTGCTTCTTTTTATAGACCTGCACAATGATATTATTTACGGTTTTATGAAAACAAATTAAACATATAAAAAGAAGGAGCTTCCGCCCTTCCGCTACTTCTGCCCCTTCCGCTACTTCCGCCCCTTCTTTAAGTAATAATGTTATTAAAATAATCTTTTTAATAAACCCTGAAAGCCTTGGCCATGCCGTGCTTCATCTTTTGCCATTTCATGAACGGTATCATGAATTGCATCATATCCCAGTTCTTTAGCCCTTTTAGCAATTTCCATTTTAGAAGCACAAGCGCCTGCTTCAGCTTCAACTCTCAGCTCCAGATTTTTCTTTGTGGACGGAGTAACAACTTCACCTAATAATTCGGCAAACTTTGATGCATGTTCAGCTTCTTCAAAAGCGTATCTTTTGTATGCTTCAGCGACTTCAGGATAACCTTCTCTTTCAGCCTGCCTGCTCATAGCTAAATACATACCTACTTCGGTGCATTCGCCCGCAAAATGTTCTTTCAACCCTTTCACCACTTCTGCATCAACGCCTTTTGCTACGCCTACAACGTGTTCTGTCGCCCAGTTAAGTTTTGTTCCGGAATCAATTCTATTAAATTTATCAGAGCTTACTCCGCATAAAGGACACTTTTCAGGCGGTTGATCCGCTTCTACCGTATAACCGCATACACTGCATACATATTTTGCCATAATTTTCCTCTTTTCTTTTTCCTGTAACTTTCTAATTCTAATATAAACTGCAATAATTATCAATTAAAACCGATTATCATTTTTGAAAAATCACCGCCCTTTCTATTGAATTTAAATCCTTAACCAGTTTTATATTCTTAAACCCTTTCTGTTCTATATAATTTTTTACTGCTCCGCTTTGATTAATCCCGAGTTCAAAAATTACAAACCCGTCATCTTCTAAATAATCTTTTGCTTTATCAATAATTTTTATATAAAACTCAAGCCCCGAATCATCATTGGCAAACAAAGCAATTGAAGGCTCAAAATCCTTAACTTCGCTCTGGAGGGTATCTTTTATTTTAACAGGTATGTAAGGCGGATTTGACACTATTAAATTATATTTTTTATCCGTATTTTCAAATAAATCGGATTTTATAAAGTTTATTCCCTCTGATATATTATGCAATAATTTATTTTTTTCGGCTGTTTCAAGAGCCTGCTCCGATATATCAACGGCATCAATTATGATATTATTTCTTAATTCCAGGCGCAAAGTAACGGGAATACAGCCAGTACCCGTTCCTATATCCAAAACTTCAGCCTCCGGAATATCTTTCAAGACCGCTACGGCTTCTTTTATAAGCAGTTCTGTTTCAGGACGGGGAATTAAAGTTGAACCGTCAACAAAAAACTTTCTGCCGTAGAAAAATGCCTGGCCTGTAATCTGCTGGATAGGACGATGTGTCAATGTTCTTTCTTCTATGATTTTTCTTAATTTCAGTATCTGCCATTCTTCAAGCGTTTTACCGATAAGAAAATCATTGTACTTATAGTTGAACAAAACTTCAAGCGCAAAATCCACCTCGGATTTCGCTTCATCAAAACTAAACCCCCGCCTTTTGTATATATCCGTAAATTGCTTTCTATACATATTTATGATTTTACAGCATGCTTAATTTAAAAGAAAGCTATCTGAACAAATCTTTTAACGAAAATTTCTTTTTTGAATTTATGATATTTGCAATGAACTTTTTTTTAAGCAGAGGATTTGTATGCAGGCAGAAACGGCTCTCCGGACCTTTTATTTCATTTCCAGACTTATTTTCCTCTTTAACTGTATTAATTATTTTTTTATCATCCATAATTAATATAAAAGCATATTTTTTAAAAAATTGCCATTAAAATATTAAACGGAAAAAACAAGCCCTTCTTTTTGAAGAATTTCCTTATCTTCTTCGGATTTTGAGCCTGTTGTTGTTAAATAATTCCCGACAAGAAGAGAATTAATACCTGCTTTAATGCCTTTCTGCTGATTTTCTCTGCTTAATCTTGTCGTTCTGCCTCCTGCGTACCTAAGCATAGTTTTAGGCAGAATGATTCTAAATATACAAATTGTTTTTAAAATTTCTTCCTCATTAATTTTATCTTCGTAATCTTCAAGCGCTGTACCTTTGATAGGATTTAAAAAATTAATGGGAACGGTTTTCGGATTGATTTTCTTAAGCTCTAATGCCATATCAATCCTGTCTTCCCTTGTTTCCCCCATTCCAATTATAACTCCGGTGCATGCTTCAATACCGTATTTTTTTATTAAATTAACGGTTTTAACCCTGTCTTCAAAATCATGTGTGGTGCAGATGCTTTTATGATAATTCGGCGAAGTATTAATGTTATGATTATATCTTTCAACACCTGCTTTTTTAATTCTTTTTATCTGCTCCTCCGATAATAAGCCCAGAGAAGCACAGCAGTGCAGGCCATCAATGGAGGCAACCGCTTTTATCATCTCAAGAATTTTTTCAAAATCATTTTTATCGGGTACTCTGCCTGATGTAACTATGCAAAACCTTGTTGCACCGTTTTTTTTAGCACTGAGAGCTGTTTTTTTGACGGTTTCAATATCCAGAAGAGGATGACACTCAATATCCGCATGATTATGGATGCTTTGAGAACAATATCTGCAATCTTCACTGCACCCGCCCGTCTTTGCGCTAATTATACTGCAGGCCTCAACTGTATTATCAAAATTATTTCCGGTTATCTCATTTGAAATTTTAATCAAATCATCCAGCGGTTTTTCATATAATTTTAAATAATCTTCTTTTGTATAACCGCTGTAATCAATCATTGCTAAATCCTTTTTCTAATCTCCGATATTACTTATCTTATCATAAAAATTAATTGGTTATATTTTTATTTATTATTAACTTTTGTAAAGAAAAAAGTATATACTGTAAAGCAGTTAGTATTATTGAGTTTTAGGCGTAATACAATAA
>CAZBFV010000006.1:0-72126 GCA_964491345.1 uncultured Muribaculaceae bacterium
GCTGGGACTTCGCTGCAGAATTACTTTAACAAGTAATTCTTCCGCTCCGCCGCTGCTCGCTTACCTCGTTTCACAAGTCCGCAATTCCGCTTATCGGGGTTATGTGCAGATAAAAATAAAAAATCAGAAAACATATACGAAGCGCCGTAAAATTGTTTATTGAAACTATGACAAAGCGTGCGCCGTTTAGCACGCTTCTGGTTGAAATTAACAATTTAGGCGCAGAGTATCCGTTTGATGATTTTTATTTTTTGTTCACATTCTTTTAATTGGTTTACAGATTTCACAAGTCCGCAATTCCGCTGTCTTGGAATTGCTGTTCGCACAAGCCATGCAACCTCACTTCAAAAACCTATCGGTTTCTTGCGTTCGGTCGGCTTGCTGCTCCCTCGAGTTCGCTCGCTCCGCTCGGCTTTACTCTGCGCAATTCCGCTTCTTGGAATTGCTTTACGGGTTTCACCCGTCCGCTTGCCTCGTTTCTCAAGTCTGCAATTTCTCATGACCTGATTAAATTATAGATATCTCTGCATATTGTAAAAATTTCTTTAGCCTGTTTAAAATTAATCATGTTAGCTCCATCGCATAAAGCAGAATCAGGATTTGGATGAACTTCAAAGAAAAGCCCGTCAGCACCTGCTGCAACAGCGGATTTAGCTAATACCGGAACAAATTTTCTTTCGCCTGATGAGCAATTCATACCCCCGCCCGGAAGCTGAACGCTGTGCGTTGCATCAAATATTACGGGATAGCCTGTTTCCTGCATTATAGGTATAGCTCTCATATCAGAAACCAGATTATTATATCCGAAAGTTACCCCTCTGTCGGTCAGGATAATTTTATTATTGCCCGTTTCTTTAACTTTATTTACAGCGGATTCTATTTGTGAAGGTGCAAGAAACTGCCCTTTTTTTATATTAACAATTTTTTTTGTCTTTCCGGCAGCAATCAAAAGGTCGGTTTGACGGCATAAAAATGCCGGAATTTGAATAATATCGGCAACTTCTGCCGTAATATCCGCCTGATACGGTTCATGAATATCCGTTACAATCGGAACATTAAATTCTTTTTTTACTAAAGAAAGAAGCTCAAGCCCCTTTTCAATTCCCAGCCCCCTGTATGAACTGATAGAGCTTCTGTTTGCTTTATCAAAAGAGCATTTAAAAACAAAATTAATATCTAAATCATTTGTCAGGTTTTTTAAGTATTCTGCAGTTTTAAAAAGAACATCTTTAGACTCCATAGCGCAGGGTCCCGCTAAAACACTCATTTTATCCAAACCGATTTTAAAATTGTTTAAACTAACCGCATTTGCCATTTAAGACCTCCAAACTCCAGTAAATATTTTACTTAAAAAATATCTTATAAACAATGCAGATTAATTTATGTATCAAAGTATAATCTGAAATGTTTTTATTATAAAATTATAAATACATGATTATTGGAGTATAAATGAAATTAAAAGAAACCGAAGCTCTTGCTTCATTCAGGTACGGCTGGCTTTTAAAAAGGATTTTTCCGTATATTAAACCTATTATGGGGCGGGTTATATCGGGATTTATTATTGCTATACCCGTGGGATTATTGGATGGTATTGTATCATTTGCGCTGAAACCATATATGGATTATGTTGTGGGCGAACAAAATCTTGCAGTCGGAAATTTTGAAGTATCATACTCTCTGCTTGCGGTTTTAATGCCTTTTGGAATTATCTTTTTTGCTTTATTTCAGGGCATTTTAAGATATTTAAATACATATTTGACGGATTGGACAAGTTTTAAAATAACAAATGCGGTAAAAAAAGACTTGTTTGCCAATCTTGTTTATATGGATTCATCATTTTTTGACGAAAATTCATCGGGAATTGTAATAAACAGATATTTAACCGATAGCGATGAAGCTGCAAAAATGCTTGTTGACCAAATAAAAAGTTTGGTTGTAAGCCTGTTTGGTGCGTTGTCATTGATTATAGTAATGATATACAGTTCATGGCAGCTCGCTGCAGTCGGAGTTGTGGTTTTATCGTTAGCTTTTGCTCCTATCATTTTTATCAGAAAAAAAATAAAATCCGTTTCTAATCAAAATATCGTAATAAATGGAGATATAACAACAATAATGAATGAAACTTATTTAGGAAATAAAATTGTTTCTGGGTATAATCTCCAATCAAGGCAAATAAATTTATTTAATAAATCTATAGAAAACAGTTTTAATGTATTGATTTCATTAACAAAACGTGCGGGCTGGATGTCGCCTGTAATGTATTTAATAGCCTCTTTCGGCATAGCATTTGTATTATATTACGGTACAAAATTAATTCATACGGGAACTATAACGGCAGGTTCTTTTGCTTCATTTGTTACATCGTTGTTATTGCTGTATAAACCCATAAAAACACTGGGAAATACTTTAACCAGATTTCAAAATATATTTGTTTCATTAGGCAGAGTATTTGAGTTATTTGACTATGTTCCGTCAATAAAAGATAAGCCCGTAACTATAGAGTTAAAAGATTTATATTCAAATATTTCATTTTGTAATGTAAGTTTTGAGTATGCGGAAAATAACCCCGTTCTTAAAAATATTAATTTAACGGTTAGTAAAGGCGAAACTGTTGCAATAGTCGGAAATTCGGGAGGAGGAAAATCAACCCTTGCAAATCTTTTAACAAGATTTTATGATGTAACTCAGGGAAGCATAAAATTTGACGGAACGGATATAAGAGATTTCAAGCTGGAAGAACTTAGAAATATTGTGTCTGTTGTATTTCAAGATAACTTTCTGTTTACGGGAACAATAAAAGAAAATATAATGCTTGCTAAGCCTGATGCTTCTCGGGAAGAATTAATTACAGCCGTTGAAGCCTCCCATTTGAATGAATTTATTGATATGCTTCCGAACGGCATTGATACTATGCTGGGCGAACGGGGAGCATCATTATCGGGCGGGCAGAAACAGCGCATTGCAATAGCAAGGGCAATGATAAGAAATACTCCTGTAATAATACTGGATGAAGCGACATCTGCTTTAGATAATGAATCGGAAGCGGTTGTTCAGAAAGCGCTTGATAACTTAACAAAGAATAAGACAGTATTTGTTATTGCACATCGGCTTTCGACCGTAAAAAATGCAGACAGAATAATTGTAATAAATGACGGAGCCATAGTTGAAGAAGGCACGCATGAAAATCTTTTGCAGTCAAAAGACGGACATTACAGACATTTGTATGACATGCAGTTTAAACAATCGAAAAGTATAATTGTATAAAAAGAGGTAATATCATTGAAAAGAATATTAATTACGGGCGGAGCAGGCTTTATAGGTTCACATTTATCAGAAAGATTGCTGAATGAAGGAAATGATATAATTTGTCTGGATAATTTTTTTACGGGAAACAAAGATAACATCAGGCATCTGATAGGCAGTAATAAATTTGAACTTGTAAGGCACGATATAATAAAGGAATATTTAGTCGAAGTTGATGAAATATACAATTTAGCATGCCCTGCTTCGCCGATTCATTATCAATACAATCCGATAAAAACAATGAAAACTTCGGTAATCGGGATAATAAATATGCTGGGGCTTGCAAAAAGATGCAGGGCAAAAATATTACAGGCAAGCACGAGCGAGATATACGGCAATCCTAAAATTCATCCTCAGGTTGAAAGTTATTGGGGAAATGTAAATCCTATTGGGATAAGAAGCTGTTATGACGAAGGAAAACGCTGTGCAGAAGCGCTTATGACGGATTATTACAGAATAAATAAAGTAGATATAAGAATAGCTCGTATATTTAACACTTACGGTCCAAGAATGGCTTTAAATGACGGAAGGGTTGTATCTAATTTTATAGTTCAGTCCCTAAAAAATGAACCTATAACGGTATATGGCAGCGGCGGGCAGACAAGGGCATTTTGTTATGTTGATGATATGGTTGATGCTCTTATAAAATTAATGAACAGCGGTTGTACAGCTCCCGTAAATATAGGTAATCCTGAGGAAATGACTATTTTAGACATCGCAAAATTAATTATTAAACTTTCAAATTCTTCATCCGAAATAATATATAAAGAACTGCCGGAAGATGATCCTATGCAGAGAAATCCTGATATAACGCTGGCAAAAGAAAAATTAGGCTGGAAGCCGTATATAAAGCTGGAGGACGGTTTAATCAAAACAATAGAATATTTTGCAAAAAGAATAAATGAATAGTTTAAGCGGTTAAATTGATAAAAATTATATAGACGCAGAATACTGAAAGCCTGCCGGCATGATTTTGTTTGCTACAATATTTATTATTTAGTATAATATTCTGTATGAATAAGAATAAAGATAAAGAAATAATAGAAAATTTAATTAAATCAATAGTTGATAATCCTTATGAGTCCGTTAATTATTTAAAGCTGGCTAATATATATTTAAAAAGAAACGAATATGATTTAGCGATTAATATATATAACAGTCTTTTGGATTTTGAACCTGAGAATTTTATTGCATTAACTAATCTCGGCAGTATCTATTTTTATAAATCTGATTATCATAATGCTATAAACCTTTATTCAAGAGCTGCAAATTTAGGGGTGGATAATGTATCCGTTTATTTTAACCTCGGTAATGCCTATGCGGAAATAAGAGATTTTAAACAGGCAAATTATAATTATTTAAAAGCATTAAGTATAGATAAAAATAATTATCAAATATATAATGCAATAGGGCTTTTGTACCAAGACAGGCAGAATTATGAAGAAGCACTTATATATTATGAAAAAGCAATTATGCTGAATGATAAATTGCCTGAAAACTATATTAACGCCGCACTCGTTTTAAGGCGGTTGTTCAGATATGATGAAGCCTGCAGTTATTTTGAAACGGCATTAAAGCTGGAGCCTGATAACGAAAATTACATGATATATTATGCAAATTCGCTTGCATCTAAAGGAAGGTTTGAGGAAGCCAATACGCTTTTTGAACGTGCAGTCCAATTATCGGAAAATTCTTATCAGGCTTTATTATGTTACGGAATATCTCTCGCAGAGCAGGAAAATATAGAAAAAGCCTTAGAAATATATAATACTGCAGCTGCAAAGTATCCTGATTTATCTAATGCATATATTTTAATCGGTAATGTATATTCAAACATACAAAAATACGACGAGGCGGTTGAACAATATAAAAAAGTACTGGAATTAGAGCCTGCCAACGTAAATGTATATACATTGCTTGGCAATACTTATGTTATGCAGAAGGATTTAAGAAGCGCAATAAGCGTATATAAGCAGGCGGTCGATATTCTGCCTGATAATGATGAATTAAAACTGATATATCTTGAAATTGTCCAGGAATATATAAATCATAAGAATGATGAGGATAATAATGCCTCATAATGAAAATAAAGTCCTCCCTGCGGAAAAAGTAATGTCCATAATATCATATTTTACAATGGGTATATTCGGTCTGATTTTATTCATAATTTCACGCTGTACACACAGAAAGCTCAGATATTTTCTTATGTACAATATAATGCAGTCAATAATTATCGGAGTTATTCTATTTATATTCGGAAAGTCTGTTCAATTAATTTTTTATCTTATTTCTCTTATACCTTTTCTTGATTTTATGGTAGCATTATTGAATTTAGTTTTATTCTTCAAAATAATAAATATTTCTTTTTTTGGTATGTCTTTGTCGTTTTTTGAACTCTGCGTATTTTTTCTGCTTTTATATATATCAACAGGCGTATGTTTATCCAGAATATTTTATGTGCATTGGCTGACGAAATTAACACAAAAAATGATGAAAAATTATCAGACCTGAGATTATTAGCAAGGTAAAAAATGCCGGCTTAAGCCGGCATTTTTTAGATTATATGAAATGCCTGATATATAAGTATATTGATGAAAGCGACAGTGAAATAAGCACCACGGCCGTGCCATATTTCATAAATGACAGAAACTTAATCGGATGCCCCTGCTTGGCAGAATTTTCGGACACTATTACATTAGCTGCTGCGCCTATCATTGTGAGATTGCCTCCCAGACAAGCGCCTAATGATAAAGCCCACCATAGGGGGATTGCATAATCTTTTCCCATTTCTTCGCCGATAGTCTGTATCATAGGCGCCATAGTCGCAGTATAAGGAATGTTATCAATTACTCCGGATAAAATACCCGACGCCCAGAGAATAACATAAGCGGTTATCTGCTGCGAGCCTTCAGTAACTTTTAGCAGCCAGTCAGCCATTAATTTTATACCGCCTGCAGCTTCAAATGCACCTATAATAATGAATAAACCTATAAAGAAGAAAATTGTATTCCATTCAACTTCTTTAAATGTTTCTTCGGGTTTTTCAAATAATAACAAAATACTTGCTCCGATAAACGCTATAACGCAGGTTTGGATATGGGTGATGTCATGGGTTAAAAAGCCGAGTATAACAAGTGTTAAGATTATCATGCTTCTTTTTAAAAGACCGTAATCGGTAATTGTTTTTGAATTATCAATATTCCGGATGCCTGTCATTTTTTCCTGCGAGGTAATAAGTTTCTTTTTAAAACAAAAATATAAAAATGCCAAAACAGCAATCATAATAATGAAACAAATTATGGTTAATTCTTTTAAGAAGTCGGAAAAAGAAAAACCTGCCGCACTGCCTATAATAATGTTCGGCGGATCGCCGATTAAAGTAGCCGTACCGCCTATATTGGAAGCAAAAACTTCGGAAATCAGCAAAGGCACCGGATCTAAATCAAGCTGTTTTGCAACAACAAAGGTAATTGGCATTACGAGAATAACGGTAGTAACATTATCAAGAAATGCCGACAGTATTGCGGTAAAAAATGATAAAGCAACCAAAACCATAAGAGGCCTGCCTTTTGTCATTTTTAAAAGTTCTATGGCAGTCCATTTAAATACTCCGCATCTTGTCGTGATATTAATAATAATCATCATTGAAACCAACAGGAAAATTACATTAAAATCAATAAAATTAATGAAGTAAAACTCATTCAAACCGCCGTTTCCAAGTTTATCCTGACTTGCTAATCCCGAAAAAACAACAACGGCAGCTCCTAAAAGCGCAATTGTAACTTTTGGGATTTTTTCAAGTGCTATAAATATATAAGCAAGTATTAAAATAACGGCAGAAACAATTATAGAATGATTGTGAACCGAGCTATAAAAATGTTCCATACTATCCCTTTCTAAATACATATCAAACTAATTCTACCAAAAAAATATCCGATAATAAATTTAAAAAAATATGTTTTTTCATATATATGAATGATTATCCGAAAACGCATACAGATATGGGCAAAGCGCTTAAATATCAATCTAAAGGTTTAGATCCGCATATACATCTTTTTCAGCAGAAAAATTCATCGTTTTATTGATGAAGCCGGATTTAAAAATAAGTAATATAAATAATGTAAGCAATGTATTTACAAGGGAGGGAGAGAGTGTGTATATGAGAAGAACAGGCGAAATTAATAAAAAAACAAAAATATTACTGGTAGATGATAATTTTGACCATTTGTTAGGGATTAGAGAACTCATTAGTTTGGAAACCGATTTTGAAGTAATAGCTACAGCGGGAAATGTTAATATTGCAATTAATTTAATTAAAAAATATCAGCCTGATATTGTATTAATGGATATTAACATGCCTGAAAAAGACGGTTTAACGGCAATAAGCGAAATTGAACGTTTAAATTTATCTACAAAAATTATTTCTTTAACCGGTTATGATGATCCTGATTTGATTTTTAGAGCAATCAAGCTCGGGGCAAGGGGCTATATATTAAAGACTATGGCTTCTGTCCAGCTTGTATATGCAATAGAAGAAGTTATGCAGGGTAAAATATATCTGCCAGCGGGGCTTTCATCAAGATTTTTTGAATATTTCCAGAAAAAATTCAAAGAAGAAGCCGGCAGTAATCAAAATGAGGAAAATTTATTGCAGTACCTTACCCAGCGTGAAGAAGAAGTGCTTGAATTATTAACGCAGGGGATTACATATAAAGGAGTTGCAAAACAGTTGTTTATAAGTGAAACTACCGTCAAGACGCATGTTAATAATATTTTCCAAAAATTACAGGTGAATGACAGAACTCAGGCTGTTTTATATGCTATCAACAATGGATTTTTAAACAGAAAAAAATTGAAGATGGCAATTTAGTTTTATGAAAAGCAGATTTAATACCCTCCGGCAATATATATTTAACATCTCTGATAAAGAATATGCTAAAGAAACCGTTCATGGTTTCTTTAGTTCGATGTTAGCCCCCATATTATCTTTTCAGGATACAAAAGGCTGTATTTTATTAAAACTGGCAGAAATTGACGAAAACAAATCTTTATTGACCCGTCTAAAATTTTCAAAATGCGAAATCTACGGTTTTAACGATGAACTGAAAGAGTTCGGCATAGAAAATATACAAGTTAAGGATATATGGAAATCCGTGCAGTTTATTGTAATACTTACGCAGAGATATTCCGCTTCATTAATCTGGGACTATTCAATTTCCGGAAATCCCAATTATGCCAAAACATGTATTTTATTAAATTCAAAGATTATATCAGAAATTGCAAGGACAATTTCCGATAATTCCATTCTTGATTATAAACAAATTACATCGGAATATTGCGCAGACAGACGTGAAAACAGATTATTAAATTCCGCAATAGAAAATATTGCTTATGTTTTAAACAGCAGAAATGAAGAAATTCTTTTTAAAACGGCAGAAAATCAGGTTATGAAAAATTCGGACGATAAGTGCAAGACAGCTGAAATTGTCGAGAACAAAGCAAAATTTATTGCTCATGAAATAAAGAATTGTCTGTCCGTAGTAAATTTATACTCCGCTATCATTGAAAAGCGTTTATCTAAGGCGGTTTTAGATGAAGAAACAACGGTTTCGGTCAATAATTCATTAAAAAATATTAAAAATGCCTCCGGAAATATTTCTTATCTGATATCGGATTTAAGATGTTTATCCGCTCCTTATATTACAAAAGTAAATATAAAAAATTTAATCCGGGATACAATTATGCAGTGCAGGGAAAAAGCGGATAAGGCCGAAGTCCGCTTAACTTCCGGAAATATCATTGATGCTGATATTTTGTCCGATAAAATCAAAATTCAATGCGCATTAATAAATGTAATTTATAATGCGTCAGAAGCCTGTAAAAGCGGTAATACCATAGAAATTTATACGGATAAAACAGAAGATTTTTATAATATATACATAAAAAATAACGGCGAAAAAATTCTATCCGAATACCGTAATAAAATTTTTGAACCGGAATTTACCACGAAATCGGGAGGAAGCGGTTTAGGGCTTGCTATATGCAAAAAACAGCTTGAAAGAATAAACGGCGATATTCAGCTGGAAAGCTCGGATGATAATTCTACCGTATTTAAAATTCAATTAAAACTGAATTAAAAAAGCTCAAGAAAAATCTTGAGTTTATAACCAAACAACTATACCTGCCGTATTACTCTATAAATTCGGTTTTAATATCCGGCTGTTCATTAAAATTAAAAATAAAATGGGAATATCTCTCCATTCTTAACTTAAACCAGCTCAGCATAATACCCGAGCCATAAATTTTGATGGTCCTCATTCTGTCAAAATTTTTGTTCTTTCTGTTGTATGACTCATCAATATATGTCTGGCATTTACAGTTTAACTCGTCAACCAAATCATATAATGTTTTAAGCCATGCAGCCTGTACATGTAAATCATTAACTTTGTATTCTAGAATCATAATTTCCTGACTTTTGTCTGCAAGTTTAAATCCCGCATAACCATTATTAATAATTCCAGTTTGTATAATTTTTTAAACCTGCTTTGATATATAATAAAAAATTTTTTTATTATAAATACGGCTTATATTAATATTGGCAAGGCATACAGGATGTTTACAAAACTAAATATTTTTCTGATAATTAAATAATTCAAAAGTATTTTCCATAACCATGGCAATTGTCATAGGTCCTATGCCTCCGGGGACGGGAGTAATAAAAGAGGCTTTTCTGCATACGCTTTTAAAATCCACGTCGCCTGTAATCCCTTGTTCTGTTCTGTTTATGCCTACGTCAATTACAACTGCGCCATCTTTTACAAAATCGGAGGTGATAAATTTCGGTTTTCCGATTGCAGAGATAATAATATCGGCATTTAAAGTCAAATCTTTCAAATTTTTTGTGTAACTGTGGGCAAGCGTAACGGTAGAATTCTGTTGCTCCAGCAGGATTGAAACAGGTTTTCCTGCAATATTGGAACGGCCTATTACAACGGCATTTTTTCCTTCCGGATTAATATTGAAGTGTTTTATAAGTTTGATTATTCCTTTAGGCGTGCAGGGAACTGCATAAGGGGAGTAGCCTAATATCAATCGTCCTATGTTATAGGGTGTAAACCCGTCTGCATCTTTAATCGGATTAACTGCTTCAATAATTTTTTCGGTGTTTATATGATGAGGAAGGGGCAGCTGGACAAGTATTGCATTAATATCTGCATCCTCGTTTAGAATATGGATTTGCTCCAGCAGATTTTCCTGCGGAATATCGCTGTCAAGCATAATCACGAGAGAGTCAAAACCTATATATTGAGCTTTTTTCTGTTTGTTTCTGACATAAATTTCGCTTGCGGGATTATTGCCTGCAAGTATTACCGCAAGTTTCGGCTTTTTTTTCTCGTTTTGAACTTTCATTTTAAGCTGTTCGATAAGAATATCGGAGCAGGCTTTTCCGTCTAAAATTACGGTCATTGCAAATCCTCATTCTGGGGTATGTTTAATCTGAAATATAACTGTTCTATTGCATTTTCAACGACTTTTGAGTTCTTTGCGATTCTGTTTAATTTTAATTCGTCATCTTTAGGGATTGCACCTAAAGTAGTTAAGTCATATTTATTTAATAATTTTAACAAAGGTTCGGTATCCTGCCTGCTTACTTTGTTTAAAACGACTCCGAGCTGTTCGCCAGCCGCATATTTTCCGCTGTATTCTTCAATACGCTTTGCAAGATGAACGGAAGCCTCGTTTGGCCTTGCAATTACAAGAGTAACATTTATCGGAGTATCAACAAGCTGATGAAGATATTTTAAATCAAACTCGCAGTCGAATATAACATATTCATACCTTTTTATGAGTTTAACAAGCGCATCATTTATTTGTTTTGTAATGGGGCATCTGCAATCTTTAGAGCCTATCAGCCACGATACAATAATATCCGTATTATCATCAACAGGCACAAGTATATCTTCAAGCGCCCATTCAATGTACTCCTGTTTTGTCATATTTTCGGGAATGCCTGTTTTGTACTCATGTTTGCCGCTTCTTATTCCGTAGATGGTTTGTCTTATATCTTTGCCGAAACTGTGTGCAAGCTCCGAGGTTAAGTCGTTATCAAACAATAAAATCGGCTTATTCGGATGTTTTTCCTGTATAACCCGCCATAAAGCCTTTGCAACGGTGGTTTTTCCGCTTCCGCTTTTGCCCGTAACCGCAATTGTAATAGTCATTAATATCTCCAATCGGAAATATTATACCAAAGCTATGGCTTAAATAGCAATTATGATTTCTTAACTTTTTTACAAAATAACAGACTCATTATAAAATATTTATATGAAAGATTTGTCCGGGCCTAAGTTTATAATATTTGTCATATTTTTAATTTTGACGATTTTTATATACTGTTTTTCATTAAAGTATATAGATACTAAAATTAATGATAAATTTATCAGAATGCTTACATATATAAAAAATTCCAAAAATAATAATGATGTTGTTTTGGTTGTAATCGATAATAAATCCGTTAATAAAATCCCATGGCCGTGGACAAAAAATTTATATTCCGATATTTTTGATTTTCTGCATAAGGCAGATGCAGAAGTTATTATTTTTGATAATCCGGCATTATTTCCGGATACTTACAATTTGAACAGCGACAAGGAATTTTACAGCCGTCTTAAAAATCAAAAAAAACTCGTAAACAGTTATGTTTTATTAAATTCGCCCTTAGCAGGCGAAGTTCTCCCGAAAGAATACAAAACGCTGTTTGATTTAAAAAATAATATAAAAATAATTGACAAAAGAACGGATAAAAAAACATCTGCTTATAAAGCCGTTATAAAACTTCCGAAAGAATATCTGGAAAATGTAAATAATCTTGCTGTTTCCGTTCTGCCGGAAGATGAAGACAAAATTGTCCGCTGTGCAGTTCCCGCAGTTAAGTTAAATGATAAGTTTTATCCTTCGCTTGCCTTAAAAGCATATTCAATGGCGGTAAATCAAAATGAATTTGTTTTAACCGATAATTACTTATGTTCAAATGACGGCTGTAAAACTCTTAAAATCCCTTTGACTTACCGGAAAAACACTGATTACATCGGAAATTCGATATATTCATACCAGACGTTTTATAACTGGTATAAGCCTATAGAAAAGTATTATTCGCATAAAACATATTCGGCTTGTGATATTCTGGCATCTTATGAAAATATAAAAAACGGCCAAAAACCGTTAATAGATTTTAATGAGTTTAAGAATAAAATTGTAATAGTCGGCTTGAATGCTGATAATAATATCTGGGAGCAGTGGAGCGAAACTCCCGTATCCGATAAGACTGCGGATATTGATGTTCTTGCCACGGCAATAGATAATATGCTGGATAATTCATTCAGAACGGTTATAAATAAAGATTTTACAATAGTCATAACTCTGGTATTCTGTTTATTTGTAGTACGTGGGTTTAAAAGATTTTCTTTAAATCTTGTATTTTCGGCTGTACTGTCGCTGGTTTACATAATATATTATATTTATGAATATATCAACGGAATTTATATACCGCCTGTTACGCCTGTAATCACCATATTTTCGGCATCCGTGCTTAAGCATATATACTCAGTCGCAACCGTTGATAAGACAGCCGAAATGATAAAAAATGCTATGGGGAAATATTTATCTAAAGATGTAATGAAAAAAGTAATTGCTGATGCCGGCAGGCTAAAACCGGGGGGAATAAGGACTGTTGCTACGCTTTTGTTTGTCGATATCCGAAATTTTACCCGGTTATCAGAAAATATAGAGCCTCAGGAAGTATCTGCCATATTAAACGAATACTTTTCAACAATAGAACCCATAATCGAAAGTTACAACGGAATAGTTAATAAGTATATGGGAGATGGACTGCTTGCAGTTTTCGGCGAGCCTATCGAAGATGAAAATCATTCTGTTAATGCGGTAAAATGCGGATTTGAAATTATAGAGGGCATAAAACTTTTGAGAAAAAAATTTGAGAAAGAAAACAAGCCTTTAATATCTGTCGGAATAGGCATAAATACAGGCGAAGTTTTTGCGGGCAATATAGGCACGGAAGAAAGACTGGAATATACAGTAATAGGCGATAATGTAAATCTTGCATACAGAATTGAGTCTTATAATCAAATATTAAAAACTCAGTTTTTAATTTCCGAATATACATATAATTATGTAAAAGACTGGGTAGATGTATTAAAATTGACCGGTATAAATTTTAAAGGCAAATCAAAGCCTATTGATATATATGAAGTCTTGAGAATAAAGGATAATGAAAGATAATTATTTAAGCAGAATTGATATAGAGCAGATAAAACGAGCCATTCGGGCTGAAGAAAAATATAAATATATAAATATAACGGGCAGAGAAAATGCTTTTTCAGGCTTTATGCTGAAACAGCTTCGTAAAATATACAGCTTATCGGGCGGGAATGCTAAATGGCTTCCCTTAATAGAAGCATTTGAGTATTACCCTCAGGAAAATATGCTCAGAAGAAAAAAGACCATAATGAATTTTACGGCAGTTTTAAAAAAAGAGATAAATCCTGAGGAAAAAACGGAAGCGAAAGGAAAAAAACCGGAAAATATCCCTTTATACGATATGGATGTCGCAATGCTTAAAGGCGTCGGTCCGAAGTTCGGATATCTGCTTAATAAATTAGGCATATTTTCTGTATTTGATTTAATAAGTTATTTCCCTAAAAAATATATAGATTATTCGTCCCGCTCTTTAATAAAAGATTTAAAAATCGGCCGGAATGTAACCATTTACGGGCGGATTGCCTCATTAAAAACATATACCACAAAAAAAAATCTAACAATAATAAAGGTTGGAATAACGGATAATTCAGGCTCGATTGAATTAAATTTTTTTTATTCCAAAATAAACCGCTATTCGATAGAACGATATAAATCCCAATTTCCCGCAGGCTCCGGAATAATCGTTTCAGGCTGTGTAAAATACGATGATTATACAAAAAAAATAACCGTGGATAAACCTCAGTTTCAGGCAGTAAATGAAGAAATTACGGAGAATAACAGCCTGAATATAGGCAGAATTGTCCCCGTTTATCCGCTTATTGAAAATTTAAACATAAAAGCCTTAAGAAAGGCAATTTATAATGCAATAGAACTCCATAAAGATAAGATAGAAAATCTTATACCTGATGAATTTGTAAAAAAATACAAGATGTATGACAGAAAAAACGCCGTAAAAATAATCCATTTTCCGGATAATCAGGAACAGCTTGAGAAAGCAAGATTTACTCTTGTTTATGAAGAATTATTTTTAATGCAGATAAAACTATTGTCCGTAAGAGATTATAATGCGGGCAATTTTGAAACGGTTGCATTAAATATAAAAGAAGACGGGCTTGTTAAAAGATTTATAAAGAGTCTGCCCTTTGAGCTTACATCCGCCCAGAAAAGAGCAGTAAATGAAATATTAAATGATATAGACTCCGATAGACCCATGCAAAGATTGCTTCAGGGGGATGTAGGAAGCGGAAAAACCGTTGTAGCCTGCATAATGCTTTTAGCGGCAATAGAAAACGGATTTCAAGCCGCAATAATGGCGCCTACGGAGATATTGGCGCAGCAGCATTTCAATAATTTTATAAGCTGGCTGTCGCCGTTAGGAATAAACTGCGCATTATTTACATCATCAAATACAAAGAAACAAAAGTTAAAGCTGGAGCAGGATTTAAGAAACGGGCAGATAAATATTGCAGTCGGCACTCATTCTTTAATACAGGATAACATAGAATTTAAAAATTTAGGCGCAATAGTAATTGATGAACAGCACAGATTCGGGGTAAAACAGCGGAATATGCTGAAAACCAAAGCAAAAATACCTCAAATGCTCACAATGACGGCAACCCCTATACCCAGAACCCTTGCTTTAACCGTTCATGGCGATTTGGATTTAACCGTAATCGATGAGCTTCCGAAAGGGAGAAAACCCGTCAAAACAGCATTACTGCCTTTCTCTCAAAGAAATAAAGCTCTTAATTTAATAAGAGATGAAGTAAAAAAAGGGCATCAGGCATACATTGTATTCCCGTTAATAGATGAATCAGAAACACTGTCTGCAAAAGCAGCTGCAAAAGAAGCGGAAGAACTGCAGGCGGGAGTATTTTCCGATTTAAAAGTGGGATTATTGCATGGAAAAATGAAACCCTGTGAAAAAGATAAGGCGATGAGTGAATTTAAAAATAAGCAGTATGATATTCTTGTATGTACAACGGTAGTAGAAGTCGGCGTCGATGTACCGGATGCAACCGTAATTGTAATAGAAAATGCCGAGCGTTTCGGGCTTTCCCAGCTCCACCAGTTAAGGGGCAGAGTCGGAAGAAGCAGTATCCAGTCGTATTGCGTGCTTGTATCTTCTTCAAGAAATGAGGACACCCTGCATAGATTGAATGTTCTTGTGCAGACAAATGACGGATTTGTAATAGCAGAGAAAGATTTAGAAATAAGAGGTCCGGGGGAAGTGCTTGGAGTAAGACAAAGCGGGCTTGCAGAATTACATCTTGCAGATTTGACAAAGGATTTATATATATTGGAACTCGCAAGAGAAGATGCCGAAAGCTATATAAAAGAAAATAGCAAAGACAATTATCCTGCCGGACTCCGCAGGTATATAAATTCTCAATTGAGCGCAATAGAAAACCTGACAGCCCCCGACTAAACTAATAAATTTTTTCATAAACAACAAGCGTCCAGTCGCCGTAATCCGTTATGCTGTCCACCCTGCAGATGTCTTTAAACGAATACATTATGCTGTTTTTAAAAGCTGAAAAAACCAAAAACAAAAACGGAGTGTATTTAAGTTTTTTTTCATCTTTCATAATATCCTGAATTGTATCATTTGTCAGAAAAGAAACCGTGTTTAAAAAGACAATTCCCACTCTGTCGCCTGTTTCCATTTTATTTGAAATAAATTCTTTTGAAAAATTGAGTATTTGTTTATTCGGAAATTCCTTAAAATAGTCTTTATGTTCATATTTGCCTTCTTTTTGAAGTTTTTTATAATCTTCCCCGTCAAATAAAAAATAATTAAAATTATATTTGCTTACGGAAATAAAGCGGTATTGATCTTTGTTTTCCAGATACCTTTCAAATTTATCGGTATCGTAATAGGTTAAAAGAATAATATCATTCTTTTTGAGTCTTGACTGCTTAATGAGTTCCGCAACAATTTTGTTTCCTTCCCGTCTGTTGCGTTTATGCACTGCGTCGGAAGCAGTTAAAAGATAGAATAAATTAAGAAAAATAAATAAAGATATAAGAATTATTTTCAGCTTCCGCCTGTTAATACTCAAAAATCCGTAAGACAGACATAAAAGCAGAGAGGGGTAGATTTCTTCGGAATATTTTGTTATTAAAATCATTTTATGAAAGGCTGATAAAATAACAAGTATAATAAAAAATATAAGAGATGACATTAAAATATAATTGAGTATTTTATTTTTCTGCACGATTCCGTTATATATGCCGGCAAATGCAATAAATACCGGCAGAAGCCCGAATATAACGAATACATATTTTATCGAATGGTTTTTATATATAAAAGAAAGTGCTGAATCGGGAGAATTAATAATATTTGTCTGGACAGGCGAGAAGTAATCGACAAAGTTAAACATTATTTTTGCAAAAGAAAATCCCGACCAAAACTGGGATATGGAATTTATTTTCAAAATTGAATATGCCGTGGGAATTAACAGCAAAACGGCAATGATATATGGAAATATGTATTTGGCAAAATCCGATTTATTTGTGTAAAAATCACCGTATTTACGCAGATATGCGAATAAAATTATAATTGAAACAGATGAATATATTATGCCTAATGTGTGGGTTATTATAATAAGCGACTCAAAAAGAATAAACAAAAAAATGTTTCTGCCTGACGGGCGTTCAGCCGACTTAATAAAGTATAGAACGGAAAGGGAAGTAAACAAAAATAAAAGGCTGTATAATCTTACTTCCTGCGCAAAATATATATGAAAAGAGCTTACTGCCGTAAGAAAAGCGCACAAAAGCCCGGTTTTTCCGCTATTTATTTCTTTTCCCGCAAAATACATAACAATAATGCTTATTAAAGACGGAACAACGGATGATATTCTTAAAGATAAATCAGTATCGGGGAATAAATACATCCAGACTTTAAGATATATATAATAAAACAGGGTATGGCAGTTTTGAAGCATTTTTTGAATAAATATATGAATATCCTTAATTGAAGCAATGTACCAGCCTACATATTCGTCATTCCAAAGCCCCTCGGGCTTATCCAGAAAATAAAACCTGAATAAAACAGCAATTAATATTATTATAAATAAATTGAAAAAAGTATTATTTTTCATGCTAAAGTATAGTATTATAAATTTACGCATATAATTCTACCACATATACGGCTGGCTTGTATGAAATTAATAATTCAGATACCATGTTATAATGAAGAAGTAGCGCTTCCGGTTACATTATCTCAATTGCCTCAGAAAATAGAAGGAATTGATGAGCTGGAAGTATTGGTTTCCGATGACGGAAGCACTGACAGAACGCTTGAAATAGCAAAAGAATACGGGGTAAAGCATATAGTTACAACGACGCATCATCACGGTTTAGCAAGAACATTCACGGCGGGACTGCAGAAGGCAATATTAGAAGGTGCGGATATTATAGTCAATACGGATGCCGATAATCAATATTGCGCCGATGATATTGAAAAACTTATAAAGCCGATTCTTGAGAAAAAGGCGGATATTGTAATAGGGGCAAGACCGATAAAAGAAATGAAACAGTTTTCGCCTTTTAAAAAATTTTTGCAGTTTTTAGGGTCAAAAGTTGTCCGCCTGCTGAGTTCAACGGAAACCGATGATGTGCCGAGCGGATTCAGGGCATTTTCAAGGGATGCAGCACTATCCATAAACGTATTTGATAATTATACATATACGATAGAAACTGTTATTCAGTCAAAAACAAAAGGGCTTCATATTGTATCCGTGCCAGTAAGGGTAAATTCCTGCTATAGAAAATCGAGATTGGTAAAGAATATTTTTTCATATATACAGAAAAATTCTTTTACAATTTTAAGAATGTTTATAATATACAGACCTTTCAGATTTTTTGCAATGATAGGCGGGATGATATTATTATGCGGTTTTGTGCTTCTGGCGAGATTTTTAATTTTTTATATAATGAATCACGGCAACGGGCATATTCAATCGTTGATTTTTGCATCCATACTTGTTATAACGGGTTTTCAAACGTGTATATTCGGCATACTTGCGGATTTACTGGCGATTAACAGAAAACTCATAGAGGATGTTCAGGTAAGAACAAAAAGACTTGAAAGCAAATAATATAAATTTTCGCCCGATTGGCTAAGATATTTTTTTGCAGGACCGGAACATAATTTTTTGTATGAGGATTGTATTAGCACTATTGTTATTTATTTTGTCATGCATCAGGGTATATGCGGATGTAAACTCGTATATAAATACAATAGAAAATTGCTGCGAAAATGAAAGTTATAAATCTTTTTCGGAAATTATAAAAGGCTCTGCAAGTATTTCGGATGTGGAAAAACAGTATATATTGGACAGGGAGATTGAAAAAGAATTGGAAACAAATTTTATATATACGGATCTTGAAGAATGCATAAAGACAGCTGTCGGCGGAAACTATGATATACTTGAACGGGAAGCAGCGAAAGAGCAGGCATTTTGGAATAACAAAAACTCTCAGTTTTCGCTTCTTCCCGATATATACTATAATTTTGATATACAAAATCTGGAAGGCAACTATTTGGTGGGCGGAATTGTAGCAACAACAACCCATGAAGTTCCGGTGCAAAGTTTTTTTATAGCAAGGTGGTCAATATTAGAGCAGGGAAGATACTTTTTTAATCTGGCAGAAACAAGAAACCGGCTGAAAGAAGCAAGGGCTGATTTGGAATTTACTAAAGACGAAACCTTATTAAGAACAGTGCTTGCATATTACGATACTCTCGAGAAGAAAATGGAAATTGAAGTTCAGAAAGTCAACCTGTATGACCGGCTGGAACAGCTTAAATATACAAGAGGCAGATTTGAAGCAGGTTTAGGAACATTATATGATGTAAAAAGGGGAGAAGCGGAGCTTGCGGGCGCCCAGCAGGATTATACGGCAGCATTAAATTCTTTGAGATTACAGCAGGCAAATTTAGCCTATATACTGGGTATAGATGTATTTGATGCCGTATATCCGTTTGAAATAAGGGTTGACCACAGACCCTTGGTAAATCCAAAATACGGGATTGAAGAATTATATAAACAGGCGCTTGAATCAAGGGAAGATATAAAGGCTAAAAAGGCTGAGATTGAAGCCTGTAAAGCAATAAGGAGTGCAAATTATACCGATATTATGCCGAATGTAACAGTCGGATATCAAAACGGCATGGTAGGTACAAAACGGGCGGGGCTTTCAAATCATAACAGCATTACCCTTGATGTAACGGCGTATTTGGGAAAAAATATGCTTATGGGGACAATTACTCAATTAAAAGCCGATTCCGCCGTTGTAAAACAGAAAAAAACAGAACTTATAAATTTAGAAAGGCGGATTAAAGAGGATATATTAAATTCATATTATAATTCTTTAACGTATTTAAAAAAGATAGAGGCTTCAAAAGTCGAGGTTGAATCGGCGGATGTGAGCTTGGATTTATCCCTTTCAAATATGAAGTCGGGCGAAGCGACTTTTATTGATGTAATTGCTTCTCAGAATTTGAAGGTGAGTGCTAATTTAAATCTTATTAAAAATATGATAGAATACAATAAGGCTCAGACCCGGCTGTTATTCGACATGGGAATTATCAGTCCTAAAAACATACTTCAGGGATATAAAACCAAGTTTTACTAAATATTATAAAAAAGAGAAAGAAATGCTGCGGGATTATTTAAAAAATTTTTTAAACATAAAACATAAAACAAATATGGAAAGGGAAATATATTCCCAGCCTGAGATAACAGCTTATCTTGCGAAAAAATATATAAAAAATAATGACTGTATAAATATATTGCTGCCGGATAACATAAAAAAAACGGTGTTGATTGCAAGCGGGTCATCCTATCACAGCGCAGCCATAACCGCAGGTTTTTTAAGAGAGTATGCTCATTGCGAGGCTCAGTCATATTATGCGAGCGAGGTTTCTCTTTTAAAATCCATTGATGCAGAGCCTGATACGCTGTATATTTTTATTTCCCAATCCGGAGAAACATCTGATACAAACAATGCGCTTGAAAAAATTAAAATAAAAACGAATAAAACTTTAGCAGTTACCAATACTAAAAATTCAACCCTGTATAAGAACTGTAAATACAAAATACTGACTTTAGCCGGTGAAGAAAAAGCCGTAGCCTCGACAAAAGCAATGTGTACACAGCTGTATTGCCTGCTTTTAATTGCGATAAAGATTATGGAGGCTGAAAATATTCCTGCAGATATATTTTTAAATGAGCTTAAAAATCTTCCGTTAAATATGAAAAAGGCTTTTGATAAAAAGAAAGAAATAACAGGATATTCCAAAATACTTTCAAAATATGACAATGCGGCGGTGCTTGCTTCCGGAATGTTTTATCCGCTGGCAAAAGAAGCAGCATTAAAGATAAAAGAAACATCATATATAAATACAACTGCATATCCGACGGGCGAGTTTCTGCACGGGCATATTGCCGTATTAAATAAAAAATGCGCAGTTGTTGCATTTGTAAATAATCATAATACAGCTTCCGCAATCAAGGTTTTTAATAAAATAAATACGGATTACAATACGGAGCCGTTGATAATTTCCGCATTTCCGTTTTATAATTCAGACAATAAAAAAATTATAAACATACAGACTTCCGGCGAGATTAATTTTATGTTTTCCGCTTTAATTCTTCTTCAGCTGCTTGCATTTGAAACGGCATCAATATTAAACAGGGATATAGATAAGCCGATAGGGCTTTCGAAAGTGGTTTAGGCGGATAATGTAAAATTATATAAATTTTATTCAACTAAAACAAAAAAAATTTTTTTTATGTTTTAGTTCCTGTATGTTAATTAATAGTTTTTCAAATATAATTAATTCATTTTCAGCTCGTACAGCCGGAAGTAACTGCACAGTGCGGACCGGCGGTGTCTTTTTCGCCGGAAACAATAATACAGCACCGTTAGCGTGTGATACTGTTTCTTTTACGGGCAAAGGAAAACTAAAAGGCGAGTATATGGCATTTGCACCGAGCGAGGAGCTGTGCCACAGGGTAGAAGAAAATGCGCAACCCGCAAGGTATTACCTTGAATGTATATTAGATAAATATATACAGCCCCGCTTTGAGCAAAACAACGGGAAAAATCCTCCGGTAACTTATTATACAAGGGTAAAAAATGCAAAAAGCATAAGAGAAAAAGTCATATCAAGATATATGAAATGGTACAATGATGATGTATCTGCGTTATCAAGTCAGATAGCAGATGAATTTTGCAGATTTTATAAAATATCGGATAACTATAATAAAACCGTTATAAAGAATGTAATTAATAAGTATATTCTTTCGTTAAATAATCCGAGCGATAAAATATCTCCATATAATTCCGTTGAATATTTTGTCTGTAAAGCTGCCGAGCGTATAAAAAAATTTAATATGATGAATATAAATTCATATTTACAGTATGAACAAGATTTAAAAAACAGCCGGATAATTGAAGCAATCCAAGACTCTGATAATGCAGCTAAATCATTAAACAGAATGAATATGAAAGTACAGTCAATATCAGGAATTAAATATTATGCTAATGATATAGCAGGGGCAAGAATTATTCTGCATGATTGTAATTCCAAAACCGTAAATTCATTATTTGACGGTTTAAAACAGGCTGTTGAAGATAAAAAACTAAAAATATTATCCATAGAGAATAATATTCCCGATCCCGATAAACTGCCTAAAAATAAAAAGGCATCAGATTATGCTTATGTAAAAAACAGTACATTAAAAAAACTCGCAGAATTATCAGGCGCGGAATATAAGGTTAATAAATCAAAATCAGGCTATTTATCCGTGCATATTAATGTAGACCTGTCAAATGATATACTGAAAAAATACAGAGGAATGTATAACGGATATTTAGGCGAAATACAAATATTAGGCGCAGACGTCGAAAAATTAAAAGATGTGGAAGATTTATGTTATAAATTTAAAGACGATAAATACTCTGTAGATGAAGTCTATCAGCCGTTTAAAGATGTATTTTTAACGTATTATACCGGCAAAACAAAAAAAGCATTTGATGATTATACTTACGCATTATACCTGCATCAAAGAGAAATAGAGCCTGACAATTCAAATTATACATTATTTCCGTCGATAGAAAAGCTGGGTTTTAAAGGCAAAGTACCGCCCGAGCTTGACTTTAATAACCTTGCGGCAATAAAACAAAAATGCGATATATATTTTGACTGTAAAAATGATGCAACCGATAAGGCAATGCCTGCGAACGGGAAAAAATCCGTAAAAGAAGATGAAAATATAGATAAATTAATAAAACTGATAGCCTACGATATAAAATATCGCAATAATTTGAGCTTTTAAGCCGTTTTATGCTATAATATAATCCTGTACAGGTTACAAATGTTAAAAAAATTAAAAGAAAATAGCAAAAAAAATTTTTACATGTTTTCAAATGATTGAAAAGGTAAAAATAAAATAAGGAAGGAAATTTTATATGAATATTTCTGCAATAGCCGGATGCACCCCTATAAAACCTCAGGTTTCGTTTGGTTCCGACCAAAAAAGGGATTACAATAAAGTTGTATCGGCTGCAAATAATATAGCTGATTCATTTGACACGCAAAAAAAGCAGGAAACCAAAACAGATGAAAATATACCTGAAAAAAAATCTAAATTAGGCGTATTGGTTTCTCTCGGCGCAGCATGTTTAGTAATGTATGCCGGCGGAAAATTTGCGGCGTCAAAAGTAAATGAGATATTTCCCAAATTTGCTCCGGCATTTGAGAAGGGGCTTAAAAGAACTGCTGATTTTGTGAAAGAAAAATCGTCTGCTTTAGCTGAAAAGGACGGGAAAATTGCAAGCACAGCCGGCAGAATAGTAGAAGGAGCAGAAAAAACCGCAAGAAATATATATAAAAAATGTATTAAAAAAGACGGAAATGCAGCGGAAGCGTTTAAAAACTTAGCCGGCGCAGCGGCTGTAGCTGTCGGGCTTCCCCAGATAGCTGCCGCAGACGGCAACAAAGACGGCATTCGTGATATTTCCCAAAAGAATGTTAATGCGTATAAAAGCGCAATAGAAAATGTCGGTTTTCTATCGGAAATTGTTAATATTTTATCATAATACCGAAGCGGAAAAATAAAAATTAAAAACGGACTGCTGTACAAAGCAGTCCGTTTTTTTTATAATTTTTATATGGATAAATTTATAATAAAAAAAGCCGGCAGAGATATTATAAAGGAATTAAATTCCGTTAATTTTGATAAAGCATATATTAATACAGCCTGCGGAAAATATACGGGAGAAGCATATAAAATCTTTTCTTTAAAGCCTTATGAAGCAAATATATTAAAACAGATGTGTTTATCGCTGGGGTTTGACTGCGCCGTAAGCAAAGAAGCTGTTATGTGCAGGTGCAGTGAAACCGATTGTATTATTTTCGGCTCTTTATCACAGATTGAAAAATTAGTACAAAAATTAAAAAAACAGCCGTTTCGTTTAAAAATTTTAGCTGATGAATTAAGCAGAAAAATTAGTTTTGACGAAGATACATTTAAGATAAGAAACACTGTTTTTAATAAAAAAAATTCTTATATAATGGGCATACTTAATGTTACGCCCGATTCTTTTTCCGACGGAGGAAAATATTTTGATATTAATTCCGCATTATCCCATGTAAATAAAATGATTAATGAAGGAGCGGATATTATAGATATAGGGGGCGAATCTACAAGACCGCACGCTGATAAAGTGCCTCAGGCGGAAGAAGCACAAAGAATAATACCTGTCATAAAAAAGATAAGAGAAAGCGGAATTGATATACCCGTAAGCGTTGATACAAGAAATTATAAAACCGCAGAATCAGCAATAGAAAACGGTGCAGATGTTATAAATGATGTTTCCGGGCTTGATTATGATATTGATTTGTATAATTTTGTCACCTCGAATGATATTCCTGTTGTTATTATGCATTCGGATAACGTTCCCGCTTTGTCAAAAGATTACACAGCTTCTGATATAGTCGATGATATATATTCCATATTGGATAAAAAAATTGATAAACTTGTAAAATCAGGCATGAGCAGAAATAAAATTATTGCCGATGCAGGCATAGGATTTGGAAAATCCATAGAGTCAAATTTTGAGATTTTGAAAAGGATTAAAGAATTTACTTCATTAAAAGTGCCTTTATTACTCGGCATTTCAAGAAAATCGTTTATGAAAAGCACTTTTAATGCAGATTTTGGCGAAGCTGACGAAATAACTGCGCTGTATTCCGCTATGCTAAATGATATAACATTTCATCGTGTGCATAATACGGCATTGGCAAAAAAATATTTAAGCTATGCTTCAAAAATTGTTTAATACGGATTGCGTTTAAATATAATTGTGTATTTTTTTTCTCCGTAATACATTGTAACTATTATGAATGAAACTTCCGCTTCGACATTAACAAACGATTTAGGCGGAGCTGTACGCATTGAATCGCCTGATATTTCATAAAATTTATCTCTGACTCCGGTAGTAAACTTTTGCCATCTGGTCTTTTTCATCTGCGGGGTATTTGCCTCATAAAAGTTTAACGGAGTCCGTTCTGTTTTTGCCGCAGGAACAATATGCTGAACTTTGCCGTTCTGTTTAAAAAGTATATAATCCTTATCTTTTATATTCCTCGGAGTAAGAATGTAGTATCCGGGTTCTATTTTTATATCTTTAAAGTACAAATATGCGGCGGAGCGGAAAAGCGGATAAGGCGACCAGGCATATTTAATTGCATCTTCATCTTCATAAGGGTCGACATTATTATAAAGTTTTGATGTAAACGGCTCTGTTTTATTGTATAAAGAATCATAATCCATATCTGCAGATGCAGACGGCTGAATGAATATAATATTTATAAAAAGCAATATAACCAACAGATATTTCATATAATATATATTAATTATATCAGGCTGAATATTCAAGTTTTTTATATATTTGCGTAATTATTTTCTTTAATTTTGTTAAGGGCGTTTTTAGCCCCCTGCGTTTCTTCGGCGAGCCGGATTGAAAAATTAACGGACTCTAAATCACGATGAATGGCATCTTTACAGGCATATATTTCTTCAATATTGCAGCCGGCAAACGGTGAAGTCATTTTGTTTCTTGATGTATATATCTTTTTGAATAATTTTTGAGATTTATAATCAAATCCCGGCAGTTTATTTTTATAGCCGTAATATTTGTGCAGTGCTCTTGCGATTGTGTATATTTCCTGATTATTTTCACTGAAAATAAACATCGGTCTTGTAGAAAATTTAATTATCGGTTTTTTCTCTGCAATAATACCCGTAAACAGGTTAATTATAAAAGCCTCAAAGCCTTTTTTAGGCGTAATAAAGCCTTCTTCCTCTTTTATAATATCAAGCAGTATCCGGGCATATTTTATAGTATATACGTTTAATTTGTTATATTTCATATATTTAATGAGTGTCTGCGGTTCATCTATATATTTAAGAAGAAGTTTTTTTAATTTAGTATCAATTGCCTGTTTTTTTCGTTCGGTATCCGCCTGAATTGTCAAGGTGCAGCATCCGGTGATTTTATTATTTTTCATTTGAAATTTTTCAGAGGGTCTTTTGACCTTTTTTAAAAAGTTTTTATAAATATTTTTTATAATTGTATCTTTGTTTTTAAAAACGCTCATAATAATCCTCTTAATTATATAAAAACATTTTTAGTGCAATTATTGCCAATAAAGTTTATAATTAATTAAGGATTATAAAGTGAATTGTTTTTATAAAAAATACATACCATATTTATTTATACTGCCGGCAATGGTATTTTTGGCGGTGTTTTTCTTTCTTCCGTTCTTCCATACAATTATTTTGAGTTTTCATAATTATTCAAACGATATATATAATCCTGCTTTTGCAGGAGTGCAGAATTACTCTGAGCTGATAAAATCAGGCGAATTTTATACAGCTGTAAAAAATACTTTTCTTTTCCTGTTTATGGTTGTACCTTTTCTTGCGGTTGTTCCTTTGATTGTTGCAATATTTATAAACAAAAAAATAAGAGGAATTACCATATACAAAGTATTGATATATATACCTGTAGTCGTATCAATAGTTGTAGTTGCAATTGCTTTTAAGTGGATTTACGCACAGCAGGGAATTTTAAATTATATTGTTGAAAAAATCGGTTTTATGCCCGCAGGATGGCTTACCGACACTAAATTTGCACTGTTTTCCGTTGCGCTTGTTACAATATATAAGGGCATAGGCTATTATATGATGATATATCTTTCCGCATTAACCGGAGTTCCTCAGGATTTATATGAAGCAGCGGATATTGACGGCGCAAATGAATTTTATAAACATTTAACGGTTACGATTCCGCAGATATTGCCCGCTGTTGCGCTTGTTGTTACAATATCATCAATATCGGCATTAAAAGTGTTTACCGAAATATATGTTATGACAAAAGGCGGACCTTTAAATTCAACGAAAACAATAGTTTATTATATATACGAGCGTGCATTTGAAAATCTTGATTTATCAATGGCTTCGGCTGCTTCAGTTATACTGCTTATTGTAATTTTGATTTTTTCGATTATAAATATTACCTTTTTTGAAAATAAGAGGTATAAATTATGATTAAAAAATTTTTTAAAAACTTTACTGCGCATTTATTTTTGATATTTATTTCATTTTTATCTTTATTTCCGTTTATATGGCTTATATCCACGGCATTAAAAGGAGTCGGCGAAAATATTTTTGAATATCCCCCCGTATTTATACCAAAGCATATTACATTAGTTAATTTTGCTGAAACATGGAAAAAAATTCCTTTTTTGACTTATTTCCTTAACAGTTTTATAGTCGCTTCCGCTACCGTTGTTTTAAACCTGATTTTATCGTCATTAGCAGCTTATCCGCTGGCAAGAATGAATTTTAAAGGAAAAAATTTTATTTTCTGCTTAATACTTTCAACAATAATGATACCGTTTCAGGCAATTATGCTCCCTGTATATTTGATTGTGCTAAAACTCCGCCTTGTTGATGCTTACGGCTATACAACGGGATATTTAGGCTTAATACTTCCTTTTGCGGTAAATGCGTTCGGTATATTTTTAATGAGGCAGGCATTTTTATCAGTGCCGAAAGAAATGGAAGAAGCAGCCTTTATTGACGGATGTACAATTTTTAACATCTGGTTAAAAATTCTTCTGCCGATGACATCACCTTCCCTTGCAGTTCTTGCCGTTTTTACTTTTATAGGCTCTTGGGGTGAATTTTTATGGCCGAGCATATTATTAACAAATAAAGCGTTATATACCCTGCCTGTAGGCGTAAATGACCTGCAGGGAATGTTCAGCGCAAACTGGAGGTATATAGCATCCGGTTCAATTATATCCGTAATACCTATAATTATTTTCTTTATATTTATGCAGAAATATATTGTTTCCGGCAAAAACGACGGTGCAGTGAAAGGATAAACTGCTGTTTTAATAGCAGATATATAAAATATTCCATAAAAAATGTTTATCTATAAATTGAAATCTATCGTCGGGTTATCTTTATTATAATTCAAATATTTTGATGTTACTTCATATTCGCTGTCATAAGATTTATATACATTATCTTCTTTTTCGTATGTGTTGTTGTAATTATTACCAACACAGTAATCTACATTAGAATAATCTACTTTTTCATCTTCTGCTTTTGTTTCTTTTGTGTTTGCAAATTCCTTTATCGTATTTGCGTTAAATCCTGTAATGCTGCTGAATAAACTCATTTCGTCCTCATTTCTTAAACTCTATACAATATATATAAAAAATATATATTTAAGAAATTGCCTTTTACGGACAAAATATTTTAATAAAAGGGCAGAAAACATATATTCTAAGCCGTTTGGATTTGTTTACAAAAATTCATAATGGTATATATTTTATATATTCACTAATTTATTTTTATATAAAAAGTAACCGATAATGAAGATAATAATATTAGGCAGATTAGCGGCTAAACAGGGCTGTATAGCTCCGCTGTTTCCAAGAGAAACAGAAAAAGCCCTGATTATATAATAACAGAATATAATGGCAATAGAGAACAGGAAACCTCTGTTATGCTTCACCCTCGGAGGTGTGATTGCAAGGGGGATGCCTATTAATACAAACACTATTGTAGTTACAGGGAGGGCAATTCTATCCCAAAATGATATTTGATATTTTAAAAGTATATTAACGGGCAGTTTATCTTTATTTTTTGAAATTATATATTTAAGCTGATTAAAATTATAGTCCGAGCCGTCATTTTTCTTTTCGAGCTGGGCCTGAATATCGCTTCCGAAGTCAATAATTGTTTTTTCAATCCAAGATGTATTAAGTGTTTTGCCTTTTTTTGAGATAGTATAAATGGAAGCATTATCAAACTGCCATCCTTCTATGACAGAAGTTCCCGTTTTTGCCTGAAGTATTTGTATTTTATCTTCGTCCGAGAGGTCTAAAATTGAAACGTTTGAAAATTTTTTATCTTCGCATTCCGCTACATAAAACAGTCTTTTTAAATAATTACCTTCTTTAAGCTCTTTTATCGTATAATTCTTTTTTCCTTCGGGAATATTTCTTTGAACAAGGGCATACAGCGCTAATGTCTTTGATTGCGATGTTGTTTGGGGAACAATTGTTTCATTTATGAAAAATGTGAGAAGCGCCATTATAACCGAAAATATAAAAATCGGTCTGGAAATTCTTTCTATGCCTATTCCGCAGGCCTTTAAAATTGTTATTTCCGATTGCAGGCACATTTTATTTACGGTCATAACTGTTGCAAAAAGAACGCTCATAGGTATTGTCATAACAATAACAGCCGGAAGATTCAGCAATATAATCATAAATGCCAGATTAAGAGGCATTCCGAACTCTGATATCTGCTTTATCAGCGAAATAAAAGTATCGGATGCAAAAATTATCGATGTGAAAACGATTACACCTAAAAAGAATATTTCTATCAGCTGTTTAATAATAAATTTATCAAGAGTTTTCATAATAAAATTTTAAAACAAAAAACCTCATTTTCAAATTACAGCTTTTTCCAATCTTCGGCAAATTTATCAAGAGTTTCTTTCACGGGTGCATTATTTATTAATATTTGCTGGATGCAGTTTGAGCTTAAAGTATTTAATTCTTTTTTATTTTTTATGTCTGAAGCAGGCTTTTGCAGTTTATTTAACTGCCATGCGCTTATCATCCTTGATTTGTTTTGCAAATCGGCATTTGAGTTGCAAATGTATTTAATGTAATCTGAAAGTACATGTCCTTTATTTTGAGAAAAGGAGTTTTCATAGAAAAATCCGTCATTCAGCGCTTCTTTATTAACCGGCAGAACGGGCGTTAATTTTGCAAATTCAAGCTGATTTTTTTTATTTGTAAAAAATAGTGCAAATTTAAGCGATGCTTCTTTATTGTGTGCTTTTTTAGGAATAATAAAATTCATGCAGGAATAGTCGTAAGCTCCGGCTGAACCTGTCAATTGAGGCAGAATGCGGGTATTTTTATAAACGGACGGCGCATTTTCCCGTATCATATTTAAAAAATTACCGCCTGTAACAATAAATGCAAGCTGGCCTGACATAAATTTTTCAAGAGCATCCCTGTGAGTCTGGGTAATGCTTTCTTTAGGAATGATATTATTGTCATACAGCCTTTTAAACTCTTTAAAGAGTTTAATACTCTGTTCATTATTTATAGTTTCGGCAGAATTAATATTGTATTTGTTTAATATTTTTAAGAGAGTATCATTTTCGGCAAAATTAATCATTGTAAGATAAAATTTCCGGCCGGCTTTAAAATCTATATTGAATAAATCATCATAAGTTTCAGGCATTTTATTTATTGATAATTTTTCTGCCAGTTCTTCATTATATAAAGTTACAGCGGAAGTTGCATAAAAGGGGATTCCAAAATATCTGCCGTTATATTTCAGCGTATCTGCAATTGACGGGAGGAATTGTTTAATATATTTTTCATCTATGCCGTAAAGTGCATTTTTTTGAGCAAGCATAAGCGAGAAATCCGGCGTTGTGTTAGCCAGATCCGGCGGATTATCGGTTAATATTGAAGCAAGTATTCTCTTTTCGCCTTCCGAGTATGGAATATCCGTCCATTTTATTTTTATATCAGGATTTTGTCTTTCAAATTCGCTTATTATATTTGTTATATAAGAATCAAAGGCTGACAGCTGGAGCGTCCAGAAAACAACTGTCTGCCTGTTATCATCCTTCGTTTCCGGTTTATTTAAAACAAAGAATATAAAAATTGTCATAAAAATTAAAATAAGTATAAATATGTTTTTTTTCATAAGTAAACTCCGTTATTAATGATAAAATATTGTATAAAGAAAGGCTAAATGTTTACAATGGATTTATTTGAGTCTTTAAAAGAAAGCAATAAACAGATTCCGTTAGCGGAAATATTACGGCCTAAAACACTCGGAGAGTATTTAGGACAGTATAAAACAGTGAATAATAATTCGCCTTTGGTTTCATTATTAAAAACAAAACATCTTTTCTCTATAATTCTCTGGGGTCCTCCGGGGTGCGGTAAAACAACTTTGGCAAGAATTATATCAAATCATACAGAAAGCTGTTTTGTTGAACTCAGTGCGGTAAGCTCGGGCATTAAAGATATAAAAGAAGCCGTAGATTTAGCAAAAGAAAAATTAATCTACGGGCAGAAAACCATATTGTTCATAGATGAAATTCACAGATACAATAAGGCTCAGCAGGATGCGCTTCTGCCTTATATTGAAAACGGAACGGTATTTTTAATCGGCTCTACCACTGAAAATCCGTCGTTTCAGGTTAATCCGGCTTTATTATCAAGAGTTCAGGTTGTAAGATTAAGCCCTATTGATGATGAAAGCATGCGTAAAATCACGGCTAAAGGCTTTCAATACTTATCGGACAACTATTGCAGTGCTGTTATTGAAAAAAATGTTACGGATTATATACTTAATTATTCAAGAGGGGATGCAAGGACTGCTTTAAATATTATTGAAAATGTTTATTTTTGTTCTCCTTTAAAAGATAATTCAAGAATAATAACCGTTGAAACTCTTGAACAGCTTGTGCAGTCCGCTTCTATAAAATATTCAAGACAGGAGCATTACGATATGGCATCGGCATTTCAAAAAAGTATGAGAGGCTCGGACCCTGATGCTTCAATATATTGGCTTGCTAAAATGCTTACGGCAGGCGAAGATCCGAGATTTATCGCAAGAAGAATGATAGTCTGCGCATCTGAAGATGTATCTAACGCCGATACTAACGCTTTAACAGTTGCAGTCAATGCTTTCAGAGCCTCCGAAATTCTGGGGATGCCCGAAGCGAGAATACCTTTAGCGCAGGCGGTTGAATATATCGCCCGTGCGCCGAAATCAAACAAATCCTGCGTTGCAGTTGACAATGCAATGAATGATATATATAACGGTCTGAATTTTCAGCCTCCCATGCATTTAAGGGATTCTCATTATAAAGATGCAAAAAAATACGGATTCGGCGCCGGCTATGTATATACACACGATAATCCCGATTATAGCCAGCAGTTCATGCCTGATGAATTAAAAGATAAGAAATATTTTTAATTGACGGGTTGATGTTTTTCGCTGATTTAGTTGTACAATAGAATAGAAAAGGAGATATTATCATGATAAATGAAAAGTTAGAAAAGGCATTTAATGAACAAATAAATGCAGAGTTTTATTCGGAATATTTTTATCTGGCAATGTATGCTTATTTTGAAAGAATGAATCTGCAGGGTTTTAAAAATTGGATGCTCGTTCAAATGCAGGAAGAACATGCTCATGCAATGGGCTTATTTAAGTATTTGCATGAAAGAGGAGGAAAAGTTACTTTTAAAGCTATTGAACAGCCTAAAGCCGATTGGAATTCTCCGCTGGAAGTATTTGAAGATATTTTAAAACATGAACAATCGGTTACTTCTAAAATTAACGGTTTAATTGATACAGCGGAAGAAGTAAAAGACAGAGCCTCAGTTTCTTACCTTGACTGGTACTTAAAAGAACAGGTTGAAGAAGAAGCAAGCGCCGGAAATGTTCTAAAGACTTTAAAACTTATCTGTGATGACAAAAAATGCATTTATATGCTTGATAAAGAACTTGCTTTAAGAACGTTTAATGCGCCTGTAATAGGCTAGATGTTGTAAAAAGAGAGAGTAAATCTCTCTTTTTGTATAAATTCGGGAGGATTGTAATGGATAATAATGTTTTTAGAAATTTATCTTACGGGGTTTATATAGTTTCCTGCACGGCAGACGGGAAATACACCGGATGCACGGTCAACAGCATAATGCAGATAACATCTTCCCCTGCCTCGATTGCATTAAGCGTTAATAATGAAAATTATACCCACTCCTGCCTGACAAAAACGAAGAAGTTTGCGGTTTCAATATTATCTGAAAAGTCAAACCCTATGGCAATCGGTACTTTTGGCTTTAGAAGCGGAAGAGATTGCAATAAATTTGATATTATTCCTTATACAGTTATTGACGGCCTGCCTGTTATTAAAGATGCCTGCTCGTATTTGATTTGTAATATCACAAACCAAATCGAAACATACACTCATACGGTATTTATTGCCGATGTTACGGATGGCGGTATTCTCGATGATAAAACGCCAATGACATATTCTTACTATCATAATGTAATAAAAGGCAAAAGCCCTAAGTCTGCACCTACATATATTGAAGAATAAAGAAAATTTTATTATGAAAACGGTTTGAACGGTAATTCAGAGCAGGTATCGGCTGATTATCAGAACAGACATCGGAAGATAACGGTTAAATTTCCGGCAGAGCTGTTATTTTTTTCTTTTTTTTCCCCCCACCTCCTCCCCTCCTAATTTCTCTTGTTTGTTCTCGTGCCGGCTCTGCTTTCTCTTTGTCATTTTGCCTTCCCTTCTCTTTTGTGTCCGCTATCCCCCTTCCCTTTTGAGTTTGATAACAGCATCATTATTAATCCGGCAAAAGAAAATTTACCAAAATAAGCTGAAAAACTTCATAAATAATTAAATAATTACATGCATATTTTAACAGTTTTTTCACAGCGCATGAGTACGGATAATTGCCCCGGTTTTTATCATTATGAATTTAATTTTATGTACTGTGCATTTTTAATGCCGTCAATTTTGTTGATTTCATTCATTGTTTTATTATCAACATCTTTATCGGCCGTAATAATCATAATTGAAACATTATCATTATTATTTGATTTTTGTGCAACCTGCATTCTGTTGATGTTTATATTGTCTATTCCTATTGCAAGTGCAACTTTTGCGACCATTGACGGTTTATTTTCGTGCGGAACAATCAGCATGTGATCTTCAGCTTCAATGCTCATATTGTAATCATTAATTCTTACAATTCTCGGCATATTCTGCGCAATTAAAGCACCGGTAACGGTATTTTCCTCCGTATCTGTTTTTAAAGTTACGGATATTGACCCTATAAAAGTGCAGTCTTTCTGTGATTTGGAAGTTATAACGTTGATACCCCGTTTTTTCGCAATAACCGGAGCATTAACATAGTTTGCTCCTTCCACTGTCGTTGAAAACACGCCCTTTTGAACGGCAATTTCAAGAGGCGATACATCTAATTCGGATAATATACCGTTTACTGTGATATTTATGTTCTTCAGATTACCCTTAGATAATTGTCTGACGAGTTCTCCTAAGTTTTCTGCAAGTTTCATATAATCTTTAACTGGGTCGAGAACTGATGCTTTCAAAGACGGGATATTCACCGCAGATTTGGCATTGCCTCCGGTCAAAACTTCTTTTATCTGCTCGGCAACATCTATTGCAACATTAAACTGGGCTTCAGCCGTGCTTGCCCCTAAATGCGGAGTTATAATTATATTCCCTCTGCAATTATATAAAGGCGATAAAGTAACATCAGGCTCCGATTCAAAAACATCAACGGCAGCAGCTTGAACATGCCCCGACTCAAGCGCTTCTTTTAAAGCGTTTTCATCTATAATTCCGCCTCTTGCACAATTGATAATCCGCACGCCTTTTTTCATCCTGTTTAATGTATTTTTGTTTATCAAATATGCCGTTTCTTTTGTTTTCGGCGTATGTATTGTTATATAATCACACCGCCCCCAAAATTCATCTAAACTTGTTGCATATTCGGCTCCGATTTTTTCAACGGCTTCCTTTGATGTGTAAGGATCTGAAACAATAATTTTCATACCGAGCGCAGCAGCGCCGTTTGCCACATGCTGGCCGATTTTTCCAAACCCTATAATACCGAGGGTTTTTCCGAATACTTCTACTCCCGTAAATTTAGAGCGTTCCCATCTGCCTTCTCTTGTTGAAACAACGGCATCAACTATATTTCTTGACATAGCAAGCATTAATGCAATCGTATGTTCCGAAGCGGCATTTGTATTGCCATCCGGCGAATTAACAACTATAATGCCGTTTTGGGTTGCCGTTTCAATGTCTATGTTATCAACTCCGACTCCGGCTCTGCCTATAATCTTTAAATTTTTACCCGCTTCTATGATTTTTTTTGTAACTTTTGTCTGGCTTCTGACCATTAACGCATCGTAGTTTGAAATAATTTCAACTAATTCATCTTCAGTCATGACAGGCAGAAAATCCGTTTCTGCAACATTTTCAAGAATTCTTCCCGCCGCTTCATTTATTTTATCAGTTATTAAAACTTTCATTTTATCCCCTTGTTTAAATATTCAATTAATACTGCAACTCCTCTGCCAAGTTCAAATTTATGCCCCAGTTTATGAAGCGATGCTTCCAATGAACCTATTGCCATTATTGCATCTCTTTCCGATACAAAACCTAAAGTTCCCATTCTGAATATTTTATCTTTTAATTGATTTTGACCGTTTGCTACAACTATATCATAATCATTTTTCAATACTTTTCTTATATCCGGCACAGTAATATTTTCAGGCGGGTAAACTGCCGTAATAGTCGTACTCGCAATTGATTCATCTTCTACAAATAATTTAAGATTTATGGCTTTTAATGCTAATCTTATCCCTTTTGCGATTTTAGCGTGTCTTTCGATAATATTTTCAAGCCCCTCCTGTTTAATCATATCCAGCGCTGTTTTCAGCCCTGCAAAAAGATTTACGGCAGGAGTAAAAGCCGTAGAATTTGATATGACCGATTTTCTGTTAGTTTCCCAATTAAAATAGAAATCAGGCCTTTTGCATTGTTTTTGAACTTTCCATGCTTTATCGCTTGCAGACAGAAATGATAATCCGGGAGGTATCATAAAACCTTTCTGCGACCCTGATACAAGTACATCAATGCCCCATTCATCCATTCTGCAATCGATTGCGCCTATACTGGTAACCCCATCCACAACCGATAATGCGCCATGCTGTTTTATATATGAAACAAGCGTTTTTACATCATTTGTAACACCTGTCGACGTTTCATTTTGAGTTAAAGTAACAATTTTTATTTCTTTATTTATATCTTTATCTAATCTTTCTTTTAATACATCAGGGTTTATGGCATTTCCGGCTTCCGCTTCGATTATTTCAACATCAGCGCCTAAACCTCCGGCTATTTTCGCCCATCTTTGACCGAAATTACCCGTAACCAGACATAAAACTTTATCATCGGGATTTATAAGGTTCGATAATGCCGCATCCATTGCACCCGTACCGCTTGAAGTATATACTATTACATCATTCTTTGTTTGAAAAACATATTTTAAATCTGTATATACCGCTTCTAAAATTTTGGAAAATTCACTGCTTCTATGCCCCACAGGGTGTCTTGCTATATCTGATAATACCGATTCCGGCACGGGAGTAGGTCCCGGAATCATTAAAAATGTTTTATCTCTCATCCTTAAATCTCCAATTAAACTATACTGCTATTCTCTCACAAACTAAACTTTTATTTAATAAATTGTTAAATTTGTAAATAAATTAAGTGTTTTAGACAATTTCTATATATCAAATGTTTTTTTATAAATAAAGTGTATAAAGGAGTTATTTAATATATTATGCCGAATGGGGTTTCTTGTGCTTATTTTGCAGTAAGAAATTATGAGTATGGTAAACATAATAATGATATATTCAGGGACGGCGTAGCAGGCGCTCAGGCCGTAAGAACAGCAGGCGCCATTGCGGAATCGGCAAATGTTCCGCCTCCTTTATCCGGTGCATTAGGCAAAATTGCCGGATTTGCAAAAAAACTTGTTTATCCGCTGATTATTTTGTCCGGCATTCGTACAGCCATAAAATCCGATGACAAGGTTAAAACAGGGTGCGAACAGGCGGGCGGGATTTCCATTATGTATATTTTTGAAAAATCAGCTGAAAAAGGCTTATCAGCCCTTGAAAAACGAATAAAAAATTCCAAAAATATCCCGAATAATAAGTTCATAAAGACTGCGGCCTACTTTTTAAAAGGAGTTTCTTATATAGCAGCTTCAATGTCAGGCTTTAATATCGGTAAAAATACGGCGGGCAGTACTGTCGATTTAGTCAGAAATATTAAAAATAACAAATCTAAAGCTGTTATCGACAATGTTATATCTCCGGAAACAACCGATGTTTATTCAGAATTTTCCGAGTTCTTTCCTAAAGATGAAACTGTTATAGCAAAATAGCCAAAATCATTAATAATATTCCGCTGAGCTGTGTCATAGTCGCCATATTCTGCATTTTTCTGTTGTTATCGTATAGATAGCTCTGCTTTTTTGCATCATAAGCAACCATAATCCGTTGAAATCTTGTTGTATCATTATCATTGGCAAATGTCCTGCTGAACAGTTTTTCTTCAAGCCTGCTTAGTCTTTTAGAATTATTTTCGCCTGCATAATCATTTTTTAATAAATCCTGTTCAAGCGCAGCAAGCTGAAACGGCAGAGATCCGCTGTTTACAGGCTCTAACCCGCTTTTTGAATAATATGTATCAAGTTCTTTAGCAGTGTATGTTTGTTCTTTGGAATTTCTTTTAGATTTAGGCTGTATCACAGATGCAAGTTTATCAACTCTGGTATTTAAATCATCATTATTTCTTTTCGAAAATACTTTATCTTCCAGTCTGTCCAGCCTTGCGTAGATATTATCCTTTTTATATGTTGTATTAAATATTGTCCGTTCCATTTTATCCACAATAGGGTAATCAACGCTTGCATCTTCTTTTAATGCGGGATTATCCGCCTGCTGATTTTGTTTTCCTTCTGCTTTTGCTGATTTGTTTTTTTCGCTTATGCTGATTCCCGTATCATTTTTTATATTATCAAGCCTCGATTCAACATTTCCCGATTTTTTGCTTCCGTATATCTGCATTTCTATTCTGTCCAGCCTCGATGCTTCCGTATCGTTTTTATAGTCGTATCCGAATAAATTATTCTCTACAACGCTGAGCGTATCGGATGCCGACATAAAAGCCTCCGATTTCAGCGGAAGAATAATTATTATCAGAACTGTTAATAGTATTTTTATCATGCTTTTGTTTCTCATATTGAGAATATATACCATATTTTTGTAATAAAACATACCATCCAGTATAATGCAAAAAAAGAAGCAAGGAAAGGCAGAAATATCAGCATAAAAGAGCGTGATAAAGTTATATTGTATGCCGCTCTAAGGGACAGGGCATATAAAAATATTATCCAAAAGTATAACAAAACTTCAATTATTGCGCCTGAAAAATAACCTGCTCCGCCGGAATTTTTTATAAGATTTAACGGAGCAAAAAAGATATACGGAATGGGGGCAAATGCTGTATAGAACAATATATCCGCCAGCTTTCCGCCTCTATCAAATATCTTTGCAGTATATTCAAAAAATAATCCGGTTAAAAACCACGCAATTATTTGAACAATTATGCTTCCTGCCAGACCTAATATAAAAGTCCAGCTGTGTATTCCGTTATTGAACACTTCAAATGCCGTTTTTACGATAACCGCTATAAATGCTACCGTAGCCGCACCAAGCCTTACTGATTTTGTTAAATCAGTCCTGTTATAAAATTCCTTCGGCGAAAATATTACACTATATATATTTTCAAAAAATTCTTCAGTTGTTATTCCCATAAATACAACGGCTTTCTGCTTAAAATCATGCTTGCAGGAATTATATCCTTTAATGTTATATAAGATTTTGAATTATATTCGGCAAGACTCGTAAAATACTCGCTGAGAGTGCTTTTTCTTCCGTAGGTTACTAATTTGACCGGAAGTACATTATTAAATTTCTCCTGCGCCATTTTTTCAATCATTAATTCTGCGGTATCCATATCGCCTGTTACATCAATAAAACCAAGCTCTTTTGCTTTTTTACCCGTAAACACTCTGCCGTCTGCATAAGTCTTGAGAGTTTTTTCAGTTAAATCGGTTTTGCCTGCAGTGTAGTTATCATTTCTGTTAATGCGTCCGAGTGTAATTGCATTTAAAAACTGACCGTATGAGTCATTAACAATATCCTGCATTAATTGCTTTTCTTCATCCGTCATCGCTCTTGAGCCTGAGCCTATATCTTTAAATTTTCCGCTTTTAATTACAACAGGATTTATATTTAATTTATTTGCAAGCAGATTATGATAGTCCATATAAGAAAATATTACGCCTATACTTCCGGTTAATGAGCCGTCCTGAGCAATAATCCTGTCTGAAGCAGAAGCGATATAATATCCTCCGCTTGCTGCTACATCATCTATAACGGAAATAACAGGCTTCGCCTTTTTTAATTTCATAATCTGATTATATATATTCTGGGACATCCCGACAGTTCCTCCGGGAGTATTCAGTTTTATTATTACGCCTTTTATTTCATTGTCGTTTTGTATTGCGGATAAATTCTTCAGCAATGCCGACGCATTGGTTTCCGCAGGAAAAAAACTGCTTTCATAGGACGAAGCAATAGTGCCTTCCAATTCTAATACGGCAATCTTGTTTACATTAGCAATTATGTTTTTACCGGATTTAATTTTCCCCGATTCATTATAAGGTCTGTGTTTATCTATGGTGTAAATACCCGTAATGAGGCATAAAATACAAAGTAAAATAACTATTTTAGAAATTGCTGATGCTTTCATTGTTCCTCTCTATCCGATATTTTTTTATACAGTCATCCAGAAGCGACATCATAATTTTTTTATATTCCGACGCTTTTTTATTCGAATCTGCTTCAAATATAAGCGTAAATACAGGTTCTGTATTACTTTGTCTGATTAAAGCAAAACCGTCGGGAAAAATAATCCTCAAACCGTCTATTGTTACTATGTCTGTTATTTGTGTGCCGAATATGTTTTTATCATTTTTAATTTTTTCTGAAATATCCTCAAGCACAGATTTTTTTAATTCATTTTCACATTTATATCTGATTTCTTCAAGAGTAGAAACACTGTTAAACGGCTTAAGCATGTCCGAAAGTTTAAATTCAGGATTAAGATTTTTATTCTTTGCAATTATTTCGATTATTCTGCATCCTGCATAGACCGCATCATCAAAACCGTAATACCTGTCTTTAAAGAACATATGACCTGACATTTCGCCGGCTAAAATTGCACCTTCTTCTTTCATCCTTGATTTAATAAAACCATGCCCGGTTTTTGCCATTACCGCTTTACCGCCCTGTTTATTTATTTCATCAAATAAAACCTGCGAGCATTTAACCTCTGATACAATAACAGGTTTTTCCCTGCGGATTGATAACTCGCTTATAATATCTTTTGCATAGATGTATAATAATCTATCCCCCGTTAAAGCATTGCCGGACGAATCTATTACCCCGAGTCTGTCTGAATCTCCGTCAAATGCTATACCTAAATCTGCTCCTGTTTCTGTTACCTTTTGTTTAATATCATTTAAAGTGGATAAATCACTCGGATTCGGATGATGATTCGGAAAATTGCCATCCGGCTCGGAATACAGCTCTATAACCTCGCATCCTAAATCTCTATATAATTTGGGCGCTACAACCCCTGCCGTTCCGTTCGCACTGTCTACTACGACTTTTATACCCGTGCCTGTCCGACCGAATCTTTCTGTCATAAAATCGGAATATTGCGGAACTATATTGTATAATCTTGACTCGCCATGCTTTACCGCAGTTATGTCATTTGACATCTGTTCAACGGTATATTCTTTTATTTTTTTTAATTCATCTTCGCCTAAAGATGTTTTATTAAATGTAATCTTTAATCCGTTATATTCGGGAGGATTATGACTCGCCGTAACTATTAATGCCCCTGAAATTTTAATATTTCTGCCGATTGTATCAGGATATGACGCAAACTCGGAAAAATAACCCAAAGGCGTCGGAACAATATCCAGATTTATTACATTCGCCCCCATGTGCGTAATTCCTTTTATTAATACTTTTGAAAGCGGTTCCGAATGAAGCCTTGCATCTCTTGCAACCGTCAGAAAAATTCCGGATGCTTCAAGGTCCGTTTTTCCCTGTATGTATTTAACAACACCTTTGCCGATGTAATAAAATAACTCCTCCGTTATATTTCTGCCGTAGACACCTCTTATGTCATTTTTTCCAAAAGCACTAAAATCAATCGTCTGAGTCATAAAAAATTCCTTGTTTTAAAATAAAAAAAACATTATACTTTTACATTATAGATAATATTATAAGCAAAATCAAAAATGAATATAAATATTAACAATAACAAATATTTTTTATTTTTTACGCTTCCTTCTTTATTAGGCTGTTCTGTTTTTATATTTTTTCCGTCCTTATTTTCATTTATCTTGAGTTTCTTTGAATGGAATTTGATTACAAACATGAAGTTTGTTTTTTTGGATAATTATATTGGCTTATTTCGTTCGGCTCAATTTTGGTTTATTTTAAAAAACACGCTTATTTATGTCTTATCCGTAACGGTTTTTTCTACTGTAATTCCTCTGTTTCTGGCATCCGTATTAAATTCTAAAATAAAAGGAAGCGGATTTTATAAAACGGCATATTTCCTTCCGTTTATAACTCCAATGATTGTAACGGCAATGGTTTGGCAGGGAATATTCGACCCGAATATCGGATTGGTTAACACACTTTTTAAATCAGATTTAAAATGGCTGTTTGACGAAAAATTATCAATGCCGGTATTAATACTTGTTTCTGTCTGGAAACTTCTCGGGTATAACATTATAATTTTTTTATCCGGCTTTTCTTCTTTAAATCCGCACGTGTATGAAGCTGCCAAAATCGATGGCGCAGATAAATTCAATATATTTTTTAAAATTACTCTGCCTTTAATGAGCCCTGTAATATTTTTTGTACTGATAGTAACAACTATAAGCTCTTTTCAGGTATTCGATTTAATATATCTGATGACTCAAGGCGGACCGGATGACTCCACAAATGTACTGGTCTATTGGCTCTATAAAAACGCATTTGAGTTCTTTGAAATAGGGAAAGCTTCTGCAACAGCCTGTATTTTATTTGTATTTATACTCTCTCTAACAATAATACAATGGAAACTTAGAAAAAAATGGGTTTTGAACGAAACTGATTAAGCAAAAACAGATAACAGCTTCTGAGGTGCTGAAGCAACTCCTGCAGGCTGTTCCTTTTTTTCGCATAAACTGTCGATATTTGCTTTTATATCGGCTGCTTCCTTCTGTACATGAGGATGGAATAAATTAGAAACTTTTCCCACAAGTTCTTCTATAATACCTTTTATATCATCCTTTTTTTCTTCCGTATTTGTATATTCAGGATAAGGAACCGCAGTATGCGAAAAACTTAAAGCCGTCCGACTGCCGTATTTTGAAACAGCACTGCCCCTCCTGCTTACTGCATCCGTACTTAAAGAATTTATTGAACTAATTTTCATTCAGCACCTTCTTTCTTTTGTAAAGTGTTTTATTTACACTTTATTTTATACTTTCATTATCAAACATAAAAAATTTTTTGTCAATAGGTTATATTAAAAAATATTAAGAAGCCTGAAGTTCTTTTAAAAAGCTCATTCCGCATTAAGTGTATTATATGCACTTAATAATTTATGTATATTACCCGGACGGCTGATTTTAAATTAATACTATTGTCGAATTGTTAAAAGTATATTTATTTAGTTTTATTATAGTATCTTTTTCATACTTCCAACTATTCTTAATTCCAGACAGTAGGGCTTATAGCCCTCTTTTTTTATTATATGCCGGTATTTATGCCAAACATGTTTTTGTTTTTTGCTTGTGCGGAATTTTCTTCATCCCGTAAAATACTATTTAATTTCAGGTTTATTAATTATACTTATTTTGTGTTTTTGAAATGCCGTTATCACAGCAGTATAAAAAGGCTTCAACAGCTCTTTCCAGTGTTTCCCGAAGTATTTTAAGCTCATCTGAAGAAAATTTCTGCAATACATAATATTCCGACTTCATAAAAGGAGGCTGGGGCCCTATTCCTATTTTAATTCTCGGAAATTTATCTCCAAAAGCATGCTTTATTATTGATTTAACCCCGTTATGACCGCCGTCCGAGCCTTTTTCCCTGAACCTTATTTTCCCTAAATCAAGCGAAATATCATCATAGACTATAAATAAATCATTCATATCGATTTTATAAAAGTTTTTAAGAAGAAGAAGCGCCCCGCCCGACAAGTTCATGTATGTCTGAGGTTTTATTATCCGTACAGCTTCATTGTTATATGTTGCTTCTGCTATATAAGATTTAAATTTTGCTTCGATGGAAAAATCAGCATTTAATTTATCTGCCAGTTTATCCGCAAACAAAAAACCCGCATTATGCCTTGTCAGCTCATATTGAATGCCCGGATTTCCCAAACATATTACAAATTTCATTATTATTATCCTTTTTTTAATTATCCGTTTTTATATTCGACCTGCCGATTAAAATTTCTTTTCTATGTCTGATTATAATAAAAAAACAGGAGTAAAATATGGCTACAAAAAATAATTCTATAATGAAAGTTAAAAGCAGTGAGATGTTGTATAATTTTTTGGAAAAAAATAATCTGCATAAAAAAGATTTCGCTCAAATGATAGGTGTTACCTTATCTTATGTCTATAATCTTATTGATGAAACTATACCTTTTTCAACAAGAAGTACGACACTTGAAAGAATCGCTACGGTTATGGATATAAAACCCGAAGAATTTGTCGAGTATAAAATTCCTCAGGACCCTGTTATAATCGATGAAACAACCGAATTTATAAAACGGAAAATTAAAGATAAAAAACTTACTACGGTTCAATTTTTAAAGGCATTTCCCCGCAGGCATAGACTGGAAATTGTTGATATTTTGAGAGGCGCAAGACCAATTCCTCTTGACTGGGAAGCCGTAGAAGTTATTGCGCAGATTTTAAATGTATCTAAAGAAGAAATGTATGATTTCTGGGAAAACAGATTCAGGCAATTCCTTCAATATTCGGGTTTCAATATCGAAAATAACAAAGAACTTGCAGACACAATGTTTGAATGTATCAGAAACTATGTATATAATAAACCGGCTTAATTTATATTTTTATGCTGGAAACCGTAATTTCAACATCCTTTGGAGATTTATATGATGATTTATCATATTTTAATTTAATAATCTGATAGGTATGAGGTGTATCTTTAAATGCAGGTGCAGAGATATGCTTTATACCTTCTTCATCTTCATTAACCGCCTGCTGATGATAATGTCCGGAAGAAATTAATACTATATTTGAATGCTTCTGCAGTACGCTTTTGTATTTTTCGGTATTCAGCATTGAAAGCCTGTAATCATCTCTCGGCGGAATAATAGGACTGTGATGAAAAATTAAAAACAGCTTGTTCGGATATTTTGCCAGCAGTTTATCAAGCCATTCAACCTGCTCATCAGTAATTTCGCCATGAAGCGACCTCGCAAAATCAGGCGTATCATCTAAAACAACGCATATAATATCGCTGTTAGGCTTAAAATAATAATAATTTTTAGCATTTCCCTGATTATGATTGAACGCAGTAACAATATCCAGATATAATCTCTTATCTATACCGCTTAATTTATGAGCATCATTTTTTCCCAATACTATATAATAAGGAATTTTTATCGGATAAACAGCATTCATAAACCCGATAACATCTTTTTCTTTTGATTTATCGACATTATCGCCTAAAAATACCGCAAAATCAGGATTGGTTTTCTTTAATGACAATGCCAGAAAATATAAATATCTGTCCATGTCATTATTGTTCAACGAGTAATGAACATCGCTGATTTGAGCAAACACAAACTCCTCTGCCGATGCAAAATTCTGCACCGGCATTAATATAAAACAACAGATTAAAATGTTTTTTATTATTCTACGCATTATTGCAACGTTTCTGTATTGTTTCCTGAACAAAAAGCGCCTGTTCTAAATCTTTTCTGCTTATTACTCTCATCAATAAAAAAATTTCCCCCATAGGCATAGGTTTAAATCTTTGTATATCCAAGACCATGGAAAGATGAAAAAGATTAATTTTTCCGGCTTCAAGCAGTATCTCGCCCAGCCTGCACCGGGATACATCCGCCCAATCGTCGATGTTATACAAATCTTTCATACTAATATTATATTAAAAAAACTTTTTTTTATCAATAATTATCAGCCCCAGCATTCAAAGACTTGACCGCAGTCCGGTGATTTCATATCGGGAACCAATACTTTTGAATCTATCTGATTCATTCTTTCCGTAAGCCCTGACGGCTGACGGGAAAACAAACTGCCTTGCGTTTTCCCGGTTTCTGATGAATACGGCTCAGCACCGGTTCCTGCGCCGGCGCCTGTTCTTGAGTGTTCCGGATTTATACCGCTCTGCAATGTATACCAATTATTAAAATTACTGCCGAATGACACACCCATATTCTGCTCCTATCTGTTATATCTATAAAAAATTACTTTAATGAAAAATTGCTTAAATTTTAAGAAATATTTACAAAATTATTCAAAAATATGGGATTTATATCGCAGTTTACACTAAATAATGTTGAAATTCAATAAAGAACGATGGTTAAGGCATAATTAGACATAATTTTGTTAATTCAAAACACTGTCAAAAAATTTTTTCACATTTCGTTAACTTGAGTAGGTACCTACAAGTTTACAATTTAGAAAAATGAAAGGATGAAAAAATGAACAACGAAATTAAATGTCCGAAATGCGGAGAAATTTTTTCCATTGATGAAAATTACTATGCTTCTATTGTTAAACAAGTAAAAGACAAAGAGTTTTCAAAAGAATTACAAAGTAAAGAAGCTCAGTTTGAAAAAGACAAAGAAAATGCTGTTCAGCTGACTAAACTTGAACTGGAAAAGGAGTTTAATAAAGAATTAAGTGAAAAGAAAGCTGAAATAGAAAAGTTAAAATCAGAAATAGAAACTAACAAAATATCTTCTTCCTCAGAACTGGATAAAATTGAAAACAAACTAAAGAACTTTAATAAAGATAAAGAACTTGAAATCGCAAAACTTGTTAATGAAAATAAGAATGCACTTGTTGAAAAAGATAACTGTATAAATCAGTTAAAAAACGAAAAGGCACTTATTGAAAAAGAATACCTGTTGAAAGAAAATTCTGTCAGAGAACAGTATGAATCTCAACTGCGTTTTAAAGATGAAGAAATAGAACGATATAAAGATTTCAAAGCAAAACTTTCAACAAAAATGATAGGAGAAAGTTTAGAAAAGCATTGTGAGATTTTATTTGAACAAGTAAGAGCAGCAGGATTTAGAAACGCATACTTTAAAAAAGATAATGATATTAAATCAGGCAGTAAAGGAGATTACATATATAGAGATTACGATAATGACGGTAATGAATTAATTTCAATAATGTTTGAGATGAAAAATGAAAGTGTTACAACATCTACTAAAAAGAAGAATACGGATTTCTTAAAAGAGTTAGATAAAGACAGAACTGAAAAGAAATGTGAGTATGCCATTCTTGTTTCAATGCTTGAATCTGACAATGAACTTTATAACAACGGTATTACAGATATGTCGCATTATTATGAAAAGATGTATGTAATAAGACCTCAGTTTTTTATACCAATAATAACCATATTAAGGAATGCAGCATTAAATTCATTGGAATACAGGCATGAACTTGCTGTTATTAAAGCACAGAATATAGATGTATCAAACTTTGAAGCAGTAATGAATGATTTTAAGGATAAATTTTTCAGGAATTACAAATTAGCAAGCGATAAATTTAAGACAGCGATAGCAGAGATTGATAAAACAATAGATCATCTTCAAAAGACAAAAGAAGCGTTGTTATCCTCAGAAAATAATTTAAGATTAGCAAATAACAAAGCGGAAGATTTAAGTATAAAAAGATTAACAAAAGATAATCCTACTATGCAGGCAAAGTTTAATGAGTTACGTTAAAATCCTGTAATGTAAGCTAATTAAATTAAGATAATATCCGGCAGTAATTGTTAATAGTTATTGCCGGATATTATGTTTTGTTAAATATTTAATAAGTATGTGCGACTATTATGAGTAAACCGGGATTTACATCAGGATTGGATAAGGCAGCTAAATCTGCTTTTCCGGTTTTAATTTGAGAACTTAATTTTTCAGCAATATCATCTAATGGCATGTCATCTGAAGTATTTACAAAACCTAACACTCCTCCTGAATCGATCTCTGTCATTGAGAAATTTGTGGTCATACCTTCAAAACCTGTTAAACTTATTATTTTATCATTTATTTCACCTACGTCATGAATACTATCAAGCGTAGTCGGAGTAACAGTACTAATGTATTTACCTTTTGGATAAGTAGCAATGAAATTCCAATATTTGCTCATATCTTGGGTTAGGTCATAGTTAAGATTTCCAACCGGAGGTGTAACCGATGAGGAACTTTGTTTATGCAATAACAACTTTTTACTAAATGATTAAAAATATAAGATATTTTTGGCATAAACATTTATTCTCTCCCATTATTATTTCTTGTATAAAAGAATATAACTAAAGAATATTTTATTTCGTTCTACCTGAATCCTTTTTAAGGTTAATTATCACCCCATGTTAAAAGTATTGCTAAGATTATTCCTACTACCCATTCCATAAAAATCCTTTCTGTTATTCATCCTGCGGGGATTTATCCTCTGAGTTATCTTTTGTTATTCTTTCCGCTTTAATAAATGCTGTTTTATCAACTTTAGATAAATCAACTATTACAAATTTATTCCCTTTTAATTTATGTCTGATTACTGCTGCAATATCATCATAAGGCGGAATATATCCCGTTTCAAAGTTTTCGTTTACGGCAAGATAACCGTTATACTGTCTTACATCTTTTTCAAATTCTTCAATACCTTTTTGTTCTTCTTCCGGATTTTCGGGCTTTCCTTCCGCTAAATCCCGCAAAATAACATAATCCGAATGTGCAGGAACAGGCTTTCCTGTTTTTACATCTTCACCTGGTAACGGGATAATAATACTATCTCTTATTCTCATTTTTGAACTCCTCTAGTCATCAAAGAACCAATCTATGAATAAAACTGCTGCTATTAACTTAAACCAATCCATTTTTTTACTCCTTTTTAGTTTTATTATAAATTTTCATTATGCCAGATACGGGCGTGTTATATTTTGGTGTTATTGTATTCTTTGTATTCTCTGTATTCTTCCTCTGACATTGAAAAGTCTTTATCTATTGTTAAAACTTCCTGATATGTTAAGTCATAAAGTTTGTAAACCATTATGTCTATTTGGTTTTCTATTGATTCTAGCAAGGGTAATGCTTCTTTTTCCGTAATTACCTTTGAAAACTGTTGTCTTTTTATGTTATAGGCTTCATCAAACAGTTTTTTAAATTTATTGAGTGTATCTTGATTTGGTATAATTATAGGTAATTGCCTTGCATCATTTATTTGGAAATGTTGAGTATTATTAATAAAACTTTTGATAATATTACCTGTTAAGTTAGCATTTACTAAACATACAAAATACCAATCAGATATTTTTGTTACTTTTGAGAATAAGCTCATACTTGTTACATCATGAATACTTTTACTTTTTAATCTGGCACGGATTCTTGTGTCGCTAATATCACTCCAACAAAAGCCCTCTTTGAAATAGAATTGAGGATTTCTTACCACAGGCATTCCTTCCCCCTTCTTACCCGAGTTAGTCTTTAAAAACCAGACATTTTCTTTAGACCAGGCAATAGCAAAGGGGGTTTCTAAGTACCAGCGGTTCCCGTCTTTATCACCTTTATCATACGGTACATAATATTTTTTAGACGAGTCTATACCATTTTCTTTTTCATCGTTTGACAATAAATTGACTTCAGCTAACTGGCAATCATCAATAATTTTGTAAATGTAACCTTGTCCAAAAATATCTCTGCCGTATTTTTCTTTTAATTTATCAAATAATTCGGCAATTTCTTGTTCGGATAATGTATTTATATATTTTTTATAATCTGATATATGTGAAAGTTCTTCTATTTTCTTAGTTTTTACAGCTTCCGCAAGTTTTTTGGGTCTTGATTCAATTATATTATTTACCCATTTACTCGATTTTCTTACTGCAATATATCTGCCGTTATTTGCGGTTGCTAAACCTTGACCGCCTTCTGTAATACATCCTAAAAGTGTAATATCTCCGGGTTCTAAATTGTTTCGCAATATTTCTAAATGCTTTGCGTGCTTTAAAATATTTTTACTGGTACTGATACATTCCCAATATTCGGAATATAATTTGTTAATTTTATCATTATACCGCCTGTAAAAACCTCTATTGCATAAATTAGGGTAAAATAAGACTTTATTAACTGCATTGCGATAAGTATCAGCATCAATAATTTCACTATTTGGCATATTAAAATTATTAACGGCATCTTTAAATGTAAAATTATAATTTATTCCTGATGTATCAGTTTTCATTAAAATCAATATTGCCGGCGAAACCATTGCATTTTCAAAAACATTATCAGTTTTTATAATTTCCAGTATTTTATTTCTTAAAAATAATTCTCTTAAATTAAGTTTTGAATTTATTGTCAAATATGTATCAGAGGTAATAAATGCAATAGTCCCGTTATTCTTAAGTATTTCGTTTATAGACTTAACATAAAAGTAGTTATACAAATCGTCAGACATTCCGTATTTTTGAATATATAATTTCTTTTCTGTATCGGTAGTCGCTTTATTTGATACATAAGGCGGGTTTCCAATAACAATATCGAACCCGCCGTTTTTGTGGAATACTTCCGAAAAGTATATTTCAAAATCAAATGTTCCGTCTTTGGTTAATTCTTTTATTATGCCGTCAATCTGTTTTTTCAGCGTGCGTTTTTCTGATTTACGGGTTTCATTGAAAAACTGCGGTTTCAGTTCTTCAAGCTGTTTGAATAAGTTATCGTTAAACAGGTTTCGCTCAACATTTAATAAAGAATTACCGCATACAATTTTGTAATCCAAGTTCGGCAGAGCCTTAATATTTTCAATACTTTCTTCATCAACAACAAGCGAAAGCCAGAGCCTCAGCTTTGCAATCTCTACCGCACCCGATTCTATATCAACACCGTAAATGGAATTTTGTATAGCCTGCCTTTTATATTCATAAACAGAGTGCTTTTTTGTTTCTTTAAGATAACCCGATTCTGCTAATGAAAGCCTTGCTCTGACTATTTCATTTAAAATCCCGACGGGGAATGCACCCGAGCCTATTGCAGGGTCGCATATTTTTATGTTTTCCAAAGCCTTATCTATTCGCTCTGCATTATCCTTTATACTCTTTTCAAATTTGCCGGCATATACGGAGTTTTTATTCTCTTTTTCAACAGCTACAGCCTCAGTCTGAGTAAATTCATCGGAATGATAAATAAAATTCTCAACAGCCTGTCTTGTGAGTTTATTAGAAGTTATATCATCTTTTGTATTATCTTTTGCATCAAGCTCACTGCAAAGGTAGTTAATAAGACTTTCTCGGCACATATAATGAACAATCTCACGGGGAGTATAAAAAGCACCCTTTGACTTTCTGTCCACCACTTCAAGTAAATTTTCAAAAACTTTCCCGAGCATTTCAGGGTCTATCGCAACTTCTTTTTCTAACGGCTCATCTTCTTTAACCGTAAAATTGTATCTGTCGAAAACATCTAATATCCCTGTGCCTGTGTCGCCTGCTTTGTTTTTCTTTGTATTTGAAAAAATATCGTTCTCAAAAACAATATCTGTATTTACCCAGTCGTATTCACAAACAGGTTCAAACAACCCTCCGTTTAAAAAGGGGATTTTGCAATTTAATAATTCAAAATATTGTTCATCTCTTGCCCCGTTTGCCAAAGCGTTATAAAACAAGGGTTCAAGATAGTCATTAAAGAAATTCTTACCCTCTCTTACAGCTTTTTCAAAAGTATGGCGCAAGAACTGTTTATCTCCCCTCCCCCAGTTTTCGCTGACGGGAACACCAAGCCAGCCCTTTTTCTGGATAAAGTATAAAAAGACTAACTGCCCCAGAAGTTTTTTGCAAAAATTAGCTTCTGTTATGGATTTTAATGTAAACTCATAATTTATTCTCTCGTCATTCTTTCGAATTTCTTTTAAGTTATCAACAAGCTGTAAAAATAATTCCTTATAATTATCGAAAAATTCTTTAGAAACACGCTCTACATTAAATGCTTCCTGTATTTCAGCTATTGCGGGATAATCTTTTATAAGCAGAGGGATTAAACTTGCCTGTGCCGTATGGTTCGGTTCATTCTCTCCTACCAGAAAAGAAAGCCTTTTAGCGGAAGAAAATTCTTCTATAACCTTAAATCTTCCCTTATCATCCTGTGATAACTTTGAATCAAGCCTGATGTATGAAAAGCGCCAGTCAGGCTTGTTGTCGGAATAAAATGCAGCCAGTACATATTCTCTCCCCCGCTGTTTCATGTATTCAACAACAAAATTTCTCAGCATAGTACGGTTTCTGTCAAGGGAGCAGTCCTTTGAAACATGCACAGATAAAACATCAGTAATATTCCTGTTTTTATCCGTATATTGCCCTATACGCTGATATGACAAAATGTTTTTTCTAAATGCTTCTTTTACCTGTGCATTGCCGATTGAAAACGCTTTATCTTCGTTAATTCCGTCTAACAGGTTTATAATAAATTTCCTGAATGTGTTTTTATCAAATTTGTTTTTAAAAGTTTGCGCAATAAGCTCTTCAGCCTGTATTCTATCCATTAACAACCCCTCCCCAGTAACATTTCTGAAAGGATTATGTCAGTTCTCCTGCCCGTTTCCTCAATTTGTTTATTAACATTTCCGTTAAGGTAGCTTGAAGGGATATTATTCAATACGCTGTTATACAAAATCCGGCTGTCAGAACTTGTTTCCGTTTCTTCTTTTATCTTTTTACTTGATGAAAACGGCAGAACACCCTGCTCGTATAAATCAAGAACTCTTTTAAGTAAATCCTCCTGACTGTCCGTAAGTTTCCCCTCTTTTATCGCAAATAGTATTCTGTCTTTTACATATTTATCGTGGCGGCGGTCTTTGGCTTTATGTACTGTTTCCTCATCAGTTTCAGACTCAATAAACTTGTTATTGTTAAGTGCAAGCAGGTCATAAAATTCTTTCGGAATTTCTTTTCTGACACAATCTTTTTCACACTCAAAATATTTAACAGCTTTGTTAAAAGACAAGTCTTGATAATTTTTACCGTCTGTCATGCAGAATTTCTTAGCCTCGCCTTTTTTAAAGAAAGTTACCAGAGCATCTTTTTCAATCTCAAACGTTCTTGCTATGCGGGCTTTCCTCGGCAGGTATTTAATCTTGTTGTATAAGTCAATATTGTTATCTCTTACATCTTCAAGAAGTTTAAGGTATTTAAAACCATCATCCTCATCTTCATCTTCTTCTTTAAAAAGTGTATTTTCAGTTAAATCTCTGTACAGCTTGTCAGTAAACTCCGTCTTGTCGGACGGAATTTCGGTATCGAAAAGATATTTTGCATCAGCTCCCAAAGTTTCATGAAATGCCTGCAGTTTAGCCTTAATATTATCTTCAAGTTTAATTTCACTATCGGTAACAGATGTCGGGAAAATATTGAAAATATGTATCTTATCAAACTTTGTACCTACTCTGTTGACACGACCGACTCTCTGCAATACCCTTGTCGGGTTCCAAGGCAAATCATAATTGACTATTACATTTGAACGATGCAGATTGATACCTTCCGCAAGCACATCAGTCGTTATTAATATCCTGATGTCATCCTTTTGTATCACGCTCTTGGGGTCATAATTTTCATGGATTAATTCCTTTGCTTTACCCGATGAAACAGTATTCCCCTGATAATGTGAAATGTTGCTTGAATAAAATAAAATACCCCTCCCGTATTCGGAAAACAGGTTTTTGTAAAGATAAATACCGGTCTCCATTGATTCGGTGAATATAATTATTTTTCCATTATTGAGAACAGGATTATTTTGAAGCGTATTCTTAAATTCTTCAAATTTGAAATCTTTAATACCTGACCATTCTTCTTTTATCCACTGTAAAATTTCTAAATCAGTGTTAAGTTTATCAATATAATCTTCTTCAAACTGCTCTTTTGTATAAACTTTTGCTTCTGTATTCTTATTGTCAATCTCATTTATGAAATCTTCGCTTTCGGAATCATAATAATCTTCAATATCAAAATCCTTTCCAAGATAAATTACCCCGTTGTCAAACATTTTGATAAAATATTCATAAGATTTTATAAATCTGTCTATTGTCTGTAAAAAGGCATAAGTGCTGCTTTCCATTCGCTTAACCAGCATTGTTTTTAAAAAACCTGTCAGGTTAATATCCTGTGTAGTCGGAGTCTTTTTATCTTTGAACGCATCTTTTAATTTATAACTGTACCTTGCCAGCTCAAAATCATCTTTTAATTTTTTCATTGTTTTTTCAAACAACAGGTTTGTTTTACCGTCAAACTTATAAACTATCTTATACGGGGTATCCACTTCGGGGAAAAATAACCCCCTGTTTTGCATATCCTCGCTAAAATACTTTTTAATTGTGCTGCGGGTGCGTCTTATCATTAACGGCTGTAATACTCCGGAACGAACATCGCTTGAAATTTCTTTTAACCTGTCAAAATATTGAGGAGTCGATTTATCTAATTTTGAAAGCTCAATCCTTATTCGTGAGAAATAATCATCTAAATTTTTCACCTCGGGTATGGTGCTGTTGTTAGGTGCCTGAAAAAGTTTAATAAGCGGATAAAAGTCGTAGATTGAATTATTTAACGGAGTGGCAGTAATCAGTATTACTTTTTTACCGTAACAAATTTGATGTAACAGTTCGTACTGGCGGGTTTTTTCATTCCTGAAACGGTGTGCTTCATCAACAAAAATATACTTGTATTCTTCCGCACTTCCGCTTTTTAAAAACTTTTCCAAACCGCCCAGCGATATAACTTTTGCTCCGCCGATTTCAAAATTTTGTATCTCATTTTCCCAGCTCTCTTTTATCGGTGGAGGACAAATTATGAGTTTCTTCCCCTGTAAAAAACTCATATACCAAGCAGAAATAATAGTCTTGCCCAATCCCACAACATCACTGATAAATGCTCCGTTATGAACTTTGACTGTCTCATCCAATGTTAAAACAGCATCCTTTTGATATTTTAAGTCAAGATATCCGCTCGGTAAGTGGTTGCTGTCTATATTTCGCTTGGTTTCCAGCCTGCTCTTAAAATTTTCATACAAAAATTTTAAATACATCTCATAAGGCGTTATGGTGTCATTCAGCCAAGTTTTATTCTTTATTGTGCTGATATAAGTTTCATTAATATCTACGCCGTCTTTCCACAGCTCCTCAAATTTCTTTAGCGCATATCTTACATCACACTTGTTTTTAAGCTCTACATTAAATTCGTACTGTGCTTTTAACCCCGATTCCGAAAAATTGCTGGAACCTGTAATTACTCTGCCTAAATCACGGTCATTTTCATGAAATCTGCTGATATATACTTTTGCATGAATATTTGAATCAGGATATGCCCTGATTTCAAGTTTGCCCGTTTCTATAAATTCTATGAATTTCTTAACCCCAAGCTCAACATTATAACTGTCTTCAGAATTATACAACTCTTTTGTTATTCGCTCGGATACTCTCTCTTTTGTATTGGTATGAGATTCAAAATTGAGACTTTGCTGATCCTTAACATGATTTATTATTTCTACGGTCTTTCTGTCAACATCCAAGCCTACAAGAATCCGTATTTTGTCTATATTCTCAAACTCTTTATACAGCCTGTAAAACCCGCTCGTGCGAAAATAACCCACAAGAATGTCAAAATATTTTACATTGCTGAGTATCTTTCTAAATCTGTCCTCTAATTTACAACCGTCTTCATTGGTAAAGAAAGTAAAGTCGTTATTATCTGAATACCTCTCTTTATTACAAGCATCTTGACGCTGCTCTGTTAAACTTTCCATTGTTTGCCTCATTTTGATACACTATGGGCAGTTATATAATTGCAAAGTTAAATTTATATATTTGAAAGATAAATTTGTCTCAAAATGATAATTGTATATGAGTTGACAAGAGCTAATTTTATAAATAATATAAGAAAAGAAAAAAGGTAGCACACTGTGTATCACAGTGCGACAAAACAAAATGAGACTGATTAAAGTTAATTAGAGTTCAAAGTTTTTGTAGCAGTAGTCTATTTCATCTTGTTCAACACCAATGTATCGTAAAGTAATAGACATTGACGAGTGGTTAAAGATTTTCTGCAAAATTACAGGGTCTTTAAATTTTTGATAATGATGATAACCAAATGTCTTTCTCATTGTGTGGGTTGCCGTTTTAGAATCTATCCCCAATTCCTTGCAAGCATTAACCAAAAACCGATGTACTTGTCTGCGATTTAACCTGTAACCACGTTTTCCTAAAAACAAAGGTTCATCCGAATCCCTGTTCTTTATAAAAGATTTTAAAACTTTTCTTAGTTTATCATTTATGTAAAATGATTTATGTTTTTGGGTTTTCTTCTCTATAATTGTAATATGAGTTTTATCTGCAACATCCGATACATTTAATCCTACTATATCGGATACTCTTAATCCCGAATTTAAACCCAATACCCAAATTACATAATCTCTTTCATTGTGTTCTTTAAGGTATTGTTCAACTGCTTTAATATCTTTCTTACTCTTAATCGGTTCTGCAGTATGTTTTCTCATAAATTCACCATCCTTTCCTCAATTCCTATATCGTTACAATATTAGAATTTAACGGAATAAAACATGTCTAAAAACAAGTGTATTTTAAGAAATTTAATTCAAATCCTGTGCAAAGGTTGATTTTTTGCGGAAAATGTGGTATTATAAGAGGATAAAATAACAATTTAATATAAACGCTCATAGAGAGATGTGCGAGGGACAAGCCCGATGACCACACAGCAACCTACATATAGTATGCAAGGTGCTAATGCTTGAACGATGGGTAGTAAAATTTAATTAAAAAAGTTTTTGATTAAAACCCATCTTTGCGATGGGTTTTTCTATTGCTGCTCTCTATGGTGGCAGAACCAATGAGGATAAGTAATAGAGAATGATTCAAAAAGGCTACAAGAAAAATATTAATACAGGACATTCGATGTCCTGTATTGATGTAGCCGATTTGAGTAGTGGTGATAGACGTACTATTAGCAGGTTAGTCAACAAAAAACTTAATAAAACCGAGGCTGAGAGAAATTCTTACGCTGTTAATAAACTTTATATAGTTATGAACATAGTAAACTTATTAACAAAAAAGTTTAAAAATATCAAAGAAATGAAACAATACCTTAAAACAAACGAGGATTGTATTTTATTCTTAGAAGCCCTTATTTGGAATAAATTTCCAACAAGCCCCTTTGATAAAACTTCAAAAGTATATAAATGTAAGAATGGTCGTTATAAGTGTAAAAATACAAAGAAATATTTTAATATACTTACAGGGACATTATTCGAGAATACCAAAATACCCCTTATATACTGGTTTGAGGCAATTTATCTTGAACAATCACATAGAAAAGGTATTCCGTCAACAACTCTTGCTGATGTACTGGGAGTTACACAAACAACAGCTTGGTTTATGCTGCATAAGATTAGAAAATGCATGAAAGAAGAAAATTATCAGGAATTAAAAGGAATTGTTGAAACAGATGAATATTATGAAGGCGGTTCTTTAAAAAATATGCACTACGATAAAAAGTTAGAAGTTAAGAAGAATGATTATCAAAATAAAAAGCCTCTGCAAGGTTTTGTAGAGCGTAACGGAAATGCAGTTATTCGTGCTGTTAAGGATATGACAGAATCTACATTAAATGCAGGTATTCTCAGATATGTAGAAGCGGGTTCTACTTTATATACTGATGATAACCCGAGTTATGAAAAATTACCGCCTTTTTATAAACGTGGCACGGTAGTTCATAGTAAAGGGAATTATGTCAGCAAAGAAAACAAGAATGCTCATACAAATACAATAGAAAGTGTTTGGGCAACATTATCGAGAACTTTAGGCACTTATATTCATGTTTCTAAAAAGCATTTACAAAATTATGCAAATGAGGTAGTTTTCAGGTATAATACAAGAAAAATGGAATATATTGACGCATGTATTTGGTTGTTACAAAATATTATGTGTTCAAAAGTAACACGAAAGGAAATAACACTTGGGTTATACTGATAATATAATTGAGCTTATGCGCGGTATCACATCTATATGTAGTGATGCCGTAATAGATGTAATTTCTTCACAGGAGAAATGCGAGGACTTGTATAAAGATATATTTACAATATACGGATTAGAATATAATACTGAAACAATAAAACAGAAAAGAGCTTTTGTTGCAGCGGTTACGGAATACTTTATTCTAAAAAGGTGCAGTGATATTAAACAATCCGGAGAAGATAACAAATACGGCTGTGAAAAGAAATCCATCGCAAGGAAAGCTGTTGCTAATCAAATAGATAATTATTTTAAAATACGACAGAAAAGTATTTCTAATCAAGATTTTAAAGAAAAATTTGCACAATGTTATAATGAAGAAGTAAAAGACTTTAGTAAAGAAATTGCAGAAAACAGAGATGATTCTTTATCTGATTTTGCCAAAGCTATTGAGAAATTGTACTATTTTAAAGATAAAGATTAACGATTTCTATTATAATTAGTTTTCTAATATTTATATTATATTAACTTTTGTTAATCACTTTTTTGCTTTTTGTGTAAACTGCGATATAAATCCCAAAAATATCTTCTTGAAATTAAAAATTTATATGGTTTAATATTCTGGTAAGCCTCGGTAGCTCAGCCGGATAGAGCACCTGCCTTCTAAGCAGGGTGTCATGCGTTCGAATCGCATCCGGGGTATTTTTATTTGATGGATTTTCGTTTATTTTAAAATTGTTTTTTCTATTCCGATGCATTTTTGGAAACAATTAAAATACCGGTTTATCTTCCTGTTGCTATATATTTAAATCCGTGTTTAATTAATTTTTCTTTATTGTATTGATTTCTTCCGTCAAAAATCAGCGGTTCTTTCATTATTTTTTTCATTTTTTCAAGATTGGGAAATCTAAATTCATTCCATTCGGTGATTAAAAGCAGGGCATCAGCCTCTATAAGCGCATTATAGGCATCTTTTGTATATTTTATTTTATTTCCCCATATCTTTTTTGCTTCGGGAATTGCTTTCGGATCGAATGCCTTTATAACTGCCCCGTTTTCCAGCAGACGGTTTATAATTGTTATTGACGGCGCTTCTCTCATATCGTTTGTTTTCGGCTTAAATGCAAGACCCCATACTGCAAAAGTTTTATTTTTTATATTATTATTGTAATATTTTAATATTTTTTCGAAGAATAGCTCTCTCTGCCTGATATTTGTGCTGTTTACGGCTTTAAGAACGGAATTACCGCATCCTGATTTTTCGGCTGTGGCAATCAGCGCATTGACATCTTTCGGAAAACAGCTTCCGCCGTATCCGATTCCGGGGAATAAAAACTGTCTGCCTATCCGCTCGTCGGTAGAAATGCCCAGTCTTACCATTTCTACATCGGCGCCGATATTTTCGCAAATATTTGCTATTTCATTTATAAATGAAATTTTAGTTGCCAAAAAAGCATTAGAAGCATATTTTGTCATCTCAGCCGATTTTATATCCATTAAAATAATTCTGTTTGCCGTACGCATAAACGGCGAGTATATTTCCTGCATTATCGAAATTGCTTTTTTAGATTCCGCTCCGATAATAATTCTGTCAGGCGACAGAAAATCTTTAACGGCATCGCCCTGTTTTAAAAATTCAGGATTATATACTATGTCAAAATTATATTTTGTATTTTCTTTAAGCAGTTTATAAATTTTTTCCATAGTTCCTACGGGTACGGTGGATTTGTTTACTATCAGCTTATAACCGTTCATATATTCCGCTATATCTCTTATTACGGTATATACCGAACTTAAATCGCAGCTGCCGGCATCGGACTGCGGCGTGCCGACTGTTATAAAGCAGACATCCGATGTCTTGACGGCGTCTTTTAAATCATCAGAAAATTTAAGTCTTTCGTCATTTTTATTAAATTCAATCAGTTCTTCCAATCCCGGTTCATATATCGGAACTTTTCCGTTATTTAATTCATTAATTTTCTCTTTATTTGAGTCAATGCAGATTACATTATTCCCTATATCAGCCAGACAAGTGCCTGCAACCAGCCCTACGTATCCTGTTCCTATTACGCAAATATTCATTTAATATTCCTTTATAGTTGTCCGCATACATTTTTAACATAAGAAAAATATTCATTATTTTTATAATTTTTTATGTTTTCCAATACTTTTTCTTTTTCAATAAAATTCATCAAACATGCTATTTCTTCCAGACAGGCGATTTTTATCCCTTGATTTTCTTCTATTGTCTGCACGTACAATGACGCCTGAAGCAATGATTTATGGGTTCCGGTGTCAAGCCATGAAAAGCCTCTGCCTAAAATTTCAGCATTAAGCCTGCCGTTTTTCATGTAAATATTGTTTAAATCCGTAATTTCAAGTTCTCCACGCTCCGACGGCTTTAATTTTTTTGCATATTCGGCAACTTTATTATCATAAAAGTATAAACCCGTAACAGCGTATGATGATTTCGGTTTCAGCGGTTTCTCTTCTATGGATAGAACTTTTCCTTTTTCATCAAATTCAACAACTCCGAATCTTTCAGGATCTTTTACTTTGTATCCGAATATCGTTGCTCTGCCGTATTTCTCGGCAGACTCGATGGCATGCTTTAACATGCCCGTAAATCTATGCCCGTAGAATACATTATCGCCTAAAACAAGCGCAACGCAATCATTTTGTATAAAATTTTCGCCTATTATAAATGCCTGCGCCAATCCATCCGGCGACGGCTGTATTTCGTAGGAAAAATTTATTCCAAACTGCTCCCCGCTCCCTAACAGCTTTTTAAAATTATTTATATCATCAGGCGCAGAAATAATTAAAATATCTTTTATTCCTGCAAGCATTAATACGGAAACCGGATAATATATCATAGGTTTATCATATATCGGCAGAAGCTGTTTTGATACCGCCTTTGTAGTCGGATATAATCTTGTTCCGCTTCCTCCTGCAAGCACTATTCCTTTCATCAGTCCTCCTTAATCCTTAATGCAAGATAGTCCTTTAATGCCGTTTTCCAATTCCTGCATATTTTATTATTTTCCATTACGCTGTATTCCGGTCTTTTTGCCGGACGGGGAAATTCCTCTGTTTTGCAGGGGCTTAAATTTACCTTAAGACCCGCCGTTTCAAAAATTTCTTTTGCAAATCCATGCCAGCTTGTATTCCCGCTTCCACATACATGATATATTCCAAACGGTTTTTCCTTCAGTACTTTTATAATACCGTCAGCAAGCTCCATCGTCCATGTTGGGCATCCTATCTGGTCATCAACAACTTTGAGTTCCGGACTGTCTTTCATTGACAGCATTGTTTCAACAAAATTTTTACCGTGATGTCCGTACAGCCAGCTTGTTCTTATTATATAATACTTTTGGCAGTACTGTTTTACTGCATTTTCACCTTCCAGTTTTGTCAGTCCGTAGTTGTTTAACGGATTTGTTTTATCATAGGGCAGATACGGGGCTTTTTTTGCTCCGTCAAATACATAATCCGTTGATATATAAACAACGGCTGTATCCGTCTTAGCCGATGCTTCTGCTATATTTTCCGCTCCTGTTTTATTTATCAGCCTTGCAGTTTCCAAATCTTCTTCCGCTTTATCCACATTTGTATATGCGGCGCAGTGAATAACAATATCAGGCTTTTCTTCCTTAAATACCTTCTCTGCTTCATCAATATTTGTTATATCTAAGCTATGTATATCCGTTTCAATTACATCATATCCATTATCTTCGAGTACGGGGCATAAATCCTGCCCGAGCATGCCGTCTGCTCCGGTAACTAAAACTTTCATTATTCCAGCCCTGCTTTCTTTTTTTCTATTGACTTTATCCAGTCTTGATTATTCAAATACCAATTAATGGTGATATTTATTCCTTCTTCAAATGCAACGGACGGCTTCCAGCCCAATTCATTCGTAATTTTGCCGTTTGATATGGCATAGCGCCTGTCATGACCTAATCTGTCTTTAACATATTTTATTGAACTTTCGTCCTTTTTCATTGCTTTAAGAATTAATTTTGTAATTTCTATATTTGTTTTTTCATTATGTCCGCCTATATTATATACTTCTCCGGTTCTGCCTTTATGAAGAACTGTATCGATTGCTCCGCAGTGGTCATATACATACAGCCAATCCCTGACATTTAATCCGTCGCCGTATAACGGCACTTTTTCGCCTTTTAAAAGCAATGAAATAAAGAACGGAATTAATTTCTCTGGATATTGGTAAGGACCGTAATTATTAGAGCATCTTGTAATTAATGCCGGCAGTTTGTAAGTTTCATAATAAGCTCTGACGAGCATATCGGCGCCTGCTTTGCTTGCGGAATACGGGCTGTTGGGCGCCAACGGCGTTGTTTCATAAAAATAACCCGTACTGCCTAATGTACCATATACTTCATCTGTCGAAACCTGAAGAAATCTGTCTGTTTTAAATTCTTTTGCCGCCTGCAGGAGGTTCAAAGTTCCTTTTATATTTGTTTCAATAAATATTTCAGGATTCTCTATGGAATTATCCACATGGGATTCCGCAGCAAAGTTTACAATACAATCAGATTTTGAAACAAGCTCTCTTATTAATTTTTTATCGCAGATATTGCCGTGAATAAATTTATGATTGGGATTATCTTTTAAATCATTAAGATTATCCAGATTTCCGCAATAAGTAAGCGCATCTATATTTAATATTTTATAATCGGGATATTTGTTTAATATGTATCTTATGAAACAGCTTCCGATAAAGCCGGCTCCGCCTGTTACCAATAATATCATTTATAATAGCTCCTCTTTATTAATATCTTTTAATCCGGGCTGTTTTTTGTCCTTTTCGGATAATACCGGCTCAAAATCAATACCCCAGTTAATATTTAAATCCTTATCCGACCATAAAATACCCCGCTCCGATTCCGGGGAATATTCTCCGCCTGCTTTATATAAAAGCTCCGCTTCGTCCGACAGCACTACAAATCCATGCGCAAAACCCCCGGGAATAAATAACATTTTTTTATTATCTTCCGATAATTCTGCTTTTACATATTCTCCGAATGTTTTTGAATTTTGTCTTATATCAACCGCTACATCATAAACCCTGCCTCTTATACATCTGACTAACTTTGCCTGCGCAAACGGTTTTGCCTGATAATGAAGTCCTCTGAGAACTCCTTTTGCCGATTTTGAATGATTATCCTGATTAAATTTAACGGTTATTCCGTTATCAAAAAAATCGGACTGCTTGTAGCTTTCAAGAAAAAACCCTCTGTTATCTCTGAATACTTTCGGCGTAATTATAATTACATCTTTTATTTTTTGTTTCTCAAATTCAAACGGCATCTCTCAAATACTCCCTGTTATCCAGTCTTTTCGTTAATTCATCAATTCTTCTGATGTCCATATCCGTTTTGTTATGCTTATTTTGCATCCAGAGTATTTCAAACTCAATTGCTTTTATAATATTATATTTCGTAACATTTCTGCCGAACATTATTTTACGGGTTTCTATATAATCAGCATATTCAGCAAGTAATCGGGCTTCTTCAGGCTTAATTTTCCCTCCTGTTATAAATTTTTTATTATACAGCCCCGCTTTTTTATATAATGACTTTATGATTTTGTTAATTTTTTCATCGGAAGCATTTGCTATATTCATAGAAGATGCCAAATCGCTTCTGCCTAATATTATTCCGTCAATCCGGCGGAATGCTTCGGATTTTATTATCTCATCCGCATTATTTACGGCTGTCTTGGTTTCTATATTAATGTATAACAACGGCAGGTTTTTTGAGCCGTATACGGAATCTGCGCTTTCTGTAAATTTTTTCAGCGCATAAGCCGATTCTATCATCGGAGATGTAATTATATCCGCATTTAATTCTTTGCATTCGAATAAATCTCTTACGGCACCGCATCCGCCGATTTTAATTTCCGTAAGCAGTCCTGTTTTTAACGCCAGTTCCTTTAATCTGCATATATCCTTATATGAAGCGCCTTCTGTTTCAAATTCCGCTTTTAATCCGATTATATCCGATGTCTGTTTTAAATCCTTTAATATTTTTATTAATTTATTCATAAACTGCAGATTTTCAAATTTACACTATTTTATTATAAATTAAATCCGATATTTTGTGGATATAATAACAGTATGATTTTCAACAGAAATAAGAAGAAAAAAACGGGATAAACTTCATTTTTATCACTTTTATATTCTACCATTTTTTTATGGCAAACACCATTAAGAATACTGATGATAGGGCTTGAAGTGTTGAACAAATCGGACTTATCCAGTCATTGCCTGCAATTTTGCGGGGAACAACAATTATATCCCCTTTTTCTACAGGGCTTCTGCTTGTTATTTTAACTGCCCTGCCGTTAATTCCCACTTTATACAGCCTGAATTTATTTGCATTCGGAGTATAACCGCCTACTTCTTTTATATAATATTTTGCGTTTTCGCCTTCTTTATATGAAAATGACTGCTCGTTGTACACTTCCCCTATAATGCTTACATAATCCGACATTCTCGGAATATATATATCATCGCCGTCCTGCACGGAAATATTTTCAGAATCATCAATTCCGGCTAAATCGTTATTTTTTATATTCAATGCTATCTGGCCGGAATATCTTGACGATATATTTTCCTGTTCTTCCTTTAATTTTTCTATTATATCCATCTTTGTCTTTTGATCGTCCGATGTCTGCTTATATCCGCTTGCAAGCCTTCCTTCAAGCAGTTTTATATCTCTTTCGTTATTTTTATATGCAAGTGCGGATTGTTTTCCCTGCAGATTTGTTCTTAAAAATACAATGCCCCTTAATTCCGCTTCATCGGTTAAACCTCCTGCTGTTTCAATCATATCCGACAGTTTTTTTCCGGCAACAAACGTATATACTCCAGGGTGTTTTACAAAACCGGATATTTTAACTTTTTTAATTATTTCGTTATTTCTTAATGTTCTGAAGAAAATTTTATCCTCGGGCTTCAAGGCTATTGTTTTTATTTTATCCGAGTTAATCATAATATCATACAGATAATGCAGTTTAACCGTTCCGTCGGTGCTTATTATTTCTACCGCAACATTTTCGGCAGGAATCAGCCTGTTTTTATCATCTTTTGCTTCTTCCAATGTTTTAAACTCGTTTTCTTCAATATTTCCTTTGTATGCTACGGGTTTTGCACTGCCTGCTATATCAGATTCCAAAAACTGTATATCGGTCATTATATCGCTTAATTTCATATCGTCTGTGTATGTCAGATGCTTTGGCGTATTTATGCACCCGTACACATCAACAAAATTTGAATTTGTATTTTTATATACATTGATTATATCTCTGGGCTTTAATAACGGGTCATTCAGCCCTGAAAAAAATTCTTTTAAATATACGGGGATTGTTTCTGCTTCATTATTTCCGCCTGAAATACGCTTTATTACCGCCTGTGTTATAAAAGTTTCTTCAAGCAGTTCATTTTCATCTTTTAATATGTCGGATAATCTCATTCCCTCTTTATATGCGTATGTAGCGGGATGTTTTATGTTGCCCTGCAGTGTTACGATATTTTCCGCCGTATTGTATAATTCCCTGAATTCAATTAAATCTCCGTTATTTAATTTTACATTTTTTGCTTCTTCCCACAATAAATCGGAAGCGACTCTTTCTTTTTTTCCGCTGTCTAAACTTGTAAGTATTATATCGTTTGTTTGTGTTCCGGCAAGAAATCCTCCGGCATAATTGATAATTGTATCAATATTTTCGTTTGATTTAATTTCGTAGATGCCCGGAACTTTTACTCCGTTTTTTAATGCGATTACATCGCCTATTTTGTTTACATATATGCTGTCATTAGGTTTTATAACCGGAATTTCGCCTTTCCCTGCAAAAGCGAGGTCATAAAGGTCTATGTTTCTTTTTCTGCCTTGGCTTGTATATTGAATATTTCTTAAAGTCCCCGTTTTTTTAACTCCGCCCGCCGCATTTAAAGCATCGAATACGGAAGAATTAGTGCTTATTGAAACTCTGCCGGGTCTGTTTACATAGCCGAAAACGTATGCCGAAAATTCCTGCCCCGAAGCTAATGTTAATTGTACTTTTAAATTTTTGTATTTTTTTTGCGCAGCCGAATTTATTTCTGTTTCCAGCTCCCGAAGTGATTTGTTCTCGGCTGCAAACATTCCTATGCCCTGTATAAAGATGTTGCCTTTTGAATCTACTTCCGTTTTGATACTCGGACTTAAAAGACCTGTGCCTGATATAGACACTACATCAACAGAATCTCCCGATAAATAGGCTGTTATTTTCTCGCCTATGCTGAGTTTATAAAGATTATCCACTTTTCCTCCGGAATTGCCCGATAACTGATTAAACCCCGTAAACATATCATAGCCTGTCTGCTCCAGTATTTTTCCTGATTTTATATTTTCTTCCCCGTTAAATATTTTTTCAATAGGACTCAGTTCCGTATTTATTAAACGGTTATCCGTTAAATTCTGATAATTATTTTCAAAGGCATTTATACTGCGCCGGCTGTTATAAGCCTTATCATTATCATAAATATAATTATAGTTATATTTTTCCCGTTCTTTTATTGAACTTATGTTTCCTTTTAATGTTTCGCTATTATTTTCTTTTTCAGCGGTATATGAAGCATAAGATGCCGACTGAACGCAGAATATTAACAGTAATGCAACAGAAAATATTTTTTTTGCAATATTATAACCGCTGTTTTGTTTTGCCGATAAATGTATTAAATTTTGTCTTTTAACCGGCATGGTATTTAGTAATTCCGGCACAATTCGTTCCTCTCCTGATTTTTCTGCAAATCCGATATAAATATTATTGCCAGTTTCTTAATAAATTAAAATTATTCGGATTTCCTAAGTAATCAGGATAAATTTATTTAATTGCCTAAGTCGCATTCATCGCCGTGAGCATTAATTATTCCTATAGCCTGAAGATAAGAATATATTATTGTGGAGCCGGCAAATTTCATTCCGTATTTTTTTAAATCTTTTGAAATTGTGTCGGACAGAGGCGATGTTGTTCTTATTGTATATTTTTCCTTTATTATTTTTCTGCCGGTAAACTTCCAGATATAATTATCAAATGTTTTAAATTCTTTTTGTATTTCTTTGAATATTATGCTGTTGCTTATGCTTGCATTTATTTTAAGTTTGTTTCGTATAATATTTTTATTTTTGAGCAGTTCATTTACTTTGTTGCCGTCATAATTTATTATTTTATTTATGTCAAAATTATCATAAGCCTGCCTGAAATATTCCCTTTTATTTAAAACGCATTCCCACGATAAGCCTGCCTGAAAGTTTTCAAGTATAAATAATTCATATAATGCTTTATCATCATGAACGGGCTTTGACCATTCTTCATCGTGATATTTTATATATACGGGATTTTTTAAATTAACCCATCTGCACCTTTTCATTATATTCTTCTTTATTATTGTATATATTTATTAACTTTTTTCTGCCGGACATAAAAAATTTATTTTGACGAGTTTTACTAAACCTGTAGTCAAGTGTATGGTAAAAAGCATGAATATTCAACAGCTTAACATTATTTCGACATTTAAAAATATAAACCCTGTCCCAAAAAAATCACAAGGTATTTTTTTAAATTCTCTCAAATCCGATGCTGTATCTTTTACGGGAAGTAAGCCGTACGACTATAAAACAACATTTTCTTATATGGCATCGGAAATATTAAAGGAAAAGCAGAAGAATAATATAAATACCCGGCCTAAAAATATAGATAAAGCCGTCGGCGAAATTGCAGGAGAGTATAAATCGCCTAATCAAAATTATTATAAATACTCTGAATCAGTTATAGAGAAAAATACCTTTCCTGTTTTTTATAATGAAAGTTTGAAAGAAAATATTACGGACAGCATAAACGAATCAAGAGAGGCTGTTTTTACCGAATGGAAAAATGCATTGACGGGTAAAAATCCCGGGGTTTTAAATCATAGTGTTTCAAAAAAACTTGAAGACCCTGTTGCAAGATTTGTTATTTGGGAAGGTATTAACTATGGAATAAGAGAGAATAACAGGCATATACCTCCGCCTTTTAACGCTGATGTACTGGATAGAACAATAGATTATTTCCAAAATGATATTAAGCCCGAAGAACGGGGTTTAAAAGCTCAAAGTATTAAATATTTTTCTAAAGTATATAATTCCATGCTTATTGACAGTTTATTAACCGATATTATAAAAAATCCGAAATATTCAAACTATAAAATTTACGATTCAGACGGAAAAGAAATAGATAAATCCAAATTAAATTCAGTTAATGAGCTGGGCGGTATTTGGATTAAAATACCTTCTTTAAAGAGAGCAAAAACCTATGATAAACAATCCATAAATGCTTTAGAAGTTTTAAGCCACGAAAATTGGTGTACCAGAACAAGAGAGAATAAGGCAAAAACAGCTCTTGAAGCGGGAAGTTTTTATATATATCTGAAAAAAGAACCGTTTAATTCCGGTTATGATATAAGAACACCCGAAATTGCAATAACAAGCTCCAACGGTAAAATAGAAAGAATACAGGGGCAGTTAAACAATAATGATATACCTCAGGATAAAATTGATTTGATTTTAAAATTTTTATCAGAACGTAACTGTATTCATTATGATAAAAACGGCAGTTTAAAAAATCATACACTAACCGCAGACTATAAACAGGAAGGTCCGCAATCGTACTATCAGGTATTAATTGCCTGCTTAAAAAAAGATTTTAACTCCGATTCTGATTTAGATGATACGCAGTCTGTCTTTACAAGACTGTTTCCGAATAAAATTTCAGGCTTTAATGAAGATGGTTTGATTTTAAAATCTTATGATTCAAAAACTCATATTCATAAGGATATTTCAATTCCCGTAAGCATGGCAGGTTTTGATGAAGATGTGCTTTTATCATCCGTATCGGAAATTCAAACTGTTTTTGACATGAGAAATTCGGCATTAAAATCCTTCCCCAAAAATTTAAAATCAGTCGGAAAGAAAGTTATATGCACAAAAGAACAGTTTGAAAAGTACGGACCGGATATAATGAGAGTGCTGAAAAATCAAGACAGCGAAATAAATCCCGTTATCTGCGAAAAAAATAATACGATATATATCTATAAAAAGTAAATATTATTATGAATATTAAACCCGTACAGAACAATATAAATACTTCAGGCAAAAAAAGCATTAATAATTCCCATGTAAAAAACCAAAACGGATTTCAAAGATGTTCTGATAACGGTTTCGGATTTGTTTCATCCGTCGCAGAACAGGTGAGGCTGCCTCAATATATACCAAAAGACATAAAAAATAATGAAGTTGAATTGGTTAATAAAGCAAGACAAAAAATAGAGCATGACTGGAAGCACTATATAAGCAAAAATCATCCTGATATTGATGAAACGGAATTTTGGCGGGCATTATCTTCAGGTATCGCAGAAAATAACAGGCATATACCTCCGCCCGTCGACAGTCAGGCATTAAATCAGATAATCGGATTGATTGATAAATTGCCGGCGCAGGAATTTTCCGATATATACAATTCTAAGCTGATAGAAATTTCTTTAAAAAATATTCAATCCGAAGAAAAATTTAAAAAGACGCTGTTATATGATAAAAACGGAATTCTGCTTGATAAAACGGATAAATCAAATTTTGATAAGCAAAACATATTCTGGATAAAAATTCCTTCTCAAAAAAAAGATTTTCTAAACTGTTATGATAATATCCTTAATGTTGAAAAATTGAGCAGCCCCAACTGGTGTACACGCTCAAAATACGATAAGGCACAGGATGCGCTTAAAGACGGCGATTTTATTATTTATGTTGAAAAGAAAAAAGATATATGGACTTCTAAAATTGCTATGACGATGTATTTAGGCAAAATAAGGCAGATTCAGGGGTCTGCTAATGATAATCTTATTCCGCTTCAATATATATCGGATGTAAAAAACTTTTTGCTAAAAAATAATTATATTTCTGAAACAAAAGAAGGCAAAATTAAAAACCTCGGATGCTCCGCCGGCTATACATCAGAAGGACCCGCTGCATATACCCAGCTTTTAATTTCAGAGTTTTTGGCAAATTTTGACATTTAATTATTTTTTGCGGGGAGTGGAGGATAAATATTTATAACTTTTTTAAAATTTGTTTTTTATTATATAATAAATCAAAATATCAGTTTAAAAACAGGAAATTTTGCAATGCAAATCTTTAAATTTAATCGTATCAGAAACAGAATATTTATAGAACTTTTCGGTATAAAATTCAAATATACCTCTTTTAATAATTGGGGAAAATATAATAAGATTTCTGACGGTCATGTTATAAAAATAGTAAATAAATTACTCGGAACAAATATTAAGAGTGTTGAAAAAAAAGTTATATATATAATAGGGGACAGCCACAGCGTATTCTTTTCAGGGCAGGATTTCCTGTCATATAAAAAACTGGAATTCGGAATTACTACAGGATGCCGGTCTATTCCGATTTTTAAAAACTATCATTTAGGAGCTGTTCTTGCTTATAACGCACTTAAAGAAAATTCACAAACAAATACATTTAACAAAACAAGATACCTTTTAAACCGCAAATACATAAAAAAAGATGATATTGTTGTTCTTTCTTTCGGCGAGATTGACATCAGAGTTCATCTGCTTAAAAGAGCAAAAAGGAATGATAACGGTTATTTAAATCATATTTCGCTTGAAAATGAAATTGATAAAATATTAGAGAATTACATTAAATATATTGAATTTTTAAAATCTTACGGCATAAAAATTGTTGTCTGGGGAGTTATTGCCACTCAAAATGAGTCTGTTCCTAAAGATGTTTTACTGCCTAGTTTAGGAAGCGAAACAGAAAGAAATTATGCTACAATGATTTTTAATCAGAAACTGGAAAAACTTTCAAAAGAAAATAATTTTATCTTTTGCTCGATATTTAATAAACTTACGGACGAAAATTTAAACACAAAGACGGAATATTACATTGACGGCTACCATTTAGGAACAAAAGCTCTGCCTCTTATGATAGAAGAATTTTTAAATAAAAAGATTTTGACCGTTAATAACCGGATGCTTAAAATAAATTATGACTGCAGATAAACGTTTAAAGTTTAGATATTTTAATAAACAGATATATTTCGGCAATTATTATATACGATTTGTTTTTATCAAATCATGGATAAGATAATAAACAGACCGTCATTTGGAAGCCTTTATAAATATAATATAACAAATTCAAATAGATCGGATGTATTTGAAGCAGAAAATGAAATATATGAAAAAACAAACTGTGAACTCGAAATGGAATATACATCATTTCCGGAGCTTTTTAAAACAGGAATATACGCAAAATCAAGTTTATATGCTGATGATAAGTTTGATGATATTGTTGAATCACTATTAAAACAAAAAGGCATCGGCTTTACTAAAGTTACTCGTGAAGAAGCATTAAATTTTGATAACATAAATAATAGAATTGTTATTCCGCCTGAATATAAAAATTCAAATATGGAGCTTTTCAGTATAAATGTTGAAAAATTAGATAAATTACTGCAGAAAGATGTTTCGTTCTATATTTTTCCCTCCGGTAAAAAAGGCGGTATTTCAAACAGATATAATAGTGCCTTGGACTACATATCAACAGGAAAAGACATAAATGCTTCAATATTAATTTTGTATGAAGATGAAACAGGGCTTTGTGCTGTTATCAACGACGGAAGACACAGATACTCCGCAATGCGTGATATGGGCATGAAAAATATAAATTTTGCTATGTACCCAAAATACATAAACCTTGCAAAAAAGTATAATTTAGAATAAAAACATCCAGAATTCCGGCTTTGCGTTTTTTTATCTTTTTCCTTTCCGAATAAACTTTTATGATAGTATTAAATAAAATAAAATCTTGCCCGATTTTGAAATTTATATTCCTTCTTGAAATTTCTATAGTTCAAACTGACGCTCTTTCTGCTTCACCGGATGTAATTTCTTTCGCTAAACATAATGCCGAAGAATTTTGCTTCTTATCGGGCAGACAGCACACTTAGGTTTTATTCCGCCATCCGCCTTATCCTTTTTAAACGGATTTTACTCTGTGCAAAACCCGTTTCACTCATACAGAATTGCGCAGGGGAAAAATTTGTAAAGCAATTATAATAAAAATCATCAAACGGATACTTAGTGCCTAAATTGTTGATTTAAACCTGAAACGTGCTAAACGATGCACGCTTTTATTGTTTCAATAAACAATTTTACGGCGCTTCGTATATGTTTTTTGATTTTTTTATTTTTATTTGCGCAAAATCGTACAAGCGTAATTGCGGACGGAGTGAAACAATAAGTACCGCAAAAAAATTAACTTTCAAAACTGTTCGAGAATAATTGTTTTCTTAACCTCAACCCGATGAGCAGCTAACTTACAAAATGAAAAACAACAGCTGCTCTTTTATGTTGTTTCAGTAAAGAAAACTTACTTATTCTCTCAATGTTTTTAAATTTAATTTTTTCTGTTGTCAGCGGAATTTCTGACAGGTGAAACCTGTAAAGCGAGCAGCGGCGGAGTGGAAGAATTACTTGATAAAGTAATTCTGCAACAAAGTCCTAACCTGCGAGCGATTAAGAAATTTCAAGAGGGCGGAATTGCGGACGGACGAAGTCCGGTAAGCGAAAGACGAAGTGAGGACAGCGGAACTTTTGCAGAGGCTGCAGGCGGGGTGGACGACACCCCGACGGAAAGCCGTTTAACGCAAAAGTTTCAAGACAGCCGGAGGCGGACGAACGACAGTCTTGAGTGCAAAGCAATTTCAAGACAGCGTAATTGCGGACGGAGTGAAACAATAAGTACCGCAAAAAAATTAACTTTCAAAACTGTTCGAGA
>CAZBFV010000007.1:0-65692 GCA_964491345.1 uncultured Muribaculaceae bacterium
AAAAAAAAATCTTCCCGCCACAGGGCGCAGATGATAACAGCAGGACGCATGAAAGCAAAGCAAAATACACAGCAAAAAATATCCGGCTGTATAGTATGCCGGCATTGCCGGATTTTTTCTTTTTCAGACTTTCTGTTCTTATGGCTCATTATCTATAAAATATCATTCCGGCGATGAGCAGTAAATTTTATCCGTTAAATTTAAACTTATAACCCTAATTTTGAAAGCAAATTCAAAATCAGAACTTCCATAATCTTTAAAATCACATAAGCTATTAACGGAGAAATATCGATAACTCCGCCTATAGGAGGAACTATTGAACGAAACGGCGCCATTATTTTATAATATATTTTTAATAATGAAGCAACAGGTTCTTTTCTTTGGTCGAATATAGGTATCCAGCTTAGTATTACAACTAAAAATATTACTAAATATATAAAGGCAAAAAATATTTGTACGATATTCGAAATCATTGTTTTCTATCCTTTTATGGCGTATGTGATGTTTTATAACATTCACAGTGTTTTCTTTCAACAGGAATGTTTTCTATAATTGAGATTAATAAACTTTTTAATTTTGTAATATTTGAATTAAATACCTTCATAACCTCTTGATGGGTAACGGGAGGGACATTTCCTGATAAACCCGCATCATAATCGGTAATTAAGGCAATAGTAACAGGACACATATCAAGCTCTTTTACAAGATGTACTTCAGGGTACTGACTCATATTTATAACCTCCCAGCCTTGATTTGTAAAAAATTCAGATTCAGCCTTTGTTGTAAATCTCGGACCGTTGATTACAACAACCGTCCCTGTTTTATGTACGGTTATTCCTGATTTTTCAGCCTGTTCAGATGCAATTTTCCTTAATTCAGGGCAATAAGGCTCTGCCGCACTCGGATGAACACATTCCGGACCTTCAAAAAATGTATTTTTTCTTCCGTCCGTCCAATCAACAAACTGATTGCAGATTACAAAATCACCGGGTTTAATATGGCTCTGCAGGCTTCCTGCTGCACAGGGCGAAATTACTCTTGTAACTCCCAATGATTTTAATGCCCAGACATTGGCTCTGTAATTTACCAAATGAGGCAAAAATCTGTGATTACGTCCATGACGGGGAATAAATGCAACTTTTTTACCAAAAACTTCGCCTATTGTAATCGGATCTGACGGCTTTCCATAAGGCGTATCCATTTCAAGTTCTTTAAACGGTTTGCCTGAATCTTCAAAAAAGCTGTAAAACCCGCTTCCCCCTATTATTCCGATTTGAGCATTCATTTGTTCATTCATGTACATCTCCTTGCTACTCTCTTTTATAATTCTTAACACAGATACAACTTATAAACAAGAACAAAAAAACAGAACCTGTATAGATTCTGTTTTTATTTTAATTATTTTGACCCTAATATTTATTGGTCGACATTTGAAGCGAATTCTCAATAAGAGCATTTTCATAAGCTGTATCAGAACTATCTGGTACATCAACTTTGCCGTCATAACGGACTCTTATTTTCAAACCTTTTTCAGCCGTGCCTCGTACTTTCCCGATATTTCTGAGTTCACCTGATGATAAGCTGCGGTCGACATATATTGTTTTAGTATTGGCATCAAATTTGCCTTCCAGCCCCCAGTATCTTATACCGTCAGTGGTAATAAAGTTGGGGCTTTCATAAGATGATTTGCTTACGCAATCAATCTTGCCGGACGTATTTAATGCTTCCGCCATCTGTTTGCAGAAAAAACCGTCTACATTGACCGAATCATCTTTCCAGTACGCACTTGCATTAGCCGCATAATTATATTCCAGCGAATCCATAGCATTAGACATAGCAGCCTGCATTGTATATAATGCTTTCTTATAACTGACTTTATCTTTATCAGGCTTTACATTATTAATAACCGGGATTAATATGGCAGCAAGCACTGCAATAATCGCTAAAGTAACTAATGCTTCAGATAATGTAAATGCTTTTTTCATTTATTTTTCCTTCTGTTTGCACTATGTCTTTATAAAATATACTACATATATAATACCACATTTTATAAAAAACAACTCTTTATATATTAAATATTATAACATAATAAAAAAAAAATACATCGATATTTGTAATAATATTTAATTTTCAAATTACATTTTCCGAAATTACTTCAGGTATCCGTCTGTCCAGTGCATCAGGCAATATATAATCAATGTTCAGGTTTTCGCCGCTGACCATAGAAGCTAATGCAATTGCACAATTAAGTTTTATTTGATTTGTAATTTTTTTTACATTATGTTTTAACAATCCGTTAAATAGCCCCGGAAAAACAAGTGAATTATTTATTTGATTAGGAAAATCGCTGCGGCCTGAAGCCGAAATATATGCTCCAAATTCACGTGCTTTATCGGGCATAATTTCAGGCACGGGGTTAGCTAATGCAAAAACAATCGGCTTATCATTCATTGATTTAATCATATCTTTTGTTAATATATCGGGGGCAGACAAACCTATAAATACATCAGCACCCTTAACAGCTTCAGCTAAAGGACGATTAAAACAGGATTTATTCGTATAGAGGGAAATTTCCTCATGTGCATAATTATTCTGTCTGCGTCCTTTATAAACAGCACCGTCGGCATCATACATAATAATATTTTGAGCGCCGGCAGATAAAATGAGTCTGCAGACTGCAATAGCGGCAGCGCCTGCTCCCGAAAATACAATTTTCACATCTTCAATTTTTTTATCCGCCAGATGCAGTGCATTTAACAATGCCGCTAAAACAACAATTGCAGTGCCATGCTGATCGTCATGGAAAATCGGTATTGAAGCGCTTTCTATTAATTTATTTTCAATTTCAAAACATTTCGGAGCTTTTATATCTTCTAAATTTATTCCGGAAAAAGAATTTTGAAGCGTTAAAACTATCCTGATTATCTCTTCAGGGGCTTGAGTCTTCAAGCATAACGGAATTGCGCTGACACCGCCTAAATCATTAAATAATACGGATTTACCTTCCATTACCGGCAGTGCGGCATAAGCGCCTATATCGCCGAGTCCTAAAACGGCACTCCCGTCCGATACAATTCCAACCGGCTTTTTATGCTCCCCGCTGTATAATTCGGTTTCAATCACACCTCCTGCCATTTTGCGCAGTTCGAGCGATTTTTCATTAATCGTTCCGGTTAATTGACTATAGTCAAACATAAATAGATTTTTAGAAACACACAGAAAAAAGTCTTTTAAATTCTCATTTTTTCCTTTTAGAACAGGAATTGAAACAGAAAACTCGATATTTTTAACAAAATTTTCAATCAAACTTAAATCAATTGCTCCAAAAGAAGGCTCAATATTTTCTGCAACCAATTTTATCATAGAGCTGTCTTTATCCGATATTTCAAACGGATAAGCATCAATCCGGAGAGCAGATTTTAAAAAAATTGCCCGCTCCAGCGACTTATTATAATCAAAAGAAATAACAGCAACGGAATTTTCTCTGTTGGTATAATCGTAAGATAAATCGGGATTATCTTTTATTTTTATGCAGGAAGCTGCAGCCCCCGGGGTATATACTATTGCAAGCGAATTTTTATCCTTAACTTCTGCTTTAGAAACTATCTTAATTCCCTGATGCTTATTCATGAATTACCTTACTTTATTTTCTTTTCCCGAAACTAATTTTTTAATATTATCCTTATGCCTTACTATAACAAAGATTGCACCTATTGAAGCATACCATATATAATAAATATTTTCATTAAAAACATTCATTAAAACCGGCGCCAGCGCTACAGCCACTATAGAACCCAAAGAAACATATTTGGTAAAATAAGTTAATATGCTCCAAACAGCGGTAACAATAATTCCGACCGGCCATGATAATGCAATTAATGTTCCTACGGCTGCTGCAACGGATTTTCCGCCGGTAAAATTCAAAAATATTGACCTGCTGTGTCCTACTATAACCATTAATGCAGCTATAACGGGAGATAAACCAAAACAAGCCAAAAAATTAAAATATCTTAAGGCTATATATACAGGAACTGCGCCTTTTAAGGCATCAAGAAGCATGACAATAAAAAACCATCTGGTCCCCATAACTCTTTTAACATTGGTAGCACCCGTTGAACCGGAGCCTGTTTTTCTTATATCAATTTTTTTAAAAGTTTTAACAATTAAATATCCTGTAGGAATTGACCCGATTATATATGAAACAGATGCAATCAAAATCATTTTTTCTATAAGAAGCCTATACATTACAAAAAATGAATTTACATTTAATAAAAAGTCTATAAAAACTTCTTTAAAGTTTGTTAAACAGTTCATTAAAACAGACATCATTTCTTTTCTCCTTTTTCTTTAGCCGATATCTTTATGGGAGTGCCTTTAAAACCGAATGCTTCACGCAGTTTATTTTCAAGATATTTAACATAGTTATCTTTCAAAAAATCCTCATTATTAATAAATAAAACAAAAGCCGGAGGATTTGTATCTGCCTGAACGGCATAAAAAAGTTTTAAACGCTTTCCTCTTATGCTTGCAGGAGGATTCATCGAAACGGCATCTAAAACAACTTTATTTAATAAACTCGTTGTAATTCTTTTGGATGCTTCTAAATAAACCTCTTTTGAAAATTTATATATATTTACTATTCTTTGTTTAGTTTTAGCGCTTATAAAAATCTTGGGAACATAGCTTAAAAAAGGCATTTCAATATCAATTTCTTTCTCAAACTTATTTATCGTATCCGATTGTTTGTTTTCAATCAAATCCCATTTATTTACTGCAAGAACTATTGATTTGCCTGCTTCAATAATAATTCCTGCAATTTTTTTATCCTGCTCGCTGATGCCTTCCACTGCATCTGTAACAAGAACTGCAACATCACAAGATTTAATCGCCCTAATTGAACGGTCAACCGCAAATTTTTCTATTCCCCAGCCGACTTTTGATTTTTTTCTTATTCCGGCTGTATCTACAAGAATAAATTCTTCGCCTTCATATTTAACTTTTGAGTCCGTAGAATCTCTTGTAGTACCTGAAATATTTGATACAATAACCCGTTCTTTATTCAAAAGTGCATTTACAATTGAAGATTTACCGACGTTCGGTTTGCCTACAATAGCAATCCTGATATTTTCCGATTTTTCGTTATTTTCAATATATTCAAAATTTTTAGTAACAGCTTCAAGCAGATCGCCTACACCGCCCGTACCATGCAATGCGGATATTGCAAAAGGCTCGCCTATAGAAAGCGCATAAAACTCGCTTGTGTTAAGAAATTTATCAGGGGTATCCAATTTATTAACGGCAAGAAAAATTTCTTTTCCGCTTTTTCTAAGAATATTAGCTATATCATAATCTACAGGATTTATACCTTCCCTGCCGTCAACAATAAAAATAATTTTATCGGCTTCATCACAAGCTGCTTCAGCCTGCGTATAAATATTTTTCATAATTTCATCTTCATCATCAGGAATAATACCGCCCGTATCAATAACAGTAAACTTTTTATTCAGCCATTCGCAGTCAAAGTATATTCTATCCCGTGTAACTCCCGCTTGATTATCCACAATAGAACATCTTGCCCCTAAAAGTCTGTTTACAAATGTCGACTTGCCGACATTCGGACGCCCTACTACAGCTACTACAGGTTTATCTGCCACAATAATTTTCCTTATCTATTAATACAAATCAATTCTATTACAAATAAATCATATATGAAAGAATACTGAATAGTATATCGCATATTGAAAAAAATTTTTATTTAAGCTATTATGAATAAGAGTAATGCAAAAAGCCGAAGTGGCGAAATTGGTAGACGCATCAGACTCAAAATCTGACGCAGCTCACCCTGCGTGTCGGTTCAAGTCCGACCTTCGGTACCATAAAAATTATAAACATTCATTCTTTGCGGGAAAAAATTGAGCCGGCGGCTGTTTTATGTATAGCTTTTACATACAGGCGGTCTATGGATTCAGCGGTTAGAGTTTATGCCGGAAGCCGGTGTATTTTTCTAATTAGTCTGCTTTTTATGCGGCTGGAACAGAAAAATTGCAACAAGAGAACAAATAACCTAAGACAAAATTAGAATGTTATTTAATGTTTTTAAAAATAAAGAAGCGGAAAAATATTAGGTGAAAAGCTTAATTTCTCGAAAATATTTAATAATAGAAATAGCCGCTTGTGCTTTAGTTGATTTAAAAATGCAGCAGAAAATAATTCTGCAGCTGTAATTAATAGTTTTAAATAGGAAAAATATAGAAATGCAAGAAAAATTGAAAATGTATGATGAGTTCAGAAATAAATATTGGACAGTAGAAAAAGTAAAAAATATTACTCTTGAGGAATACACTAATTTGGATAAAACCTCGTTCACTTATGATGTTGAAACCAAATCAAGAAATCTTGGAAGCATTAAAGGTATAAGTTCTTTCATTTTTGGAATCTACAAAAGACAAAATAAAGATGAAAAAGAAGATAAAAGGCAGTATGTATATAGAGATAATTATGCTTGGGATAAGCAATTCGGAAGTAATGAAAAAGAAGTATTTGAAAATGTAAAACATTGGGTAAATGAAGTAATTAAACACGCACAAAACAGCAATTTTTCCGCAATAGATAATATTCCGCTATACAGTATGTATAAATGGAAAATTGCATTTTTATATCAAAATGAAAAAGATGTAACAATAACTCCCATCTATACTTATGATGCATTAAGGTGGTTTTTACAAACTATCGGCAGTTATAAAAATGGGATGACAATGTCAGAAATGTACATAGCTATAGGAAGACACAAACAATTTTCTACAATAGAAGATGCTCTTAAATTTGGAGTAGATTCTTGGAATGATTATTGTCATTTTGATATTGAAGAAGAAAAGTTAGCAATTAAAAATAACAGAGATTTATCATCTGTGCAAAGAAAAAATGCTACATCTAATCTCGAATTAATTGAATATTATATAAAAGCATATAAAATACAAAGACGAAATCCGCATAATCATTTGGAAAAATCTTTTAGAAAATTTTTAGAAGCAAATAAGAAAATTCAAAATATAATTCAAAATGATGATTGTATTGATTTTCACTTTGAACTTGACAACAAAAGATATATTTGCGAACTGAAACCTTCTAATAACCAAAAAGAGATTAAATATGCAGTACAAAGTGCTATTGGACAGATTTTAGGATATTCATATAATAAAAACTATGATTTAAAAGTTATTGTTTTTCAAAATAAACCGGACAAGAAAAACTTAAAATTCTTAGAATATCTCGCAGATGAGCATAATATTCATTACTTATACGAAAAATCAGATGCAATATTTAAAGGTAATATTTTACAAAATAAAATATAAGTTTTTAATTTCAATTTGCCCCAAATAAATCACATCATGCGATCATGTGTATCCTTACAATTATTACCACGGATAAGCATCCCGGTATCTTTATCACGCAGGGTTTTTCGGGAGCTTCAGCAAGTATTCTCGGCTCAGGATTTATTTCTCTATCATTCCATATCATTAATTCCGGTTTCTGCTCTTTATTATTTCTTCTTTCAGGACTTAAACAGGGGCAAAATTCCAAAATCAATATAATTGCGTGCATACGCTCCGCCATATTTCCCCGTTTCCATCCGTTTTTTTAAGAGAAACAAAAGCTGTTTCTGCCGGCTTCATTTTTAATTTTTTTTTTCCCCCCCCCCGCCACGAATTTGATTGAATTAAAATTTTGGTTATTCAAAATTTCTATGTACTTAATTAATATCAGATCCGGTTGCCTTGACCGCTATCAGAGTTATTAACCTTCAATTTTTCATCCGTTTGTTCAAGATTATATCCGTAAAAATTAACAAATTTACAGATATAATTCTGCCTTGCCTGTTCTTCAGGTGTTAATACAAGCCGTTTATCATAGATGCTCCAATACGGACTTCCGATTTTAATAACATACCCTGACCATTGACAGAATATTTAATATTAGCATAAACACTGCAATTTAAAATTTTAAAATATTGAAAAATAGTTCTTTATTTAAAAACTTTGTACAATGAATATTTTTTCCATGCAAATAATAAATAAGTATTATGAAAACAAATCATGTCAATAAACTTTTAGCAGCTTTTAATGAAGATAAAAATCTAAAATATGATAAATGGACAAAAGAGAAAACATATTATTCAACAGGATGTTATAATTCAAAAAAATGGGTCGCTGATATTATTCCGGTTGAACTTCTCTCAAGAAGCATTAAAGACTCGATTAATTCAATTTTAACATTAAGCGAGAATGACATATTTTATGAAAATTTTCCTTATAATATATTAACTCCCGACTACGGGGATAACTGGGGCAGACTTGCCAATTATATCGAGCTTAATAACAGGGCTGTCGGAGAATTATATTATGACAGAAGCTGCTGCGGTATATTAAGCTGTATAAAATTACTCCCTGCCATACCTCCGTCCGCCAAAAGCTGGGCAAACTGCCTGATAATATCCCAAATTTTTCCAAATATTTTCGGCGACAGTTATGTAAAACAGCCGAACGAAGAAAATTCGATATACGGAATAAAGTTAAATGCGGGCTACAGCAGTAATGTAGTTTCATATAAAATATCAGGCAAAATTTCACCTGAAGAGCAAATTCAGGCATTTAACGATTTAGCTCACTTCAGGGGTATTAAGACAGGATTTAGGACCGTAATTTCGGCAGACCAGATAAAAATTGCATATCCGGATAAGGAAGATGAAGTTTTCAGCTGGAATAATCCTAATCACGTTGAACTATATATTGATGAAAGCGTCAAACTTATAAATTTAGGTTTTGAAGCAATATTTATTGATTCCGCTAAACACATCGGCGGATATGATATGGATAATTATACCGGCGTTGGAGCACTGCCTGAATATCGTCAAATGCAGTATATACTGAATGAAATCAGGGCAAGAAGCGGAAAAAGTTCATTAAGTTTTGTAGGAGAAAAAAGTTCGGATGATTTTGAACGTTATCTTAATATGGGCTTAAACGCAGGCACAGATTTTATTACGGGTGATGACTTTAATGCAGTAAAGGAATTATCGGAAAAATTAAAATATAACAGAGTGTATGCTCCCGGAGTAGAAATAGAAAATGATAATTACGAAGGCGGAATTACTTACGAACAAAGATTAAACAGAATTAACACCGCATTATTTGCATTCAGCAGGGCAAGTGATAAACTTCCAAGTTTTATGCAGACAAACGATATATTCCCGTTAAGATACGACACAAATACACATCATTTAATGATGTCAAATCCGTCATATTCAAACGACGGTTCTATCGAGAGTCATTGGGCAAATCTTTTTGCCTCCGGCGACGGCAGGGAATATAACCGTAAAGTTGCAGAGCTGTTTGCTCATGCACTTTGTTTATAGAAAAATAATATAAATGTTAAAAAAGTAAAGTATGATGCGGTAATAAACGGTATAGAAACCAAAGCATAGGGATTTAAACATTGCAAAAGTCTTTTTCTGCCATGCGGCCAATCGGACAGAATACTGCCTGCGCCGGCGAAAAACTATAAAAAAACAGCCCCATACTGCGAGCGCTGAAATGTATAAAATACCGTTCCAAATAAGAACGGTATTTTATTATTAAAAAAATCATTTCAGGTAAATTATTTTTTCATGGCTTTTTCAACCGCAACGGCAACAGCAACGGTTGCGCCGACCATAGGATTGTTACCCATGCCTATGACCCCCATCATTTCCACATGTGCAGGAACCGAAGATGAACCCGCAAACTGCGCATCACCATGCATTCTGCCCATAGTATCCGTCATGCCGTAAGAAGCAGGTCCTGCCGCAACATTATCGGGATGAAGCGTTCTTCCCGTACCGCCGCCTGAAGCTACGGAGAAGTATTTTCTTCCATGTTCTCCGCACCATTTTTTATATGTACCTGCAACAGGATGCTGAAAGCGTGTAGGATTAGTAGAGTTACCCGTAATGGAAACATCAACCCCTTCTTTTATCATAATTGCAACACCTTCCGATACATCATCAGCCCCGTAACATCTTACCTTTGCTCTTTCGCCGTCAGAGAACGGAGTTTCATTAACAACTTTTAATTCACCCGTTTTATAATTATATTCTGTTTCAACTGATGTAAAACCGTTAATCCTTGATATTATATAAGCGGCATCTTTGCCTAAACCGTTTAAAATAACTCTTAAGGGGTCTTTCCTTACTTTATTTGCATTTTTTGCAATGCCTATGGCGCCTTCTGCAGCGGCAAAAGATTCATGTCCCGCTAGGAAGCAGAAACATTTTGTTTCTTCTCTTAATAACATAGCGCCCAGATTGCCGTGTCCTAAGCCTACTTTTCTTGTATCACCGACCGACCCCGGAACTGCAAATGCCTGCAAGCCTATACCTATGGCTTCTGCCGCATCGGCGGCATTTGCAATGCCTTTTTTTATTGCAATAGCACATCCTAATGTATATGCCCAAGAAGCATTATCAAATGCAATCGGCTGAATGCCTTTTACTATTTCATCTGCATTTATACCTTTTGACAAACATAATTTACCGGCTTCATCCAATGATGCAAAGCCATATTCTTTAAGAACGGGAGTTAAAGATGCTTCACGTCTGTCTTGTCCTTCAAATTTTGCCATAATTTTATTCCTTATTTTTATCAGTTATACTTTCGTGTTTATATTCCGGCAGATTATTCTTTTCTCGGATCGATTGTTTTAACGGCTTCGGAAAATCTTCCGTATGTTCCGATATTCTTTTCAAACGCTTCATTGTAATCTTTGCCGGCTTTTATTGCGTCCATAACTTTGCCTAAATTTACAAACTTATATCCGATAACTTCATTATTTTTATCAAGCCCGAGTTCAAGAATATATCCTTCTGTCAGAGAAAGATATCTTACCCCCTTTTGTTTGGTAGAGTGAATAGTACCTGCCATAGAGCATAACCCTTTGCCCAAATCTTCAAGACCTGCGCCTATAGGAAGCCCGCCTTCCGAAAATGCCGTCTGTGTTCTTCCATAGACAATCTGCAGAAATAATTCTCTCATTGCAACGTTTATTGCATCACAGACCAAATCTGTATTTAAAGCCTCCAAAATAGTCTTGCCCGGTAATATTTCACCTGCCATTGCAGCAGAATGAGTCATGCCCGAACATCCTATCGTTTCAACCAAAGCCTCCTGTATAACACCTTCTTTTACGTTCAATGTTAATTTACAGGTTCCCTGCTGAGGAGCGCAGCAGCCGCATCCATGCGTCAAACCCGAAATATCTTTTATTTCTCTGCATTTTGTCCATTGCCCCTCTTGAGGAATCGGCGCAGGCACACCTTTAACGCCTCTTTTTACACAGCATTTGCTTTCAATTTCATGTGTAATTTGAATGTTATCCATCAGTCCTCCTGTTTTTATAGTTATAACCTGTTGACACAATTATATTGTAAACAAAAAAATAAATACACGAAATATAAAATTCTGTTTGATTATTTGATAAATATTTATTATCATAAGTTATATGAAAAAGATAAACATAATTCCGCTTGGAGAAAACTGTATTCCAAGGACAATACTTGCGAGGTGGAAAATAAAGCCTAAAAAGCTGTTTGGAGAACGCACCTATCCGTTTGACCTTGCGGTTTTCGGAATGCTTGAAGTTACAAAAACTTTAAGAACTGATTTTAAAGAGATGTTTGATAATCTTGAATATAAAGACGGATACTGGTTTAAAGCGCCGAACTGCATATATTACTACCGTGAAAAGCAGTTTAATCAAAATGACAAACAAAAATTAATAGATTTATACAAAAAGCGTATTGAAAATTTTCATAAAACAATCTCGGACGAAACCCCGATATTGTTTGTTCAAATTATCGGAGATTGCGAAGATATTGATAACCAGTATATTGAACTGCAGAAATTAAGGGGAAATAAACCGTTTAAATTTGCAATTATTGATACGCAAAATATAGCCGGCGATAAATCTTATAATAGTGATATTTATATTTTGAAACAAAGTTTTCCTGATAGTTTTTATAAAAACCACTGGTGGGAAAAGAAATGCTATAAAAGCAAGGCAGGCATTGCTTTTGAAAAAACAATATCCGATTTCTGCTACAGTATAATTAAAACCATGTAGAAATCAGCTTTTCATTTTTATAAGCACATCCACAAGCTCCGGATCCCATTTAGAACCTGCCTCATTCTTTAATGTTTTTAATGCCTTTTCTTTTGATACAGCTTTTCTGTATGTCCTGTCAGACATTAAAGCACTATAAGCATCCGCAAGCGCTATAATTCTTGACCCTAAAGGAATACTCTGCCCATGCAGTCCTTCAGGTTCGCCCTGCCCGTCCCAGCGTTCCTTATGATAATTAATATAAGGCACAACTTCGGACAGGAAATTTATACTCATTAAAATACTGACGCCGACATTAGGATGATTCTGAAGTTTTTCCCAGTCCTCTTTTGAAAGTTTTTCTTTTTTATTAAATAATTTTTCGGGAAGTGTTATTTTACCTATATTTCTTAATAATGCGGCATAGTATATTAAATCCTTGGTCTTTTCATTTAACCCCAGCTCCGTGCATATTTCTTTCACTAAATCCGCCGTTTCATGGGAGTAATTGTTTTTTAAATTGCTTTTGGCATCAACCGCTTTTGCAAGATTTTCAACAAACCATTGCTGTTCACTGCTTAAATCGCCTATTAATGCCGTTAATTCCGCCCTGTTATTTTGAAGCTCCGCAACCGTAACATCATCTTTGCTTATTAATTCGGATGTATCCAATGTCAGTTTTTCAAGCGACATGGATGTTGCAAACAGCCTTGCTGTTACCGTCAAAAGTTCAATAAATTCAGGGGACAGCTGTTTCTGCGTATAATTTTCAACGACAATAACGCCTACTTTTTCCATATTATCATACATAGGAACGGCAAGATAATACCGGACTTTATCTTCATTTAACATCAGCACCGAACGAAATTCATCATCCTCAAAACAGTCTTGTATCTCTATTTTTTCCTGTTTATTAAAAGATGCGGATACGTAACTTTTATCATTTAAGTTGTATCCTATTCCGGATTCGTATATATAATCATTAAAATGCAGGGATGAGCCTGCTAATACCAAATCATTCTTTGAGGCATCAGACCCCATTGCTTTGTCTTTCGCCAGAAAAATATGGCATGCATCAATTTCCAGCATTTGTTTAATTGTTTTTGCAACAGCATTATAAATAATATAATCTTCTTCACTGCTGAAACCAAGTATCTTCAATGTATTATCAATTGAGTATATTCCGATTAATTCTTTCAGCTGGTTTTTCAGACTATGCAGTTTATCAACACTTGTTTTGCTAATCTTTTGTATAAGTTCATCAGAAATTAAATGCTCTGATACAAAATCGCCCAGATTCAATGCAAAAATTTCTTCTAACGGGTCAGATTCAAGTGATATATTACTCCTCGCAAATACCGAAACATTTTTATTATCATTTTTTTCTTCTGTCATTGGTTATCCTCATGCATATTTCGAAGATTACATTCCAAATAAATATACTACCATTATACTCTAATTTACTATTATATACAAAATTTTTATATAATGTCTATCGGCATTTTAGATACATAACTTTAATATTCTTGTAAAATTTCATATAAATAAATGATAGTTTAAAAGATTAACCGCATTAAACGGAATGACGATTGTATTTTTCATTAAACGTTCTCAGAGGATACATCCGCATCAAATTTATAAAATACCGCAAGAAAAATATTTATATGTTTTATTTAAATTGTTTATAATACAATGAAAATATAATTAAGCATAATATGGCTTGCACTACGGAATAGAGAAAATTAATAATGGATAACACGAAAATAAGAAACGTGGCTATAATTGCGCACGTTGATCACGGTAAAACAACACTTGTAGACAGTATATTAAAACAAACGGGAGTATTCAGGGAAAATCAGCAGGTTCAAGAGCGCATATTGGATTCAAATGACCTTGAAAGAGAAAGAGGAATTACGATACTTTCAAAAAATGTATCCGTAAATTATAAAGGATATAAAATCAACATAGTAGACACCCCCGGTCATGCGGATTTCGGCGGCGAAGTTGAACGTGTATTAGGAATGGCAGACGGAGCTTTATTAATAGTCGATGCAGCGGAAGGACCTATGCCTCAAACAAGGTTTGTGCTTTCAAAGGCTTTAGAACTCGGCATAAAAATAATAGTAGTTATAAATAAAATAGATAAAACAGGAGCAGAACCCGATAAAACCTTAGACAGAGTTTTTGATTTGTTTACCGAACTGACAGATAATGAAGAATTGATTGATTTCCCTTATGTTTATGCGAACGGTTTAGCCGGTTTTGCAAAAAAAAATTTAGAAGATAATTCAACAACTCTTGAACCGCTATTGGATTGTATTATTGAAAAAATCAAGCATCCTTCGGGGGATAAGAATAAAACGCTTCAATTTCAGGCTACAACATTAGATTATAACGATTATACGGGAAGAATTGCTATAGGCAGAGTGTTAAACGGAATAATAAAATCGCAGCAGCAGGTTAATTTGATAAAAGCGGACGGAAAAACAGTAAAAGGGAAAATTGCAAAGCTATATGTATTTGAAGATTTAGGCAGAGCTGAAACTGCTGAAGCCGAAGCAGGCGATATTGTTGCTATAACGGGATTTGATGATATACATATAGGTGAAACTATTACGAGTATTGATTGTACTGAAGCGCTTCCTTTAATTAAAGTTGATGAACCCACTCTTCAGATGATATTTTCTGTCAACGATTCGCCTTTTGCAGGACAGGAGGGCAGGTTTGTAACTTCAAGGCAGGTAAGAAAAAGACTTTATGATGAGCTTGAAAAAAATGTAAGTTTAAGAGTCGAAGATACTGATACAACCGAAAGTTTTAAAGTATCAGGCAGAGGAGAACTGCATTTAAGCATTCTTATTGAAACGATGAGGAGAGAAGGATATGAGTTTCAGGTATCAAAGCCTGAAGTAATTACAAAAGCCGAAAACGGAGTATTAACAGAGCCTTATGAAAATTTACTGATAGATGTTCCTGAAGTTTATGCCGGCGGATGTATAGAAAAGTTATCAAACAGAAAAGGCGGAATGCTCCGTATGGAAAATTCAAAAGGAAGAACATTATTAACATTTTCAATTCCGGCAAGGGGGTTGATAGGGTTTAGGGGTGAATTTATACGGATGACAAGAGGCGAGGGGATAATGAACCATACTTTTGACTCATATAAGCCTTATGCAGGCGAAATAGCCAAACAAAGAAACGGCTCTCTTGTTTCTCACGAGCAGGGCGAGGCAATTCCTTATGCTTTAGCTCAATTTGAGGATAGAGGGGTATTTTTCCTCACGCCGAAAACAAAAGTGTATAGAGGAATGGTTGTGGGCGAGCATAACAAACCTCATGATATAGAGATAAATGTTTGCAAGACTAAAAAACTTACAAATATGAGAAGTTCGACTGCAGATGTTATGGTTACGCTTCAAGCTCACCGCAGAATGTCGCTTGAAGACTGCATGGAATATATCGGCGATGACGAATTACTTGAAATAACTCCTAAAAATATAAGAATCCGCAAGGCAGATTTAACTAAAGCAAGGTTTAATTAACTGTTTTTAATTCCATAACAGGCTTTGTGCATATTTTGACCGGCATTATCCAAAATTAAAATATTCACCGGCTGAACAAAGGAAAATACAGTTAAAAAAAAGTTAAAAATCATATATAATTTAAATATGAATGAACTTATAAGAATACAAAAATTAAATATGCATTATCCGGTTAAGGATAGTTTATTTGGGAATATTAAAGGGTTTGTATATGCTTTAAATAATATTGATTTACAAATATATGAAAACGAAATTTTAGGACTTGTCGGCGAATCCGGAAGCGGTAAATCAACATTAGGAAACTGCATTTTAAAACTTATTAAACCGACAAGCGGAAAAATTTTTTACAGGGAAGATGATATTCTAAAAAAAAGGAAAAAAGATTTAAAACAGTTCAGAAATCAGGCTCAGCCTATATTTCAAAATCCTTATATGAGTTTAAACCCAAGAATGAAAATATATGACATTTTAAAAGAACCTTTCATTGCCAACGGAATAAAAGATAAAAAAATAATTAATGAAAAAATCCACAAAATCCTTGATTTAACGGGTATGAAACAGGAAATTCTTTTAAGGTATCCGAGTGAGTTTTCCGGAGGACAGCGCCAAAGAATTGCCATTGCAAGAGCTGTTATGCTAAACCCGAAGTTTATTGTCGCAGATGAGCCTGTCAGTGCCTTAGATATCAGTATTCAAGCTCAAATTGTAAATTTACTGCTTGACTTAAAACAGCATTTAAGTTTGACAATGCTTTTTATATCCCACGATTTAAGTATTATTAAATATATATCAGACAGAATCTGCGTAATGTATTTAGGCGAGATAACCGAACTTGCACCGAAGGAGGAATTTTTTAAAAATCATAAACATCCTTATTCGGAAGCGCTTTTAAATGCCGTGCCTGTGCTGAATAAGGTTAATACGACGCAAAACTCCGTAATTTCCGGTGATTTGCCCTCTCCTAATAATCCGCCGAAAGGGTGCAGGTTTAATACCAGATGTCCTTATGTTATGGAAAAATGCAGAATTGCTCATCCTGAATTAAAATTTATTAATCAATATCATCAGGTGAGATGTTTTTTAACGGAAAAATAAATCGGCTTGTATGATTATATGAAAAAAGCCCTGAATAATGCACGTATTTCTATGGTTTGGTACAGACAGGACGGACAGTGCAGATTACCGCATGCCGGCAAAGGTTTATTTGTTCAAAACAGGTTTGCAAAAATTAAATGACAGAGCCGTTTTAATTTCTGCAAAAAGCAGTGCGGATATTGGAATTATCATTAAATCTTATTTTTAAGCGCCGGATTTTAATGAATATAAGATTTCCCAACAGGTTTTCAGTAAACATAATCTGAGGGTAGAAAAATTTTTCTAATCCCTCATTAAAATATCAAACTCTAATTTTGAACAGGCTCTGCATTCTGCCATTTTTACTATGCTTAATTTACTTCTTTTTGGATATTTGCACAAAATTATTTACGCTGAAGCTCTTATTATACTATCGAATGCTGTTAATTATTCCTCCGCCAAGCACTATATCATTATCATAAAATACGGCTGATTGACCTGCTGCTATGGACTTTTGGTATTCATCAAAAATTATATCTGCACTCTGCCCGTCCTTTTTTATTATACATGCACCCGCAGGCTGCTGTGCTGAGCGTATTTTTACCTGAGCCTTAATTTCTTTGGGCAAATCAGGAATAATCCAATTAATATTTACTGCCGTTAATTCTTTTTTGAATGTTTTATCCTTATGTCCGACAATTACTTCATTGGTTTTTTTGTTAAGGCCTAATACATATAATGCTTCTGTTGAAGCTATGCCTAATCCTTTTCTTTGTCCGACCGTATAGTTCCATATACCTTGATGCCTGCCTAAAATTTTTCCTTCAGTATTAACTATATTACCTTCTTTTGGAGTTAAATTGAGCAATTCGTTATAATCACCGCCGTAAAAATCCTGACTGTCAGGTTTATCTGCAGAGAGAATACCATTTCTTAAAGCAATATTTCTTATTTCTTCTTTCGTATAATTCCCTAACGGGAAAATAATTTTACCCAGCTGTTCCTGTTTTAATCTGTGCAGAAAATACGACTGGTCCTTCTTTAAATCAACTCCTCTTTTTAGCAAATATATTCCGTTTTCATAAGAAATTCTCGCATAATGTCCCGTCGCAAATTTATCAAATTCAATGCCCTGCATCTTTGCAGCAATCGGCAGAGCATCAAATTTTATATAAGCATTGCACAAAACACAAGGATTAGGCGTTCTTCCCTGCTCATATTCGGATTTAAAATTTTTTAATACTATTTCTTCATATTTATCCGCACAATCAAATACGAAATAAGGAATCCCTATCTGTTCCGCAATTATTTCTGCTTCTTTTATGGATATTTCTTCATCAGGTCCGTAACAGGCATCTTTATGTTCCTGTATATTTTTTATGTGTTTGTTTCTCCATATCGACATTGTTCCGCCGATTACGCAGAAACCCTGCTGTTTCAGCAAAAATGCCGCAACCGCCGAATCAACTCCGCCTGATAATCCTGCTAATACTTTCATTAATTTTTATTCCCGGCATAAATCATTTTCTTAATACAATCAGCAGCTTTTTTTCTGATATTTTCCTCTATATCTATTTCATGCTGTTCATACCTGAGCGCATTATACACATCTTCAAGCGTATTATGTTTCATATTCTGGCAAATTACACTTGATTTAATAAGTATAAATTCTTTGCCCCATCCTTCATTCCGGCTGTTACGGCTTAATCTGTCAACAACGCCTTTTTCCGTCGCTATTATAAACTGCTTACTATCCGATTTCTCTGCAAACTCCATAATCTCTTTTGTAGAACCTACAAAATCCGCTGACTTAGATACTTCGCAATGACATTCGGGATGGGCAAGTATAAGGGCGTCAGGGTATTTTTCCCTTGCAGATGCTACATCTTCAGGTAATATTCTTAAATGTGTAGGACAAAACCCGTTAAATGTTATTACTTCAACATTTCCCAGCTTCTTTTCCACATACTTCCCAAGATAAGTATCCGGAACAAATAAAATTTTTTCTTTATTTAAACTTCTGACAATTTCAACCGCATTTGAGCTTGTACAGCAGATATCGCATTCTGATTTAACTTCGGCTGTTGAATTAACGTAGCATACTACGGGAAGATTTGGATTTTTTTCCTTAAATTCCCGTAAACTTTCAATATCAATCATATTTGCCATCAAACATCCCGAATTCATATTCGGTAATAATACTTTTTTGTCCGGAGACAGCAGTTTTGCGCTCTGCGCCATAAAATATACACCTGCAAAAACAATTATATCCGCATCGGTCTGCGCCGCTGTACGGCTTAAATACAATGAATCTCCGATATAGTCGGATACTTCGTCAAGTTCAATATTCTGATAACAATGCGTTAAAATAACAGCATTCTTTTCTTTTTTTAATTTATTTATCTTTTCCGCTAAGTTCATAATGTCTTTTAATTACTTATTATGAGTGCAAATATCTATTTTATTAAAATACAACAGCATTTTCAAGTCAAGCAGTATAAAAAAATCCGAAAAATTTCGGATTTTTATCATATATTTCGGGAATATAGGGAGAATGCGGGATTATTCTTCTTGTGTTTCTTCGGAATATTTTGAGTAGGCATTATTTAATTTATTTATATAAGAATCTTCTGTTTTTAAACTGAAATCATCCTGAATATTCTTATAAATAGAAGCGCCGTTATTATAATCCGAATATTGATTTACTATTTTTCCAAGAACTCTTTCATTGGCTATATCCATTATTCTTGCAATAAATGCATCTGCAGTGCCTGCCATGCCTGCCGTTCCGTTATACATTTCCTGACATAATACTTTTATGGCTTGTTCATTACCGTTTGAAGCAGAGTCAAGAAGTTTATCCGCAAATTTTTTCATAATTTCCGTCTGGTTTGAAACGAATGAAAAATCTTTTTCAACGGCTTTTATAAAACTTCCGTAGTTATCGTTATAGTAATCAATAATTTTAACAAAGTCATCAGATGATATACTCTCATTGTCCAAAATAGACGTAAACTGATTTTTATCCGTTCCTAAACCTTCAAGCGAAGAATAAAGCTGTTCTGCAAATACTGCTATTTTTTTATCCGTCAACGCATTGGTATTTGAATTTCCATAATCTGATTTCTTTTCATCCGTAATTTCTTCATTCAAAACAGATGCATCGAGTTCTAAAAGCCCTTTATCGCCTAATGCTTTTACAGCTTCATCATAAGAAAGCCCTTGCGACATAAGATTATTTATCTGCTCCATATTCTGTTCCGTAAAGCCGTCAGTCATTAATGTCTGCTTTATTTTATCAATATCATCCTGACCCCAGCCCAGCGTTTCTGCAACAAACACGATAGCATCATCATAAGTCTTTATATTTTCGGAATCTATAAATGAATTTAAGAAATTTCTTACGGATTGAGGGTCGTTCATATCTAAATTCGCCGATGATATTTGCTCGTATTCAATATCTGCTTCCGATAAATCCCCACTTTCTTCATCAATATTTGATTCTTCAGTTTCTTCAACTTCTTCAGTTGCTTCAGCTTCGGAACTTTCATTAATGATATCCGTTTCATTTGTTTCTTCTGCCGTATCTTCAGTTGATGCCCCAAAAGCATCTTCAGATTCAGCTTCTTCATTACCGTTTAATATATTTTCTATTTCATTCAGGTCAATATCCGTCATTGTCTTATTCCACAGCTCAAATCCGTCAATTGTCCGGCCGTCATCGGAAATAAAATCCAGCTCATCAGTTGTAAGAAGTCCCGATGAAGCATCATCGGTATCTAAAATATCAAATAACAAACCGGCTGCATCTCTGACGCTTTCAGAGTCTTTGCCTGTTGTTTCACTTACATATTGAACAAGCTGTTCTTCTGATATGCCGTCGCCTATTTGAAAGATAGAACTTCTCATCCTGTCATGATCAAAATCACAGTTTAACTCTTCCAATTTTGACGAAACATCCTGCAAACTCATTTCACTGTGCGTTTTCAAATATTGCGCAATTTTAGATTCAATGTCGACCATATTTTCTCCTTCACTATATATTTTCTTTATCGGCACAATACTTAAAATTATTTAGCATTAAAAATCAAATATTAAGAATTATTACTTTTACTGCAAATTATGATATAACCGCAAATCTACATATCTAAAGATTTTTCGGTCAGAGGCTGGGATATCATAATTCCCTCGCCTCCGATTATGTTTGCCTGTTTGCCGTCTAAATATAAATACACTTTTTTATCCGTATTATTCAATGCCGTTTTAATTAATTGCATCATTCTCGAGTATATGCTGTCGGTTCCTCCGCCGTATTGAAAATCGGAGCTAAAATCTATAATTATTTTGTTTTTTGTTTGTTTTACTCCGAGCAGTTTTGTAGATACGGGAATTTCGCTGTATGCGCCCGCAGATTTTTCAATAAGCCCCGGTCCTTTCAGTAAAGATTTTATTGAATATTCAAACTTATCTTCGTTTTTCGGTACTTCTCTCTCCACCCGTTTATATATGCTGTTATTGCCGTTGTCGAGTGTTAAAAAATATATGCTTGCCGTATTTTTTTCCGCATTCTTTGACGGAATATCCACTGTTTCTGCAGTTTTTTCCGGTATCATATCGGGCGGATCTATTATCTCTGCCGGAAACCCACTGTCTGCTCCTATCTTCAGCGGAAAATTAATTTTTTCTATATTCAATGTTCCGGATACGAAATTTCTAATATTACTGCCAAATTTTTCATTTATAAACAAACCTGATAATATTATTAAAATAACTATAACAATTTTAGAAAAATTACTCATTTTGTCCGCCGTAATCTTTATTTATTATAAATATGCCCTCTGCTTTTATTACATTGCCGGCAACTTCTGCCTGTGAAATATAAATCCTGCAAAATCTGCCGTCCAATGCCGAGTTTGTTATTGCTATCGGATTCTTTTTGAAATAATCAGCTACATCTATTACTATTATATTACTATTTTTTAAAAAAGAGATATCATTTAACAATATGTTATTATCTTCTGCTTTTACGCCGGCAGTTAAATTTATATCCGTTATTTTTTTAGAAAATATTGTTTTTACGGGAAATTTTAAATAAATTTTAGAGTCTTGAACTGTAATTTGAGGTTCTAACAGCTTAATTAAATCTTTTCCGTTAATTTTAATCCCGTTTAATAATGCTTTTTGTTTAAATTCTCCGGATTTTACTATATACTCTAAGTCTTTGTTTGTTATTTCCGCATTAAATGACATCGGCAGAGAATCGGGAAAATATACACGATGATTTTTATAAATTACTCTGTTATATCTGCATAGACTTTCGGCTTTAAATGAAGATAAACTCATTCCATGATATTCTATCCGGGGGCTTTCTAATTTTAATTTCTTAAATTCTCCGTTTTTAAGCCGTTTTAAACCGAATAAAGACAGGTCTGCCTTAAAATCACCGTTAAACTGCTTATTAAGATTTTTTGATATGGCAAATTCTATTATATTCACCGGCATGGTATTGATTTTCCCGAATATATTTTTGCCTTCATTTGTTTCCGCCCTGCTTTTGCAGTATATATCATAATCATAAGCATAATTTTTTAAACAGCTTAACAATAATATTATTATAAATACTGATATTTTTTTCATATAAAAACTTTCTTCGGATATATATATTCCATCTCCGCCATTGCATAGGCAATTATATTATTATCTCTGATAATAAGTACATTCCCCGTATATTGCGTATTATTTTTAAATTTACCGCCCGTTAATATTTTAGGATAATTTTTTTCATCTGCTTCTATTTTCGGCATTGTTATTATATCTGCAGGATTTATCAGCGCCTCCCGGATATCATTTAAATGCGTCTTATTATCTATCTTTATTGAATTTTCAATAAACATCCCTGCCGATTTTGTTCTTTCCAATTCGTACATTACGGCGCCCGACTTTAACAGTGCGCCTATATCATTTACTATTGACCTTATATATGTGCCTTTTGAACAATCTATACTAAGTTTTAATACCTGCGTTTGATAATCAAAACCGATAATTTCATTTTTATAAATAAAAACTCTGCGTGCCGGTATATCTTTTGGTATATTGCCTGCTCTCGCAAGCTCATAAAGCCTTCTGCCTTTATAATGCACTGCAGAATATACCGGCGGAATCTGAGTAATCTCTCCTTTAAACTGCTCAACGGCATTAAATGCTTCTTCTTTTGTTATTTTCCTAAATCCCGTTTCTTTTACTACGCCCTCAATATCATAAGTATCAGAAACTTTTCCTAAATACATCCCTACCCTGTAGCTTTTATCTTGAGGCAGAAAATCAATTAATTTAGACGCTTTTCCGATTGCAACCGGCAGAACTCCGCACGCAAGCGGATCCAATGTTCCGGCATGACCTGCCTGCTTTATGCCGGTAATATTTCTTAATACGGAAATAATTTTATTGGAAGTTATGCCTGTCTGTTTGTTTATATTTATAAACCCGAACATTCAGCCTATAACTCTCCCCTTGAAATTTTATTGATAATCGCAGTTACGTTTGCGCCTCTTTCCAAAGAATTGTCCGGTATAAATCTTAATTCCGGCGTTAAACGCAATCTGACTCTTTTTCCGACTTCATATCTTATTTTTGGTGTATTATCTGAAATAGCCTGTATTGTCGCCTGTTTTTTATCTTCAGGCGCATATACGGAATAGTACACTTTCGCAAATGAATTATCATGCGAAAGCTCAATATCCGTAACAGATACAATACCCTGCACTCTTGAATCTTTTAATTCTTTTTGTATTATATCCGAAATTTCTCTTATTAATGTTTTTTTTACCCGTTCATTTCTTAAAGACATATACCGCCTATACTAAAATCTGCCTTTCAACTTCTTTTGTCGTTGTAACCTTTATAATATCGCCTTCCTGCAAGTCGTTGAACTTTTCAAAAGATATACCGCATTCAAATCCTTGCGCTACCTCTTTTACGTCATCTTTAAACCTCTTAAGCTGATTTATATGACCCGTAAATATCTCAGTGCTGTTTCTGATAATAACCGCATTCTGCCCTCTTACTATTTTGCCTTCCGTAACATAGCATCCTGCAATTTTAGTCGTTTTGCCGGCCGTAAAAATCCGGCGCACTTCGGCTTTTCCAAGTTCTACTTCTTTTATTTCAGGTTTTAATAAATTTAACATAGTCTGCTCTAAATCTTCAAGCACCTGATATATAATATTATATTTTTTTATTGTAACTCCCTGCTTTTCTGCAGCAAGCTGGGCATTTGCGTTCTCCTTTACCGTAAAACCCAATATTATGGCATTACTTGCACTTGCAAGCATAACATCAGCTTCCGATATATCACCAACTCCTACATGAATTATTTTTGTTATTATTTCTTTTGATTCAAGCTGTGATACCGCTTGTGATACCGCTTCCGCCGAACCATGCGTATTCGCTTTGATAATCAGATTAAGGTGTTTTATATTATTGTCATTTTCTCCGACTTTCTCATTTCTGATATGGGCGGGCATCATATTTTCTAATTTTGTTGTATGCTCTTTCTCTTTTCTTTCATTGCATATTGAGTGCATTACTTTTTCATTTTCAACAGCTTCAAACATATCGCCCGCTTGCGGCACATCCGTTAAACCCAATATTTCAACGGGGGTCGAAGGTCCTGCCTCTTTTATTCTTTCGCCCGAATCCGATAACAAAGCTCTTATTTTTCCGCATACTGTTCCTGCCACAAAACAATCTCCCGTATGAAGCGTTCCGTTCTGCACTAAAAGCGTTGCAACCGGTCCTTTCCCTTTATCTAATTTTGCTTCAATTATAACGCCTGAAGCGAGTGCAGAACTGTTTGCCCTTAAATTCCGGACTTCTGCAAGCAATAATATATATTCCAGCAGTTCATCAATGCCTTTGCCCTGAAGTGCGCTTACTTTAACGCAGATTGTATCTCCGCCCCATTCTTCCGGCACCAGACCGTATTCGGTTAATTGCTGCATTATTTTGTCCGGATCTGCATTCTGCTTATCTATTTTATTTACGGCTACTATTACCGGCACTTCGGCAGCCTTTGCATGGCTGATAGCTTCAATTGTCTGGGGCATAATACCGTCATCCGCCGCCACTACCAATACTGCAATATCGGTTGCTTTTGCGCCTCTCGCCCTCATTTCCGTAAATGCTTCATGACCGGGAGTGTCTATAAAAACAATCTTCTTCGATTTATCATCGTTAAGATACACGGTATATGCGCCTATCGACTGCGTTATACCGCCGACTTCCGTTGATACGATTTTATGCTTTGATGCTCTTATTGAATCAAGCAGTGTTGTTTTGCCATGGTCGACATGCCCCATAATGCTTATTACGGGCGCTCTCTGCGATAATAATTTTTCATCGGTTTCGCTGATTGCTTTAGCTTTTTCTTCTTTTTCAAGCTCCTGCTCTATATATTTGTTTAAATCTTCCTCTAAGACTTCCAGTCCGTAATTTACGCATATTTTCTTTTGTGTTTCTACTGATATAATTTCGTTTACGGTTGATAATATTCCCTGCATCATTAAATATTTTACTATTTCGGCGGGCGATTTTTTTATCCTGTCCGCCAGCTCGCCGACTGTAACAGGCTGATTTATTACTACCTGAGTTACAACGGCATTATCGCCTGCATCTTTTGCTTTTTTCTTATGTTTCTGCGTGATTGTCTTTTCTAAGCTGATTAATTCCTGCTCTTCTTCTTTATTTTTATACTGTTTTTTCTTTTCTTTAGGTCCTTTTCTCTTGAATTGATTATTCTGCCCCTGCTTAGAATCGTATATTTCCTGAGATATGACATGATGCTGTATAGGCTTTTTATTTATCTGCGGTTTTTCTGTTTTATCTAATCTGCCGGTTCTGTCTTTTGTATCATTATTCTTTTTATCAAATGCAGGCTTTTTCTCTACTTTTTCGTTTGACCTGCGGGAGGAATATTTTGCTTCTTTTTTCTGCCGGTCATTTTCTTTGCTTTTCGATTTTGAAACAAATAATTCCTGGCGCCTTTTCTGAATGTTTTTGTTATTATACTCAAGCAGAGAACGAATCTGCGGTATATGAGCCTTTTGTTCTTCAGGTACTGCTTCTTGTTCTTTTATATTTTCCAGACCGGCTTTTTCTTCCGCAGGAGGCTGAATTTCCGCCTGCAATGGCTTTTCGGAGGCGGATGATGTTTTTTTAGCTTCTTTTTCCGTTTCTTCTTTTTTTACCGTTTTTGCTTTTTTTATAATAAACGCTTTCGGCTTTTTTGCAGGTTCATTAGTTTTATTTTTATCGAATAAATTTTGAATTTTTTCTATCTGCGCAGGGGTTAAATTGCTTGAATGCGACTTTACTTTTATATTTAACTTTTGATTAATATACTCTATAAAGTCTTTATTTGTCATTTCATATTGCTTTGCAAGCTCATATACTCTTTTATTTTCAACCGTCATTATATCATCCCGTTATTTTTTATATCCATATAATAGTTGTAACACAATCTAACTTTTAAGTACAGTAGAGAGCTTTTCTTTTATTGAATCCGTTAATTTCATTTTTAACGCAGTTTCTATTTTCTTTTTTTTTAAGGCATTTGAGATACAATTTTCATTTTTGCATATATATGCGGAGCGTCCTGTAATATTGCGATTATTATTAAGTTCTAATTCTCCCGTTTTATGATTTTTTGTTATTTTTATTAATTCATCTTTTATTTTGTAGCTTCTGCAAAAACAGCACTGCCTTAAAAATTTATTTTTTCTGCTCAAATTAAAAGTTCCTTTTGATATAAATTTTCTATCTCTTTTATTATTTTATCATCAACATCCGGTTTTAAAATTTCGATTAACTCCTGTTTTGCTCTGTTTAATGTTGGTTTTGTAATTGTATATACTTTGTAATTATTATCTTCAACCGTATATAAATCTTCCACGCTGTCCGCATCCTTATTATTAATAAACCGTTTATTAACGACTGCCGTATATGAATAACTGCCGTTAGTATCAATATAGTTTCTTGCATCCGCAAGAGAACCTGTTGCCGTTTCATAAAACAAATCAAATATATTTTCATTCAAAACCGATAAAAATGCCTGAAAATCATATTTTTGAAAAGTATTATAAAATTCTGACACATAAAATAAGTTATTTTGAACCTTTAATTTTATGCCCAGTATTCCTGTATAAGGGTTTGAAAATTTTGATATATCGTCAAGCAGAGGATACACTATATTTTGTAATATTTTCCTTATTCCGTTATCTGTTATCTGTTCCGAAAAAGTATTAATTAGCATATAATTTTCTTTTTCGATTCGTTCTAAATTAACCAGAGGAAATGCGCTGTAGCCGTCCGTTAAAAAGTACAGATAAATATCAGGCGCATCAATATATGCTTCTATTACAATTTTTTCGTTTCCGTCTTCAAACATTTTCTGAATGCCGTTTTTTGCAGATGAAAAGGTTTCGTACTTATTCGATTTACGTTCCAGCAGTGTAAAATCATTTTCTATAACAACCGGAAATTTTAAATTTCTTACATAATCTACAGCCAAATTTTCCCTGTCAAATATTCCAAAACGAGATGTCGGAATTTTTAATTTGTACATTATTTTTTTTGCAATGCTGTTAAAATATGTTGCTCTTGATGATTGCGAAAACGGTGCAAATATTATAAACCCTTCTTTTTGGAATTCTTCCGATATTCCGTTTATTACTGCAAGCTCTGACATTACTATAGTAAATTCTATTTGATTATATTTTGCGAACGAAAGCAATGCCTCTACATCACTTTCTTTTATATCTGCAGATTTGCAAAAAGTATAATTTTCTGTTCCTTTCTGCGTTATATATATCTCTTTTTCGGGATTTTGAATACTTATATATCGTGCGAGTAATATTGAATTTGTATTTTCACCGACAATTAATATCTTCATAATTTATTTAAATCTTTTCTTAATACGCCTGCCCCTTTTAAATATACATGATTTATTTCATTTTGGGCAAGGTTTGTATTTATTACAACCAAAATTCTTAAACATTTATTTAATGACGGAATAATTTTCATCTCGGGCATGCACATCATCGGCACATATTTCCATTCAGGAAATCTTTCTCTTGCAATTTTTGCGGGATATACACAATTAATATCATCTGTCAGCGTAAATATGGCATGAGATATATCTTCGGTTTTAAAATCATTTTTCGATTGAATTTCCGATATTAATTCCGCTACTGCATTTTCAATGCCTGCACTGGAATTTTCATCAACCGTAATTGCTCCTCTTATGCCTCTTTGATGCATCTTATACTCCAAACTTCATTTTAGGCTTTAGTTTTGCCCCGTTTGCATAGTCGAACGCACTCATTATGCTTCTGCTGTCAGGTTTTACTTTTGTTATGAGAATGCATCCGTCTTTTGTTCCTACCGTAATTCCGCTTTTATCCACGCATATTATTTCATTAGGAGCTGTACCTTCCGCTTTTGAATTTAAAAGTCTTGTTTCTAATATTTTAAGCATTTTTCCGTTATAAAACGTATACGCCGTAGGAAAATCAACCATTGAGCGAACCTGATTATGAATATTCACGGAAGCGGAGTTCCAGTTTATTAATCCGTCCTGTTTTATGAATTTATCAGCTTTGCAGACTCCTTCACTGCTCTGTTTTTGAGGAATTAAAGTTTTATTATACAGCTTTTCCAGAGTGGAACATATTATATCGGGAGATTCATTACAAATAATATCCTTTAATTCAACACTAGTCATGTTCTCGGTAACTTCAATTTCCTTTGTTTCGCAGATATCGCCGGAATCTAATCCAAGCTCCGTTATCATTGTAGTTATACCGGTAACTTTATCCCCGTTATATATGCATCTTTGAATGGGGTTTGCCCCTCTGTATTTAGGCAGAAGCGAAGCATGCAGATTTACGGTGCAGAATCTCGGAATATCTAATACCTTTTGCGACAATATCTGCCCGAATGCAAATGTAACAAAAAAATCAGGGTTTAATTCCTTTAACTTTTTAATTAACTGTTCATCCCTGCTTATTTTTTCCGTTTGATAGCATGCTATTCCGTTTTGCTCAGCAAAGACTTTTACGGGCGGAGGCGCCGGTTTATTGCCTCTCCCTTTTGGTCTGTCTATCTGTGTTACTGCTGCAAGAACTTCAAATCCGCTGTTTTTAAAAAGTTCTTCCAGACTTTTAACCGCAATATCAGGCGTCGCCATATACACAATTTTAATCAATTTTCTTTTCCTCCTCCGTTTGAGGATTTTTGCATATTTCTTCTTCCAGCTCCCATTCGTCCAGCAGATATTTTTCATCCACTGCACTTAAGCCTTTTTCTGCAAGCGCTTTGTTTGCATCAAATCTGTTTCTGCAATGGTCTATAAACAATATGCCGTCTAAGTGGTCATACTCATGCTGGATACACCTTGCAAGAAGCGACCCGTTGCCTGCTTCCAGTATAAACGGCCTGCCCTTGATATCAAGAGCCTTAATTTTAACATAACTGTATCGTCTTACATTTGTAAATGCTTCGGGAAAACTTAAACACCCCTCATAAGAATTGACTGCGCCTTCTTTTTTCAAAATTTTAGGATTAATAAACGTTATTGGATTCATGGATTTTTTTTCCACATCTGCATCGACGACAAATATTCTGTAGTTTTCCCCTATTTGAGGCGCAGCAAGCCCTACCCCGTTTGTTGCATATAAAGTTTCATATAAATCATCTACAATTATTTGTATTTTTTTTGATATTTTATGAACTTCTTTTGATTTTTCTCTTAATGAGGGAGTTCCATACCTTATAACTTTTCTTACTGCCATTTTTTATTTACCTTCCAATTTTGCGTGCCTGTTTAAAATAATCATTACCGTCGATATTATAACAGCATATAAGAAGTATTTTGTAGTATCGGAATCTGCTATACAGATTGCAATCCACCCCATTATTATTGACAATATTACAAGCAGCAAAACAGCCCCGTTTTGTGATAATCCCAGCTTTAACAGCTTATGATGAATATGCTCCGCATCAGCGACAAAAGGAGATTTTCCTTTTATAATTCTTCTTAATGACGAAAAAGTTATATCTGCTATCGGCACAGCCAATATTAAAAGAGGCAGGTACATTTTGCAATCGGCCGTTTTCATCTGATACATTATAGATAATGCCGATAATAAAAATCCTGCAAACAATGCGCCCGAATCACCCATAAATATTTTTGCGGGATGGAAATTATAAGTTAAAAATCCGAGCATTGAACCTGCTAATATAAACGCAATTAACGAACTTACAACATCGGACGGTATAAGCGATATGGCTAACAGCCCCAGACTTACGGAGCTTACCGTTATAACAGAACCCGCAAGCCCGTCCACCCCGTCTATAAAGTTTACGGCATTGCTTATTCCAACAATCCATGCTGTTGTTCCAAAAAACGATAAAACCGGCGGAATTTCCCATATCCCGTATACGGGTATATAAACATAAGATATTTTTACCCCCAGAAAAAATACTATTGCCGCTATTGTTAATTGAATTATGAATTTAAATTTGGCACTCAGGCAGTATATATCATCAATTAAACCGAGAAGAAAAATTAATGAACTTCCGAGCAAAATTCCTGAAAGCAGTGAATGATAAGGATAATAGCTTAATATAACCAAAGCTGCAAACGAAAGCACCGTGCATACCCATATTGATATTCCCCCGAGTCTCGGCGTCGGATGAGAATGAATTTTTCTTTCGTTCGGACAATCCATCAAGCCTTGTTTTTCCGAAAACGAAATTACGAGAGGAACAATAAACAGACCGGATATAAAAGCTATTACCGTTCCTATAATATGCGCTTCAGATAATTTTACCAATGTCATATTTTTAGTCCGTATATAAAGGGTATTTTCTGCATAAATTCAGCGAACGCCGATGTAATTCCCCAATCTTAGCCGTATCTTTTGTATCCGAAATTTTTACTGCTTCCGCTATGATTTTCCCTGTTTCTTCCATATCAGCTTCTTTAAAACCTCTTGTTGTTACTGCCGGCGACCCTAACCTTACCCCGCTTGTAACAAAAGGACTCTGCGGGTCGTTCGGAACAGTATTTTTATTTGCGGTTATTCCGACCAGTTCCAAAATATCAGCAACATCTCTGCCGGTCTTATTCAATTTTCTTAAATCAAGCGTCAGAACATGATTTTCAGTTCCTCCGCCCACTATTTCAAGCCCCTCATTTATAAGCGAATCTGCAAGTGCTTTTGCATTCAGCACAACCTGTTGTGCATACCTCTTAAATTCCTGTGATGACGCTTCTTTTAATGCAATTGCTTTCCCTGCAATAATATGCTCCAAAGGTCCGCCTTGAACCCCCGGAAAAACTGCCTTATCTATCCCTGAAGCATGCTTTTCCCTGCATAATATTATTCCGCCTCTCGGTCCTCTTAATGTTTTATGCGTCGTCGTTGTTACAAAATCCGCATAAGGCACGGGGCTTGGATGACAGCCTGCTGCAACAAGCGCCGCTATATGCGCTATATCCGCCAACAGATATGCGCCTGCTTCATCCGCTATTTCTTTAAATTTTTTAAAATCTATAATTTTTGAATAATTGCTTGCACCGCAGATTATAAGTTTCGGCTTATGCTTCAGCGCAAGCTCTCTTACATTATCATAGTCTATTCCGCCATCGGAGTTTACTCCGTATGATACTATATTAAAATATATGCCCGAAAAATTAACGGGAGAACCGTGGGATAAATGCCCGCCGTTTGATAAGTCCATTCCCATTACGGTATCACCCGGTTTTACGGCATACATAAATACAGCCATATTAGCCTGAGCTCCGCTGTGGGGCTGGACATTTGCGTGTTCAGCTCCGAATAATTCTTTTGCTCTGTTTTGTGCAAGTTCCTCTATCTTATCCACATTCTCACAGCCGTTATAAAATCTTTTATACGGTCTGCCTTCGGCATATTTATTTGTAAGAATGCTTCCGCATGCCGCCATGACGGCTTTTGAAGTAAAATTTTCGCTCGCTATAAGCTCTATTGTATTTTGCTGTCTTTTTAATTCGTTCTCAATTAATAAAGCTGTTTCCAAATCGGTTTTTTTTATTGTTTCAAGTTCCATGCTCTGCTATCCTGCTAATCTGACATAATGATTATATAACAATACATCTTTCTTGTAAAAAATAAATAATTGATATTTTTTTCTTATTTCGTAGAATATTTATTGGAGAGATATTTTGACCAATTATTACAATAAAGATTTATATAAGATTTTAAATGTCAATATTGATGCATCTTCTGACGATATAAAAACTGCTTACCGCAGGCTTGTCCGTATTTATCATCCTGATGTGGCTGATTCATCTTCGGATACCGAAAAATTTAAAGAAATTCAGGAAGCATACGAAATTCTTTCAAGCGCATCCAAACGTAAAAAATATAATACTCTGCATGGATTTTTCACCGAAAAAATAAAAAAGGAATCTGAACCCCGTACACAAAAGCAGGATAAATATTCCAGCTATATAAAAAAGGCTAAAAAATATGCAGGCGGTCCGGAATCTTTTACAAAATCAATAAATAAAACTTTAGGTGATTTATTTACGGCTCAAAAGCAAAAAACGGCTTCTTCCGGCGCTGAATTGCAAAAAAACGGCGGGGATATCAATATTGACTTATCAATAACCATGCTTGAGGCTTCAAACGGTACAAACAGAAAAGTCAATATACTTCATACCATGCCATGCCCGAACTGCGAAGGCAGAAGATTTATTAACGAAACACAATGTCCTATGTGCAATGGAACAGGACAGACTTCAATTCAAAAAAAAATTAATGTAAAAATTCCCAAAGGTGTTGCCCAAGGTGATAAAGTTCGTGTTAAGAATGAAGGAAATAAAGGCATTAACGGGGGTAAAAACGGCGATTTATATCTGATTATAAATATTGAAAAAAATCCTTATTTTGAAATTGACGGGCTTAATATAATCTGCAATCTGCCCGTTACGCCTTTTGAAGCTGTTTTAGGCGCTGAAATTCCGATTAATATTATGAATTCGAAAATTACGGTTAAAATTCCGCCCATGACATCATCCGGACAAAAATTAAGATTAGCCGGACTAGGCTTAGAAAATAAACAGAAAACTCAAAAAGGCGATATTATAATAATTGTTTCCATTAAATTGCCCGGCAGTCTTTCTTCTGATGAAAAATCCTTATACAAAAAATTAAAAATACTTTCATCATCGGATATTAGAAGCGGAATGCAAAATGTGTAATTCCGCCTTAATAAGTGAAATCTTTCAATCAGTTCAGGGGGAAGGGCTTTACATAGGATATTGCCAGCTTTTTATCAGATTTTCTTCCTGTAATTTGTCTTGCAGGTACTGCGATACCGTCTTTCAATCGGATTTAAAGGCTTATACTCCCGCAGAATTAGCAAAAGATATTAAAAAATATAATCTTATTCATTCCATCAGTTTAACCGGCGGAGAACCATTATTGTTTACCGATTTTCTGCTTGAGTTTCTGCCCTTTCTGAATCAAAAAATATATTTGGAAACCAATGGAACTTTATATAATAATCTTAATAAAATAATCAATTTTGTCGATATTATTTCAACGGATATTAAACTGCCTTCGGCTTCGGGCATGAGTAGTTTGTTTGACGAACATTCTAAATTTATTGAAATTGCAAAACAAAACAACAAAGAAATTTTTGCTAAAACAGTTTTTGACAAAAATATTTCGGAAGAAGAAATTATACTTGTTTCGGCTATTGCAAAAAAATATGATATTGTACTTATATTACAGCCTAAAACAGTCGGAAACACCGTAAATATGCCTCCTGATTTTATTGCAGACATATTTTATAATTTTTTAACCCGCTATAAAAATGTCAGATTAATACCTCAAACACATAAGTTTTTAAATCTGCAATAATAATGTCTTTTCCTTTTTTTCCCTCCCGCCCGCCTATACGCCATACACAATAGAATAAGATTAATCCCTGCCCATAATTGCATTATAACAATCTTCACAAATGGTTTCATAACCGCTCACAGAACCTAAAGGTCTGTATTTCCAGCATCTTTCGCATTTTTCGCCTTGAGCTTTTGTTATATAAACATCATAACCTTCTTCAGAGTTCGAATTAAGGATATTTTCGGGTTTTTGTTCAGCCACAAATGCCTGAGATGTAATAAAAATATTACACAGTTCTTTTTCGTATTTCATTAAAAGCTCTTGATTATCCGAAACTATATATACGGCTGTTTCCAAAGAACTTCCTATTTTTTTATCCGCTCTCAGCGGTTCAATAGTCTTTGTAACAATTTCACGAAGCCTTAATATTTGCGAAAATTCAGCTTCAAGTTCCGGATTATTCCATGCCGGATTAATAATAGGCCAATCAGACAGCAGGATGCTCTCTAAGCCGTTTTTCTGTTCTTCGGGGGTATTAAACCATATATCTTCCGCCTGATGAGGCATAACAGGAACCAAAATTCTTGTTAATGACTGCAGGATTTCATATAAAACACTCTGGCATGAGCGTCTTGAAAGTGATTTCTTACCGCTTGTGTACAGTCTGTCTTTTACTATATCAAGGTAGAAAGAACTTAAATCAACTGCGGCAAAATTCTGCAGATATTGAAAGTAACGGTAGAACTCATAAGTTTCAAATGCGTCCGTAACATTTTCAATAAGTGTATTCAATTTATGCAGTGCAAATTTATCTATTTCTTTTAGGTCATCATATTTTACATAGTCTTTTTGAGGATTAAAATCATAAAGATTGCCCAGTAAAAATCTGGCTGTATTTCTTGTTTTCTTGAAAATTTCAACAAGCTGCCTGATTATTGCATCACCTATTTTTACATCGTTTCTGTAATCGATTGAAGCTGCCCAAAGCCTTAAGACATCAGCGCCGTAAACTTTAATTATCTCTTGGGGAAGAACTGTATTGCCGAGGGATTTACTCATTTTTCTTCCTTCGCCGTCAAGAACAAAACCATGCGTTAATACGGTTTTGTACGGCGCCCTGCCCGTTGTTGCAACAGAAGTTAATAACGATGACTGAAACCATCCTCTATGCTGATCCGAGCCTTCTAAATACATTTCAACGGGGACACCGCCCAATTCATCTTTTCTTTTATGAACTACGGCTCTGTGTGTACAGCCCGAATCAAACCATACATCCATAATATCATTTTCTTTTCGAAAACTGCTTCCTCCGCATTTCGGACACCTGTAGCCTTTCGGCATAAGTTCTTCTGCAGAATGATTAACCCAGGCATCGGAACTTTCTTTTTCAAATAATCCGGCTGTATAATTAATGGTTTCATCATTAACAATAACTTCACCGCAGTCTTTGCAGTAGAATACAGGAATAGGCACGCCCCACGCCCTTTGACGGGAAATGCACCAGTCAGAACGGTTTTCAACCATATTTGATATCCTTGTTTCACCTGCAGGAGGTATCCATTTAACTTTTTTGATTTCATCCAATGCCTGCTGTTTAAACATATCAACTTTTACAAACCATTGACCGGTCGCCCTGTAGATAACGGGGTTTTTGCATCTCCAGCAGTGAGGATAGCTGTGTGATATATCCTGCTTGGATATTAATGCAGATTTATCCTCTAATTTTTTTATAACAATATCATTGCCTTTATAATATGGAACGCCGATTAAATCCGTATCATCGAATTTACTGCTCTTTTGCCAGCATCCTTTTGCATTCAGAGGAGAGAATGTTTCTATACCGTACTTCTGGCAAATTTCCCAGTCTTCAAGACCATGCCCCGGAGCCGTATGAACACAGCCCGTGCCTGCATCCAGCGTAACATGGTCGCCCAGTATTATCCGGCTTGGCCTGTTATACAGAGGATGAAATACATTCATATTTTCAAGCAGACTGCCCTTTAATATTCCGATTGATTTTATTTCGTTCTGCTCCCATTTTGCATTGTTTAAAAATGAAAACAAAAGCCCTGATGCAACAATATATCTTTCATTTTTATATTCAAAAATCGTATATTCAAACCTTGAATTTAAACAAACAGCCAAATTAGAAGGAACAGTCCATGGAGTCGTCGTCCAAATTACAGCGTAAAGGTCATTTTCAGACCGGCTATTTATCAGGGAATATACCTTTTTTCTGTCATCTTCATTAAATTTAAACCTGACATAAATACTTGTCGATGTGCGGTCGGCATATTCAACCTCGGCTTCTGCAAGAGCAGTTTCACAGGAAGCACACCAATATACAGGCTTTAAGCCTTTTTGGATATAACCTTTTTTGAACATTTCACCGAATACCCTTATCTGTTCGGCTTCAAATTCAGGGGCAATCGTTAAATAAGGGTGTTCCCAATTCCCCCATACCCCCAGTCTTTTAAACTCAGCTTCCTGACCTTTTAAATTCCGGAGTGCAAATTCCCTGCATTTTGCTCTTAACTCGCCGGATGTAACAGCTTCTCTCCCGCCTTTAATTGTTTTTACAACAGCATTTTCAATAGGCAGTCCATGTGCATCATACCCCGGAATGTAAGGAGCGTAAAACCCTCTTTGGGATTTATATTTAATTAATATATCTTTTAAAATTTTATTTAATGCCGTGCCTATATGTATTTTTGCCGAGCTTAGATAAGGCGGCCCGTCGTGAAGTATAAATTTTTTTGATTTATCTCTTTGTTCAAGATTTTTTTCATAAATTTTATTTTCTTCCCAAAATTTTTGGGTTAAAAGCTCCTTTTGAGCTGCATTTGCTCTCATTTCCAACGTGGTTTCCGGTAAATTTATACTGTCTTTCAACTCTTTTTTTTTAGTATCCGTCATAATCTCCGCCTATCTTTTTCTATACGGTATATATTGTAATATAAACAAATCTTATAGTAAAAAGAAGCTGTTTATAATTAAAATTCTTCAGGCTTATTCCAAACTTTTTTGCACATAAAAATTTACCGGCCTTTTTTTGAGATGATTTCATTATCTTATCATTTAATTTCAGATGTGCAGTAAGGGCATCTTGTCGCTTTTATATTAACGGAAGAATAGCAATACGGGCATTCTTTAGTTACGGATGCATCCTGCCGGCATTTTTCCTGCTTGTTAAAATTTTTTAATTTATTTATGGCTTTGACAACTATAAAAACAGAAAATGCAACTATTATAAAACTTATTAATGTGTTAAAAAACAGACCATAATTGACTGTAACAATTCCTGCCGCCTGAGCTTCCGATACCGTTGAATATTTCGGCGCCGAAAGAGATAAAGGCACATAAAGATTTGAAAAATCGACATTTCCAAGTACAAAACCTATGGGAGGCATTATTATATCTTTAACAAGCGAGTTTACAATAGGAGAAAAAGCTCCTCCTATAATTATACCGACTGCCATATCGATAACATTGCCCCTGACTGCAAATTCTTTAAATTCGGAAATAAAATTTTTAAGCATCTTCGCCCTCCTTATCCCATTTTAGTATCTGCCGGGCTATCTGCTTTACCGACATTTCGGATGTACTGTAATAATCAGTCATGTGAGATAAAACATAGTCCGTATTATGCCAGCCTTTTTGCTGTTTTTGAACTTTTGATACATCATCGCCCGTTATATATAAATTAACCGTATCGCCCTGCTCCGCAGCTCTTGCCAGTATCCCCGTTCTGGGTGCATTTTTATATATAGAGGTAACATCCTGTATTAAAACAGGCTGACGGTTTTTTGTATTTAAAACCTTATTATTAAGACGCAGGATATTACCGGAACTGCCTGATACCGTTATGACCTTTCCAAATGATATTGGCGGAATATACATATTATCTCCGTTATATTCTTCAAAACTTCACATACTATTACTATAAAATGAATAAACAAATATTTGGCAAAATGTAAAGATTTATTTAAGTTTTTATTTTATTAAAAAACAGAAAAATTACCGGAAGCCTTACAGGATTTCAACAAATGAATTTGTACTACCAAAAAGATTAAATTTGTTCCGCTTTTTATAAGGCTTATGATTGCTCATGAATTCAAAAAAACTTTATATATGCCGGACATTTTTACTTTTGATACAGTAAATCTGTAAAAAAATATCGGCTGAAACAAAATTAAAATTAATATAATTCTGCCGGTTTAACGGCAAAAATGCCAAGCCGGCCGTGCCTGCGCCGAGTTTTGGAAATTCTTTTCTCCCGAAACTGCGCTCCTTCGATTTCATCTGTCTTTAAACTTTTGCGTCAGACAGATTTTCTGCGCCCGACGGCTCAATCAGCCCGCTTACCCTGCGTTTTGCTTCGTCCATACAGAATTCCGTTTCTTAAGTCTGCAATTAATTTAAGACCGGTTAATTTTTTATATAAAGATAATAATTCGCTCCAAAAGGAACTTTCTTTAAATATTTTTCTAAAAATATAAACTGTTTCATAAATCCGGGAATAAAAAATCTATACTTTATATTTACATTTCTGAAACCGGCATCTTTAAAGAGCTTTATTGAATACGAAGGACTCATAATCTTTACATTTGCACTGTCGTACCTGCAGTCATATTTTAAGTAATAATACATTGCAACAGGATTATAAGGATTAAACTCATACATAAAAATCCCCCCCCCCGGAGCTAAAGCATCTTTTAATATTGAAACCTGTTTTGCCTGTCTTTCCCGGGGAATATGACGCATAACATTTGCAATGAATATAATATCAAATTTTATATCGAAAGGTATTGAAACACCATCCGAAACTTTATAACGAACATTTTCTAAATTCAGCCGTTCAGCTTTTTTAATCTGATTTGAAGAAATATCACAACCGTATATTTCACAACGTTGCGGAGTAAAATGCTTAATTATGTACGGATCTGAAAGTCCGATTCCGCATCCGAAATTTAAAATTTTAAACTTATCATAATTTTTTAAATCCCCGTCATTATCAATTTCGGATTTTAAATCAATAACTTTATACTCGGAAAAATAATCAACGGAAAATCCTGTAGCTTTTGTAGTTCATATTCTATCTTATCAAAAGATATAACCTGATCAGTTTCCATAACATTTTTCCTAAACTGTTAATCAAAATGCGCAAAAGAAGTTTTATATGCCTTTGGCCGGACTCGAACCGGCACTGGGGGTTAGCCCAATTGGATTTTAAGTCCAACGCGTCTACCACTTCCGCCACAAAGGCATTCATACCGACAAATATAATACAAAAAAAAAATCCTGTCCAGTAGTTTGATTAAAAAAATTTTTAAAAAAGTTTTTGTAAAATAAATCTTGTTAAATGGTTTTAATGTATGTTAGAATTACTATTATGAGCAATGATTTATATATAATAATGAACAGCAGTTATTAAATTAATAATAAAATTAAATTTTATATATGTTTGAAATACACATTCAATAGTGTATTTGGAAAGAACGAGGTATAGGAAAATAAATTACAGTACTTTAATTATATTGTTTGCCATTCTTCTTTTTGCTTGTTTTTTGCTGTGGCGCGACCAAAAAAAAGACAAAAAAGAAAAGGAAGCATTAAAGCGTGATTTAGAAGAAAAACAGAGTCTTTATAAAAAAGAAGCTATGATAATAGCAAAAGAAGCTGTCCAAAAAGATATAGAAAAATTTCAGGAAGAAACAAAAGAACGTCGACAGGAGCTTTCAAGATTAGAAACCAAATTAATAAAAAAAGAAGAAGCGCTTGAAGATAAAGAACAAGAATATGCGGATAAAGAAGCGGCAATAAACAGAAAAATGGACGAATTGCTTGATAAAGAAGATTATCTTGCGGAACTTGTACAAAAACAGACGCAGGAGCTTGAAAGAATTTCCGGTCTGACTTCCGATGAAGCTAAAAATATGCTTTTAGAACAGCTCAAAGCCGACCTCCAGCAGGAAGCAAATAATATGATTAGAGAAAATGAAAATCATATTAAAGAAGTTTCCGAAGAAAAAGCCAAAGAAATTCTAACAACAGTTATGCAGCGTTTTGTAATGGATTACGTAGTTGAATCAACCGTTTCATCGGTAAGTTTGCCTTCCGATGAAATGAAAGGGCGCATTATCGGCCGTGAAGGAAGAAATATCAGAACGTTAGAAACATTAACAGGAGTTAATTTGATAATAGATGATACTCCCGAGGCAGTTGTTTTATCTTGTTTTGATCCCATACGCAGAGAAATAGCCAAAATAGCACTGGAAAAACTTGTTGCAGACGGACGTATTCATCCGGTAAGAATTGAGGAAATGGTTGAAAAAGCAAGGATTGAAGTAGAACAGAAAATTAAGCAGGAAGGGGAAAATGCCGCTATGGAGCTTGGCATTATGAACCTTAATAAAGAGCTTATAAAAACATTAGGACGTCTGTATTATAGAACAAGCTACGGGCAGAATGTCCTGCTTCATTCCGTCGAAGTCGGATATATAGCCGGCATGATTGCGGCAGAAATCGGAGCCGATGTAAAAACATCAAAAAGAGCCGGTCTGCTTCATGATATAGGCAAGGCTGTAGACCAGTCGCAGGAAGGCACGCATATAGCGCTAGGTGTCGAGCTTGCGAGAAAATACGGTGAAAAAGAGGAAATAATACACGCAATAGAAGCCCATCATGACGATATAACCGCCAATACAATAGAAGCGGTGCTTGTAAAACTGGCTGATGCAATATCTGCCGGACGCCCCGGTTCAAGACGAGATACCCTTGAAATTTACATAAAAAGACTTCAAAAGTTTGAAGAGATAGCATTAAGCTATGATGGAATAAAACAGTCATTTGCCGTGCAAGCGGGCAGAGAAATAAGGGTTATAGTCCAGCCTGAAAAATATGATGACTTGGCAAGCATGCGTTTGGCAAGAGATATTGCAAAGCGTATAGAAGAAGAATTGGATTATCCGGGGCAAATAAGAGTAACTGTTGTAAGAGAATTCAGAGTTACAGAAACGGCAAAATAAAATCCGGAAATATAAAAATTATAAAATATTCCGGCGGGCTGAGGTTATATGAACAATAAGATTAAAATAATGTTTTTCGGGGATATAGTAGGTAAACCCGGCAGAAGCGCCGTAAAAAATTATTTGGCGAAGCCGGAAAATAAAGCTGATTTTATTATTGCAAATGTTGAAAATGCTTCTCATGGCTATGGATTAACAAAAAAAAATTATAACGAATTATTATCATACGGAATTGATTGTTTTACATCGGGAAACCACATATGGGATAAAAGAGAAATATTCCAGTATATAGATGATGCGGATAAACTCATAAGACCTATCAATTATCCGCCCGAAACAAAAGGTTCAGGGTATAGAATAATAGAAAAAAACGGTATTAAAATAGGTGTTATAAATGTTTTAGGCAGAACATTTATGAATATTTGCGAATCGCCATGGAAATTAACCGATGATGCTCTAAAGGAAATCAAAAAAGAAACTCCTGTAGCAATAATTGATTTGCATGCGGAAGCAACGGCGGAGAAAATATGCATGGCAAAATATTATGCTAAAAAAGGAGTAACCGGAATATTTGGAACACATACGCATGTACAAACGGCGGATGAGAAGATATATGAAAATTGCTGTGCATATATTACGGATGCCGGCTTTTGCGGTGATGATGAAGGTGTTATAGGAATGTGCTATGAAGCTTCCATAAACAGGCTGATGAGTTCAATTCCCGAAAGATTAGATGTATCAGATACAGGCTGCAGCAGGGTGAACGGCGTGGTTATAACCGTTGATATTAATAACGGGCAAGCTGAAACAATAGAAAGATTTAATGAAAGAATAATAAATAATGAGGAAAATACAATTATGAAAGGATGAGGAAGTGAAAGTCGATCTACATATCCATACATCTTATTCGGACGGCGTTTTTTCACCCGAAAAAATAGTCGATGCCGCTTTGGATGCCGGACTTGAGGCAATAGCAATTACCGATCATGATAATGTGCTTTCATATAGTGCTGCTGCAGAATATGCAGAAAATAAACCGATAGAAATAATTCCGGGAGTTGAAATAAATACTATATATAAAAATTATGAAGTTCATATTCTTGGTTATTTTATGGATTTAAATAACAGTGATTTTCAAAAACTGATAAAACTCCAGCAGCAGGCGAGAATAAAGCAGACAAAAGAAATCATCAATTTGCTTGCAAAAAAAGAGGGGATAAAAATTGTATATGACAGTATAACAAAACAGGTAGCGCAAGGCGGAAGCATAGGCCGGCCTCATATAGCAAAAGCAATAGCAAATGCAGGCGGTACATTAAGTATAGCAGAAGCATATAACAGATATATACATGACAATTCGCCTGTATATATACAAAGAAAGACAGTCAGTCCGTTTGATGCAGTAGAGATTATATATGATGCAGGCGGAATACCTGTTTTTGCACATCCTTATGATGTAGATATAGCAGAACAGCTTTTAAAAGAGATGATGAATTTTGGATTAAGAGGAATAGAAGCCTATCACAGGAAACATTCGCCCGCTATTATAGAATATTTTTCCACTTTAGCGGAAAAGTACGGTCTTATAATAACCGGAGGCTCGGACTTTCATGCTCCAAATCCCAATAACGGCAATATCATACTGGGTAAGAATTTTATTCCAGAATGGATATATGATGAATTAGTAAAAGAAAAGAGAAGAATGGATTTAGCAAAGTGAAAACTGTTGTTTTGAATTTACTGAATATAATTTCCGTATCAGCTGTAATAATAATATTTTTGTTTTTAGGCATGTCGTTTCATCTGATAAATTTATCTCAGGCGGAAAGAATTGCAAAATGGCAGACCGAGTACGAAGAACTGGTTTACTGCTTTAATTTGGCAAGAATTCATGAAAAAAATATTTTTGAAGATTATACAAACAATACAATATCATCAGATGAGTTATTTGAGAAAATAAAACCGTATTTTAATCTTGCCGGAGTCAGAATGAAATTCATACCATCATATAAATATAAAAAATTGAACGGAAAGCCGGTAAATAAAAATGAAGAATTTTACTTCGATAAATTTGTTTATGCAAAAAACGGCATACTGCTGTCAATAAAGCCGAAGTCAGGCACAATAACGGATAAATCACAGCCGTTATTCTTCATGCTTGCAGATATCAACGGAACAAAGAGTCCGAATAGAATCGGCGAAGATATATTTTTAATAAATATATATCCGGATAAAGTAAAGCCGATGGGTTATGATGTGCCGAATACGCATTTAAAAACAAACTGTTCGCCTATAGGAAGCGGTATATATTGTTCAAAATATTATCTTTACGGAGGAAGTTTTTAAGTTGAGTAAATATTATGTTTATGGTAGCCTGTAAAAATACCGGAAAGGTAACTTGAAGTAGAGCAGTTAAGGAGAAAATAATGACAGAAAAACGTGTATGGTTATTTAAAGAGGGTGATGCTTCAATGCGTAGCCTGCTTGGAGGAAAAGGAGCAAATTTGGCTGAAATGACAAATTTAGGACTGCCTGTTCCCCCCGGGCTTACGATTACAACGGAAACCTGTATGGATTATATAAATAACGGCAATAAGATGCCTGAAGGACTAATGGCGGAAGTTAAAGAAAAATTAATTGAAGTTGAAAAGCAAGCAGGGAAAAAATTCGGAGATAAGTTAAATCCTTTATTGGTATCTGTCCGTTCAGGCGCAAGAATTTCAATGCCCGGCATGATGGAAACCATATTAAATTTGGGCTTAAACGATGAAACTGTTGAAGCAATGGTTAAATTGACGGATAATCCGAGATTTTGCTACGACAGCTACCGCCGTTTCTTGACAATGTTCGGTTCTGTAGCTTGGGAAATGGACAGACAAAAATATTTTGAATCCGAAGTTGAAAAAGTTAAAGAACTGGAAGGGGTTAAATCCGATACGAAAGTTTCAGCAGAAGGCTGGAAATCGCTGATTCCCATATATAAAGAGATTATAAGGCAGGTTACGGGAAAAGAGTTTCCTCAGGATCCGTTTGTACAGCTTCAGGAAGCAATAGAAGCGGTATTTCGTTCCTGGAATATACCAAGAGCGGTTGCATACAGAAATATGAATAAAATCGACCATAATTACGGAACGGCAGTAAATGTCCAGACAATGGTATTCGGCAATATGGGAGATGATTGTGCAACAGGTGTTTCATTCACACGCAATCCGGCAACCGGCGAGAATAAATTTTACGGCGAATACTTAACAAATGCGCAGGGCGAAGATGTTGTTGCAGGCATCAGAACTCCAAAACCCATTGCCATGCTTGAAACAGAAATGCCTGATTTATACAGACAGTATGTTGAAATAGCAAAGAAACTTGAAGCCGGTTATAAAGATGTTCAGGATATGGAATTTACCATTGAAAAAGGCAAACTATATATACTTCAGACAAGAAACGGCAAAAGAACAGCTGCAGCCGCCGTAAAAATTGCGGTTGATATGTGCGATGAAGGAATTATTACAAAAGAAAGAGCTGTTCAGTTAGTTGATCCTTATACGGTAAATCAGATTTTACTTCCTTGTTTTGATGAAAAAGCAATGGCTGAAGCTCATAAGATAGCGCAAGGCGTTAATGCATCTCCCGGCGCTGCCGTAGGTAAAATTGTATTTGATACCGAAGAAGCTGCAAAACGAGGCGAAGCAGGCGAGAAAGTTATTCTTGTCCGTATAGAAACTTGTCCTGATGATATACATGGCATGGCGGTATCTCAAGGTGTATTAACTTTAAGAGGCGGTGCAACATCGCATGCCGCAGTTGTTGCAAAAGGCATGGGAAAGCCGTGCGTATCAGGATGCGAGGATATTGTCATCGACCTAAAAAATGAAACATTAAAAGGAGTAGACGGCGCTGTTTATCGTAAGAATGATATTATTTCGCTTGACGGCGGAAAAGGCATTGTAATGGAAGGCAGTGTAAAACTTGCTGAAGCAAAGATTGATGATAACTGGAATAAGTTTTTTACCTGGGTTAATGAGATTAAACGTTTAAAAGTTGAAGCGAATGCGGATACTCCTAAAGATATTGAAAATGCATTAAAATACGGAGCCGAAGGTGTAGGTTTATGCAGAACGGAGCATATGTTTATGGATCCCGAGAGATTGCCCTGGGTTCAAAAAATGATTATAGCAGGGACTCCTGAAGCAAGGAAAGAAGCGTTAGATAAACTTCTTCCCATGCAGTATGCCGATTTCTACGCAATGTTTAAAGCATTAGGGGATAAACCATTGACGGTAAGACTTCTTGACCCGCCGCTGCACGAATTTTTACCCGATAAAGAAACTTTAATCGCAGAAGTTTCGGCATTAAAAGCTCTGGGTAAAGATGCAAAAGAAAAAGAAGAATTACTGCATGTTGTAGAAGGGCTGTCTGAGTCTAATCCGATGATGGGCTTAAGAGGATGCCGGCTGGGGCTTACTTATCCGGAAATTAATGAAATGCAGGTCAGGGCTATATTTGAAGCATGCTGTGATTTGAAAAAAGAAGGACATAAAGTTAAGCCCTGGATAATGATTCCGTTAATAGGGCATATAAATGAATTAAAGGCTGCAAAAGATATTCTTGCAAGAGTTGCAAAAGATGTTATGAAAGAAAAGGGTGTTGAAGTAGAGTATAAATTCGGCACAATGATTGAAATTCCCCGTGCAGCATTAACTGCAGACGAGATTGCACGGTATGCCGAGTTTTTCTCTTTTGGTACAAACGATTTAACACAAATGACTTTCGGATATTCCAGAGATGATGCGGAAGGTAAATTCCTAAACAGATATGTAGAACAAAAAATACTTCCCCATAATCCGTTTGAAACACTTGATACAAAAGGTGTCGGACAATTAATAGAAATGTCGATGGAAAAAGGCAGAAAGGTTAATCCTTCTATTACCGGCGGGGTCTGCGGAGAACACGGCGGTGATCCGGATAGTGTTAAATTCTGCGAAAAAATAGGATTAGATTATGTATCCTGCTCTCCGTTCAGAATTCCGCAGGCAAGACTTGCAGCTGCTCAGGCTGTGATTGAAGAAAAAACAAACAGCTAATAAAATTACCGATACTCTGTTAAATCAGGTAAATTTTATATTTACGGATAGTTTGATTATATTAATCAGACTATCCGTTTTTTAAAACGGGTCTTAGATGCTTTTCCTGACGGACGGGCAAATATTATTTCCGCAACTGATTTCTTAAAGTTCAGATACAATTTTTTTAATAATCTTTAAATTTTTACAGAAGCGGAAAAAAACATAGGCGCAAAAAAACACTTATCAGTGATTTTAATAACAAGCGTCAAAATATTATATGATGATAAAATTCTTTCAAAAGATTTTAAGTTCGCAAGGTGTGATTTTTTCTGCAGATAAAAAACATATTCCGGATAACAGGCATTTGCCCCGCCTGCGGGGAATGCAGTACTTATTCCCGATAAATATGATTTAATTACGGATGAAAAATTAAAAATATAAATAATTATATATAATTCAGCAGTTCAGTTAAATCATTATTATCTATAATGATATCTGCATATTGTTTCAAAACGGGCTTAGCGCAAAATGCAACTTTTTTCCCCGCAAATTTAAACATGCTTAAATCGTTGGCGCCGTCCCCTACTGCTAAAGTGTCATCTTTTGAAACATTCAAAAGAGACTGGAGGCGGGCAAGCATTTTCCCTTTGCTGTCCGAAAACATCATCTCGCCTCCAAGTAAACCTGTTAGTACTCCGTTTTGGAAATGAAAAATATTTGAAAATTGAGCATCGTATCCTAAGATAGGCATAGCAGGTATAGTTGCCGATTCATAGCCTCCCGAAAAACATACAACTTTACACCCTGATTTTTTTAGTTCCGAAATTGTTTCGGATGCTCCTTTTGTATAAGGAAGCTCTCTGCATATTTTTTCAATTTTAAGCCGGCTTGTTCCTTTTAAAAGAGAAACTCTTTTAATAAGACTTTCAAAAAAATCCATTTTCCCTTCCATAGCTTCCGCTGTAATTTGTTTCATTACAGATTCGATGCCTAAATCTTTGGCAATAAATTCTAAAGTTTCACCCTGCATTAATGTAGAATCAAAATCAAATACAGCTAATTTCATAAAATTCCTTAAAAAAATAATCCAGTAGATATAGCTATTTTAACCCGTATGGCGAAAATATGTAAAGTAAAAAATAAAATTTGTAGAGAAAAAGTTGCTTTTTTGTTATGTTATTGTTATAAGGTACTAGATGGTAAATAATGTTCAGATAAATAAAGGAGAGCCAATGGGATTACCAAATGTAGCATATTTTTCAATGGAAATAGCAATAGACCAGTCCATTGCAACATATTCAGGGGGATTAGGATTTTTGGCAGGTTCGCACATGCTATCGGCAGGATACCTGCAGATGCCGATAGTGGGCGTAACAATGCTGTGGTCTTACGGCTATTACAATCAGAGAATTGACCACGAAGGCAATGTAGAAGTTGCCTACATCAGAAAGCACTATGACTTCTTAGCTGATATAAATCAGTATGTTGAGCTGGATGTATATGGCGAGAAAGTAAAAGTAAAAGCATATAAACTCGAGCCTGCTATCTTTGATACCTGCCCTGTTTATTACTTAACAACCGATATAGAAGAAAATTCGGAATGGGCAAGGTCAATATCGCATAAACTGTACGACGGCAACGAAAAAATCAGAATTGCACAGGAGACTGTCCTCGGTATAGCAGGTATAAAGCTGTTAAATCAAATCGGATATAACTACGACTGCGTGCATTTAAACGAGGGTCATGCTCTGCCGGCGGCATTCGAGTTATTGAATGAATATAACGGAGATTTAAATAAGGTAAAAGAAAAAGTTGTATTTACAACGCATACGCCTGTTGCCGCAGGAAATGAAGTTCATTGGGTTGATAATCTTATGCAGGGCGGATTTTTTGCAGGCTGTTCAAGAGAAAGAGCAGTACAATTAGGCGGAGAACAGTTCTCTTTAACAGTAGCCGCATTAAGAATGTCGAGATTAGCAAACGCCGTATCCCAGCTGCACGGGTTAGTTTCAAACAAAATGTGGAAATGGGTGGAAGGCAGATGTCCGATACGAGCTATTACAAATGCGGTAAACCTCCACTACTGGCAGGATAACAGGATGAAAACAGATAACCTTGAAGCCCTGCTGGAAGCTAAAAAAGAAATGAAAAAAGAGGTATTTGAATTCATAGCAAATACGGTGGGCAAAAGGCTTGATCCTAATGTATTAACAATAACATGGGCAAGAAGATTTGCCGATTATAAACGTGCATGGCTGATATTTATGGACGAAAACAGAATTCTTAAATTATTGAACGAAAATAAAGTCCAGTTGATATTTGCAGGAAAATTTCATCCTGACGATGTTATCGGGAAAGAAATGTTCAATAAGATTCTAAGAAGTTCATATTCAATGAAAAACGTAGTTGTATTAACCGGATACGAACTTGATTTGAGCGGAAAATTAAAACGGGCATCAGATATATGGCTGAATACGCCGTTAAGGCCGTTTGAAGCATCAGGTACATCAGGAATGTCTGCTAATGCTAACGGAGCTTTACATTTATCCACATTCGACGGATGGACGGTAGAAGGCACATTCCCAGGAATAAACGGGTTTACAATAGAATATCCGGGATTAGACGACAATATACCTTGGGAAGAAAGACACAAAAAAGATTATGAATGCATGATGGATATAATAGAAAATCAAATTATACCGGCATACTATAATGACAAAACAAAATGGGCTGCTATGATGCGCCAGGCAATAAGAACGGCGGAGGCTTACTTTAATTCCGACAGAATGGTTATAGAATACTATAACAGATTGTATAAACCCATTGCGCATGGCTCCGATGAAGGCGGAGTATCCGATAAAGATTATCAGGAGGCAACAGCGCCCGCAGCGGATGCGTGGACTTTTTCAAACATAAAGTAAAAAAGGAAAAATAAAAAGAGGGCTTATTTAAGTCCTCTTTTTGTTGTTGCAATATTATGAAAAATGAGTTAAGAACGAATTTAAAGCAAAAAAGAAAGCTTATTTGTTCAAAGGAAAAAGATATTAAAATAGTTGAAAATCTGTTAAGTATTGAGGAATATAAACAAGCAAAACATATTTTAGCATATTATCCTTTAAAATATGAACCTGATATAAAAATTTGTTTAGAAAAAAAAGATAAAATTTGGTATCTGCCGCGGATAAACGGCGGTAATCTTGACTTATGCCCATACGATAAACAAAAATTGAGAAAAGGAAGTTTTAATATAATAGAGCCTGAAACAGGCAAAATTAATGATTACTGCATAATTGAAACGGTAATAGCTCCTGCTGTGGGGGCGGATAAATCAGGATACCGGCTGGGATATGGAAAAGGCTATTACGACAGACTGTTCAGACGGTTGAAAAAAGGCTGTATAAAAATTTTTATAACCTATGAGGAGCTGTTTGTCGATACAATTTATCCTGATAATTATGATATAAAGGGCGATTATATAATTACGGAAAGAAAAATATACAAAATTTAATGTTAAAAACAGATTAAAAATTTGTTTCATTTGTTTTTTAGGGTAAAATTATATTAGTAGCAGAATATTAGGAATTTTATATAATGGAATTTTTTAGAGAACACAGGAAAGCAATAATACTTACGATTACATTATGCTTTTTACTGTGGACATTCGGTTCGATGATTTTCTTATTAAAATAATCAGATATTGGAATATGTAATGCAGTTTCTGAATAAAAAAGTTGTATATGTACTAATTATTATAGGTATGTTTTTTGGAGCGAGTAATTTTTCTTATGCCGATAATATTTTGCAGAGAAAAAAAGTAGAGCAGAAAAGAGTTGCATTAAAAGAGAAGATAAAATCTTTATCCATATTAGAAAGACAGGAAACTAACAGACTAAGCAGAAATCAGCAGAAACTTGAGATAAACAGGCGGGCTTTAAGAAATTCGAAAGCAGAGTATGCGGCAAAACAAGAGAATATAATGGCATTGCAGAAAGATTTAAATTCTTATATAGCGCAGTATAATCAAAGGCAGGGCATGTCTGCGCAAAGGATACGCTGTATATATAAAACAAAGCATACGCTAATATTGGATTTATTGTTATCCACAAACAGCGTAAGCCAGTTTTTAGACAGAATATATTATCAAAACCTGATTATAAAATCGGATAGAGAAAAGATGAGGGAGTTAAAGAAAGAAGCCCGGCATATTTCGCTGTTAAAGCAGAGGGTTGAAAAAGAAAAACGCCAATTATCAAGGCTTATAAATGATATAGATTATGAAAGCTATACAATACAGCAGACGATAAACCAGAATAAGTCTATGCTTGAAAGAATTCAAAGAGATAAAATGGCTTATGAGCGTTCCGAGCAGGAATTAAAGCGTCAATCCGACAGATTGGCATCTTTAATTGCGAAATCTACAAAACACAGCAAAGTAGTAGTATCTGGAGATGGGTTTATTCTGCCGGTGTCAGGGCGTATTTCATCGCCGTTCGGCTGGAGAACGCATCCGATATTCAAATCAAGGATATTTCATACCGGTATAGATTATGCCGTGCCTATGGGAACGCCGATTAAGGCTTCCAATTCGGGGCGTGTAATTTATTCGGGCTGGTACGGAGGATACGGGAAAGTGGTGATTATTGACCATGGAAACTGTACCGGAGCGCCGACTACAACATTATATGCACACATGTCCCAGCCGAAAGTACTTGCCGGTCAAAATGTAACAAGAGGGCAGGTAGTCGGTTTATCAGGTTCTACAGGTTATTCAACAGGACCGCACTGCCACTTTGAGGTCAGAATTAACGGAAAACCGCAGGACCCGAGAAAATTTTTATAAGGATAACGAAATTGAAAACTAAAAAATATATAATACTAATTACAGCTTTATTAATGACATTTTTAAGAGTCTATGCCGTTGACTATTATCCGGAAACGGGCATTGACCCTTTTTATTCCGATTTGAATCCTGAATTTGTTAATAGCGAAGATACAGAAATAAACCAAAACGATACTCTTATAAATTTAATAAAAAATAAAAAGCAGGAAAGAAAACTTAATAACGAACAAAAAAACGAGCAGGAATCCGTAATTCCCGATAATCAAAAAGAAGAAGCCGGCGATGAGCTTAATTCAGGAAATAAATTTTTAAGCATCTTAAAATATAAGGGCAGAAATAAAAAACTGTCTGACGAAAATGAAAATTCAGACAAGCCAATGACAAAAAAGGAATTGGAAAAAGCCTTAGTCAAAGAAGAAAGAGAGAAACAGAAAGAAATTGAAAAAGCATCAAAAGCGAATGAGCCTGATTTTAGAGATATAATTACATCCTCAATTCCGTTCCTGAATAAAAAGAAACAAAAACAGGAAATTAATGAGCCTGAAACAGACCCTAATATTGAATTAACAGCTGATTACATGGAGTATTTTCCTGACAGATACGAGGTTGAAGCAAAAGGAAACGCAAAAGTCGCATTTAAGAATATTGATACATCAATAAGTGCAAATAAAATAGTATTTAACTATGACCGAAATATATTAAAAGCGTCAGAAAATGTTGTTTTAATTTCAAACGGAACAATAACCGAGGGCGATTTTGTAAAAATTGATTTAAAAAATCCTGACGGCTGGTTTGAAAAACCCGTAACAAAGACTGAAGATATAAAATTATCCGCAAATGAAGCATATATATATTCCGATAAAATAGAAGAATATGACGGTGTTGCAAAGATATTAAAAGATGATGTATTGTCTTTCGGTGCAACATCATTTGCATCTTATGTCGATCAAGGGCATGTATTTCCATTAGACACCGGAAGCCGGAATGCGGAAAAAGGAGTATATAAGCTAAAAGCCAATACAATCATTATAGATTCGAAAGATGACCATGAAGTAATCAATTTAAAAAATGCCGATATATATTTAAAAAATATAAAAATAGCCTCGGTGCCTGCATTAAAAATAGTAACAAACAAACAGCATATCGGAGCTGAAACAAACTTCCCCGAGTTCGGCTCTCAAAGTCTGCTGGGAATGCACGTAGGTCCTGCCGTTGTTCTGAATGTACCCGGAGGTTCAACATTAAAATTGGCGCCTATATTAACTTACTATAAAAGCAAGCTGGGAGTGGGCGGAATTGCAAGATTCAGAAATGCATATAATATGACTGAAGTAGCATACGGAACTTCGGCTGATGAACTGTTATTAAGAGGGCGTCAGAAAATTGCTCCGGGGCTGATGTTAAATTATTCAAGATTAACAAACCAAAGCGACTGGTTTTTAGGCTACAGAAAACCTAAGTATTCTTCACAGCTGACATATTCAAGGTCTGATTACGTGGAAGATTTAAAATTAAATTTCTCGCAAAAATATATGGCAGGTGCTTTTGTTGATAACAAACCCGGATTTAAAATACGGGATACTGACTGGCGGTTTAAATGGATGACACAAACATATAAACCTGTATATTCATATCAAAATGAAGAAGGCAATATATCAATGGATGCCGGGCTTGTAGCCCAGACTGTATCTTCCGTATATACTACAGGCGATGTTTTAGGCTTGTTTAGAATAGGTCCTGCCATCAATACAAAAGTAGGTCCATGGCATCAGTCCCTGCTGTATTATCAGACCGCCATAGCGGGGCAGTCCCCGTTTGAGTTTGACAGATACCGCTACGGACGTTCGAACTTTGTATTTATTGAAAGCTTAAAATTATTCAAATATCTGTCAGTCGGATATTTAGCATCGCTGGCAATGAACAGAGATGTTTCCTCGGATGACTTGTTTCAGGAAAATCGTGTATTGTTAAGCATCGGCCCCGATTATGCAAAATTTACAATAGGATATGATTCAATAAGACATAATACAATGTTTTTAATGTCAATGCTTGTCGGTACTCAAGATTCCGATATTCAGTTTAAAAAGACCGTTTTAAAGAATCCAAACACTTTAGGCAGGCAGAAAAACAAAAAAGCCAAAAGATTCAAAAAGCATTCAAAGCAATATTATTTAAATATATTAAAAGGGAAAGATGATGAAGAAAATTCTCAAAATTAGTTTTTAAATGCTTTGGGCAGTAAAAACAAAAAACATCTCACTGCGCAGGGGCGTAAGGCAGGAGGGGCGGAAGCAGGGAAGCAAAAGAAGCAGGGAAGCAGAGGAAGCAGGGAAGCAGGGAAGCAGAAAGCAGGGAAGCAGAAAGCAGAGGAAGCAGGGAAGCAGAGGAAGCAAAAGAAGCAGGGAAGCAGGGAAGCAGAGAAGCAGAAGGAAGGAAGGAAGGAAGGATGGATGGATGGATGGATGAAGGCGGGAGCGGGGGGATAGAGAAAAAAAGAGAGAAAAAGGCGGGGCGGGCATTATAAAAATTTCTCCTGATATTTCGTATGATAACCTGCCAAAGGACGATATCGGTTTCAGAGTTAGCGGAAAAAACCGTGCTGATTTTAGTCCGGCTGTTTGCTCTAACGGTTTTATTTATCAAAAATAACAAACAGAACGGTATTTAACAGGAAATTGCCCGCAGGCGGATATAACGGAAGCAATACTTGTTGCTCAAAGCTCTGAGTTTTATAACATAACCGGCGCTATTTCTAAAAAAAATAACATTGAATTACGATGTTGTTGATGAAGCAAAAATGATATTTTTAAGATTTGATGAGGGGCAACGATTGATGAAACATATTTATTTACTAAAAAATTTACAGACAAATTAAATGAAAGCAGAATAATATATTTGGCGCAGATAAGATTGCTTTCGGCAAAAACGGCGGGGCGTATGCTTGTCAGAGAGTATCGGAGGATCAGCATCCGGATAAATACGCACGGCAGAAAACTTAATTAATGATTTTTATAATGACAGCCGTCGTCGAGCTTGTCTATTTTTCCGTCAAAATCATTGTCGATTCCATCGGAGCAAGAACCAATCGAAGACGGCGATTCTGCCATCGGATCATAATTTAAATATTTATCGGGTATTTTATCCCATAAATAAAGAAAAGTTCTTTTTAAATATTTTGCTGTTGCCTGATTTCTGATTATAACAACATTTTCATCATTGGAATTATTACCGCTTTTTGTGAAATTCATTGAACCGATTACGGATACTTTATCATCTATAATTAAAGCTTTCATGTGCATTTTACCCGCATAATTTTCTGTTTTGACTTTGATATTATTTTTACGGAGCATTTTATGTATGGAATAGGTATTGCGGGCATTTGTGGCATCATTAATTATTTTAATGTCAACACCCCTGTTATGAGCGTCAATTAAAGGATTTATAAGCTCTTTAGCCGTAATATAAAATATAGGAATATAGATATATGTTTTTGCATTGGAAATTTCCTGTATAATATAATTTAAAATATCATCAGCAGGCGAAAAAAGCGGTAAGATTGATGTATTATCATTTATTTTTATATCCGATTTGTTAATTTTATCTTTTTTATTATGAAATTTATTGTTATACATTTGTTCAAATTCTTTTAAATATATACCGGCAGTTTCCGGAGAATTTATCAGAAGGGAATAGTTTGCATTAAAATCTGATAAATCAGTCCCCGTAATATTACCCGAGCCTGTCCATACTTTTTTATTATCAAAAATAAAAAATTTATTATGCATAATTGAAGTTTTATTATTTTTTTCATAATCTTCATCAGCAGAGTAATCGGAAAGATACATTTTTAACTTTTCGGTATCGGGATAATAATTAATATTGCCTTTATCAAAATCACAAACCCATCTTATTTTAACTCCCCTGTTTTTTGCATTTATTAATGCATTGATAATTTCAGGCTGATTGTTAATTCCGTATATCGCAAAATCTATAGAATTTTCAGCACTGTTTATTTCTTTTTTAAGCCGGATGCATGCGGAAGTATTGCAGGCATCTTCAGCTTTATAAACTTTGTTTAAATCCAGAAAGAAAATATTTATATTTTTCATTTTAAAGATATTATCAATATCGGATTTATTTTTCCTGTCTAAATTAGTTTTGGCACTGCTGAGAAAAGCCTCTTCCGGTTTTAAACAAAATCCGCAAAGACTTGACCCGTCTGTTTTAAAACTTTTATCGACAATTATATAACTTCTGCTTAATCTTCCCTGTTCGCAATCTATTTTATGCAGTTTTTTACTTTTTAAATTATAAATATAATAATCATTTAAATTGATTTTGCGAATTTTATTAACCGTATTTTGTTTTGAACTGCTGTCATCAGTATAAAAAAATCCGGATTTCAGCAGAATGTCCTGATATTTTTCATTACCTATAAAAACAGAGTTGCCTGCAATTTGAACAAACTTATTTTTGAGAATTATGCGGGATATTTCATGTGCTTTATAATTCAGGAAAAATTTTTCGGTATCGGATAGGTTTGCAAGAATTTTATCATCAGAATAATCCTTATTATACTCAACATAGTAAATATCTTTGATTTTAAAAGTATTTACTTCATCAAATATTAAATTTTGATTAAAATCAATATAAAATTCCACAGGCGATATAATTTTAAAAACACGATGATTATTGCTGATTTTTTTGTATAAATCAAAAGTTAAAATAAAAGAAAACAGAATTATAAAACATAAACAAATATTTTTCATAATCTATATTATACAAAAATTAAAGTTTATGGCAAAAGCCGTTTTACAGAAAATAACATATTTGTCTAAATTATAAATATTGAGAATTGACAATATAATAAAAAAATTTTACAATGCTTATAAAACAGATAAGTTTAACAGGCAACCGGAGCTAAAAATGAAAATAGTTAAGAAACTGACAGATTTAATAGGCAGAACCCCGTTATTGGAATTAGAAAACTACGGGCGGGAAAATCAGCTTGAAGCAAAAATAATAGCGAAACTTGAATATTTTAATCCGGCAGGAAGCGTAAAAGACAGAATAGCAAAAGCAATGATAGAAGATGCTGAAAAAAAAGGATTGTTAAAAAAGGATTCTGTAATAATAGAGCCGACAAGCGGAAATACGGGCATAGGATTATCGGCTGTTGCAGCATCAAAGGGCTATAGAGTAATTTTAACAATGCCTGAAACAATGAGCATGGAAAGGCGAAATTTATTAAAGGCTTATGGCGCAGAACTTGTATTGACTGACGGAACAAAAGGAATGAAAGGCGCAATAGAAAAAGCCGAAGAACTTGCAAAAAATATTAAAGGAAGTTTTATTCCCGGTCAGTTTGAAAATCCCGCCAATCCTGAAATACATAGAAAGACTACGGGAGCAGAGATATGGGAAGATACTGATGGAAAAGTTGATATATTTGTGGCAGGCGTCGGAACGGGAGGTACAATTACAGGTGTCGGAAGTTATTTAAAATCAAAAAATCCTGATATAAAAATAGTTGCGGTAGAACCTGCCGGCTCGCCGGTTTTATCTGAAGGCAAAGCCGGTCCGCATAAAATTCAGGGAATAGGAGCAGGTTTTGTGCCTAAAACTTTAGATACAAAAATATACGATGAGATAATAACCGTAGAAAATGAAGATGCTTTTAATACAAGCAAAGAACTTGCAAGAAAAGAAGGCTTGCTTGCGGGTATTTCATCAGGGGCTGCAGTATATGCCGCCAAAATAATTTCAAAGCGTCCGGAAAACAGAGGGAAAAACATAGTAGCCCTGCTTCCTGATACAGGAGAAAGATATTTATCGACACAGATATATAGCTGAAATATAAAATTAATTTGTAAAATCATCTGATTTGCTTTATAATTTATGCTGGGATATACTGCTGTTTACTGTTTTGCTGGTAATTTTAGAAGCGGTATTTTTTAACAGATGCTTGCATCTATATAAAATTGAGGAAAATTCACTAAAAAATAAAATATCAAATAAACTCGAATACAGCCTGTTTCTGTCTTCTTTTGATGAATATTATAAAGAGTTTGATTTTCGCCCTGTATCTTATCCTGAAAATCCCGATAAAACAAAAAATCCGATTATACTTTTCGGCTGTTCTTATGTCTGGGGAAATGGCTTAGATGAAAAAAATACATTAAGCGAGAAATTGGCAGAATACACAAAAAGAATTGTATATAACAGAGGCATAAAGGGCGGAAGTTTTCAGCATATGCTGTATCAATCGGAAGATAATACACGATACTATAATGAGGTTAATACAAAAAACCCCGATTATATAATATTTGTCTTTGAATATGACTTGTTAAGACGACTTTACAAGTATATTTTTGAGCCTTGGTATCCATATTTATATTTGCGATATAAATATAATAAAAGCTCCGGCAAGCTGATACGAATTTTTTTTCCCCCCCCCCTCAATATATAAGAGGGCTTTATATAATCAGGGTTATAGGTTCATGGAATTTTGTCCAATACATAACTCAAAGAAAGTTTTTAAATAATAACATTGATTTTGCAACAAAACATCTTAATCAGGCAAGAAATAATTTCAATAAGCATTATAAAAACACAAAATTCGTCGTGCTGATATATGATGATGTATCAATTAATGAAGATATTAATTCATTTAAAGATTATGAAACAGATATGAAATACAATTTTATTCCAAAGCTGGAGAAAGAAGGTTTTATTGTTATTTCCACTCGTGATTTGGTCGGAAAACCGCTGGGATATGAACTTAATGAGAGAATTTCAGAGTTTGATTCACATCCGGGAGCAGATGCCTGGGATATGGTAATTCCTAAATTAGCAGAAAAACTAAAGCTATAATGATTATACCCAATATTGTTACCGGCATTTGCTGTTGATATTTTGATATCACGATAATATAACGGGTATGTATTAAAGTAAACAGCGGTATATTTACAAGAAGATATATATTTAGTAGAATATAAAATATAAATGGTTTTACGGAGAGGTGTCCGAGAGGTTTAAGGTGCAAACCTGGAACGTTTGTGCAGGGGCGACTCTGCCGCGGGTTCGAATCCCGCCCTTTCCGTTTTTGTTTTTTATGCTTGTTATTGATTATGCTGTTGTATTTTTTGAGCGGTCAGGCAGGCGAGCGGTGCGGTTATTTCGGGCAATCGGCAAGGGAAGCGGGTTTGATAGGCAGGAAATAATCAAGCCATTTGGACTGAAAATAGCCAAGTTTAAATACAAACTTTTTAGCAGAAAAGATTGATTTAATCACAAAATTTACAAAAATTATATCAGATAGAAATCTATCTGTTAAAACATTAAAATCAAGCGGAAAAAATTGCCAAATTGCTATTGTAAAAATCGGAAAAGAGAATAATTCCGGTTAATTTTTTTAATAAAATATCTGTATTGACGGATAAAAATTACAAAATACAGAAACTTAAAGTTTGAATGTGAGAAAAATCAAAAACTTCTAATCCTTTGAAAATTGAACAGAATCAAAGATTTAAAATCTCTTTTGCCGGTCATCTCAGATAAAGTAATTTTTCGGGCAAGGGTATTTAAAGCAAGTCATAGCCTGCTTTTCAGCACGTTGTTTGAATGGTGCAGATGGTATGATTTTTTATTAAATTTTATTTATGCTAAACTAAATTTAGATTAAAGGATTTTTATGAAAAATATACTAAAACATTTTTTATTGATATTAATAATTTTTATTTTCATGGGAGGGTTTCCTGTTTTGGCGCAAGATTTAATTCAAAATAATAACGGTATGATTGTAAGAATATCTGAAATTGAAGTGTATCCTGAATATCTGGAAGAATATTTAAACTATGCAAAAGAAGTTGCAAAAGCCTCTGTTGAAAAAGAAAAAGATGTTGTTTCAATATATCCGATGATAGTAATCAAAGACAATAATCAGATTAGAATATTAGAAATATACAAAAATCAAGATGCATATAAAAAGCATACAGCTTCCTCTCATTTTAAAAAATATAAAGAAGCAACGCTTCATATGGTTAAAAATCTTGATTTAGTTGATACTTATCAAATTTGTCCTGAGAATTTTAATAAAATATTTAAAAAGGCGAAGTAAGGAGCTGAAATGAAAATAATTATAGTTGAAAGTTCACCGCATAAAAAAGGGTCATCAAACCTTTTGGCAGATAATTTTATCAAAGGTGCAGAAGAAAAAGGACACGAAATAACAGTATTTGATGCGGGACATTCGGATATAAGACCCTGTTTAGGGTGCAGCAGCTGTTCAATGAACGGAACCTGCGTTCAAAAAGATGATATGTCAGATTTTCAAAAGGATTTATTAAATTCTGATATGGTCGTCTTTGTAACTCCTTTATATTATTTTGGAGTATCGGCACAATTAAAAACCGTAATAGACAGATTCTATAATATAAATTTAAAATTAACGTCAAAAAACTTAAAATCGGTTCTTATTGTCGCCGCTTGGGATGATAACAGCCGGACTATGAAAGATATTAAAGAACATTATTTAACAATTTGCAAATATTTGAATTTTGAAAATAAAGGCATGATTTTAGGCTTCGGATGCGGAACCGTTGATATGACATCTTCCGCACAATACCCGAATAAAGCCTATGAGCTGGGCAGAAGTTTATAAGGCATGGTTTTATAAATGAACAAAGTTAAAATAACGGTGTTAAAGACAACATTTGATAAAGAATTAGCGGATAAATACGGTATTATTGGTATCGGCAGTTGCCCTATGCACAAATCAGGACAAGTATTCTATGCCGATTGGGCTAAACCTGAAGGCTTATGCGATGAAGCTTGGAAAGCAATATACCAATATGTTTTTGCACTGGCACACGGGGCAGGAAATGAACTTTTTTATTACAAGGATTGGATAAGGCAAAAAGGGACGGCAATAGTATGCTGCAACGACGGACTTCGTCCTGTAATATTCAAACTTGAGGCAACAGAGGAAACATCGGCAAAAATATAAAAGTTATAATGAATGCAGTCTTGATTCAGCGGGTAAGATTTGGAATTTAAAAGATAAGGTTTCATTTATTCATCCTAACTTTTATGCGGCTTTATCAGAAACCGGTAAAATATTATGCACAAAGGCAGAGAAACTGAGTTTCCGGTTTTGAAAGATGATAATTGGAAAATAACTCACATTCATTATTCAGCAGAATTAGAATTATAAAAATGTATGCATTAATATTAAAGTTTAAAGGCGGGTTTCCCGAAATAACCGCATAACTCTTTAGAAAACCTTTCTGCGGGATAGTTTTTTATATTTGCATTTTCTTTAACTGACCCGAGTATTTTTATATCCGAATACATTTTAAGTTCGCCAGTAAAATTAATTATCGCTAAATCATTTGTATGAACAGGCATTCGGTTTATTATAATTCCTTTAATATAAATATTATGCGTTTCTTCATAATCTATCGTGAGCAAAGTATGATTGGAACTGTTACAATTACAGGAATATCAAGCTCCTTTATTAAATCCGCACACAACATATTATCGGAAACAGGAGCTAAAATCCCGCCTGCTCCCTCAGCCAGTGTTATATCATTTTGCCTTGAAAACTCTTTAAAATCGGATTTGATTTTATCAGCATCAATTTTAATACCGGCAAGCCTAGCAGCGAGTGCCTGCGATACTTCCCCTTCAAGAAGATATGAACATTTTGTTTCTATATCTTTTGAAAGCTCCTTAACCGCCTCTAAACCCGGTGCAGATAATTCATTTCCCCGCTTTATTGCATCTGATTGCAAGGGTTTATAAACTCCTGTTTTTTTGCCTGAATTATAAAACATATAAGCAAAATTTCCGTGAGTTTTTCAATCTCTTTTAGGGTGATAATATAAGGAGTTATAAAGTAAATGCAATTCCACATCGGACGCAAAACAGCGCCCTGGTTTTAATCCCTCTTTATATATCTTTTTACCTATGCCGTATTCGTATGCAAAAGGCTCTTTTGTATTTTTATCTTTTACAAGTTCTATTGCACAAATCATGCCGGTTTGTCTTATATATTCTTCAATATTTATCTTAAGATTCTCAAAAGCGGCGGGCGCCAACGGATAAGCAGTATAGCTGTGCCCGTGACAGAATATTCTGTATCCGCCAGTATCATCAGCATAAAACGCATTATATATTTCATCAGTGGCAACGGTTACGGACAAAGGCATATAACCGGCAGTTATACTATCCGGTACAATTCCTGCATGTTCATCATCAATAAGCAGGATGTTATATTTATTACATAAGCTGCGAATGATATACTTCGGCGGATACATATCATTCCGCCTTGCTTGAACTAAAGGCTCAATTATTATCCCCGCAGTTACAGGTTTCTTTTTTGCAGTTCACCGGACATCTGTAGCAGTATAGGTTCAATGCTTGCCTTATTTCAAATAACAAAGGCTTATAGAGCTTATGATACATATCAATACCGCCTGCATACACCGCTCCTATAGTATCGCCGTGGTATGAGTTTTTAAGTGCAATAAATTTCTTTTTTTCGCTGCAGCCTTTCAACACCTGATATTGATATGCCATTTTAAGCGCTGCTTCAACTGCAGTTGAACCGATTAATTGTTCATCATATCAATGAGTTTTTTGAAAACCCGATTTCCGGAATATGCGAAAATCCGCCAAAAATAACGTGTTCTATTTGTTTTGATTGGTTATAAATTACTTTATTAATTCTTTTGTTTGATTATTTCCTTCTATATCTTCTAAATATATTCCTCTGCCTCTTTTTATTATAACAGGTTTATTTTCTTCATTTTCAAGCGATTTCATAGGAGTAAAAGACCGCCATATATATATTTTAAATCATCCTCCGGCAATTCTTCTTTTTTAATTATACAACGAAATTATTCGATAAAATTTTAATTGGCTTATAATAAGGATATGAATTATTATGCTCGGGAAATCGAAAAACTTAAGTCAAAAGATAATTTTCGCACAATAAGAGATATAGAAGAAAAACAAGAAAAGTATATTATTCAAAACTGCAAAAAACTTATAAACTTTTCTTCAAATGATTATCTTAACTTAAGCATCGACAAAGTTTTAGTCCGTGAGTTTTTAGATAAATGCAAAGATAATAATGAATTTTTATTTTCTTCAGCATCATCAAGACTGTTATCAGGAACTTCCCGAATATATAACCGGCCGGAAAATAATCTTGCAGAAATGTTTAGAAAAGAAGCATGTTTGTTATTCAACACAGGGTATCAGTGCAATTTAGGAGTTGTATCTGCACTCATCGGCAGAGATGATGTAATTTTTTAAGATAAACCCAACCACGCAAGTATAACAGACGGAATGAAACTTGCATACGCCCAGTTCTACAGGTATAAACATTTTGATTACGAAAATTTGGAAGAACTTTTGAAAAAACACCGCAAAGATTACAAAAAGCGATAATAGTTTCAGAGACCGTATTCAGCATGGACGGCGGTATATCGGATTTGAAAAAACTGACTGAATTAAAGAATAGATATGATTGTCTTTTGATGATTGATGAAGCTCATGGGATATTTGGGAATAATCTTGCAGGTATTGCTGAGAGAGAAAATTTACTTGAAGCTGGACTGGGAAAATCATTTGCTTCTATGGGAGCTTTTTGCCCTTCAAGTAAAACAATTATTGATTATCTTATAAACAAGGCTGATTCTTTTATATTTTCCACCGCAATTCCGCCAATCAATGTGATGCGGTCTGATTTTCTCATAGAAGAAAATTTCGAAACAGTAAAAGAAAAATCTAAAAAATTAAATATTCTTATTAATCAGGCACACGAATATTTAAATGATAACGGTAATTCCCAGATAATTCCGTTTATAATCGGTGAAAACAAAAAGACTGCGAGAACAGCGCTGAAACTCCGGGCAAAAGGTTATTATGTTCTTCCTGTCCGTCCGGCACCGGCTAATACTTCAAGATTGAGATTGTCATTAACGGCAGATATTACTATTGAGGAGTTTAAATCAGCTATTGATTCGGCTCAAGGAGTTTTAAATGAGGCGTAAATGGCTTAATAAGAATGATAATAAAGAATTGATTGTATTTTTTAACGGATGGGGAGCGGATGAAAAAGCAGTTTCTCATCTTGATTATGAAAACTATGATGTTCTTGTTTTTTATGATTACAGAAATTTCGATATTGAGAATTTTCGTTTTTCTTCATACAAATCAAAATATTTAACAGCGTGGTCTATGGGAGTTTTTGTCTGCAATTATTTTTATGATATGTTTTGACAAATTTATAGCTGTCAACGGAACTCAAAAACCTATTGATGATAATTACGGCATCCCGAAAACGGCTTATGATTTGACCGTAGAAAATTTTAACGAAAATTCATGTGCTAAATTTATTAAAAAAATTTCTCCCGAGCTCGATTTAAAAGAATATACCAATCGTTCGGCAGAAGAATTGAAAGAGGAATTGATTTCCATAAGGGATTTAAAACCTTCAAAATATTTGAGTTGTGATAAAGCAATAATATCAACAAAAGACAGAATAATTCCATATAAGAATCAGCTGAATTTCCGGCAGGAAAACGGAATTGAAACAATTGAGCTTGATGCTCCCCGCTACATTTTTAAGTCCTATAAAAAACGGGCTGAACTGTTATGAAAGATAAGTCCTTAATAAAACAAAGGTTTTTAAAAAGTTTAAATACGTACGATAATAATGCTTATATTCAAAAGCACTCTGCCGAAAAATTAGTGAAACTTTTAACCGGCGGTATTACGGCAAAGTCTTTGAAACCGGAGCAGGAACAGGAATTTTAACCAAAGAACTTATTAAAAACATTAAATTTGATAAATATGCCTGTAATGATATAGTTCCTGAAACAAAAAAATATATCGGCAAAATTATTTCTGATTTCGAATTTATTGAAGGCGATATCGAAGAAATCAGATTGAAAGATAAGTACGATTTAATTATTCCAAACGCTTCATTGCAATTGTGCAATGATATATATAAGACGATTTCAGATTTATCGGAGTTTTTGAATCCGGCAGGAATATTGGCTTTTTCTATTTTCGGGGATAAAAATTTAAAAGAGATTAAAGAATTTTTTGATATAGAGAATCTTTTTATTGATAAAAACTTGTTAAGCGAAAGATGTAACATGCTAAAATATGCGTCTGAAGAAATAAGAATATATTTTAATGAACCCATAGATATAATAAGGCACTTTAAATTAACAGGGGTGAATGCAAGAGGCAAGATTAACAAAATCAAAGTTAAAGAGTTTTGAAGAAAAATACAGGCAAAAGTATAAAAAAACGATAAAGTGCATATAACTTATGCATCTTTGTATTTTGTAGCTGTTTCAAGATAACAGCGGAAAATTCTGCAAGAATAATAAGAAAAACAAGAGCTTACAGAACTTTTATTTTACAAGTTCTTTATAAATGTTTCCTTAAATTTATCTAAAAATATTCTAGCAGCTTTTGAAAAAAAACTGTCCTTTTTTTCCAAGCGGACTTCCAATCAATTTTTATTTCAGGTTTCAGCGGAATAAAATAAAGTTTCGAATTTTGAGAAGTATTTGCAAGGTTATTAATGCATATTGTGCAGCCCGGACCTGTTTCCGTCATAATTGAAGCATTGAAAATAAGGTTATAGGTAATAGGAATATCCAATTCTGAAATTTCACATCCGGACCATTCTTTAAATGTATCTGTTTCGCTGTTATTTTTTATTACCTGTCTTTAAAATATAATAGGTTTTCTTTTTATATCATCTTTTCCTGCCAATATACCAAATTTATCAAAAGAAGGACATTTTATATAATCATATTTTATTGAGTTATCAGGATGAATAATAAATCCGGAATCCAAAAGCCCGCTATCCGGTTTTTCTTCAACATCCTCTGCATTACCGCTGAAAAATCTTTATGTAATTTTAGGGCATGTTTCTCTCATGTCTTTTATTACATCTGTTATATATTTAATTAATGTTGTTTCTCCGGCACCAATTAATATTTAACCTTCAATTTCTTGATTAGAAACAACAAGTTCTATTATTTCTTCCGCTCGTTTCTTTAGTATTAACCCTTCTTGTGTTAATGTAATGCTTCGGGTATCACGAATAATTAACTGCTGATTTAATTCACGTTCTAAATCTTGTAATTGTCTTGATAATGTCGGCTGCGTTAAATGTAAATAATTAGCAGCTTTTGTAAAACTGCCCTCTTTTGCTACTGCTAAAAAATATTTTAACACTCTTATTTCCATAAAATAATAATATAAGTATTTGCTATTTTAGCAAACAAGGGCTAAATATCAGTATTAATTTTTATCCGGATAATTTTAATGAAAGTAAAAATAATGTTCATTACTTTACGCTTGGAACTCAGCAAAAAACGGTTATATAACATCAGCCTTTGATGCAAGTCATCAAGAGAAAAACAAGGGGGAGCAAGATACATTGAAAATCCGGCATCTCGTGTTGAAGATATAAGAATGTGATTAATATCAAAATTTAAATGCAGGCTGCCTGAAATAATCAATTCGTCTGACCCGAATAATCACACCACACGGCCACTTACAATTATTTCGGGCAATCGGCAAGGATAGCGGGTTTAAAATATATAGAAGGGAAGGGAAGGGAAGGGAAAAAAACTATAAAGAATTATAAAAGAAGATAAACAAATAAAAATCATCAAACGGATGCTCCGCACCTGAATTGTTAATTTCAAGCAGAAACGTGTAAATGACTTAAACTCCGGCATCGTTTCAATAAACAATTTTACGGCGCTTCGTATATATTTTCTGATTTTTTATTTTATATTTGTTCATAATGGAGTGAAGCAAAACAACGAGTAACACAAAAAATTAAATTGAAAAACATTGAGAGAATAAATAAATTTTCTTTACGCTGTCTTGAAATTTCTTAACGGCTCACAGGCTGGAACTTCGTTTCAAAAACCTGTCGGTTTTTTGCACTCCGCCGCTGCCCGCTTACCGGACTTCGTCCGTCCGCAATTCCGCTTCTTGAAATTGCTTTGCGCTC
>CAZBFV010000008.1:0-64491 GCA_964491345.1 uncultured Muribaculaceae bacterium
CTGCGTATTATCACTCTGCGCAAAATCCAGAGAAAGTTTTAATTTTTTCTTTTTTCCCATCCCCGCATCCCCCAAAAAAATGTTAAAAATACAATTACGGCAGTATTTCGGCTTCATCTGCCTTAATACTGCACGCTGAAGCTGTTTATTAAAAGTTTATGAAATAAACATCAAGAAACTTGTTCATTACCTTTCAGTTTTCGAGTTTTGTTAATCTTTGCAGAAAACTGCCGGAAAATCTGATACAGGCAAAAAATACTCAGCCGGATAGCCTGCATTGTTTTTTGGATATTTAATAAAATTCATTAATATACTGCTACTTTAATAATGTTACATTTCTTAATAATTTACGGGAAATATTTTTGGGATATAGCCCGTTATAACTGCATAAAAGATATATTTAAGTATATTTGGAATAATTTATAACGGCTAATACATTTTTGTTCGTACAGGGCATATATCCGGTTATGCGAGGTTAAAGATATTCTGCCGAAAAAGTCAAGTATTTTTTAGATTTTTCTTTTTTGAGGCAGAATTTATAATAAAAATTATGCTCGCATACTCATAAAAATCAAAACGGCTTATATATGCCGGCTGATATGCATTTGAAGCGCAGGCGCAGTCATCTGCTTTATTTATATAATTTTTTTCGGCCGGTATTTTTTATTTTTTTTATTATTAAATAGTTGCAAATTATATCGTTTTATTATATACTCCAGTTAATTAGTTTAGTTTTACTCAATAGAAATTGGAGAAAAAAAATGAAGAAGATTTTAGCTATGTATGCTGTATTTCTCATGATGTTAGCTTTCAATCCTGCGAATGCTGCTGTTTATAAGGATGTTTCAGCTGACCATTGGGCTAATAAAGAAATTTCGGCAGTTGTTAGTGATGGTATTTTGGACCTGCAGAATAACAATTTCTTACCTGAAAAAGAAGTTACAAGATCGGATTTTAACTCTGCATTGTTGAGAACTTTAGGTCATAAACAAAGTTCTTTATCGGAAATTAATCCTTTTTCTGATGTTGTTTCTTCAAGAGCTGATTATAGCGATATTCTGTTATCTTCAAAATTAGGGCTGATATACGGGTATAATGACGGTACTTTTAAACCTGACAGAATTATGACAAAATCAGAGGCTGCTTCTGTTATAAGCCATATTACAAAGGATTTCAAAGGCAATATTAAGTCTTTGGAAAAATTTAAGGATAAAGAAAAAATTCCTGTATGGGCTGTTGCTCAATATGCAAGAACAATAGACTTAGATGTTTATGTTAATCATCCTAATGCAGACGAATTATTGCCTAACAAAAATTTAACCAAAGCTGAAGCTGCTGTTTTATTGTACAAATTAAAGAAGCAAATCTCAAGTGTTAAAGAAGAATATGTAAATAAAGAAACTGTTATCGGAACAGAACATTTAAATGTTACTAAAAAAGCAAAGGTTGATGAGGTTCAAATTACAAACCAAAGAAAAATTGTTTTATCAGGTAATATTATTAAAGGCTATTTCTATACTCATTTTTCGTCAAAAAATGCAGCAGCCGGTGATAAAATTACATTTACCGCTAAGAAAGACATCTATACAGAAGAAGGTACTTTGGTAATTCCTGCTGATACCACAATGGAAGCTGTTATTACCGATATAATTCCTAAAAAATGGTGGAATAAAAATGATAAGGTTTGCATAGATTTCAAATCAATGACATTGCCGAACGGTAAATGCGTTCCTTTCAGCGCTGATGTTATTAATAACAATGGTGTATTAACAGAGAACAGATGGGCTAAACCGTTAGGTTACACAATCGGCGGTGCTGTAGCAGGCGGCGGTATCGGTGTTGGTTTTGCCGGATTTACAGGACATCATCATTATGGCAACGGTGTAGCTATCGGTACTCCTGTAGGCGCTGGTCTTGGATTTTTGACCGGTATAACAACAAAAGGCAGAACATACAAAGCTAATGAAAGTGATTATCTCTGGTTAGAATTAACTCAAGATTTGTCAATTCCTGATTAGTTATTGTAATTTTGAATTTAAAAAGCTCTTTGAATTAATCAGTCAAAGAGCTTTTTTATGACTTGAAATATTATTTTGTTCCTGTTATTATATAAAAAAATTGGTATATGAAGGTGGTGAAAATCAATGCCGGAAGTCAGAGTTGGCGATAATGAAAGTATCGAAAGCGCTTTAAAAAGATTTAAGAAAAAAATCCAGAAAGCAGGAATACTTTCTGAAATTAAACGTCGTGAAAGATATGAAAAACCTTGCGTAAAGCGGAAACGTAAATCTGAAGCAGCACGCAAAAGACGTGTTTAATATATAGAATCTTTTATAAAAGAAACGAAAAATTTATTCTGGTTTTTCGTTTTTTTATAATATAAAATATTTACGGCTGTTATATAAATTTTCCGCAAAGATAGGTTAAGAGCGCTGAAAGGATTTTTCTTCATTTGTTTAAAAGCAATTTGACTATTTTAAAAAAATTCTGAAACATAATGTCCATATTGCCTTGTTTATATTTATAATAATGCGGAATGGGCGCTTTTTCACAGCTTTTTTGAGGAATATTATATATAAAAAGAATGAAGAATTTGTAAAACAACTTTGATTATTTTTTCATGGAGAATAAGAATGACAAATCATAGTTTTTATAATTTTTTAGGTTTATACAATAAGGCGTATAAGACCGCAATTATAAAAGATGAAAAAGAGTTCGGCGAGTTTTTAAATTCATTAAAAAACTTCTGGAAACAAATAGATTTTCTCATTTTCAATAATTATAATCTTTCGGAAGAAACATATAAAGATGAGTTTGATAAGTATATATTACAGAAATTATATGTTAATTCCACTCACAAGGGTACCGGAAAAAATGATTTAATCATAGAAAAAGGCGGATTAACGCAGGCAATATTTGAATTTAAAAAGCCATCTGATAATCCGGAGATGTTAAAAATCGGAGATGAAAATATTAATAAAAAGGTGCTGCATGAAGCTGTACGATATTTTTATAATCAAGATTCCATAGGAAAAAGACAGGAAATTAAGCATGTAATAATTACAGATACTAACTATTTTTTCTTTTTTGATACTCATAGTTTTTCAAATGACATTCTAAAAAAAGTATGTAAAAAATATGTAAAAAATTCTAAAGTTGCAGATAACAGGGCAGATGCGCAATATGAAGAATTGAAAGAAGCAATACGAGAGAAAAATATAAAATTTTTATATGAAAAATTTGATTTAATACAATATAAAGAAAAGATTTTAAACGGCAATTTAACTGATGCAGATATAAAGAGGCTTAAGTATTTTTACAAAGCACTGCATCCTGATTTTTTATTAAGGGAATTTTCGCCGAAGGATTCAAATGAGCTTAATTCAAAGTTTTATAATGAACTGCTTTATATTTTGGGATTAGAAGAAACCGGAAAAGGGCAGAGATTAATTAAACCATCAGAAACAAAAGGAACACTCAGGGATAGGATATGTTCGGATTTAACCGAATGTAACAGGTTTGATGATATTTTAAATTTAATTATTATATGGATTAATCGCTTATTATTTTTAAAACTTTTTGAAAGTCAATTAATTTCGTTTAATAATGATGATTCATTTTCATTTTTGAATTTTGAAAAAATAAGTGATTTTTCAAAACTAAATAAACTGTTTTTCAATATTTTAGGTAAACCTATAAAGGATAGAGAGGATAAACATATTCCTTATCTTAACAGTTCTTTGTTTGAAAGAGCGGGTTTAGAAGCGAAATACGGCAATATTTCAAATTTAGACAGTGAAAAAACTCTTAAACTGTATAAAGGCAGTGTTTTATCTAAAGATGGAAATTATCCTGAAAATCCTGTGTTATTAAAATATTTACTGGATTTTTTGGAGGCATACAGCTTTAGTTCAAATATTTCGGAAGAAAATAAGAACAAGGAAATTATTAACTCATCCGTTCTTGGGCTTATATTTGAAAAATTAAACGGTTATAAAGACGGTTCATTTTTCACTCCGGGGCATATAACAGAGTATATGGCAGAGAATGCAATAAATAATGTTGTTTTGCAAAAATATAAAGAATATAATTCATCAGAACTTTGTAATTCTATTGAAGATTTAAAGGACATAATATCAAACGATAAATCATTTGCTTCACGTGAAGAACGGAAAAATTTTTATTCCGAAAAATTGTTTAATAATTTAAAAATATGTGATCCTGCCGTTGGTTCAGGGCATTTTCTTGTATCAGCATTAAACTGTATAATTGCACTAAAAAGCAGGCTGGGTCTGTTGCCGGTTTCAAATAAAGCAGAAGTACAAAACGATTCTCTTGTAATCTATGAAGAAGACGGGGAAACGCAGTTTCAATATAAAAGAAGCAATAAAGAATCTCAAAAGGTGCAAAAGGCTGTATTTGACGAGAAAAGAAAAATAATAGAAAACTGCTTATTTGGCGTTGATATAAACCCTAATTCTGTTGAAATCAGCCGTTTAAGGCTGTGGATTGAACTGCTTAAAAGTGCTTACTATATTGATAATACGGATGAAATGCAGATTCTGCCCAACATTGATATAAATATAAAAGAGGGCAACTCACTCGTCAGTGCATATAATGTGCGAACTGGACACTGCGCATTAGAGCAGACGGACGGAAGAACTACTGAAGCCGGACAAATAAGAGAATACAAATATCTTGTAAAAAACTACAAGAAAACGGATACAAAGGAAGTTAAGAATGAACTGAAAGAAAAGATAAAAGCAATAAAAGATAAATTATTTCCTATCCGGCAGTTAAAGATATTTGAAAATAGTTCGAGTCAGGGAATATATAAAAATTCTATGGAATGGATGATAGAGTTTCCCGAGCTTTTAGATGAAAAAGGCGTGTTTCAGGGTTTTGATATTGTTATTTCTAATCCTCCCTACGGGATATTAAACAAAAAACAAAATCAAAAAGTATCAATCACCGCAGACAATAATTTTACTGATTATTTAAAAGATAATCCTGAATATAAATCTGCTTTATCAGGCATGATGAATATATATAAATTTTTTATTCTCAGAAGTTTTAAACTGCTTAAAAAAAACGGGTATTTTATCCAGATTTTACCTTTGTCTTTTGCTTGCGATTCAACCCTTAAGACATTACGCAGGTACATTTTTGACAACTATTCAATCATTGATATTGAGGCATTTCCTGAAAGAGATAGTCCGGCAAAAAGAGTTTTTGAACATGCAAAAGTATCCGTATGTATATTAAGTGCATTAAACCGTTGCAATAAAGAGCAGATTTTCTGCATAAGAAAAAACGATAATAAATATATTGATATAACAAAAGACAAAACAAAACTCGATTTAAAAACCATACAAAAACTTGATGAAAATTTAACTATACCATTAGCAAACAAGTTTGATATAGATTTACTGCTCAAAATAAAGAGCATTTCTAAATCTCTCAGATGCACAGCTCATTGTTATACAGGAGAAATTGATATATCTGTCAATGCAGAATATATTACAAATAATTCATCGGACAAAGAACTTATAAAAGGCGCAGTCATCGACAGATACATTAAGAAAAACAAAATGAGCCAAGGCAGGATGCAATTTTTGAATGCAAAAAGGTATTTATCCGAAATAAAAGCAGAAAAGGCACAGCATCATCTGCAGGAAAGAATTGTAATGCAGGGATTAACAGGGATTAACGAAAAAATCCGCTTAAAAATGACCCTGATACCTTCAGGAATTTTTTGCGCCAACTCTGTGAATTACTTATATTTTTCAGATGAAAAAGTTAATAAAAAATACATTTTATCTCTTTTAAACAGCTCCCTTTTAAATTATATATTTAAAATTTCAAGCACAAACAGCAATGTAAACGGATACGAGGTCGATTCTCTGCCCGTAGCTCCTGCAGATGAAACAATCCAAAATCAAATAGCCGATACAGCTGATAAAATCTTAAAAATTACAAAATCTGATGATTATCAGCTAAATAATGAAAAACAGCAGGCGGTAAAAGAATATGAGAACCAGATAGACTTAATGGTATATAAACTCTACGATTTGACTTATGAAGAAGTATCAGAAATTGATAAAAATTTTAATCTGGCGGAAGAAGAATATAAATGTTACATGTTGCAGACAGAAAAATGATTATTGCTTAGATAATTTTACTGACTGTCAATGCTGTGGTTTACCGTAAATTGAAGAAAATTTCCTATTAAATTTTCGTTCCAAACCTGAATGTTATTTGGAACATCAAGTACACAGGGGGTAAAATTCCATATATATTTAATACCGGAACTGATAAGAAAAGAGCTGACCTGCTGGGCATATTTTCTGGGTACTGTGAGTATTGCTATTTTAGCATTGAATTGTCCGGCTAATTCAGGCAGATGATTTATATCGAACACCTGTTTCCCGTTAATATTTAAGCCTATTTTATCCGGACTGTTATCAAAAAGAGCCGAAATATTAAATCCGTATGCTTCAAAATTATCATACTTTGCAAGCGCCATGCCTAAATTTCCGGCGCCCGCTATAATTGCCGTTTTTACGGTTTTAAATTTTAAAGTATCTTCAAGTATATTTTTTAATTCCTCAGCTTTATATCCAACCTTGCATTTACCCCTGTATTTCAATAATGCTATATCTTTTCTTACCTGAGTATTATCAATATGAAGCAAATCAGCAATCCGGGAGCTTGAAATATATTCAATTTCTTTTTCGATATAATCGCTTAAAATGCTGTGATATAAAGTTAATCTGTTAATTACTTTGTCTGTTAGAATTTTATCCATTTCATAATTTCCGAAAAAGTAATCTTCATCAAAAAAGAGAGGAACTGTTATGCTCCTCTCTTATATAATTTGAATTATACAGCACCGTTATAAGCATCAATATAAATTTTCTTAATATCTTCCATCAAAGGATATACGGGGTTTGCGCCGGTGCATTGATCATCAAACGCCAATTCAACAAGTTTATCCAGATTATCCTTGAATGTCTTTTCATCGACGCCGAAATCTTTGATAGAATTCGGCAGATTAACTTTTTTCATAAGTTTATCGACTGCGCTTATAAGCAGTTTAACTTTTTCATCATCAGTTTTACCGCCTAAGCCGAGTTCATCAGCAATCTGCCCGTATTTTGCTTTTGCGCAGGGGAACTTATATTGAGGGAATGTAGCCTGCTTTTTAGGCGCATCCGAAGCATTGTATTTAATAACCTGCCTTATTAACAAGGCATTTGCAACACCATGCGGAACATGATACATAGCGCCTAACTTATGCGCCATAGAATGGCATAAGCCTAAGAACGAGTTAGCAAAAGCCATGCCTGCAATAGTTGCGGCATAGTGCATTTTTTCCCGTGCCTGCGGATCGTTAGCTCCGTTTGTATATGAACGCTCTAAATATCTGAATACAAGTTTACTTGCTTCTAAAGCATTTGAATTGGTAAAGTTTGTGGCCATGCAGGAAACATAAGCCTCTAATGCGTGAACTAAAGCATCAATACCCGATGCAGCCGTTAATCCTTTAGGCATACCGTCGACAAAGTCAGGGTCGACAATCGACATATTAGGCGTTAAGGCATAGTCTGCAATTGCGTATTTGACTTGCGTTTCATCATCGGTAATTATGGCAAAAGGAGTTACTTCACTGCCCGTGCCTGATGTTGTAGGAATAGCAACCATCATAGCTTTTTTCCCTAATTCAGGAATACGGCAGATTCTTTTTCTTATATCCATAAATCTCATTGAAATATCTTCAAAATTTGTATCAGGCTGTTCGTACATCAGCCACATAATTTTTGCGGCATCCATAGGCGAGCCTCCGCCTAATGAAATGATAACATCGGGTTCAAACGGTCTTAATACAGCCATAGCCTGATTGATTGTTGATAATGTGGGGTCGGGTTTAACATCAAAGAAAATTTGATATTCTATGCCGATTTCATCCAAAATATCGGTAATTTTGTTTACGGCGCCGGAATTGAATAAGAAACTGTCTGTTACGATGAAAGCCCGTTTTTTGCCTTCAAGCTCTCTCAGCGCTAAATCAACTGCGCCCCGCTTAAAATAAACCTTAGCCGGAACTTTAAACCACAGCATGTTTTCTCTCCTTTCCGCAACTGTTTTATAGTTCAATAAGTTTTCAACGCCGACATTGCCCGAAACGGAATTACCGCCCCAAGAACCGCACCCGAGAGTTAATGACGGCTCCAGTTTGAAGTTGTATAAATCACCTATACCGCCTTGCGATGAAGGAGTGTTAATCAATACTCTGCATGCGGGCATTTTCTTTGCATAAGCATCTATTCTTTCCTGAGAACGCTCGTCCGTATATAATACCGCAGTATGACCGGCACCGCCCTTTGAAACAAGCTCGCATGCCATTTCGGAAGCCTGTTCAAAGTTTTCAGCCTTATAAATTGTTAAAATCGGAGATAACTTTTCTCTCGAGAACGGATCGTTCCAATCAACGGTTTCTCTTTCGCAGAGCAGTATTTTAGTGTTCTCGGGGGTTTCAAATCCGGCAAGCTCCGCTATTTTATGAGCGGTCTGGCCTACTATAGCAGGATGAGCAGTGCCTCTTTGAGGGTCTATAAACGGCAGATCCATCATTTTCTTTTCATCCGATTTGCTTACCAAATATGCGCCCCTGTATATAAATTCTTTTTTAACTTCTTCATATACGCTGTCTACAACAATAACAGACTGTTCCGAAGCGCAAATCATGCCGTTGTCAAACGTCTTCGACATAATTATTGAAGAAACCGCCATTTTTATATCGGCTGTTTCATCTATTACGGCGGAAGTATTCCCTGGACCTACGCCTAATGCCGGATTTCCCGACGAATAAGCCGTTTTAACCATGCCGGGGCCTCCGGTAGCTAATATGCAGTCAATAGAAGGATGCTTCATTAATGCTGCAGATAATTCCAATGAAGGAACATCTATCCATCCGATTATGTTCTCAGGCGCACCGGCTTTAACGGCAGCTTCAAGCACTAATTTAGCCGCAGCAATTGTCGAATCTTTTGCCCGGGGATGCGGCGAAAAGATAATAGCATTTCTGGTCTTAAGTGCTATTAAAGATTTAAAAACAGCGGTAGAAGTAGGGTTTGTGGTAGGAACTATACCCGCTAAAACGCCTAAAGGCTCTGCTACGATTTTAATTCCGTTGGCTTTATCTTCTTTAATTATTCCGCATGTCTTTGCTTTTTTGTGTTTGTTATAAATATATTCCGACGCAAAGTGATTTTTGATAATTTTATCTTCAAGCACGCCCATGCCTGTTTCTTCAACAGCCATTCTCGCAAGCGGAATACGGGCTTTATCAGCAGCGGTGGCAGCAGCCTTAAATATAGCGTCTACCTGTTCCTGAGTATAAGAAGCGTAAATCTTCTGCGCTTTTTTAACTTTAGATATTAAAACTTCAAGCTGGTCTAATGTTTCAACTTTTTCTGATTGATTCAGAGTCTTTTCTAAATCTTCAGCATTCTTTCTGCTTTTTGTCGCCATAATGTTTCGAATCCTTTCGTGATTAAAATCTCTATTTACAATAGACCATAAAAATACGAAAAAGTCAATAAATTCTGTGCGGGAGGTTATAAAAATACAGCGGGGGCGGGAAAAAGCACATGTTTCTGACTTGATACAAAGTTTGAGATTTTCCGGCCGGATTGAGCAGATGCTTTTCATAATATTGCTTAATATTTTCATAAGATGAAATTTTCTCAGCTGAAATTGTTTTTAATTTTTATAAAAAAATAAAACAGTGAAAAAATGAAAAAACACCCGAGCCTCAAAAACAGCTCAAATTTCCTGCAATTACTGCATTTCAAACCATTTGCAAATTTTCAAACTCTGAATTATAAATGATTTAATTTCCATTTAATCAGTTTATTTATAAATCCTAAAGGCAATTTAGAAGCCCAGTCGGCTGCTGCTGCGCCGAAGCCTATATTATAAGACTGCTTTGGATTTTTTGATTTTATAATTTCTATTAATTTATCAACGACAATATATATTTCAAGTGAATTTGCATTGTTTTTAAGCGCATTTTTTTTCATTGCAAAAAATTCTTTTTCATATTTTTGTTTGTTTATATCGCTTATGCCGGCCAGATTTTCACGGGCTTTTACGGCTGATTTATTCCATAGGGGTGTTTTTACGGCGGCAGGTTTTACGGATATAAACCTGATATTATCTTTGCATTCAAGCGCAAGACTGTTCAGCAGAATATCGCCCGCACGTTTTGATGCGCAGTACGGCGAAATATAAGGAAATATTCCTGATGCCGCCATTGAACTGATATTTATGACTTTTGCATTTCTTAAAAGAGGAAGAAACTTCTGCGTAACGGCAAGCGCTCCGAATGTGTTTACGTCAAACTGCTCTTTTATCTGTCTGATTGATAAAAATTCCAAAGGACCTGCGACGACAATTCCCGCATTGTTTATTAAAACATCAAGTTTATCGGTATTTTTCATTATGAACCAAAATGCTTTTTCTATGCCGGATTCACTTGTAACATCTATATAAACGCCTTTTATGTTTCCGCTTAAACTTTCAAGCTCCTGTTTATCTTCTTTTCTTCTTACTCCCGCAAAGACTTTAAATCCTTCTTTTGCAAGCCTTGCTGCCGTTTCTCTGCCTATGCCAGACGAAGCGCCGGTTATAAATATCTTCTGTTGTACTTTTTCTTTCATAACAATTATTATTTAACACAAAATCAATAAAAAAAGAAGCCCCTGAAATTTCAGGGCTTCTTTTTTTTGATAATTAACTGCCGTAAGGTTTTAAAGAATCTTTGAATATTGATTTTACAGCATCTTTAGTGCCTTCAACGGGAGCTGTCGAAATAAGTCCGGAAAGGGACGGAGTTTCAAACGCTAATTTAACCAATTTATCAATATCGCCTTCTGTATATCCTTCATCTTCAAGTTTTTTATTAATCCCCATGCCGAACAGCCATTGTTCGATTTTTCCGGCTGTATATCCGGCTTCATCAGGCATTCCCTTAAGCTCGGGGATTATGCATCGGAATAATGAAGCAAGAGTTTTTGCTTTTGCGGGATAAATTTGTTTGATTACGGCAGGCAGAATCATTGCAAGCCCTAAGCCGTGCGCAAGTTTAGGCTTGACCCCGCTTAAAGGGTGTTCAAGCGCATGGGTGAAATGCAGAAGTCCGTTATCAAAGCTCACTCCGCCTAATATTGAAGCATATAACAGGAAATATCTGGCTTCTTTATCAGCGGGGTCCTTGTTAATTACGGGCAGATATTTTGCAACAAGCTCAATACACTCTTTAGCGGTTGAAATTGATAAAGGCGAGCAGGCTTTTGATGTTGCCGCTTCTATTGAATGATTTACCGCATCTATTGAAACATATTTTGCCTGTTCAAAAGATAAATTCATCATTAACTGAGGGTCATCTATCGAATATGACGGATAAATGCAGTCATAAGCTATTGCAGGCTTATATTCCGTTTCGGGAATTGTAACAACCGCAAATCTGTTTGTTTCAGTTCCCGTTCCGTGTGTCAAATTAACCGCTACAATCGGAACAGCCTTTTTCGGCATAAACTTGAAATTATAAATATCTCTTGCGCTTACGCCGTCATTAGCAAGAATAACCGCAGCGGATTTTGCCGTATCTATAGGAGAACCGCCCCCTATGCCGATAACCGCCTGCGCACCGAATTTCCTGCCCGCTTCCGAGGCTTCATCGACTTCATCAACAGTAGGATTAGGCGTAACTCCGGCATAATTTATATAGTCGATATTATTATGCTTCAGCGCTTTTTCAATTACATCCCATGCGCCGGAGCTTTTATATGCATTCCGCCCCGATACTGCAATTATTTTGTTAATTCCTTCGGATTTCATGGTTTTTAAAATGTCATCAATTTTGTTAATTGCGCCGAAACCGAAATATACATAAGGCCTTAAGCGCAATTCAACAACCCGGTTAATATCAATATCGCTTTTCCACATAGTTTAATCTCCTTTCCTTTTTACTGTATTATACAATATTTTTCCCGCTTTTAACAGATTTAGACGCCTTTTGTTCATGCTATAATTTCCGGTAAATAATACGAATTAAAAAGGAGCTGAAAAAATGAATGAAAGCGGAACATCCGGACTAAGGCAGGAAGTTCTTGCCAGATTGGTTAAAGCATTTTTTTCCGGTAATTTTGAAGAAAATACACGATTAATTCCTTATGACATGCGTCCAAAAGGTTCGGATGTACCATTCAGATGCTGTATTTATAAAGAAAGGGCAATATTAAGAGCCAGAGTGATTGCGGGACTCGGCTTTTCCATAGAAGATGATAACGAAGAAACACTGTTATCCGAATATGCAAAAAAATCACTCGAAAGAGAAAATTTTGACGATACGATACTGACTGTTATCGGTGCTGCCTGCAAAGGATGCGTGCCGGACAGAATGCATGTAACAAACATCTGCCAGGGCTGTATTGAACGTTCATGCCGGCGTGCCTGCAAGTTTGGAGCAGTAAATATTATTAACGGAAAATCATATATCGACAGCACAAAGTGCAGGAACTGCAGAATGTGTATGTCGGCATGTCCTTATAATGCAATAGTTAAAATAGCCGTGCCTTGCGAAGATGCCTGCCCAGCAGATGCAATAGAAAAAGATGAAAGCGGGCATGCAAAAATAGACCGCAATAAATGTATATCCTGCGGAAAATGCGTAAAGAGATGCCCGTTCGGCGCTATTAACGAAAAAAGCCGGATAATAGACATCATGAAAAATATCAGGTCCGGAAATAAAACGGTTGCATTAATTGCCCCGTCCGTGCAGGGTCAGTTTAAAGGGGATATTTATCAGCTTAAAACCGCAATGTTAAAAGCTGGATTTACAGATGTTTTTGAAGTTGCGCAGGGTGCTGATATTACGGCAAAAAATGAGGCGGAAGAATTTAAATCGAGAATGAAAAACGGCGGAGCATTCATGACAACATCCTGCTGTGCGGGCTATAATTCTTTAAGAAAAAAACACTTGGCCTGTATTAATCGTTTTGCTTCGGATACAAAAACTCCCGTGTATTATATTGCGGAGATTGCAAAACAAAAATATCCGGATGCAAAATTGGTTTTTGTAAGTCCTTGTGTCGCAAAAAGACAAGAAATATTTGATAACAAAAATACAGATTACCTGATGAATTTTATTGAGCTGAACGCTTTATTTAAAGGGCTTGATATTAATGTTGAAAAGATGAGCGGAACTTTGTTTGATAAAGAAAGTTCAAAGCAGGGCAGAAAATTCGGCATTACGGGCGGGGTATCCGGGGCAGTCGAAGCATTGAGTGATAAAAGCGTTCAAATAAAACCTGTTATTGTCAGCGGATTAAATAAAGACATAATTAAACAGCTTAAGAAATATGCAGAAGACGGAGCATGCCCCGAAGGCAATCTTATTGAGGTTATGTGCTGTGAAGGCGGATGCATAGGCGGTAATGCCGTAATCGAACAGCCCCGCACTGCAAAAAAGGCACTTCAGGCTCTGACGGATAAAAGCAGGAATATTGAAGTTTAATATTTTAAAATTTACTCTGCTGTATTTGAAAAAAATATTTTAGTGGTACTCTAAGTAGAGGAAAGAGGCATTATGATGATAAAAGATATACTTTTTATTATTGATGAAACAGAGTTAAAATACTTTGAGTTTAATGATTTGGTTACTGATTTCTGGCTTATAAAAGAATTTTTAAAACGTGGTTATAAAGTATATACAGCGGTTAAGAGCGATTTATTTATCGAAAATTTTAAAGGCTGTATTTCAGCTTATAATGCATATATAAAGGGCAACGGCATATTTTATCATAAAGAGAAAAACAAGTATAAGATAAATGATTTTGATGTTGTATTTTTCCGTTCCGACCCGCCTGTAGATACCAATTATATTAATGCCTGCCATGTATTTGATTTTGTCGACAGGCAAAAAACGCTTGTGATAAATAATCCCTGCGGGGTAAAGAACTTTAATGAAAAATTACATATAAATTATTTTCCCGAATTTGTTCCCGAGAATATAGTTGCAAGCTCATCCGATTTAATTATGGACTTTATAAACGAAAAGGAAGAAGCCGTGCTGAAACCGCTTAACAGATGTTTCGGAAGCGGAGTTTATTATATGAATAAGCATGATAAGAATCTTTTAACCATAATAAGCAGTATGACGGATGAGGGAAAAACTCCGGTTATGGTTCAAAAATATATTCCAGAAGCAAAAGACGGGGATAAAAGAGTATTAATTATAGGCGGTGCTGTACTTGACGAATGTATTAAAAAACTTCCCGGAAATAACAATTTTAAATTTTCAATACATTCGGATAAATATTTTAAATCCGAAGCATTAACCTGCGGAGATAAATATATTGCAGAAAAAGTCGCCGAAAAATTATCCGCAGGAGGAATATATCTTGCGGGACTTGATGTTATTAATGGAAAGATAATAGAAATAAATGTAACAAGCCCCTGTTATTTTATCAGAGAAATTAATCAGCATTATAAAATTCACTTTGAAGAAAAAATAATGAACTGTTTAGAACAGCTGTTTGAAAATCATTTTTCAAAAGAAAGGGTTTATGCTCTTAACCGGTAATACTAAAAATTTTATATTAAATAAAGAACAGCTGGCGGAAATATTTTATTCGGGCTGTAAGCCAAGCCAAAATACGGGGGTTGAATCCGAAAAAATTTTGATTTATAAATCCGATAATAAAGCCGTTACTTATCAGGATATATCGGTTATATTAAATTCTTTCGACGAAACGAAATGGAAAAGAGTATATGAAAATAATAATATAATCGGGCTGAAAAGCGATGAAGGCTCTATCTCAATTGAACCGGGAAGCCAGATAGAAATCAGCCTTAATCCTATGAATAAAATCAGCGATATTGCCGAAAAATTATCTGAATTTTATTTCCGGCTGAAGTTTTATGCGCAAAAAATCGGCGCTGTCGTATGGGACTGCGGTATTCAGCCCGTTTCAACATTTGAAGATATTAAAATTATTCCTAAAAAACGTTATGAATATATGACAAGATATCTTCCGTCAAAAGGTCTGGCTCCTTTTATAATGATGCGGGAAACGGCGGGAATTCAGATTAATGTTGACTATAAAAGCGAAGAAGATGCCGTAAGAAAACTGAGATTAGCATTGAAATTAAGCCCCTTAATTTCATCAATGTACTCCAATTCGCCTGTAAGAAACGGTAAAAAAACCATATATAAGTCATTCAGAAATAATGCATGGCTTAATGTCGACGAGGACAGATGCGGATATGTAAGCAGAAAGCTGTTTGAAAAAAACTCTTATTTTACTTTTTACGATTATGTCGAAGTGCTTTTGGACGTTCCCATGATTTTTATACAAAGAGGGAATAATTATATTGAAGCTCCGGTAACATTCAGGGAATTTATGCATAAAGGCTATAAAAATCTGCACGCAGATTTATCCGACTGGGAAAATCATATAAGTTTGTTTTTTCCTGATGCAAGGTTAAAAAGCTATATTGAAATAAGAAATCATGATGCCCAAAATGAAAAAATGACATTTTCCGTCCCGGCATTTTGGAAAGGAATAATATATAATGATGATGCGGTTTCTGAAATAGAAAAAATTCTTGATAAATACGATTATGAAGATTTTACGGAATTAAGAAAAAATTCGCCCGTACAGGGCATAAGCGCAAAACTCGGAGATATTCCGATTATAGATTATATTAAAGAATTCTTTGATATTTCATATTCTGTTTTAAAATCAAATAAACAAAATGAAGAAAAATATCTCGAGCCTGTTTATGAGTATATAGCATTAAAAAAAGTTCCGGCAGATGATGTTTTATAATCTTTGAATTGTAATATATGTCTTATAATATTATAATCTATGTATGACAAAAAGGAGGATTTATGAAAAAATTAATAGCGCTTGCTTCCGTTTTTTTTGCAGCAGCATTTAATATTGCCTATTCTGCGGAAAATCCGGTAAACTTTGCCGTTGAAAAGGGAAACAGCTGGACGCCCACATTCCAGTTCTGCTGGAATGAATTAATTAAACTTACGGGCAGAGATAAAATTGAATATGTCGAGGGAAACAGTGATTTTGTCAATCAATTAAACCGGCAGTATATCACAAAGGAAAATTTGTCAGACGGCTTCTATTACATTGCGGTTGGAAAACAGAACCAAAAGTTAAAAAAGAAAATTCAAAATGACATAAAAAAGAAGTTTAATGAAAAAAGCGATATTCTTGACAGGTTTGAATTTAAAAATATATCAGAACACAGAACAAACAATTGGTTTTTATATTCAATGCTGATAAAGAATTTTGAATTTACAGCTCCGTTTGATAAACTGGGGGCAGATTATTTCAATAATACCGAAGGAGATAAATATGACTATTTCGGCTTTACGAAAAATATGCAGGAAAGTTCTAACAATAAAATTGCAATGAAAGATATTACTCCTCTGTTTTATGTATCTGATGACGAATTTGCAGTAAAAATTACGGATAAATTCCAAAAGGACGAAATGATACTTTATCTGACAAATTCAAATGACTCGTTTAATGAAATTTACAGCGAAATTTTAGAAAAACAAAAGTATGATAAAGAATATACAAGCGACAGAATAAGAAAAATGAGCGCAAATAATAAAAAAATAAGACATTATGATGTTAAAAATTATTATAAAATCCCGTATTTAAATGTTAATGATACTGTTAAATATGATGATGAAGTTGCTCATAAGCCGGTTAAGGATAAAGATTACGAATCCCGGCATTCAATCTGGATTATAAATCAAACGCTCCAGACAATCAGGTTTAGAATGGATAATAAAGGTGCAAAACTTAAAACGGAAGCAGGCATGAGCGTTGCAAAAATGTCTTTGGCAAATGACATTAAGCCCGTTTTGGAAAATTATTATTACTTTGACAGACCCTTTGTATTGTTCTTAAAGGAAAAAAATAAAGAGATACCGTATTTCGCTTTAAGAGTAAACAGCAGTAAATATTTGGCAGAAGGGGAATAATTTTCCCCTTTTTTTAATATTGTCCTAAATTTTTGATATGCTCGATTTTTGGATTTTTCAGACCGATAACAGCAATTCCGTCAAACCTGTACGATTTATACTTCTTTTCACAGGTATTCAAATATGCAAGCATTGCGGAATGAATTTTATTTATTTTTCTTTCCGTTATTGCTTCAAACGGATGCCCGAATGATAAAGATGTTCTGGTCTTAACCTCCGCAAAAACAAGAGTATTATCTTTTTCCGCAATAATATCTATTTCGGCATTTTTTGAATAATGCCAGTTAGTTTCTATAATATTGTAGCCGTCTGACTGAAGATAATTTTTAGCTATATCTTCGCCTAATCTGCCTGTCTGAATATTGTTTCTTAATGCCATATTGAAATTATACAGCATAATTCCAAAAGAATGAATTTCGGAATATATAAAAATATTTTTTGCCGTTCCGCAGGCAGAGTTAAAGTATTAAAATCGGTTCTGCGGATATAAGCAGTATCGACTGCTGTTCTTTTAATATTATCCGGCTTGTTTTGATGCGGAATTAAGTTTTCCGTAAATAACGGCTGAAAGATGCATTACGGGCATGCCCGCTTTTTTCCTTTTTTTCCCCCCCTCCGCCCTCTTTTTTTACTGCATTTCGCTGAGCTTTGAAATTTTCATTTTAAATAAATCTTCCAAATCTATTCCGTTTAAAATTTCATTAATAAGAGTGTTTGTAGAAATGCTTTTTCCCTTAAATTTTCTTATTAATCCTAAAATTTTTACTCCGCCGTATTTTTCAATAATTTCAGGAAAAGATTTTACTGCAATGTTATCGGAATATGCGGGGAATTTATTTATCACGGTTCCTAAAACATTCAGGCGAAGTGATTTTGCAGTATTAAGCTCATTCAAATAAGCGCTGATATTATTGTCTGACGGAGTAATTATAAAAAGAACAGGCAGATTAAGTTTAAGCGCAATATGATAAGAAAAAAGTTTATCCTGCACCGGGGTTAAAAGCCCGCCCGGGGCTTCCACAAGAAGTATATCAGTTTTTTTTGATAATTTTTCATAATCATTTTGGATGGCTTCAAGATTAATATTTACATATTCCGCCATAGAGCCGACTTGAGGAACTGCCTTTGTTTTAAGCATATAAGTAGAATGAGTTTTTATATAAGAATCCACTATTTTTACAAATATTAAATCCGGCGAAAGCAGATACCTGCCTTTATCTACAGCTCCTGTCTGAATCGGCTTATAAACTCCCGTTTTATAGCCCAGGGACTGCATAACGGACGCAATGCCCGATGCTATCATTGTTTTCCCGCTTCCATTCTCAATACTTGAAATAAAAATATTCATAATTATATTATATCAGAGATTATTATTTTGACATTTTAAAATTTGTCATGTATATATATTAAAAAAGGAGATTTATGCCGGCAGATAATATTTTAAAAACAGTAATATCCGTAATATTACTGCTTTCCGTGCCAGTGTTAAAAAGTTCCGGAATGGAGCAGGAAACGGAAAATGCATGGAAACTGCGCAAAGGAGCGTTTATAAAAGTTATTCCCCGCGAGGAGCTTTCGACGCTTACCGCAGATACGGAAGATGAAGTTACATTTATTAATATTCAGGATATGTATGTTTATGAAACAAATGCAGTTCCAAGCGGTACGATATTTTACGGAGAAATAGAAGATGTAAAAGAGCCGGCTGAAGGCCGCAACGGAGCATTAAAAATTTTGTTCAGCAGAATGATAACCCCCGATAAAAAGGCTTATAGAATAAAAGCGCATTTATACAGCGAAAACGATAACTATATAGGCGGTAATCCGACAAAAAGCATTTATTACCATAAAGTTCCGCATTACGTGCAGGGCTTAAAGCCTATGCTTCAGGTTGCACCGCTGAATGTATATGAACAGGGAAGCCATACCGTTATTAAACCCGGACAGGAATTTTTTATAATAATCGAAGATGATATTGTTTTAAAATAAACTTATTTATAATTTGATTATTTGGCTGTGAATGGTATTATAATATTATTAAGTATAAGGAGAGTTTATGAATAATAAAATATTGTCGGTTTTTGCAATTATGTTAATTACTGGAGGTTTATCCCCGTTATTTGCGCAGACGGAGTACCCGCTGATTGAAGCGCCTGTTATGACTTCTCAGCCTCCTCAAAATACATATAATTCACAAAATTACGGAGCAGACAGATTAAAGGGAAGCGTTGTTATGGTTCCGGCTAATACCACATTTCCGGCAGTGCTGACAAGCGTTATTTCATCAGAAAGTTCCAGAGTAGGCGACAGCGTTTCATTCTATATGAATTCCGGCTTTTATTACGGAAATAACCTAATAGCACCTGAAGGAAGCAAGGTTCTCGGCACGATTGTCAAAGTAAAAAAAGGAAAGTATGGAAGCATTGACGGCTTAGTGGAAGTAAAATTTTCTAATATAGTTACACCTTCGGGCCAGGTGATTCCTATTTCGGCAAGCATACAGACTGCAGACGGAACAGGAGTATTAAAAGCCGGAACATTTAAAGATGCGGTTAATTCATATACAAAAAAAGCCGTTATAGGCGCAGGTTCGGGCGCTATACTCGGGACCATTGCGGGCGCAATAACCGGTGATGTAGGAAAAGGCGCTGTCGCAGGCACTGCGGTAGGCGGGGGCATGGCGCTTATAAAATCATTATCAGAAAAAGGCAATGATGTGATTATTCCTCAAAATTCCCAGATGAATATTATATTAAATCAGCCGGTTACATTCGCATCTAATAATCCATATTAGGTAGTAGACAGGCTATTTGTTTTATTATCTGTTTTTTGCTAGAATAACAGATAAATGGGAAGTTAGGAATGTCAGTTATAAAAAACGATTTAAACAAAATAATAAATGATAAAAAATTTTCAAAGGTTTATGAAGTTCCTGCCGTTATCAGGGAAGAAAAAAATGTGCTTACATTTGAAAAAGCCGTTATAATCTCCGTACTGCTTCATATTATATTATTCTTCAGCATACTTCTCATATCATTTATTTTTAAATTGTTAGGCATAAATTTAGACCTGTTTAAAAAGCCTGAAATGAAACCTAAGGACATTGAGTTCGTGCTTGTTAATAAAGAAGCTCCGCCTATAGATAAAAATACTAAAAACAGAGCGGATAAAAATTCAAGAGCCGGCGGAAAAAATGACCCTAAACGCCATGTATCTCTGCCCCAGCAGTCTGCGCCGAAGACTCCGGCAAAAAAGCCTGCACCGCCTGCTCCCAAAAAAGCGGAAACCGTTAAGCCGAAACCGAAACAGCCCGTAAAAAAACCTCAGGCGCAGACAAAACCGCAGAATAAACCTCAGGCGCAGACTCCGATGAAACCTCAAGAGCAGAAAACTGCGCAGAAGCCTTCTGCGCCGAAGCCTTCTGCGCCGAAGCCTTCTGCACCGAAGCCGACTGTAAAACCATCGTCTAATTTTAATATACCAATACCAAAATCATCTATTCCGGCTATACAGCCGTCTAATTCGCCTGTTACATCCGCTCCTAAGGCTTCAGGAGGCGGAGCAGGCGGGCATAGCGCACCTTCGCCCAGTTTTTCGCCCGCCGTTTCATCTCACGGAGGCGCAGGAACAGGAGCAGGCGGAGGAGGAAGATTCAGCAGCGGCAGCGGGAATTCCCGAGGCAATGCAGGAAATCCGTCCCCCGGAAATCCAAAAGGCGCCCCCGGCATAGATGCAGTAAAAGAACCTGATTTTGGTCCTTATATGAAAGAGCTTCAGAGAAGAATTAAAATGAACTGGGACCCGCCGAAAGGCGATCAGAGCAAGCGTGTCATACTTTTATTTTCCATTGCACGAGACGGAAGACTGCTTAATGTTTCTGTTCATCGTTCTTCGGGCCTGCCTGCCGCCGATAAAGCAGCAATTGATGCAGTAAAATTAACTGCACCGTTCAGACCTCTGCCGGCAGAGTTTAAAGGAAACAGTGTTGATATTCAATTTACATTTGATTATAACGTATTTGGAGTATCGGGATAAAGTATTATTTATTAGTAAAAGAGGAAATAAACTATGGAATTATTATTACATTCAATTAAAATGGACTGGCCTGTATTACTGCCTATTTTGTTATGCGCAGTATTAACCGTTGCCGCCGCTATCAACAGATTTAGTTTTTATAACAAAAATAAACGGGATGTTGTCAAATTCATACGCACTTTGAAAACAGAATTGGTTAATAACAGGCTTGATACCGCTAAAAGCCTAAGTATTCAGTTAGGCGGGGTAATAGGCGAAGTTGCGGAAGAAGCAGTCAGAATATTTTCCGAACAGCAGGCAGGTTTTTCCCGTTCTTTTGATATATCCGCTAATTTAGCCACAAGAAAACTCGAAAAATATTTAACCATATTAGGCACGGTCGGAGGCGTCTGCCCGTTCCTAGGTTTGTTCGGCACTGTTGTCAGAATTCTTTATACTTTTCAGGATTTAGCTATGCAGGGAAATCAGTCGACCGCTGTTGCAATGGGCATCGGTTCTGCTTTAATTGCTACTGCATTCGGTTTAGGCGTTGCCATCGTTGCGGTTGTTTTGTATAACCTGTTCCAGTCTACCGTCAAAAGATATGAGGATGATTTTCAGCTTATTAAGCTGTTATTCTTAAGTTTTACGGATTCTGACGAAAAAGTTCAGACAAAAGCATTAGTATAGGAAGATAAAATGGCATTTTCAGGTTCTGATAATAAAAAGACTTTGTTTACGGAAATTAATATTACTCCATTAACCGACATATTTTTGGTGCTTCTCATTATAATGATGGTAATTGCCCCCTCTTTTCAGTCGATTGATACGGATATTAATATTCCCGAAATTAACTCCGGAGTTTCTATAGAGCAGAAAAATGCGGAAATTGCCGTCAGCAGGCAGGGACAGTATTATCTTAACGGAAAGCCCGTATCTTCCGATAATCTTGTAAGTGAGTTAATTAATTTAAAACCTGACATTAAAAAAGCTGAAATTGTTGTCAAGGCTGATACAAAAACTAAAAGCAGCGAAATTCAAAAAATTATGAAAGCCGCTCAGGAAGCGGAATATACAAAACTTGTTCTGGCAGGCGAGCCTTTAACAAAAAAAGAACAGCGTAAACTTGAAAATAATTCCAGAAATAACATAAAAAAACAGAATACGGCAGCCCCTGAAACAAATTGGGATGAATAAGGATTAAATTATGGCGCAGAGAAAGACTTTTAATGAAATTAATATCACCCCTTTAACCGATATTTTTCTTGTACTTTTAATTATTATGATGGTTATAGCACCCCTATTGGACCAGCAGGGGTTAAATCTTGCCGTGCCTGATTTAGTTGAAGTGCAGGATGAAATTAAAGACTCCAAGCTCATAAAAATTCTTATTACCGGCGATGATAAATACATGCTTAATGATGCTGAAATTCCCGTTGGAGATTTAGGCCGCACGATTTTAGAACAGTCAAGAACAAACCCTGGCGGCCTATTAATAATGACACAGGATAATTCTACTCATGGCGCAGTTGTTAAACTCATGGATGAAGCAAGAAATAACGGCGTAACCAATATTTCCTTGACGGAATACTAAGACTTTTTATGATGCGGTTATGCAGATTGTTTTTTTGCCAAAAGAACTACGCTGTGTACTGCTATTGCTTTTTTTTGACCTATAGAATCTTGTTCTTCCATTGTTTTTGCCTTAATAGATATTTGATTTTTATCTATATCCAGTAATTTTGCGAGATTTTCTGTTATAGACGGTATATACGGCTGTATTTTAGGACTTTGAGCCAATATTGTATTATCTATGTTATTTATTTTGTAGCCCTGTTGTCCTACAAGCGAATATGCTTTTTTCAGCAGTATTGTACTGTCAATATTTTTATAGCGTTCGTCATTGTCGGGGAAATGAGCTCCTATATCGCCGAGCGATAATGCGCCGAACATTGCGTCAATGATTGAATGCGCCAATACATCGGCATCGGAATGCCCCAGCAGGCCTTTGTTATTTTTTATTTCAACTCCGCCCAATATGAGCTTCCGCCCATGTACAAGCCTGTGAATATCAAATCCCTGTCCTATTCTATACATTTATTTTCCCCATACAAATTTATCTACGGCTTTTACAAATCCGTTTTCCGCAACAGTATCCGTTATATAATCCGCTTCGGATTTAATTATATCAGTGCCGTTTCCCATTGCGACGCCGATTTTTGCTGTTTTAATCATTTCAATATCGTTATTTTGGTCGCCTATTGCAAGCACCTCATCTGTATTTATTCCGTATTTTCCGGCAAGAATTTTTATTGCATTGCCTTTTGTAGCCTTTTTATCTGCTATTTCGCAAAAATAATCAAAAGATTTCACTGCATATATTTCAGGATATTTCTGCTGTAATTCGAGTATTAAATCGTCTATAAATTTTGTATCGTATTTTATTGCAAGCAATTTGTTTAATTTTGTAAAATCAAGTCCATCAAACGAATCCACCTTAAAATAATCTATTCCTTTATCGCCTATGTAATCTTTAATATATTTATTGTCATCTTCAACATATAATTTATCTTCCACATAAACATTCAAATGAATTTTTCTTTTCCTGAAATCATTTATTATTTCTTTTGCAATGCCGGCATTCAAGTATTTAACATCAATTACTTCACCGCCGTATGTATTAATAAGCCCGCCCTGATAGCATATAAAAGGACACTGTATTCCAAGCCTGTCCGCAATGATTTTAGCGCTTCCGTATGTCCTCCCTGTTGCAATTGCTACATAAATGCCGTTTTTTGCCAAGTTTTGGATACATTCTTTGACTTCATTTGTAATTCCTTTTTCAGGCGTATAGATAGTTCCGTCAATATCCGTTACGACCATTTTTATCATAGCTTATAAGCCCTCATAAGCGCTGCTATTGTCTTTGCGTCATTTACAGCTCCATCTTTTATCATTTGAAATACATTATTTTTATCTGCTTCAATATAGTTAAGAATTTCGCCTTTATCTAAATGCTGTCCTTTAAATGTCAGGCCGTCTGCTTTAAACAGATATAATTTTTCAGTGCAGAAACCGGGGGATGTCCAAATATAGCCTAAATTTTCCCAATTTTCTGCATTATAGCCCGTTTCTTCCTCAAGCTCTCTTTTAGCGGCAGAAAGTACATCTTCATTTTGTTTATCGAGCCTGCCTGCGGGAAGTTCATATAATACTTCTCCCGTTGCGTATCTGAACTGCTTCACCATTAAGATTTTATTTCCTTTTTCTGCCGCAATCACCACTCCGCCGTTATGATGAACAATTTCCCGTTTTGTATTCGTACCGTCCGATAATTCGACATCATCGCAGGTAACTTTAAACACCTTTCCATTGAAAATATCATTTGAACTTAATTTTTTTTCAAACAATCTGTTCATTATTAAACCCTTATATACATTTTAATAAAGCTGTTACGGTATTTGAAGCGCAGTCAGCCGCTGTTTTATCTATGGAATCGGCTACTGTTCCATCCGCCAAATCAGATATTGCTCTTATTATAATACAAGGAACATTATTCAAATTGGATGTTTGGGCGATTGCCCCGCCTTCCATCTCTGCGCCGAGGGCATTATATGTTTTTCTTATATCTTTTTTCTTTTCTGTATTACCTATGAACATATCGCCTGTTGCAATTATTCCTCTATGAAATTTTACTTCGGAATGAAATTCAGTCATTGCTTTTTCAAATTTTTTTATCAGTATTTTATCCGAATGGTACATTGTAGGCTTATCTTTATCAACTCCCGTGCACATGTAGCCTTTTGCGTATCCTAAATCGGTTGCATCAAAGTCATGCTGAACCAAATCCTGACCTATAATTATGTCGCCTATTGAAAGATTATCTGCTAACCCGCCTGCAATACCTGTATTTATTATATAATCAGGATTATATTTATCAATTATATATTGACAGCAAAGCGCTGCATTAACTTTTCCGACTCCGCATTTTACCAGTATTATATTATGATTTTCGATTCCGCCCGTAAAAATATTTAATCTGCCGGTATTTTCCGATTTTATATTTTTCATTAATTCTTTTAACTTTGCAATTTCACAGTCCATTGCACCTATAATGCCTATTTTATGACTGACAGCCATATTGCATTTTCTCCTCTGTCCAATTTTCAAGTACTTTTATCATATCTTTTGCGGATTCTTTTGCGCCGTCTAAATCATGTTCAAGGTAATTTCCGCATTCCCGCCTTGTCGCTCCGGGGATTTTACCCGTATAATCCGATATGAATTTAAAAGTTTCCTGTATCAATTTAAGCGCTTCTTTATTTGTAATTTTATCTCTTGCCAAAAAATAAAACCCTGTTCTGCACCCCATAGGACCTACATATATTATTTCTTTTTCATATTTTGTATTTCTTGCATAAACCGCAAACAGATGTTCAAGCGTATGTATTGCTCCGTTTTTTAAAAAATCATTGCTGTTTGGTTTTTTCATTCTTATGTCATAAGTAATAATATCGCCATCTGTTCTTGATATATACATACCTTTTTCAAGCAAATCGTGATTAACTTTAAAACTTGCAATTGTTTTCATCATGCCCTCCTATTTTATAGTAGCATATAAAAAACTTATTATTAATATAATAAGTTTTTTTATTTATATTGACGGCATTTAATTATTCATTAATGTAATCAAGGGTAATTAATCTAAAATTATTTTTATATTCCTGATTATCCTTTACTATGAATTTAGCTTCGGGTTTCATCAGCAACTGATTAATTCCGTCCATGGACGGAAATTTTACAAGTTTTGAGCCTTTCGGTATATTTATTTGAAATAAAACTCCGTTTTGCGTTGAACCATAGTTTTTTAATATGCCGGCAGGAGATGTGCTTACATATAAGGGTGATTTATCTAAAATTATCTCATCACCGGATTTTAATGCGTTTATTCTGTCAAAATAGCTTTCATTATCAGGGTTATGGTAATTGTTAATTATTCTGTACACCGTATGGGGCTTTACTGTCGGATTTACTTTTTCTATTTCTTTTAATGCTTCAGCTTGTTCTTCCGAAAATTTTTCTAAAAAAATCTTTTTTTCTTCTTCCAGACACGCATTAATTTCTTCTTCGGAACAATGTTTTTTTTCTTCTCTCACGGCCGCTTCTTTATATGGAATAAGCCTGCCTGTATTTTCTATAGCTCTTATCTGCTCTGTCATGTATTGGGAAGATAAATTTGTTAAACAAGATAAATTTAAGCCCGATGCGGATATTCCTTCTAATATATCAAATTCATCATCAAGCCTTGCATCAGGAAGCATGGCGACATCAAATTCGCTTAATTCTTCCCGGCGGTTTCCGAAACTTATATTACTGTTTGCGATGTAGCTGTAATATGGTATTTCTGCCGTTTTTTGACCTGATAAATCCGCCGTTTTATTCTGCTGTTCCAATCGGACTGCTGATTTGTTATTTAAAGATATTTTACCGGCTGTTATTCTATTTATATCCATATTCTGCCCTCATTATTACTTATATTTGTATAAAAACTGCGCATAAAATAAATTGCCGGATTTTTACTTAAGCAGTGCGGAAGGTATATTTTAACGCATTTTGAACTGAAACAGGCACTCTGCGTCCGGCGCAGTTAAAACCAAAACAGGGATGCCGTCGGCAACAGCAGAATCAATACAAGAAACTTTGCGTCTGACGCGATTCGAACGCGTGACCTATCCCTTAAAAGGGGAGTGCTCTACCTGCTGAGCTACAGACGCATTCATCTGTCCACTTGAAAAGAATAGCAGGAACATTTTTTATAGTCAACTGTTTTTGTTAAATTATATAAAAAGAAAGGTGATTTTATTTCCAAATAACCCGAAATTCCGTTATGAAATAATTAGTAGTAAGATATCTGCTAAGTTGTTTCTATCTATTGCATAAAACGATTTTTAATTAAAAAAGTCCGCTTTTTGTAATTGAATAATAAAAAACGAATGATAATTCCTAAATGCGAAAGATTGACGGCAGGGGGGGAGGGATAAAAGAAATATCCGGATAATCCTGTTTAAAGGATACTTAAAGCTCAGGCCGGACAGACGGCTGAATTTTCAAATATATAAGAAATACAATTTTTAAAAACATTGCGGGAACTTTTTTATCCCTTATTTTTTTCCCTTCCTCTCTTTATCGGACTGACGCCGGAGCGGATATTTAAAAACATTTCCTTCTGCTTTTTTCTTCTTTATTTTTTCCTTCCTCCCTTCCTTCCTCTTTTTAATTCTGAAAAGACACTAAAAAGCAATCTGCAGAATTATATTTCCTTTCTGTTTTCGGCTTTTTGGGCAAATTTTTATTCAAAAGGATTTTCAAGCATTATTGTCTGTTCTCTATCAGGTCCTACGCTTATAATTTTTATGGGAATACCGGCAAGTTCTTCCAATCTTTTCAAATATATTCTGGCATTATCCGGAAGCTCTCCGATGGATTTTGCGCCGGATATATCCTGTTTCCAGCCTTTAAAAGTTTCATAAACCGGTTCAAGATATTTATGTAAGTTAATATTTGTGGGATAATCACTGTATATTCTGCCGTTCCGTCTATCTTTGTAGGCATTGCATATTTTTAATTCGTCAAAATCGTTGAATACATCTATTTTAGTAACCGCCATTTCTGTTAAACCGCCTGCCAATACACAATATCTTGATAAAACTGCATCAAACCAACCGCATCTTCTGGGGCGTCCTGTTGTTGTGCCGAATTCTCCCCCCGCAGTTCTTATCTGCTCTCCTGTTTTATCGGCCAGTTCGGTAATAAAAGGACCTTCTCCCACTCTTGTTACATAGGCTTTTGTAACTCCGATTACATTTTGGATATGCGTAGGACCTATTCCGCTTCCTGTTGAGGCTCCTCCGCCTATCGGATTTGAACTTGTTACAAAAGGATACGTTCCGTAATCAATATCGAGCATTATGCCTTGAGCGCCTTCAAACAATATTTTTTTATCTTCTTTTATTGCTTCGGATAATTTACTAACCCATTCTTCACAAATGTACGACCTGAATATTTCCGCATATTTTCTGCAGTATTCAAGCATTTCGGCTTTCGAATATGTTTTTGTTCCGTAGACTTTTTCAAGAATTTTATTTTTCAGCGGAAGAATTGCATCAAGCCTTTCATTTAAAAATTCTTCATCATATAAATCCTGAATTTTTAACCCGTATCTGCCTATTTTATCGGAATAAGCAGGTCCTATTCCTTTTTTTGTTGTTCCTATCTTATTTTTCCCTGAATTATCTTCGCTGATTCCATCTATATCAATATGATACGGAAGCGTTACCGTTGCAAGCGGGCTGATTTTTAATAAAGAGAGATTAACCCCCCTTTTTATTAAGTCTTGGGTTTCTTTTAAAAATGTTTCCGGATGAACAACCGTTCCTGCGCCGATAAAACAAAATTTATTTTTATACAATACCCCTGACGGCACGAGATGAAACTTATATGTTTCATTGTCTGCAACAACCGTATGTCCCGCATTGCATCCGCCCTGATACCTTATTATTACATCCGCATATCCGGCAAGCAAATCGGTAATTTTTGCCTTGCCCTCATCGCCCCACTGCGCACCTACAACTACCGTATTTTTCATATAGAAACGTTCCTTCCAGCATGTTTTACCCTTTTATTATAAAACAAAGAGTTATCCGGATAAACTTTGTTTAAATAAAATAAACATAAAAACAGCCGGAACAAAACACCCGGAAGCCATTCCGGAGCAGAACATTTCTTGTGCATGACAATTTTAATAAAGCTATTTAATTAAATCTCTTAACTGAACATCGGTATATTTTTCTTCGGATTTTATTTTAATCTTGTTAATAATTTTTGAACGTTTTTTGCGGTATAACATATCAACAAACGCTTCAAGCCTTGTAATAAAACCGGCTTCCCCTGTTTGTTCATCTATCGATAAATGAAGAAGCGGTTTGCCTGATTTCCTTGCAAAGCGTGAAATTCTCTCAACCATCATAGAATCAGGACCGCAGCCAAATGCATTAACCGTAATCATCCCGTCTATATTTCTATCCTGAATGTAGTATGCAGCTGCGCCCGTAATTTCATATTCATTCGCCCAGTATAACCTTGAATTCATTGAATTTAAACTTTCTTTCATCTGTTCAACCGTCAGTTGTCCGGCTGTATATACTCCCGCATCAAGTTTTTCAAGTTTATCAAATATCTTCATTGTTACACGCTCATCGTATAAATTATATCCATGTGCAATTAAAGCTATGTTGACAGGATATGTTTTGAGATTTTCGGCTATCAAAACCTTGTTTTCCAAAGCTGCCCTTAATGCTTTTTTATACGGTATTCCGCTTCTTGTCATAACATGAAAATTATTATATACTTTCCATGCTCTTTTTGAAGCTTTTTTTATAATATTCATATCCGTAATTCCGAAAGGTTTTACGGCTTCGGCTAAAAACTTATACAAGCCTTTGTTTTTTTCGGATTTATCAAGAGTTGCTTCTATTATTGTAAAATCACGCTTAATTACATTTCTGACTAAATCAGGCAGCCCTCTTATCTTTGAACAGTTGTAGATTTTAGGCGCCGTTGATTGTATGCAGGGTACAAAGATTTTATCTGCGCCTTTATCAAGCAGATTAATAATATGGCCGACATATACCTTTATCGGCAGACAGGTTTCCGGCACAACAAGCGAAGCTCCGGATGACATTGTCTGTTTTGTCGTAACATCGGATAAAACTATTTCTATCCCCAAATCCGTAAAAAAACCATACCAGAAAGGGAAATAGTTATAATATGATAATGCCCTTGGTATTCCTATTTTCATTTAAATCCTTTTCTATTATTAATATTCCAGTCCAATAGGATTATATCATGAATAATTTATTTTTTCTTTTCAGAAGTTTTAAGTTTAATATCCGAAATTTTTTAATTGCTTTTGCATATTTTCTCTTTGTATTAATCTGGCATATATATATACCTGAAAAAATTAAAAGACATGAAGCCAGCTGCTTAAGATTAAACGTTTCACCTAAGAAAAACCAGCCGAAAAATACGGCGCCTGCGGGCAGAGCAAATAAAAACGGCGAAAATTTGCTTGCCGGAAGCGTGCATATCGCAAAATTATATAATGCATAAGATACTATTGTAAGGATTCCGAGATATATAACAATAAACAAACTCGGATTTAATACTATTTTAAATGCCCCCCCGCTGTATATGTTAAGCAGTGCGAAAAAAATTACTCCGCCGATAATTGCAATGCCGGCAAGGAAAAACGGCGGATATTTAGACATAAGATATTTTGTGCATATTACACAGGTATCCGTTAAAATAATTGCCGCAAGCTCTAAAAAGTTTCCCAGCAGAGGATTTGGCGCAAGTTCTGATGCCTCGGAGCTTAAACTTAAGAATACAGACCCCAGTATGGAAATAAATAAACCTGAATATACAATTTTGATAAACCGCTCTTTTAATATTATTCTTGCCGCAATTACCAAAAATACAGGCTCCAGAGAACTAACAATCCCCGCCTGGCCGGATGTGGTATATTTAAGCGCATTTGTTTCAAAAATAAAATATAAGCAGGGTTCGCATAAAACCATTAAAGCCACCAGCCATATATCGCTTTTTTTTATTCTTATATGCTTGTATACAGTTAATAAAAACGGTAAAAATAATACGGAAGAAACCAATAGTCTTAACGTCATAAGCTGGGGCGCAGTATAATAATTTAAACAAATTTTCGTTGCGGTTAAAGTTGTTGCATATAATAAAACCGCTATTGATATTGAACAGTACGCAAATATATCCGCTTTGCTTCTGCATTTATCCAAAAGATATTTCATTTCATACAATACCCTTTCGTCTTATCTTATACATAATCCGCTTTTTCATAAAAAATTCAGCAGTTAAATCATTAAATAAAATAATAAAAAAATCAAATAATACAAAGTTTTTTAACATAAGTATATTAAAAATTTTTATATGATTTATAGAAATGTTTTGAAATTTTTATATTTTGTAATATAATGTAATTAAAGATAATATTTTGTAATATTAAGGGGTCAAAAATGACAGAAAATAACGAGCAGCAATCAGAACAAGATGTCCGCCAGAAAATATTGGTTGCCGACGATGAGGCAAGCATAAGAAGAATTTTGGAAGCCCGCCTTGGAATGATTGGATATGAAATAGTAACTGCTTCTGACGGCGAAGAAGCAATTGCAGCATTTAATAAACATAATCCCGATTTAATAGTTCTTGATGTTATGATGCCTAAAATTGACGGCTATGGTGTTACAAGAGAAATCAGAAGAACTTCTGATGTTCCGATAATTATTCTTACGGCGCTTGGAGATGTATCAGAGAGAATTACGGGGCTTGAACTCGGCGCAGATGATTATGTTATAAAACCGTTCAGCCCTAAAGAGCTTGAGGCAAGAGTTAAAGCAGTACTCAGAAGAACTAATACAAAAGAGATTGCGGCGCCTGCAAGCAAAATTGCAAAAAATGTTATTACAACCGGAAATATCAGAATAGATACCGCAAGGCGTCAGGTGTTCAGAAAAAATGAGCGTATAAGGCTTACGGGCATGGAGTTCAGCCTTTTGGAGCTTCTTGTTAATAATTCCGGTCAGGCATATTCTCGTAATGAAATTCTTCAGCATGTATGGTCTTATCCGCCTGACCATAGGATTGATACACGAGTTGTAGATGTCCATATATCAAGACTGCGTTCAAAATTGGAAACGGATCCGGCTAATCCCGAGCTTATATTGACGGCAAGAGGCATCGGATATATGTTTCAAAGAATTTCTTAATTCAAAAGCATATAAAAATGAACTCTCTTTTTGAGGGTTCATTTTTTAGTTCCGGATTATAATCCATATAATGGCAGAAACATCAAAAACTGTTTTTTATTTTTCTGTTTTAAAACATCGCAGACTGTTTATTACCGCAATCAATGCTGTTCCGGTATCTGCAAAAACAGCGCCCCACATAGTCATATAACCGAATACGGATAATATCAGAAATAATATTTTTACTCCGATTGCAAGTGCAATATTTTGCTTGGCAATTTTTACCGTTTTCTTTGATATTAATATCAGTTTATATATTTTAAAAATATTATCATCCGATATTACAATATCGGCTGCTTCTATTGCGGCATCGGAGCCTAAAGCCCCCATTGCAATACCTGTGTCGCTCCTCATTAATACGGGCGCATCATTAATTCCGTCGCCGACAAATATTGTTGATTGATTTTTACTGCTTTTTTTGATAATTTCTTCTATTTTCTGCGCCTTGTCCTGAGGAAGCAAATCCGCATAAAATTCGTCTATTCCTGATTCTTGTGCGATATTCAGTGCGCTTTCACGGGTATCTCCGGTCAGCATTACAGTATTAATTTTTAAATCATGAAGTTTTGATATAAGTTCTTTTGCCTGAAGTTTTAATTCATCGGATATAACCACAGCCCCTGCCGGCGTTTTATTTTTTAAAATATATACGGTTGTTGAACTTTCCTCATCTTGTATATCAAATCCATATTTTGACATCAATTTTTTATTACCGGCAGCTATTTCATCATTATCAATTTTAGCGGTAATTCCCAAACCTGCAGTTTCTTTTGCGTCTGAAATCTTTGATATATCAATTTTTTGATTGAATTTATTTTTTATTGCGGCTGCTATGGGATGATTGGAATAATACTCCGCATATACGGCATATTTTAATATACTCAATGTATCTTCATCCGAAAATGATTTGATTTCTTTCACCCTTAAACTGCCTGTTGTAAGAGTGCCTGTTTTATCAAATGCAATTGTTTTAATTTTCGCAGTTTTTTCAATATGCGAGCTTCCTTTTATCAGTATTCCGTACTTTGATGAACAGCCTACGGCGCAGAAAAATGCCAGCGGTACCGAAATTACAAGCGCACAAGGGCATGAAATTACAAGAAATGTTAATCCTCTTTCAACCCATGTATTTACATCCAAATTAAATATAAAAGGCATAAGCATAATTATTACTGCACCGAATACAACACAGGGAGTATAGTATCCGGCAAATTTTGTTATAAAATTTTCCGTTTCAGATTTTTTTTCACGGGCATTTTCTATCAGCTCGAGAATTTTTGATACGGCAGAATCTTTGTACTCTTTCTGCGTCTTAATCTTTAATATGCCGTTTAAATTTATATATCCGCTGAATACCGGATCACCGGTATTAACGGATTTTGGAGTACTCTCGCCGGTCAGGGATGAAGTATCGGCATAAGAACTGCCCTGAATAACAACCCCGTCCACAGGAACTTTTTCGCCTGCTTTTACAACAATTATGTCATTAACATGAACTTCCCGAGGAGAAACTTTATTTAATTCCCCGTTAATTTCCAGATTTGCATATTCAGGAGTGATGTTCATTAAATCTTTAATTGAATTTCTGGATTTATCAACAGCTTTATCCTGAAGATATTCGCCTATTTTGTATAAAATCATCACACAGACAGCTTCGGGAAATTCTTTAAGAAATAATGCACCCGCTGTTGCAGCAGTCATCAGCAGATTTTCATCAAAAAAATTCTTTTTCCCTGCTTTTTTAACCGAAACTGCTATAATATCAAAACCTGCAGCAAAATATGCAATAATATATAATATATTAAGTTTTGTAAAATAAGCGGCTGTACTCAAAATAACTGCGGAAACAATTAATACGGCGGATTTATTATATTTATGTGCTTTGCTGTGGGAATGCCCGCACATAATCTTCCTTTCAATTATAATTAAAATGTCTTTAATAATTATAATTGAATAATTGAACAACTGTCAATTATATTGATATAAGATTTTACATAAGTTAAACAATTGAGCATCTGTTCAATTATGGTAATATATAAAAAAAGGGGGGAATATGAGAAATAAGAAATCCGGCTGCGGAGCAGCCAGCGAAGAAATGTTGAAGCAGATAAAAAAAAGAATGCCTGATATAAAGCTGTTATATGAATTATCCGATTTTTTCAAAGTTATGGGGGATGGCACAAGAATACAGTTATTATGGGCATTAGAAGAAAGCGAAATGTGTGTGGGCGATTTAGCCGTATTAACAAATATGACAAAGTCGGCAATATCGCATCAATTAAAAGTGCTGAGAATGGCAAAACTTGTCAAAGCATTAAAAAAAGGAAAAAATGTATATTATTCTTTAGATGATATCCACATAAAAATGATACTGGAAAAAGCACTTGAACATGCAGCAGAATAAAAAAGTATTGCTAAATAAAAATTTTTCATGTAGTATATATAAGAAGCCAGACTTCTAATGCGGAAGTAGCTCAGCTGGTAGAGCATCTGCCTTCCAAGCAGATTGTCGCGGGTTCGAGTCCCGTTTTCCGCTTTTGAATTTTACGGCGGCATGGCCAAGCGGTAAGGCAGAAGCCTGCAAAGCTTTTATCCTCGGTTCAAATCCGGGTGCCGCCTGATACATAAAAATCTTCTTTTGTTCTGTTTTTAACGGTTTTAAATACTATAAATGATTGAGTACAATACATTGTATATAGAATAATATATGTATAGATAGCGGAAAGTAAAATTGTTTTATTATTTTTGCAAAATAATTTGCCCATTTTGCATAATACATGTAAAATATAAAAAGAAAATTATAAATATGAAGTGAGAAATATGGCTGATAATAATCAACAGTGGGAAGAATTTGAAAGCTCCGATGACAGTCCGGAAGAATATCAGGAAGAGTATGAGGATAATGAAGCTTCGGAACAGGAAGAATATGATGATGAACAATCTGATGAGTATGAGAATGAAGAAGAATACGAAGAAACTGACGATGATGCTTCAAACGGCGGTAAAAGAGGCAGTAATTTAATAAAAATTATAATTGCGCTTTTATTATTGCTTTTATTATGCGGAGGCGGTTTTTTTATAGCAAAATCAATGTCCGGAAATAAAAGCGGAACATCCTCTGAAATAGCCGTAGAGCAGGCTCCTGCTGTTTCGGATAATAAAAATCAGAATGACGAATTTTTTGAAAATTCAAATGACGGCGGTCAGGATTTTATGAATGTATCATTTAATGAAAACGGCGATACAAATGTAAATGACGGTCAGGATAACGGCACTGTTGCCACTGTCAGTGAAACAGATTCTCAAAATAATGATGATATTTTTATAAACAGCACTCTTCAGGGAAATCAGGCAAATGATTCAATTATGGTTTCGTATAATCAGGCTTCAAGGCTTAATCCGTTTAAACCGCCTATTATTACGGCTGTTTCGGAAGCTGAAAAGCCCTATGTTGTTCTTGACGACACACAGTTTGAAATTATAGAACCGCCTGTTTCATCAGCATCCGATGAAAATCTGAAAAAACTCTTGCAGACTCAAATTTCAGGTATTTTATATGATACGGAAAGTCCGTCGGCAATTATAAACTTGAACGGCACGGATTATTTTGTTAAAATTGGTGATAAGATATCCGGTTATGTAATAAAAAATATTACGAGGGATAAAGTTCAGGTTGACTATAAAAATAATACCTATGTTGCTTCTGTCGGGCAATTATTTACGAGGGGAGTACTGGAGCAGAGTAATGTGGCAGATTTTGAACATAAATTTGCCGGAAGAAATAAAAATAAGAATAATTAAGGTAGAGGAGTTTGAATATATATTATGAACAAGAAAATTAAAAATATATCGAAACTGTTATTGGCAGCCGGTTTTGTTTCTTTAATGGCATCGGCGGGACAAACTGCTCCTCTTTCTTATGATTTGCAGCAGCCTGCAGTCAGAACTGATTATAATGCACCAAATAAGATAAAAATAGAAGGCAGTGTAAATTTTAATTCCGGAGGGCAGAAAGTATCGCTCAGTTTAAGAGATACTGATGTCCAGCAGGTGTTAAGAATGTTTGCGGATAAAGCCGGCTTAAACATTGTTTTTCATAAATCGGCCGTCGGTTTAATTACGCTTGATTTGGTTGATGTTGATCTTGAAGATGCATTTAAAATGATTATGAAAATGACAAATCTTACTTATGTCATAAAAGGCAAAACAATGCTTGTTGCAGGAATAAGCGAGGCGGAAAGTTTAAATTTAACTAAAGATAATATTACGGTAATTCCGGTTAAGTATGCAGATGCGGCTTATATTGCTCATTTTCTGAATACCAATATATTTTCTTTAAATGCGCCGGGGCTGTCATTCGGACCGATTGTTTCCACTAATGCCGATAAAAACGAACTGTTGATATTCGGTACGGATAATGATGTTCAAATGGCAAAAAAGATTGTTGATAAATTTGATAAAAAGCCTGTTATGACTACATATAGAGTTAATCATACAACGCCTTTTGAAATGGCTAAAATGGTTTGTGAAACATTGTTCCAGCTTCCTGTTTCAGGAAATATGGCAGATGCAGGCAGAGGGGTCGGGAAATTCAGTTCTGCTTTAAACTCTAATTTCAGAATGCAGAAAAATTTAGAAAAACCGACAATCGGGTCTATAGGCGCCGGAACTGTTGCATGTATTGTAACAAGCGGTGTTAAGACCGAGAATATTTCATCTTTCCAATCTAAGCCGTCCTTAACAATATATGTCCAGCCTGAATTAGGCACGCTGACTATGGTAGGCGGAAGCGAACAGCAGATTCAAATGGTTAATGACTTTATTATGGATAATGATAGAAAGCAGCCGCAGGCATTTCTTGAAATATCAATTATTTCATTAACTGAAAAAGGGCAGAAAGATTTTAACAGCCAGTGGGCATACAACGGAAAACACTTAAGTCTTTCATTCACCGGCACAAACGGTCTTCAGACGGATTTTCCTATTATGTGGCATGGCCCGAGCAACGGTTCTGCCGTACATTCTTTGCAGCAAACCCTTCATTATTTGATTTCCAACGGTAAAGCAAGACTGCTTGCAAATCCTAAAATAGTTATTACGAACGGAAAGACTTCAACCATAGATTTGACTCAGGATTATATCGAATCAACCACGGTGCAGTTTGTATCGGCAAATAACGGTCAAAATGCCGGCGGAAATAATATGTATGCCCAAAAAACTTATGAAATAGGCGAAGATAACGGTATTAAAATAGAAGTTACTCCGTTTATAAGTCCGGACGGGTATGTTTCGCTTAATATAAAACCTGATTATGCATCTGTTCTTGATGATGTAATAGATGAATTGGGCGGTGTGCCTTATACTGCGGCTACATTATTGCAGCGCCATAATTTAGATTTGAAAAATGTAAGAATAAGAGATGAAGAAACTCTTGTTCTTGGAGGCATGATACAGACAAGCGAAAATACAAATGTTGCTAAAATACCTATTTTAGGGGATATTCCGGTTGTCGGTTTCTTATTCAGAACGCAGCAGAAAACATTGGAAAAAAATGAACTGTTGTTTATCATTACCCCGAGAATTATTAAAGATACTGAAGATATAGCTGAGCTTTAAGGTAGGAAAATGACTAATTCTTTTTTAGATAAAATAAAACCGCTTATAGAGCCTGAATTAATTTTAAAATTTGACTCTGATGCTTTTAATACGGAAAAGTATATTCCTGTATGCGTATATAAAGGTTCTGTTTGTATTATAGCAACTAAAAAGACAAATCAGGCAGCGGTTAAAGATACGGTTGTTAAAATAGCACAGAATGATAAGATTAATTTTAAAATTGTTTCGGAAGATGATTTTTCTTCTTTATTTTCATATATAAAATCAGATATATTAAATGAAAATGAAAAACTTGATTTAAATCTTCAAACAAATAATGATGCCGGACCGGCTGCGGATGTTTCTGATGATAACAGTTTAAGCGATAAAGCGGATATTAAAATAAAGTATGAAGATAATTTTGATGAAGACAGCAATGTAGCACCGGATGACGGAAGTTCCCTTGCGCCTATAGATAATGTAAAAAATAATAAATATTACGGCAAGAAAATAGGTGAAATTCTTGTTCAAATGGGATTTGTATCCAATGAAGAAATATTTCATGCTCTGGTTTTATCTAAAAAACAGCAGATACCGCTGGGAACTATTCTTGTTCAGAACGGCACGGTAAAGCTGAATGACCTGAAAAAAGCGCTGGAAGCTCAATTGGGTTTCAAAGCGGTTACTGATGAACAGTTAAAAATTTCTGATGATACTTTAAAAGTTCTGCCTGAAGACTTTATGAAAATTAACAAAGTTCTTCCGATAAGTTTTGATGAAAAAAGTCTTGTTGTGGCAATGGTCAATCCTAACGATAAAAGGGTTATTAATGATGTCATATTTTTAACATCGCTCCAGCCGAAAGTATTAATACTTACTCATTATGAATTTTTCAAGTGTGTGCAGGCGTTCTTCAGCGAGCAGAAGCGCAGTACAAATATAATGTCGAGGAAGGTCGAAAAGGAAACAATACGAAACAGGCAGGAAGAAACTCTTTTTGAACAGGCGCAGAGGGAATTAAAAGATGACTCGAGCATTATTGTTAAGTTCGTAAATAAAATTTTATCCGACGGTATAGATATGAAAGTGAGTGATATTCATATCGAGCCGAGAGTAAACGGTTATATTGTAAGATACAGAAAAGACGGTATTTTAAAAGTTGCATTGCAGCTTCCGAAAAATTCCGAATCTACTGTATTAACCAGATTTAAGGTTATGTCAAAAATGAATATAGCCGAGCACAGGCGTCCTCAGGACGGTTCGTTCTCTATCACATACAAAGGTCTGGATTATGACTTCAGAATTAATACTTTGCCTGTCGGCACCGGCGAAAAGATGGTAATAAGGATACTTGCGCCTACCGTAACAATGGCATCGTCTAAAGATAAAATGGTATTAGCCGGTGCATCACAGGAAGAAATATCCTTAATACAAAAATTACAAAGTGTGCCTAACGGTATTATTCTGGCGACAGGACCTACCGGTTCAGGCAAAACTACAACTTTATATACCCTGTTAAAAGCAATAAATAAAGATGATGTTAATATTACAACTATTGAAGATCCTATCGAAATCAGAATAGACGGCATTAATCAGTCGCAGATTAATGTAAAGGCGGGAATAACATTTGCATCATATATGCGTGCAGTATTAAGACAGGACCCTGATGTTATACTGGTAGGCGAAATTCGTGATCTTGAAACATTGGAAACAGCCATAAACGCAGCTTTAACAGGTCACCTTGTATTATCAACCATACATACAAACTCTGCTGCCGCCACTATTACCAGACTGATTAATATGGGTGCAAAGGATTATTTAATATCTTCAACGCTTGTTGGCGTAATAGCACAGCGTCTGGTAAGAAGTCTCTGCCCGCATTGCAAAACGCAGCGTTTCCCTACACGAGAAGAAGCAGAACTTGTAATTCCGGGCGGAGAAAAAGAAATACAGGAATTTCTAAAAACTTCTATTTATTATCCCGTCGGATGTAATAAGTGCAATTTTGAAGGTTATGCAGGGCGTATCGGCGTATATGAAATACTTCCGATTACAAAAGAGATTAAAAAGCTGATAGCTCAAGGTGCGCATGATATAGAAATTGAAGAAGCAGCGGTCGGCAGCGGAATGAAAACACTTCATCAATGTTGTTTGCGTCATATTATTGACGGTAAAACTACCATATCCGAGTTTGTCCGTGTTCTCGGACCTGTTAAGGAGTGAGGATAGGCAGTTATGTCAAGATATGTATATGAAGCCGAAAAATGGAATGGTGAAAAAGTTAAAGGCAGGATAGATGCGTCTTCTGCTGTCGAAGCAAAAGTTAAAGTCCGCAACATGGGCTATAAGGCTGTTGTAATTCATGAAACTTCTCTTTCTTCAAAGTTAATCAGCGGAAAAAGCAATATTCCGAATTTATCGCTGAAAGAGAAAATAGATTTTACCCAGACTTTTTTAACATTGATTAAAGCCGGTCTGCCTATTGTTGAAAGTCTGGTTTTTATTGAAACAGATGCAGCTTCAAAGCATATCAGAATGGTTGCTAAAGAAGTTAAAAATCAGCTTATTGCCGGATATACATTATCGGATACAGTTTCAAGGCATCCTGATATTTTCGGGTATGTATATATAGGACTTGTAAAAGCGGGTGAAGATTCAGGCGAAATCGACAAGACGCTTGAGCGTATAATCCAGCTGCTCAAAAAACAAGAAAATATTAAAGGCAAAGTAATTTCCGCAGTAACATATCCTTCGTTTGTTGTTTTGTTAGCCATAACTGTTGTATTGATTATGCTGATGTTTGTATTTCCTGCATTTAATGAAATGTTTGAACAACAGGGAAAGCAGCTGCCGTTTGTTACTCAGGTATGTATTGATTTAGGCGAGTTTCTAAAAAATAAATGGCCTATAATTCCAATTAGTATTTTTGCAATTGTATCTACCTGCATTTATTTGTTAAGATGGGAGCCGTCAAAAAAAAAGATAGATGAAATTGCATTAAAAATACCTTTAATATCAGATTTAGTAAAATCTGCCGAATTTTCCAACTTCTTAACCGTGCTTCAGATTTCTTACGATGCAGGTGTTCCGATTATTGAATGTCTGTATTTATCCAGAACAGCATTATCCAATTTTATAATGCGTGAAACGGTAAAAATATCCATCAAAAAAATGCAGTCAGGCGCTCATTTATCCGATTCGCTGAAAGCTGCTAATATTTTTCCGAAAATGATTTTGTTTATGGTTGCAACCGGCGAGCAGACAGGAAGACTCGGCGAATTAATGGAACAAAGCGTGTTGTATATCGACCAGCAGCTCGATTTAATTGTTGATACAATAGGCAAATTAATAGAACCTATGTTATTGATATTTATAGGTTTTATTGTCTGCTTCCTTGCTTTGTCGTTATATCTGCCGTTATTCCAGTCATACTCTTTATAAAGAAAGGTTTAGTTCAAATGTACGAAGAAAATAATGAAAATAGTAATTTTATAACAGGTATATGGTCCGAAAAAGTTCTTGTAATTACAAAAGATTATCAAATTAAAGGTAATGTTTTCATGCCTAAAACAGGAAGAAAAAACAGGGTGCTTTCCGACATATTAAACGGTTCAAAACGTTTCGTTGCTATAAAAAACTGCGAGGTTATACACAGGGAGTTCCCTAACAGAAAAGCGGAAATTCATGATTTTCTGCAGTTAAATTTGAATTCTATTATATTATTAAGACCTATATCGGAATAATAATACTTGATTTTATTATTTGTTTATGTAATCATAGAAACTGTCGGCAGGGCTATTAGCTCAGGTGGTTAGAGCGTACGCCTGATAAGCGTAAGGTCCCTGGTTCAAGTCCAGGATGGCCCACCATTTTTTAAATAATATAGTTTTATTTGTTCTCTGTCTGTTTGTATTGTATTTTTCCGAGTAATTTAATCAGGGCGGATAGTGCGGTTTTCAGGGCAGACGGCGTGTTTGATTAAGCGGTATCAGCCCGTATGGTATTTTCATGTGTATGAGGGGGGGGGGAAAAAAAAAATAGACAATTTTCTGAATTTTTGCATTCCGGTCGTAAACCATGATAAAAAAATAAAATCGGAGAAAATTCTGCATTGTTTTGTATATTGGCTGTTATCCGTTTATATGTTTGAAATATAAGCCGGATTTTTTGTTTCTGTTGTCCGGCGCAGATTTTAATCAATAATCGTATAATTATTCCGGTTATTTGCATCGTCATTTTTTAATAAGATAAACTGTCATGAAAAAAATAACAAGAATTAAACAGCCTGCAGTTTAATTTTAGAGAATAATAAATTTATTTTACTTGACTAATTCAAAAAAATATTATTTAATTATTAGTGGGTTAGTTTAATGGAGAATAAATTTATGAAACGATATTTTGTTTTATGCTTGTTTTCATTGTTGTGCTTATCTGCGCTGACAGCTGTTAATGCTGCAACAGTAGACCAAAAAGGAAAAGGAAATGCTGTACCTGCGCAAACCAAGATTCAAAAAGAGGATGCGAAGTCTAAGAGTGCTGTAGCCGTTCCTGTTTCCGGCGAAAAAGAACAAGTTAATGCTGCGGTTCAGGAGGAAAAAACTATAACCGAAGCAACATCCGTTAAAGAAAAAGAGATAACAGAGCCGGCATCTGCTCAATATAGCAAAACAACGGATGATATAGAAAAGGGTGTGACAGAGTCAACACCGGCTCAATATAGCAAAACAACGCTTAAAGATTCTGCCGAACCCTCCGGTAAATTAAGCACCCCTGAACAGAAAGTGAAAAAGGGGACTGCTCCTGCTAAAACGGTTTCAGGGAAAAAAAGCAAATAATAATTAAAAATAAGTAAAAAAAGAACTGAATCCGAAGAACGGATAGACCGGAAAAGGACAGTCCGAAGAAAGAAAGCAACCGGCGCCTGCATTTTGCAGGCGCCGGTTTTAAATGCCGGCCGAACTTTTACGGCTTAGTTCAACAGATTATACTATTAAAGAATTTCCGTCCATTTCATCAGGTTTTTGAATATTCAGTATATTAAGGACAGTAGGCGCTATATCACATAAAGATCCTGTTTTTTTAAGCTCTATATCGCCTGCATTCATTACGAAAAACGGTACTTGATTTGTTGTATGGGCCGTATATGGAGCGTGAGTATGCGCATCTTCCATACATTCCGCATTTCCATGGTCAGCAGTTAAAATAACTGCCACATTATTTTCTTTAGCCTTGGCAACAATTTTTCCGACACATGTATCAACGGTTTCGCAGGCTTTAACCGCAGCATCTAAAACCCCAGTATGACCTACCATATCAGGATTAGCAAAGTTTACAAGAATAAAACCGTAGTCTTTATTGTCTATAGCTTTTAAAACTTCATCACAAACGGCATAAGCGCTCATTTCAGGCTGTAAATCATAAGTTGCAACCTTAGGCGAATTTATTAAAACTCTGGTTTCAAGTTTATTCGGCTTATCAATGCCTCCGTTAAAGAAAAATGTAATATGTGCATACTTTTCGGTTTCGGCGGTTCTGAATTGTTTAATCCCGTTTTTATCAAGAACTTCACCCAGCAGATTAACAAGTTTCTGCGGTTCAAATGCGCAGGGGAACGGAAAAGAAGCATCATACTGCTTGAATGTTACATAATAAATATTTTTTCTTACCGCTTTTCTTTTAAAGAAGTTAAAGTCCGTAAAATTAATTGCTTTAGATATTTCTCTTGCCCTGTCGGGTCTAAAGTTAAAGAAAATTACTGCATCATTATCCTGAATTCTTGAGTTTGGAATATTTATGACTGCAGGTTCGACAAATTCATCCGTAATGCCTTTTTCATAAGACGCCTTTACTGCTTCTATTGCGCTGTCAGCCTTGTTTCCCTCGCCTAAAAGAAGCATATTGTATGCTTTTTCAACTCTATCCCAGCGGTTATCTCTGTCCATTGCATAATATCTTCCCGTTACGGAAGCTACAGGAGGCAGATTTGACTGCTTAAGTTTTTCCTCAACCGGCATAAGGAACTCAATTGCACTTTTCGGCGGAGTATCACGGCCGTCAAGAAATGCATGCAGGTAAACTTTTTTTAATTTTTGTCTTTCGGCAAATTCGATTAAAGCAAGAATATGGTCTAAAGAGCTGTGTACTCCGCCTGTTGAAACAAGTCCGAACAAATGGAGCGAGGAGTTATTCTTTTTAATATGCTCAGCAGCTTTTAAAAACTTATCGTTAGTGAAAAAACTTCCGTCTTTAATTGATTTGTTAATTCTTGTTAAGTCCTGATATACAATGCGTCCTGCGCCTATATTTAAGTGTCCCACCTCCGAGTTTCCCATCTGCCCGTCAGGCAGACCGACGTGTTCGCCGTCGGCGTATATTCTGATATTTTTTTCCTGTTTATAAAATCCGTCTATATTAGGGGTATTTGCAATTTTTGTGGCATCTTTAACACTGCTTCCGCTGATTCCCCATCCGTCCATAATACAAAGTAATACTCTTTTTGACATAATATTCCCCCTTTCAGCTGTCATATATTAATTATCCATTATAAAAAAAAAACTTAAAGTTATAATATTAAATTGTGATAAAATTATATTAAACAGCTTATATGCTGTGTATCGGTTGAATATATAAAATTAATGATTGAGGTTAAAAAATTGTATGAGAATGTCTAAGTTATTTGTGCAAACTCTCAGGGAGTTTCCATCCGATGCCGAGGTTATGAGTCATAAACTGCTTGTTCGTGCCGGATATATAAGAAAACTTGCCAACGGTATTTATAATTACCTGCCCCTTATGAGGCGGGTATTAAGGAAAATAGAAAATATAGTCCGTGAGGAAATGGATTTATCGGGCGCACAGGAACTCTTAATGCCGTTTGTCCAGCCTGCGGAGTTATGGCAGGAATCAGGCAGATGGGATGTCTACGGAAAAGAATTAATGAGATTAAAAGACAGGCACTCAAGGGAAATGTGTTTAGGACCTACGCATGAAGAAGTAATTACATCAATCGCACGGGAAGGAATACATTCATATAAACAGCTTCCGGTTAATTTATATCAAATTCAGTCAAAATTCAGGGATGAAATAAGACCCAGATTCGGGCTTTTAAGAGGTCGTGAATTTATAATGAAAGATGCGTACAGCTTTGATGCGGATGAAAAAGGGCTGGATAAATCTTATGAAATTATGGCGGAGGCTTATAGAAAAATCTTTGAAAGATGCGGTTTAGAAACAAAAATGGTACAGTCAGATTCAGGCGCAATAGGCGGAAACGTTTCACATGAATTTATGGTTCTCGTTAATGAAAACAGCGAAAGCAATGCGGGCGAAAATGATGTGTTCTATTGCCCGAAATGCGGATACAGCGCAAATTCAAACCATGCTGTATCCGTATTAAAAGAAGCACAAACGGACGGAAAGTTTGAAAAAGCGCAAATTATTGATACTCCTGATACTAAATCGATAAAAGAGCTGGCAGAATTTTTAAAAGTTGATGCTTCCGTTATTTGTAAAACATTAATTTATGTTGTGGACGGAAAATATATTGCCGTTTTAATCAGGGGTGATAAAACCGTTGAAGAAACAAAGCTGATGAATGTATTTGAAGGAAGCGAAATCAGAATTGCAGGAAATGACGAGATTGAAGAAATAATGAAAGAAAGCGGGCTGAATTGCACAGCGGGCTTTATAGGTCCGGCGGGGCTTAAAAATGTCCGGACGGTTGCCGATGAAACCGTAAAAGAATTGAAAAACTTTGTTATAGGCTGTAACCGGACGGATAAACATCTGGTTGGGGCAAACTGGGGGGCTGATATTGAGCTTCCTCAAATTATTAAAGATATAAGGCTTGCGGAAAAAGGCGATAAATGCATTCACTGCGGAGCAGAATTAAAAGCTGCAAAAGGAATTGAGGTAGGAAACATCTTCAAGCTCGGAACAAAATATTCAAAACCGATGAATGCGGTATTTACGGATAAAGACGGCAAAGAAAAACCATTTGTTATGGGCTGTTACGGAATAGGAATATCCAGAACGGCAGCAGCCGCAGTTGAGAGGCATCATGATGAATACGGAATAATATGGCCTCCCGCAATTGCGCCGTATATCGCAGTAATAGTCCCCGTAAGCAGGGATGAGCTTCAAATGAAAACTGCGGAAGATATTTATAACAGGCTGTGCGCTGGGCATGCAGAAGTTTTAATTGATGACAGAGATGAAAGAGCGGGAGTAAAATTAAAAGATGCGGATTTAACAGGCATTCCCTACAGGATAACGGTTGGAAAATCCGTAAAAGATAACCTTGTTGAATTTAAGACCCGTTCAGGCGGAGCAATCGAAATGCTTCCGCCCGATGAAGCCGTCAAAAGGATTCTGGCATTATAATTTTAATGCCGTAATGCAGAATCAGGAAATCAGACGGCTGTGTGATTTTTAAGATTTGTATAAAACAGGCTTTAATTAATAAAATCGGATAAAATATTAACCAAAGACCGGTATATTATAATGTCAAAAGTAGTTTTAATATCAGACAACGAATTAAGAATAAACAAAATAAAGAAATTTACATTTCCTGATTTTGTTGAGTTTACTGTTTTATCTGACCCGAAAGCAATAGAGGACGGTCTATCTTGTGATGATTTGGATATAGTCATATATGATTACGAGTGCAGGAATATAAATATAATTTCGCTGATAACAAAATATAAGCTGATATTTCAGGCGGGAGATATACGCTCGGTAATAATTCTGCCCGAAAAAAATATAGATTATAATGTTCTGAAGTATGTAAACGGGTATATATTATCGCCGGAAGATGAAAATTTATTTATGGCAGAAATCAATTCCAATTTACAGCTGAGGGATACATTTAGAATTTTATCCCAAAATAACAATGATTTAGCCAAAAGCCTGTATCAGTTAAATGTATTATATACAACAAGCACGCAGTTAGCAGGCTCGCTTGATAAATTAAAACTGATAGAAATAATGAACGACGGAATGGACCGGAGCCTGTCATTATCAGTAAGCTATGCGCTGATTTTAAATGATGTAAGCGATATAAAATTAATAATAAAATCACTGTTTCCTATTACATCGAAGCTGGAAAATGCAATAAAATTAAGGGCATTATTAAATTTTAAGAACTTATTTTCAATAAATCCGCAGATAAACGACATAAAAGTAATAAAAAGTTCTAAAGATAAATTCGGCGGGTATGATTTAAATGTATTTAATTATGATAATTTGTTCTCGCCTGTAAATATAAAAAATAAATTCTACGGGATAGTAGAAGTATTCAGGGAGAATGATTTTACGCAGGATGATACGAAATGCTTTAATACCCTGATAAAACAGGTATCTTTGCCGTTAGAGAGCGCAATATTATATGAAGAAATAAAAGATACGAACATAAAACTTGAAAAACTCGAGAGATTAAAATCAGAATTTATATCAATAGTGTCGCATGAGCTTAAGACGCCTTTAACATCCGTAAACAGCGCATTAGATATAATATTGAACGGAACGGCCGGAGAAATAAATCAGGCGACGGAAAAGTTTTTAAAACTGGCAAAGCGGAATGTAACAAGACTTTCTGCAATTATATATGATTTGCTTGATTTATCGAAAATCGAAGCAGGCAAAATGGAATTCAGATTTGAAAAGATAAATATTAACCTGCCTGTAGAGCTTGTCAAAAATACGCTTGAAAGCTGGGCAAAGGAGCAGAAAGTAACTATAAAGCTCAAATTAGATAATACGCTGGAAAATGTATATATTGATTCACAGAGAATGGAGCAGGTAATAACAAACATAATTTCAAATGCAATAAAATTTACGAATGAAAACGGGATAATAGAAGTAAGCACATCGAAAATATCCGGGAATGAAATAAAGAACAATCCGTTTTTTAACTGCGGGTTAAAGGATTTAAGGGAAGAATACGTAGAGATAAAAGTAAAAGATAACGGAATAGGAATAGCAAAAGAGAATTGGACAAAAATATTTGAGCAGTTTAAGCAGATAGAAAATTCACTAAGCAGAAAGATAGGAGGCTCTGGGCTGGGGCTTCCGATAGCAAAAAGGCTTATAGATGCGCATAAAGGCTTTATCTGGCTGGACAGCGAATTAAATAAAGGCTCGACATTCTATATAGCAATTCCTGTTTTAAACGAAGAAGAAATATTCAGAATGTCTTTAGAGCAGGAAATCCAAAAGAATAAGCAGGAGCATATAAACATAGGCTTAATATCTTTATGCGAAAATTTAGTTGAAGGAAAATCTTTAATAGATAGAATATTATCGGAGGATATACTCAGAAAAACATCGGAATTTAAAGAGTATTTCTGCATAAAGGACGGAAAACGCTATTATTATTCGTACACTGTAGATATAGAATCTTTTGTATTCGATTTTGAGGTAAGGAAATTAGAAACATATATAAAAGAAAATCAAACGGAATATAAAGAGAATAATATAAAATATTCAGCGGTGTTATACCCGCAGGATTTTACGGATAATGCGGAAATACCGGACAAAATAAATAAATTTGAAGAAGTGAAATGAAATTAAAAGGGGATATAATGAAAAAGGTATTAATAGTTGATGATGAAGCTGATATAATAGAAATTCTCCAATTTGTATTAGAAGCCCGCGGGTATGAGTGTATAACGGCATTTGACGGGGAAGAAGGATTAAGGCTGGCTAAAGAAGCAAAGCCCGACTTAATACTGTTGGATGTAATGATGCCGAAGATAAACGGATATAAGATAAGCAGACTCTTAAAATATGACAGCAAATATAAAGATATACCCATATTAATGCTGACGGCGCGCTCGCAGGATGAAGATAAAATATTAGGCCGGGAAACAGGAGCCGACGAATATATTACAAAACCGTTTAAAGTGGATTATGTAATTGAAAAAGTCAAAGAGTATTTAGGTTAATTAAAAATGGAAACAGTAACAAATAAAACCCTTGAGAAATTAAAATACGATTTAGTCAGGGACGGGCTTGTAAGCTATGAAGATATAGAAAAGGCGCATGAACTTGCAATATCGCAGAATGTAAACATCGGGCAAATATTGATAAAATCTAATCTGATAACGGAAGAAGCACTGCTTAAATTTTTGGAAAGCAAACTTCATATTCCTTATGTGGATTTGAAAGATTATACATTAGATACCGGATGCTTATCATATATAAATTTTAACGATGCGCAAAAGTATAAAATCATACCCCTGTTTAAAATTGAAAATGTATTGACGGTTGCAATGGCAGATCCGCTTGATTTGTTTGCAATAGATAAAATCGTTGAAAAAACAGGATGCGAAATAGACCCCGTAATTTCAGCAGAAACGCTTGTATTAAAAAAAATCTGTGAATATTATAAATCCGGCGGTTCTGTAGGCGAAATAAACTTAGAAAATTCGGAAGCAAAATTCGATTGGCGTGAAGAACTGCATAATGATGTGTTATCTGATGAACACACCCAGATACTAATAAGGGCAGTATTAAAACAGGCGATAATAAACGGCGTGCATGAAATGTTTTTTGAACATGCGCCGGAAGGATTAAATGTTAATTTTAGATTTGGAACGGAAATATTAAATACAGGGCAGATACCGTCCGTACTTACGGCATCATTTATATCCAAATTGAAAACCTTGTCATCACTGGATGCAAACATCTGCGAACTTCCGCAATTGGGCAAGCTCGTATTTAAAGTGGATGATATTCTTTTGACTGCGAGTATTTCGGCATTTCCGACAATAAACGGTGAAAGAATTTCATTAAAAATATATAAACCGCCGAAAAAATTAACCGAAATAGGCTTCACCGAGGTTCAGAAAAATGCGGTTCTGGCTGAAACAGAGCGTCCCGGAATAACGCTTGTATGCGGTTCTAATTTATCGGGCAAAACACATATAGTCTATTCAATATTATCAGAGCTTTCAAACTCCAAAAAGAATATAATGACAATAGAATCAATCGCTAAATACGCCTTAAAAAATGTAAACCAGTGCGAGCTTAATGAAAATATCGGATTCGATATAGATAAAGCTATGCGGTTTATCGAGTTTCAGTCGCCTGATTTAATATATTTTGAAGGAATTACAAGCAAAAACGCATTGGATTATTTCAGCTCGCTTGTATTTAAAAACAAAGTGCTTATAACCGAATTTTTAGCGGATAATATGGCGGATTTAAACAAAAAACTGTCATACAGCGATTTTGAAATGTTCAGACCCTTAATAACCGAAATAATATTTGTTCATGGCAGAAATAAAATAGAAGTTTTCGACAGGCAGGATTTAAAAAAATTTATCAGGTAATTCAATCGGGTATTGAATTGTAAAATTATTGTAACATGGTTTTGAATAACTGTGTAAAAAAGTTTTGGTTTGTTTTAGAGCAAAAAGAATGTAAAAGGCTATAAGAATGCAGATATCTAAAATATTATACATACCGAAAATAAACACGGCGGAAACAAAAACAGTAAGTTTTAAAAGCAATGATAATCAGGCAAATCCTGTAAAATATAATGCAGTAAGCGATGTATATTACGGCAGAGAACTGATAAATCCTCCGGATACGGATAACGGTTTTGAAAAGACCCTGAGGGAAAATTATTTTAAATTACCCGAAGGAGCAGTTCCCGATGAGTTTCAAAAAGAAGCGGGAAAAGCGTTATTAAACGGCTATGATGTTATAGCGGGCGCTCCTACGGGAACGGGGAAAACCGCAATAGCCCATTATGTTATTTCTAAAAATATGAAAGAGGGTAAAAAAACATTTTATACCGCTCCGGTAAAGGCATTAAGCAACCAAAAGCTGAATGAATTCAGAGAGATATACGGAGATGAAAATGTAGGAATATTGACGGGCGACAGACGGGAAAATGCTGAAGCTCCCGTTATAATAATGACAACCGAAGTATATAGAAATATGGCATTATCAAATGCGTTCGGCGAAAAAAATCCTTTGATGGATAATTTAGGAACGGTAATATTTGATGAATTTCATTATTTAGGCGATGAAAGCAGAGGTCCGGCATGGGAAGAAGCGGTTATGCTGACGCCCGATAATGTGCAGAAACTGGCGCTTAGTGCGACAATAGGAAATTTTGAGAATTTGAACAACTGGTTTAATGAGCTTTCTTCATCAAAATCACAATTAGTAGTCATGCCCGATGAAGAAAGGCATGTTCCTTTGAATTTTGATACTCTGCCTGCAGATTCATACAGGCAGGAAGAAAAAAGGATTAAAAAGAGCATTAAAAAAACTGGTGAAATAAATTCAAACATAATGTCCGATTCTGCTTCAAAACCGTCTTTAAATGATTTTAAATTTGCAATATACAAGCTGAATAAAAAACAACAGCTTCCTGCTGTATTCTTTGTATTCAGCAAGAAATACTCAAGAGAACTGCTTGAATATTTAAGCGGAGAAGGCGAAGATTTAACTACCGGTGATGAAAAATCCCGAATAGCGGAAGCAGTCAATGAATATAAAACGAAGAAAAAATATATCGGCTCCGATTTGGATTTAGAAGCATTAAAAAAAGGCTACGCAGTTCATAATGCCGGAATTATCCCTGCGCAGAAAGAATTAATAGAAAACCTGTTCAAAAAAAAACTTGTTAAAGCGGTAATAGCAACCGAAACATTAGCTTCAGGAATAAACATGCCCGCAAAAACAGTTGTTATTTCAAGTCCTTATAAACCCTGCGACGATGAAGAATCCGAAGAACACAGACGGCCTTTAAATGCAAATGAATTTAAACAGATGGCAGGCAGAGCCGGCAGGCGGGGGATTGATACAATAGGCTATGTATATACAATGCCGGTTTCGCAGGAAGCGGAGGAAGTGTTTAACAGCCTTGAACATTCAAATGCAGACCCGGTAAACAGTCATTACGACCCCGATTATGCGTTTTTAGCAGGATATTTTGAACATAACGGCGATTTATCAAACCTGAAAAAAATATATAATAAGTCGTTTTATGCGTATTCCGGCGATGAATCGGACAAGGAAAAAAAACTCGATAAATTATCAGCCGAAACCGGCAGAAAAATCCGGATTATGAAGAAACACAACTTAATAAAAGATAATGACGGCAGAATAGAACTGACAGATACGGGATATACGGCATCAAAAGCAAGGGGGTATAATTCTATAGTTTTAGCCGAAGCTGTTGCATCAAAAGTATTTGATAAAATTTCGCCGGAAGCTCTTGCAATGGTTTCAGCGGGAATTGCAAATCCCGTATCCGGAAGCGAAACGCCCATAAGCTCCGATACTGATTTTATGCCTTTATTCGCTTCCACGCAGAGTAATATAGACAATGTATTCACAAGACTGTATAACAGGCTTAATAAACTGCTCTCTAAACTGGGCAGAAATATAGAGAGTTTTTCATCTTACGATGAAATGATTGATTTTGTTAAATCTGTGGAAAAACCGCAGATAGACGATACAATTAAGCTGAATAACTATTTTTTAATGCTGAAATCAAAAATGGCAAAACTTGATATAATTCAGTCTGAAGAACAATATTCACAGGACCGTTTGTTTGAGGATTTAAATGCGGGCAGAACGATTCCCATGCGTGCTTTGAATGAAGGACTGGATATTATAAGCGGATATAAATCTTTAATAAAAAAAGACAGTATTCCTGAATATATTAAAGAATTAGAGCAGGAATCCGGCTCATTGGCGGAACAAAAGGGAAATAAAGCAAAACTGCTTATGCAGAAAAAACGTGCGGAAATTCAGGACAAACTTGACGAAGCAAAAACAATGCAGTATTATGAAACCCGCATTAATACGGAAATAAGCGGAAACTGCAGGTTTTTAAATGAAAATAAAACATTAAAGGCCGATTACAGAGAGTGCGAAAAATTAGTAATCCGGCTGACTTCAAATGATGTACTGCTTTCAATGGCTGAAGGCTTAAAAAGCATTGAAGAATACCAGCTTGAACATGATATTCTGCATGATAATCTGCGCAATAATAAAAAAGTCAAAGAATGCTTCAATGAACTTCTCTCAAAAAGCGCCGGATTATATTCGGATGAAATTAAGGAAGGAATAGAAAAATCTCCCGATAAATATAATAAAAATGCACTGAAACATGTATATATCTGGGCGGTCTTAAACCGGATTAACACGGATGGCTTATCTAACTGGAAACAGGTTATAACATCTTCCAACGGCGAAACGGAAGAAGGCGTGATATATCGTGAAATACTCCAAAGCGCCGATTTATTAAGCCAGATAGGCGAAATGGCTCAGGCAGGCTGTGAAAGAGCCGATAATGAAGAAGATTTGCAATATTACTCTCAATTAAAACAAACGGCTTCCAAGGCGGGAAATCTGCTTATAAGACCTCCCGTAACCGTTTAGCTCCGGCTTTTAAAATTTTTACTAAACAACTGATTTATTTTGTTGTATAATTCAGATAAATCGTTCTGATAAAATTAGAAAGAAAAATATGTTTGACTTAAATGCTGTTTATGAGGTGATAACTTTTGCAACCGGAGATACAAAAGCCGGTTCAAAAATGGGCAAGCTTCAGGTAAAAAATCTTAATGATAATTCGGTTTTGAACTGTATTTTGTGGGAGGAAACCCTTAACAGGCTGGATTCTAAACTTTTCAGAACAAATAATTATATCAGGATTACTAACGGAACTTATAATGACAAGTATAACAACTGTCTGGTATCCGATATAGAACTTGTCCGGGAAGCAAGATTAGGATTAACGGAAGAGCAGAAAGACGATATATTTGCAAAAATAATTGAATATGCCGACTGCATAACGGATAAAAAACTTTCGGGGTTTTTGTCTTCATTGCTTTTTGAATATGAAAAAGAGTTTAAAAATGCGCCTGCCGCAAAATTAATGCATCATAATTATATAGGCGGGCTTTTAGAACATACTTTTGAATGTTTGAAGTTTTCCGAAATTATTTTAACAAACTGCAGCAATAAATTAGACAGAGATAATGTTTATGCTGCGTGCATACTTCATGATTTTGGAAAAATTTTTGAATATAATGTCGATTTAGAAACGGGGTTAATCGAATATAACGAAGATTTCAGGAAAGACTGGCGCAGTCATTCCCAGTGGGGTTTTTCCGTATGTATGAGCAAAGGCTTTAAAGATATAGCTAAAATGGTTGCATCTCACCACGGACGGGCAGAATGGGGCGCATTGATTGATTTGAACGAAAAAGATGCGGAGCCGTTCATGTATATTATTCATCATATTGATGATTTATCTGCAAAATTTGGTAAAATATCTATAACAGAATTGGATTAGAGGATGAAAATGAAGAAAATATTATCTTTAATTATGATTTTAACAGCATTATCCGCATGTATTCCGCTGAGCGCAAATGCGGAAATAAGCAAAAAAATTAATGCTAACATTAAAACTAAAAAAGTTCCGGCAGGGACTGTATTAAAATTGAAACTGCTTAATTCTGTCGGCTCGGAGTCTGCATCTTTAGGCGACCAGTTTGACATGATGGTTATTGATAATGTAAAGGTCAATAATGATATTGTTATTCCAACCGGCAGTGTAATAAGAGGTTCGGTAGAACAGGTACAGCCGGCAAAAATGCTTTATAAAGGAGGGGTAATAAGGCTTTATTTTGATCATATAGTCAGTTCAACAGGAAAGCAGGTGCCTTTTTATGCCGGTATCTGCAATAATAAGGCAGTTACTTATGACGGGTCATTAAGTTCAAAGACTACTTATTCCACAGCGTTCCAAAAAACAGCGGATACAACGAAAAGCATTGTTGTAAATCCTACGGCATGGGCGTGGGAAAAAGGCGAAAGCCTTGGCAATGTTCCTAAATATATCTTTGCGCCCCTGACTGCAGTTGCTGCACTGCCTGTAGCAGGTATATATTTTGCAGGCGATACGATTGCGGATATATTTAAAAAAGGCGAAGATATATCTTTAAGACAAGGCGATATATTGCAGGTTCAGCTTTTAAAGCCTATTGACATGCCGGTTTATTAGTATGTTTTTAAAAAAACTTGCAGTAAATATGGCATTTTTTATAAGTAATTTATACAGATTTGTTTCGTTCCGCAGAGAAAAACAGATTGCCGGACTGCTGATTAAAAATGCATTAAAAATTTCATCGGCAGAGTCCTGCACGGGCGGACTGCTGAGTTCAAGGCTGACCGATATATCGGGTTCAAGCGCATATATTTTTCAAAATTTTGTAACTTATGCAAATTCCGCAAAGGTTAAAATTTTAGGCGTAAATCCTTCAATTATAGAGAAAAACGGGGCAGTAAGCCGTAAAACTGCTCTGGAAATGGTTAAAGGACTTCTTTACGAATATGATTGCACGGTTGCAATATCGACAACAGGCATAGCAGGACCGCTCGGCGCAACAAATACAAAGCCAATCGGGCTGATTTATATCGGGATAGGAAATGAAAAATGCCAAAAAGTCTACAGGTATGAAGCAGATAAACTTCTGTTCCGTCCCATAATGAAGTTTGCTTTTACATTTAAAGCCTTGGATTTATTATATGAATTTTTGAAAGAAAACTATTAGTCTAATCAAAGTTTTGATTGTCGGGATTATACCTTATAAAACTTCCGTCAAAATAAGTGTAGACACAGTTTTTGCCGTTTGATTTTGACATATACAGAGCTTTATCCGCATAGTCGATAAGCTCTTTGATTTCTTCCGAAGCATTGGGGTATTCGGATAAGCCGATACTTACCGTCGGTCTTATTACAGTGTTATTGTCAACTTTTACTTCAATTTCGCTTATTTTCTGCCTTACTCTTTCCGCAATAATCATGGCATTTCTTACGGCAGTTTCAGGCAGAATAACGGTAAATTCCTCACCGCCGTAGCGGGCGGGAATATCTACGTGCCGTATTGTTTTTTGAATTGTCGAAGCTATTTCCTTAAGGACCATATCGCCTGTTAAATGACCGTAAGTGTCATTAACGTGCTTAAAGTTATCTATATCCATCATTAACAGCGAAAGTACATGATGGTATCTTTGGACGCGTTTCATTTCCGATTCCAATAACAGATAGAAATGCCTGTGAATATACAATTTGGTTAAGCCGTCTTTTGTAGCGAGTTCATACAGCTGGGCATTATCAACCGCAATTGCGGCTTGATTTGCGAGTGCTTCAATAAACTCCAAATCTTTTTTATTGAATAATTTGCCGTTCTTTTTATTGGTAATGTTAATTATGCCTATGCATTCGCCCTTAGCAATCAAAGGCACGCAGATAAGAGATGAAATATTGCGGTTATCATTATATTGGCTGAATCTCGGGTCCTGGCTGCCTAAATTTGTGATAATAGACCTTTTCTCGATAAATACTTTGCCGGCAATACCGGAATTAGGATTCATTTTCTGGCATTCGATAAGCCCGTTGTTAATATCATTTTCCTGTTTTTTATCTTTTAATCCGTACACTACTTTAACCTGCAGGGTGTTATCGCTCGAATTATAAAGCATTAACGAGCCTTTTTCGGCATTTACGGTTTCTATCGCCTTATCAAGAATTACGCTGATTAACCGTTTTAAATCGTCTATAAAGTTGACTGCCTGTGAAATATTGTAAAGAATGGCAAGGTTATGCAATGTTTTGTTTAAAGTCTGGATTTTTTCTTTCTGTTCTTTATTCTGTATGAATTTTCTTAAAATCGGTTCAATGCAGTTAAATACCTGTTCAAAGCATTTATAATCGCTTTCCGTAAATTCGGTATCATCTGCTTTTCGGCTTATTGTACAGACGCAGTACGGAATATCCTCATCATTATAAAAAATCTTAATATATTCGCATTGCAGTCCGGATAAATTATTTGCGTTCCAAAATGCCTTATAGATGTAGCTTCCATCGCTATTTGTAACTTTTATTAATTCATGGTTTACATTTTGCAAAAACGGAGCATTATCCGCATCAAATTCAAAATTCAAATCGCATTTTGATATTATATTTTTTGTTTGAAAAATTCCGCCGTTATTTGTGAAAAATCTTATTTCCTTTAAATTTATTAATGATTTTATCAGAAATGACACCTTTGAAAGTAATTCTTCTATGGAATGAGATTGATTAGCGGCTAAATTTAAGTCAAAAAGATTATGAAGCTCAAGCACGCTTTTTTGCAGATTATATATTTTTTCGGTTAAATTTTCGGTTGTATTTGCGTCATTCATATATTTGTATTTCCATTTATCTCATCTGTTATATAATTTTCAAATACTGCCGTTACTGCCGATGAAATAAGCAATACGGGCAGAAATATGTTTTTTGTATTATTTTTTAGAATTTTTGAAAGCGGAGCTTTTTTATTTTCCGCCTGTATAAAACTCACTGCCAAGGATGTTCCTGATATTACAGGAGCTTCCTCCAGCGTATTTTTTACAAAACTGTCGGCTAATGATATTCCGCCTTTTTTTGTTTTTGGAGCAAGATTATTCATCTTTGGAAGTTTCGGCAAAGTATGCCTTTCCTGCGTTAAAACAGCCTGAATCATGTTTTTCCTTTGTCTTTTTTACTCATATAAAAAAGTTCCGGTTACCATTATATCGTTTTTCAGCTGTTTCGTCGAGAGTATGGCTAAATTGTTACATTGTGAAATTTGATTTCTTGTTTCTCCTTGTGCTATATTTATGCCCGATTTATCGGCAAGAATTTTCGGAGCAATAAATTGGATTAATTTATCTGCAAGTTTTGACTGGATAAATGCGTTATTCAATGTTCCGCCTGCTTCGACCATTATACTGTAAATACCCTGTTCGTATAATTTTTTAACGGCTTGTTTTAAATCAATGCGTCCGTTTACAGTTCTGCATTCAATTATTTCAACATTTTCAGGGTATTTTTTTTTATTTTTTTTATTGTTTTCTTTTGTTAAAATAATTACTCTTGTTCCGTCATTGTTATATATCCTGCTTGACGCACCGGTTCTTAAATCAGTATCTGCTACTATCCTTGCGGGATTTCTTCCTGATTTTAATCTGCAGGTTAAAGAGGGATTATCTTTTATAACCGTATTTGAACTTGTTAATACCGCATCATAGCGGTTTCTCAATTTTTGAACTTCATTTCTCGAAAATTCATCGGTTATCCATTTTGACGACCCCTGAGAAGTGCTGATTTTGCCGTCAAGAGTGCAGGCAGTTTTTATTAAGATATACGGCATATTTTTTTCCTGATTTTTAAAAAAAATTTCGTTTAATTCCCTGCATTCTTTTTCTTTTATGCCCGAAATCACTTCAATTCCCGCTTTTTTAAGTTTTTCCGTTCCACGTCCCGACACTTTCGGATTAGGGTCTGAGTTTCCTATTATAACCTTTTTTATTCCTTTTTCTATGATTAAATCTGCGCAGGGCGGAGTTTTGCCGTAATGCGGGCAGGGTTCTAAATTAACTATTAAATTTCTGCCTTTAAGATTTTCTTTGGCATTAAGTATTGCATTGCGCTCGGCATGGTTTCCGCCGTATTTTTGATGGCATCCTTTTGAAATTATCCTGAAATCATCGTCAAAAATAATCGAGCCGACCAGAGGATTAGGCGAAACTCTGCCTTCTCCTTTTTTTGCCAGAGAAATACACTGCTTCATAAGTTTTTCATATTCTTTCAGGCAGTGCATTACTTAATTTTCCCATAGAATGCGTCGGTAATTATCTGGGAATACCTGCCTTTCCGGTTTGCCGAAATGACTATTAAATTTTTGCCTTCTTTAGTCTGCGCAACGCCGATTATGCCTTCCATGTCCTTAAAGGGGATGTTTGAAATCTCCGCATTAATTCCGGCATAGGGAATTTTCTGATTAATGCCGTTAAATTCATTCTTTCGGGTTACTTCAAGTTTATCAAACTTAATAATCTGATATTTATTTTTATTCAGAAAATTATCAATTTTTTCCTGAAGTTTATTATCCTTAATATCTTCCTTTGTAAGTATATTTTCATCTCTAGGTTCAATAATAATCATTTTTTGACCTGTTGCCGTATGCTCCGCAATAATCATCCTGTTTTTTAAGAATTTTAGATTTTTTTCAATGGAATATTCATTATCAATCTGAGATAAATCGACAACATCTTTTGTGTTATCCAAAATATGTTCCCGAGAGGTATTTTTGTTTTCCTGTATTTTGTTTTTTATGGAATCAATTATGCCGAGATGCTGTAAACCGAAAAATATAAGAATAATAACAGCCAGCTTAATAATTAAACCTAAACAGCCTTTCATTAAAACTCCTTTACTAAATAATGTGTTTTTGTTGAAATCTTGTAAAAATTGTACTACATTAAGTATACTATGATAAATGAAGAAATCAAGAATATAAACAGTTTTGATGTTGATTATGAAAATACAACCCCTATGTTCAGACAGTTTCTTGATATAAAAAAACGCTACAGGGGAGTTGTTTTGTTATACCGCATGGGGGATTTTTACGAGGGCTTTTTTGAAGATGCCGTTCTGTTTGCCAAAGAATTAGGGCTTACCCTGACTCATAAAGACGGCGGGAATATAGGCAGAGTGCCTATGGCGGGAATCCCTGTTAAATCGCTTAATATTTATATTCCTAAACTTTTAAAGAAAAATATTAAAGTTGCAGTCTGCGAACAGCTTGAAAATCCTAAAGATGTTAAGGGGCTTGTTAAACGTGATATAGTTAAAACCATTACGGCGGGTACAATTACGGAGCTAAATCTTTTAGAGCCTGCGGGAAATAACTTTTTAGCCTCCGTTATAAAAATTAATGACGAATTCGGCCTGGCATATACGGATATTTCAACGGGGGAGTTTAAAGTTACAAAAGGACCGCTTGATGAAATACTTTCGGAGCTTGCAAGAATAAATCCTTCAGAGCTTTTGGCTCCGACAAAAAAACAAAAGATACAGCCGTTTCAAATAGTACCGGAAGAAAAAATCGATCTGCCCGAAGAAATAACTTCAATCTACCCTTGTACAAAAATGAGCATTTCTTCTTTTAATGAAGATAAGGCTGTTCAAAATATAAAAAAGCTGTTTAATGTTGTTTCGCTCGAAGCGTTCGGATTTAATGAGTTTAAACCGGCTTTATGCGCTGCGGGCGCTGTAATTGAATATATTTACGAAACGCAGAAAGGACAGCTTCCTAAGTTTGATGTTATAAAACCGTATTCTATATCCGAGTTTGTTTCTATTGATGCAAATACAAGAAGAAATCTTGAACTTGTCGAAACTTCAAGGGATAAATTAAAATACGGAAGTTTATACTGGACGCTGGATAAGGTCAAAACTCCGATGGGTTCAAGGCTTTTAAAGTCATGGATAACCCAGCCGGTAAAAAATATTGATGAAATTACAATGCGTCATGATGCAATCGGAGAGCTTATAAATAATCCGCAGGACTCAATGGCGCTTGCAGGACTGCTTAACAAGACAGCCGATATAGAACGGCTGGCAGTAAAACTGAGCAACGGAAGCATAAATCCGAGAGATTTTTTATCGCTTAAAAATTCGTTTGTTTTATTTCCTGATTTTGAAAATATTTTTAAGCATTTTACATGCGGATATCTGGCGGATTTTATTGATAAGGTTAATGATTTAACGGAATTTGCTTCAATAATAGAGCGTACAATTAAAGATGATGCGCCTGCTTCAATTAAAGACGGGGGTGTAATTAAAGATAATGTTAATGCAGAGCTTGATTATTTTAAGAGCCTTATAAACGGCGGAGAAAGATGGCTGAAAGATTATGAAGCAGAGCAGAAAAAAATTACGGGCATAAAAAATTTAAGAGTAGGTTATAACAGAAATTTCGGTTTTTTTATCGAGGTTACGAAAAACAATATAAATCAGGTGCCTATGAATTATGTCCGCAAGCAGACTCTGCTGAATGTTGAAAGATATATAACGGAAGAGCTTAAAAAGCATGAAACCGATGTATTTTCTGCCCAATACAAAGTAACGGAGCTTGAACAAAAGATATACAGCGATTTAACGGAATATTCAAAGTCTTTTGCGGATATTGTAAAAGAAGCATCGCATTTTTTGGCAAGAGCTGATGTTTTATTATCCTTTGCTTCCTGTGCTGTTGAATATAATTATGCCAGACCCGAAATGACCGATACAAATGAACTGTATATTAAAGACGGACGGCATCCCGTCGTGGAAAAAATTCTTCCTATGGGGCAGTTTGTTTCAAATGATTTAAAGCTGAAAGCCTCCTCTGATAATTCGGAAGACACCCAGTTTATGATTTTAACAGGTCCTAATATGGCAGGCAAGTCTACATATATGCGCCAAAATGCTTTGATTGTCTTAATGGCGCAGATAGGTTCTTATGTTCCGGCTTCTTATGCACGAATAGGCATAGTTGATAAGATTTTTACAAGAGTAGGCGCAGTGGATGACTTATCCTTGGGGCAGTCTACCTTTATGGTTGAAATGAATGAAACTGCTTTTATTTTGAACAGCGCCACCGAAAAAAGTTTGATTCTGCTTGATGAAATAGGCAGAGGAACTTCTACTTATGACGGAGTCGCCATTGCATGGTCGGTTGCAGAGTACATTGCAACTAAAATTAAAGCAAGAACTGTTTTTGCCACCCATTACCATGAATTAAACGTTATGGCTAAAACCATAGAACAGATTAAAAACTATAGAATCACCATTGCAGAAGACGACGGGCATATTCAATTTTTAAGGAAGGTTGTCAAAGGCAGTGCAAGTAAAAGCTACGGCATTCATGTCGCTAAAATGGCAGGCCTGCCCGATGAGGTTATTTCAAAAGCTAAAACAATTATGAATAAAATGCAGATTGATTATTCAAAGGATTTATCGTCAAAAAAGCCAAAATCAGCCCCTCAAGTGCCTCAGCTGACTTTATCATTCGGCGGGGATTAGTTAAATGTCCGGAATATTAAAAAAAGATTCGGCGTTTATCGGTTTAATCATTGCGGTTTTTGCGGTTTCTGCACCGTTTTTTTATCTTCATCAGGGGCTTATGCTTATAGATACGGGGCGTGAGTTCTATATACCATCTCAAATGCTTAAAGGCGGAATCCTTTATAAGGATATTTACAATATATACGGGGCTTTGTCTTATCAGTTTAATGCGGTTTTATTAGGGCTGTTCGGACAAAAATTATACGTTTTATATACTGCGGGCTTAGCATGTTCATTGTTAATTGTCATTGCATGTTATTTATTATCCCGTGAATTTTTAAGCCGGAATTTATCCTGTTTATTATCTGTTTTAATTATTTTTGCGCTTGTATTCAGGCCTTTTTTGTATAATTCCGTTTTAACTTATGCTTTTGCGGCTGTTTATGCGCTTTCGGCATTTCTGTTATCGGTTCTGTTCTTAGTAAAATATTTAAAAACGGATAATAAATACATGGCATATCTATCCTGTTTATCTGCTGGGATCAGCATTGCAAATAAATATGAATTTACTCTGTATATATTTTTATTGTTTTTTGCAATCCTGTCTGTTAAACCCATCGGTAAATCCGGCTTGGCAAAATCATTTTCTGCATTTATTCTTGCGCCTTTGCTTAGCATGGGAAGCCTTATTTTTCAGGGGCTTGATTTTAATGATATGCATAAAACCTTTATATTGACTCAAAATCTTATAAATGCGCCTTTATTAAAGCTGTTTTTTAGTCATTTCGGAGCTTTTTTTGATTTAAAAGGAATAATGCTTCTTGTATTAACAAACAAAATCTTTGCTGTTTTTGCTGTTCTGCCCTGTTTAAACATCGTTATGCTTATTCATCAGATTAAAGATATTTATAAAAATAAACCTGTATTCATATTTATTTTATGTTCGATTTCAGCCTGCGCCAAAAATTTATTTTATCTGAATGTTAATCACATGGGGGTTTTTATTTTTCCGATATGCGCCATTGCTTCCGTTATACTTTTAAAAAAGTATGCCCGCAGGCTTCTTCCTGTTATACTCTGCGCAAGTATTATAATTTTTGTTTCCGACGATTTTTCGGAGCTGAAGCATAAAAATTACCGGCTTGAAACAAATAAAGGCTATATTTATACATATAAAAAAGACGGAATGCCGGTTAAATATGCTTCCGATTTTATATTAAGAAGCACCGCCGGAAACGACAAGGTCGTAATAATGCCTGAGGGAAGTTTTATTAATTATATTACGGACAGAAAAGGGGATAATTTTTATTACAATTTAAGTCCTCTGTTTTATACCGATGTATTTAAGGAGAAGAATGTTATTTCCCATTTTATGAAGAATAAGCCTGATTATTTTATTATTCTGCCTATAGATAACAGCGAATACGGCAGTGCATTTTTCGGCGCTGATTATGCGCAAAATTTTTATGCTTTGATTGTTAATAATTATGATTTAATAAAAGAAGAGAATAATATAAAAATATTTAAAAGAAAGAAAATATAAATGAAACAGATTGCATTGATAAACCATGGCTGTGCCAAAAATCTGGTTGATTCGGAGCTGATGCTCGGCGGGCTTGCGCAATCGGGCTATAAAGTTACTTTGGATGAAACAAAGGCTGATATTGTAATAATTAATACCTGTTCATTTATTCATGATGCGGAAAAAGAGTCTGTTCATTCGATATTTGAAATGATTAATGCGGGAAAAAAAGTTATAATTGCCGGATGCCTGCCACAGAAGTATAAACAGGAGCTTAAAACGCTGATACCTGAAGCCTCCGCTTTTTTAGGCGTTTCGGAAATATCAAAAATAGCCGATATCGTAAAAAATATAGATAAGGATAATTCTGTCTATGATGTAAGCGACAAGCCCGAATATAAATATTGGGAAAATGTTAAGCGCCGGCAGATAACTCTCGGTGCAAGCTCTTATATTAAAATAGCCGACGGATGCGATTTTAACTGCGGATACTGCGTTATCCCAAGGTTAAGAGGCTCGTATAAATCAAGGACAATCGAAAATATTGTTAAAGAAGCCCGTGAGCTTGCGGATAAAGGCGTAAATGAAATCGTGCTTATTGCGCAGGATACAACAAGCTACGGCAGAGATATTTATAAAAAACCTTCGTTAAAAGAGTTGCTGGCTGAATTAAATAAAATAGAAAATTTAGGCTGGATTAGGATTATGTATGCCTATCCCTCATTATTGGATGATGAATTATTATCGGCAGTAAATAGTCTGGATAAGGTGGTTAAATATATTGATGTTCCTCTTCAGCATGCAAGCAGGCATATGCTTGAGCTTATGAACAGGCCCGTTATTGATAACAGAGATTTAATCGGAAAAATTCGTAAATTTATTCCTGATGCCGCAATAAGAACAACTTTTATAACCGGATACCCCGAAGAAACGGAAGATGATTTTAAAGAATTATGTGATTTTATTTTGGAAATGAAACTTGACAGGGTCGGTGTTTTTGAATTTTCAAGAGAAAAAAATACAAAAGCGTATTATTTAAAACCTCAAATTCCATCTGAAATAAAAAAACAGAGAAGAAATAAATTGATGGAGCTTCAGCAGTCTGTTTCAAAGGAAATTAACAACCGCCTTATAGGCAGAAAGATTGACTGCATAGTTGAAGCAATTTCTCAAACAGGGCAGATTATAGGAAGAACATATAAAGATGCGCCGGAAGTCGACGGATTAATTTATATTAATTCAAAAGCTCCCGTTAATCCGGGGGATATTATTACCGCCGTAGTAACAGAAGCTCTTGAATATGATTTAGCCGCTGAATTTTAGAAGAATGTTTTTTTCTTTTTTTTCCCCCCCCCCCGCCCGCTCCGCTTTTCTTCCGCCTGCTCTTGCGATAAAAGCTGTTTATACAGTTGCTTCATATCTGCTGATGAGCCGGCTTGAAACAGGTTTTGTTTTTTCTTCTTTCTTCTTTTTTTCCCTCCTCCTCCGCTCCGCTTTT
>CAZBFV010000009.1:0-62769 GCA_964491345.1 uncultured Muribaculaceae bacterium
GACGACAGATGAAATCGAAGGAGCGACAATTTCGAGCGAAAAGAATTCCAAGAGGCGGAATTTCTGACAGGTGAAACATGTAAAGCAATTAAAAGGATGTGAACAAAAAATAAAAATAAAAATCATCAAACGGATACTCTGCGCCTAAATTGTTAATTTCAACCAGAAGCGTGCTAAACGGCGCACGCTTTGTCATTGTTTCAATAAACAATTTTACGGCGCTTCGTATATGTTTTCTGATTTTTTATTTTTATTTGTGCATAACCCCGATAAGCGGAATTGCGGACGGATAAAATCCGGTAAGCGAACGGCTTGAGCCGGCAGGTGCGAAGCACAAAAGGCGAAACTACGTGAGCGAAAAGCAATTCCAAGACAGCGGAATTTCTGACAGGTGAAACCCGTACGCCCGCAGTTAAAGTCGGCTGAAACAGCGTTTATCGTAAAAATTAAAGACATCTGCCATTTTTTTGTTTCAATAATAAAATTATTTTATTTATCATATAATTATAAGTATGGTAATAAATGAGGCAGATATGAAAGAAACATTGGAATTAATTTTAAAAAACGCATCTGAAGAAATTAATAACGCACAATCCTTAACAGATATAGAAAACATAAAATTAAAATTTTTAAGCAGAAAAGGCGGATTAAACACTATAAAAAGGAATTTAAAAGATTTATCCGATGAAGATAAAAGAATTATCGGCGCTTTAGCGAATAAAGTTTCAAGCGAGCTTGAAGAACTTATTGCAGGCAAGAGCAACGATTTATATAAATTAGAATTAAACAGAAAACTGGAATCGGAAAAAATAGATATTTCACTTCCGGCAGACGTTCGTCCGCAGGGCAAGGTTCATCTTTTAACACAAACGATAAATGAAATTACCGGAATATTTCATGGACTTGGTTTTTCTGTTATGCCGAATGAATACAGCCCCGAAGTTGAAACCGAATATATAAACTTCGATATGCTGAATTTTTCGCCTAATCATCCTGCAAGAGATATGCAGGACACTTTTTATACCAAAACGGCACCGAACGTTATTTTAAGAAGCCAGACCTCAGGTGCGCAGATAAGGCAGATGCTGAATAAAAAACCGCCTATAAGAGTAATATCTCCGGGCAGAGTGTACAGATGCGAAGCAGTCAGTGCAAGAAAAAATAATTTGTTCCATCAGATTGAAGGTTTGGCTGTGGATAAAGATATTACTTTTTCGGATTTAAAAGGTGTATTAAACGAGTTTGTAAGAATATATTTCGGTTCGTCCAGACCTGTAAGATTCAGGGCAAGTTATTTTCCGTTTACGGAACCGAGCGCTGAAGTTGATGTGCAATGTATAATGTGCGGAGGAAAAGGTTGCAGGACATGCTCTAATACCGGCTGGCTGGAAGTTTTGGGCGCAGGTATGGTTCATGTAAATGTTCTGAAAAATGTAGGAATTGATACGGAAATATATACCGGCTTTGCTTTCGGAATGGGAGTTGAGCGTCTTGCAATGCTTAAGTATGCAATAAATGACATAAGACTGTTTTTTAATAACGATACAAGATTTTTAAACCAATTTTAATTATGCTCGCAAAAAGAATAATACCATGTCTGGATGTTAAGAACGGAAAAACCGTAAAAGGCGTAAATTTTGAGAATCTGCGCTATGCGGGAGATCCTGTTATGCTTGCAAAAAAATACTCGGATGACGGCGCTGACGAGCTTGTGTTTTTAGATATCACTGCAACAAATGAAAATCGCAAAACAATGGTTGAAATGGTTGAAAAAACAGCCCGACAGGTATTTATTCCGCTTACGGTCGGCGGAGGTATTAATTCAATAGAAGATATAAGAATATTACTAAATGCAGGTGCGGATAAAACAGCAGTAAATTCGGCGGCTGTAAAAAATCCTGATTTAATTAAAACCGCTTCATCTTATTTTGGCTCCCAATGCATAGTAATTGCGATTGATGCAAAACGAATCAGCGGTAATTATTATGTTTTTATTAATGCCGGAAAAGTAAATACAAATATACTGCTGAAAGACTGGATAATTGAAGTTCAAAAGCTCGGTGCGGGAGAAATTTTATTAACTTCCATGGATGCGGACGGCACTCGAAACGGGTTTGATATAGAAATGACAAGACTTGCTTCAAAATACTCATCAGTTCCTGTAATTGCATCAGGCGGAGCAGGGGCGGATATCAGTCATTTTTATGATGTATTTAAGCTCGGAAATGCAGATGCGGCGCTTGCTGCTTCTATATTCCATTTTAATATGTTAAGCATACCTGAATTAAAGCGGGAACTTTATAATAAGAATATTGAGGTAAGAATATAATGGCGCAGACGGTAAAATTTGATCCCGGAATGAGCGGATATGTTGAAAATTTTAATGAGTATATAAATGATTTATATTCGCAAATACATTCTACGGCAGGTGTTGCAAAAAAGCGTATAAAATTTAAAATGTCGCTGAATAAAATCGAAAAAATGATGAAAAACAATTTAGGGTTTTATATGGGGTGTTTATTGTGGGCATATTATATTTATAACAGCAATACGGCTTCGCCAAAAGAAATAGAAGGTAATTGCTTTTATTCAAAATCAGGGGAGCTTAATCAATATGACTATAATATTCAAATTAATTTTATGGAGAATTATTTTAAGTCATACGAAAGGGATGTTTTATACTACACGGGGAAAAAAGTACACATTCCCGAAGCATGGAAAGTTCTGGCAGGCCAATACAAAGAATTTTTAGAACTAAATAAGGGTTTTGTAAAAACAAAATATACTTCGGATATTATTCTTCCCGGACGGTTAAAGGATATAAAAACAGATATTGATATCAACGGGCTTATAAATGAAGCGGTCAGCAAAAAAGATTTATCGTTATTGCTTTCAGCGGACTTTTTTAATTAAAGCGATTGATATACAATTATTTTTAACATATTATATACAGAAGTGAAGTAATGTGTACAGCTGATGGAAAAGAATAAAGATATACCTTTCGAGCAACTGGCGGAAGAATGCAATATTATTAATGCCTCTAATTATAAAGAGTCAATTTCCGAAATCAATAAATTGGCAGATATATATCCTGCCGAACATTTAGTATTAGTATATAATTACTTTTTTGAAGTATCAAACAGCTATGAAATTTTAATGCACCTGCTCTCTAAAATTGATAAATACAGAGATAAAACAAGCATTCCCATATTAATAGATTCTCTTATTATGAAAGGAAAGCTGTTTGATAGAATAAAAGATACAGAGTTAATTACAAGAATAAGGGTCAATATAACAAAAGCCCTTGCCAACACAAAGAGTTCGCAGGCAGTATATCCTTTATTGTATTGTTTAAACAGTAAAGAGGAGAACTACAAAGTAAAGCTATCCTGTGCGGATGCACTGGGGAAAATCGGCGACAGATATGCCGTTCTGCCTTTAATGAACATAGTTGAGGATGAAACGGAATCATCTGCTTATGTTAAAGAATCTGCGATTTCTGCATTAGGCATGCTGGGTGATACAAAGGCTGTTGATTCTCTGGTATCAATACTTGAGAGCAAAAAAGGACTGCTTGATAAATTTACTTTTCTGAAAGAAAGAGCTTTAGAAGCATTAAATAAACTTAATTATAAAGGAGACAGAGTTTTTAATGCGGTTGTGAACTCATTGAGAGATGAGTCTAAACAGGTAAGAATAAATGCAATAGAAGTATTAATGAACTCAAATGATGAACGTGCGGTTGATTTAATAAAAGGAATGCTTAATGATGCCTGCCCCGAAGTAGTGCAAAATGCCGTAATAGCATTGTATAATATGCTGGATAAGGATATACTGGATGAAGTAATAAGCGGAAGCGGATACAGCGATACAGCTAAAGCTGAAGCAGTAAAACTAAAAGATGATTTAAACAATGAAACGGAATAAAATAATGAATAAAATGATAATTCTTTTATCCGGCGGATTAGATTCGGTTGTAAGTCTTGCAAAAGCAAGAAACGAATATGATGAAATACTGGCAATAACTTTCGACTACGGACAAAAGGCTTTTTTTAGCGAAAAAAAAGCATCTCAAAAAATATCAAAATATTATAATATACAGCATAAAATAATTAAACTGGGCTGGCTCGGCGAAATTTCAAATTCAGCATTAAATACGGACGGGAATATTCCGGCAGTGGGTTCTGAAGAATTAAATAATAAAGAATCAGCAGTAAACAGCGCCAAATCGGTATGGGTTCCAAACCGTAACGGTCTGTTTATAAATATTGCAGCATGTTTTGCCGAGGCAAAGGGCTATAACGATATAATAACAGGCGCAAATAAAGAGGAAGGAGCAACTTTTAAAGATAATTCAAAAGAATTTATAGATGCAGTTAATAACTCGCTAAAAAATTCGGCAGATAAAAAAATAAAAGTCAAAGCCCCTTTGATAGATTACACAAAAGAGGATATAATAAAAGACGGAATAGAATTAAATATTCCTTTTAAATATATTCACAGCTGTTATTACTCAAATGAAAAACACTGCGGTAAATGCGAGTCTTGCCAGAGATTAAAACGTGCTTTAAAATTAAATGGCAGGGAAGATATAATTAACGAAATTTTTGAACAGGTAGAATAATGAAAATATTGTTTACGGATAAAAATATAAAATATTCAGGCAGGCAGTTAGCTCCGCACTGGATATACAAAACATTCAACATAATGGGAGATGCAGCTGTAGCGTTTATCGGAGAATGCGATGTAAAATTATCCGAAATGGTTGATATTGAAGATGTGATTAATAATGAACCGATTTACAGCAAAAAAATGCTCAGCATTATTGAGGAAAATTTCAGCTCTGCCCTTATTGAAACGGTATATAAACAAAGATTGCTTGTTGCAATAACAAAAGAATTGATTGAAGAAAAAAATCCTGATATAAAAGTAATAAGAAAAGGGGACGATTTGTACATCAATGATAAAAAACTGTCTGTATCTATAGCCACAAAATCAATAACTTCAACATTAATTCATTTCGGGCTGAATATAGACAGCAGTAATGCTCCAGTGAAAGCTGCCGATTTAATCAGCGATGCAGGCATAGATAATATAAAAGAGTTTGCCGGCGAATTACTTAAAAAATACAAGGAAGAAACGGAAGATATAACACTTGCGGTTTCAAAAGTTCATGGAGTAATCTGATGACGGCGGGCAGACAGGAAACTAATACCGTAGCAAAAAATACATCTGATAACAAGAAAAAAAAGCAGAAGAAAATACGCTTAGGCTTTTTATATTTATTTATATTTGTATTTTTCATTGCCTTAATGTTATTATCTTTTGCAGTTAAAAGATATTCTCCGGATGTTGATATAGCAATTGAAAATAATAAAGATATATCTCAGGATTATCCCGATACGGATTATGAAATCCGACCTATAGACGAGAGATTGAAATGGATACAAAAAGAAGATGATATGCCTTCTGTTTCAATAAAAAAAGAAACGGATATCGATTATAACGAGCTTTTTAAAAATGAAAATGAAACATATAAATTAAGCGCAGGCAAAAAAATCAAAAAACATGCGGAAAATGGCGAAAAGAATAAAAAAACAGAGTTTAATAATGCGCAAAAAGAAGTCCGGACAAAAGAACCCGAAACATTAGCTTTAAATGACAGTATAATTCTGCAAAGGAAAGCCGGACAAACAAAAGAACCGTCTGATACAATAACAAAAGTATATTTAGGAAGCTATGCGTCATTAGATGAAGCAACAGACATCCGGAATAATATTTCTTCGTTAGGTTTAGCTGTTTCCCCTTTTATTAAATCGGTAAACAACCATTATATAGTACAGGTAGGCTCGTTTTATGACTCCCAGAAAGCCGACGATTTAGTTATTATATTGAAAACCAACGGATATAATGCAAAAAAGCAGATAGAAAAAAGATAAAAGAAAAACTTAAATAATTATGCGCAGGTCTGTTATGGAATCCTGCAATTATTAAATCTGTTCCATGTTTCTTGCTTTTTTATATTTTAAAATATAAAAATCCGCTTATTAAAGCGGATTTTTCAAATTTTGAACAGTATTTAAACTATGATAACAGATTATTCCTCAGGTACAGCTTCTTCTTTTTCAGCATCTTGAGCTAAGTCTGCCATATCTTCTTCATCCATTGCATATTCTTCCTGCTCTCTTATTTCATCTGCAATTTCATCTTCCGTATCATCCGTAATTTCATCTTCAGCATCATCCTGAGCGGAAACTTGAGGCGCATAATCCATTTTTTCGGCTTGTGATTTACTTTTAATGTCTATCTTCCAGCCTGTTAATTTATGTGCAAGCCTTACATTCTGCCCATCACGGCCGATGGCAAGACTCAGCTGATCATCAGGAACAATAACAAATGCTTCTTTTGAATACTCATCATCAGCCAAAATATCAACGGATAATATTTTTGCAGGCGACAAAGCATTGACTATATATTCAACAGGGTTATCAGAATACCTTACAATATCAATTTTTTCGTTTTTTAATTCGCCGATAATCGTCTGAATCCGGCTTCCTCTCGGACCTATGCAGGCGCCGACGGAATCTACTTCAGGGTCATTGCTTGCAACGGCTATTTTGGTTCTGTAACCCGCTTCACGGGATATGGATTTTATTTCTACAATTCCGTCTTCTATTTCCGGAACTTCAAGTTCAAATAATTCACGGACAATTTCGGCATGAGCATGAGAAACAATAACATGAGGAAGCCTTGATGTTTCTTTTACATTTAAGACAAAAACTCTTATTCTGTTTCCGGGCTTATAATATTCACCAGGGATTTGCTCTTTAACCGGCATAACGGCATCGGTTTTTCCAATGCTTACTATTACATTTCTGTTTTCAATACGCTGTATTATACCTGTTGTTAAAGTTCCTTTTTTCTCCATAAATTCATCAAGCACCATTTTCCGCTCCGCCTCACGGATTCTCTGCGTAATAACCTGTTTTGCGCTTTGTGCTGCTATTCTGCCGAAATTCTCCGGAGTTACTTCAATTTTAACTTCATCTTCAAGTTCAACATCATCATCAATTTCTTTTGCATCTTCCAATGATATTTCCAAATCAGAATCCTGAACACTTTCTACGACAAGTTTAGTTCTGAAAACTCCTATTTCGCCTGATTGTTCATCCAATATTGCTTCAACATTCGGCACTTCTTTTTGTTTTATGTGTTTTTTATATGCAGTAACCAAAGCATCGCACAATGAAGAAATTATAACTTCTTTTGATATTCCTCTTTCTCTTTCAAGTTCTTCGCAGGCTTCAAACAGCGCCGTTCCTATTTTAATCATTTGCTCTCTCCTATATTTCACTCGAATACAATTTTGCAGATATAATATTTTCTGTTTTTATCAATATGTTTTTTTTATCTTTATATGAAAAAACCGTTAAACCTTCATTTTCGTTATAATCAACAATTTTTGCAACAAACTGTTTTTCATTTGAATTGTCAATCGGTTCTTTTAGCTTTATATTTATGTCTTTGCCGGTAAATATTAAATATTCCCTGCCTGATTTAATTTTCCTTTCAATGCCGGGGGAGCTGACTTCCAAATTATATTTAAAAGGAATAAGTTCTTCCAAAAAAACCGAAAGACTCCTTGAAACATTTTCGCAGTCATCTAAATTAACACTGCGCTCCTTTGAATATATAAATATCCTCAAAAACCATCTGTGATTTTCTTTAACCAATTCAATTTCAACGGGGATAAGCCCGAAACGCATTAAAGTATTATCAATTAAAGGTTCGATTTTTTCGACTAATTCACGTTTATTAACATACTCAAACTGAGTATTACCGCCTGATTGAGAGTTATTATGCCTGTCTTTGTTCAAAACTACGCCTCTCCTTTCAAAATTAAGCCTTTACTAATAAAAAAGAAACGGGAAACCGTTTCTCTAATCAACATATTATTATGATAACACAATAAATATTTTTTTAAAGTAAATTTTTATTGCGGAAACGGGAATATTAAAAATATACGGCAGGCAATTATTTAAAGTATAATATTTTATTAAGGGGAACATTATGAAATCGGTAAAAGAAATAGCAACAGAAAATAAAATTTTGGAAAAATTAAAAAATTATTCTGCATGCAGCGAGCTTGTAAAAAGAATTATGAGCGATATAGAGCTTCAGGAAATGCAGGATTACGCAAATAATGTATCTATCAAAAGACTCGGATATAACGACCATGGACCGGTTCACATGCGCCAAGTCGCCATTAACGCAATTAAAATGATGCTGATTTTGAATGATTCCGGAATTAAAACATCATTGGAAATAGAAGAAGCCGGAACATTCGAGGACAGTCTGTGCGCCGTAGTTATGGCATGCCTGATGCACGATTTAGGCATGATGATAGGCAGACAGGGGCATGAAGAAATGTCTGTAACCCTTGCCATACCCTTAATTGACAAATTTTTACTTATGACATTTCCCGATGATATTCATAAAAGAGTTGTTATAAAATCCCTTGCAATAGAATCAATTATAGGACACATGTCGACAAGAAAAATACATTCGATTGAAGCAGGAATTATGCTCATTGCAGACGGCTGTGATATGACAAAAGGCAGAGCAAGAATACCTCTTGCCATCAGCCATACACCGCAGGTGGGAGATATTCATAAGTATTCGGCTAATGCAATTACACACGTAAGTATTCGATGCGGAGAGAAAAAACCCATAAAAATAGATGTTGAAATGTCCTCGGAAGTCGGCTTTTTTCAAATAGAAGAAGTATTATTTACAAAAATTAATTCAAGCCCCGCAAAACAGTTTTTTGAACTTTATGCAGGCGTAGCAGGCCAGGAAAGAAAATGCTACCTGTAATTTAAGAATTACGGAAATGTTATATTGCTAGTATCACATGTCATTTTTTCTCCATTTATTGTTTTTATAAATAAAAGTAGAAAATAATAAAAAATAATTTATAAGCGCTTTATATACAGTAGCAGAAAAATTTTGAACCGAAAGTTGATGCAAAATATTAAAGATATAAACCGGCGGAAAAATATACGAAAGTCCGGCGGGCAGAGCAGAAAGTCCAAACATGTATTATAAAGGAAATATATTGATTTCGGAAGAATATGCGTTTTTTTGTGTGCGGGGCGGGGAAAAAAAGGAAAAAAAGAAGATTTTCTGCTTCCATAACAGGTTTTTTGCAAACCTGATTTGAAAAATTAGAGAAATTTTCCAATCTTTTATTAAAATATACCAAAAATTGATTAAATATCAAACTTCAATTTAAAACCGGGATTGCCCGTTCCCTGATACAGGGTAGAACACCTTAAATAAAGGCTCATCAGACAAAAATAACGATTCCGTTTTTATTATCCGTTTAATTCCGTTGAAAAACTCCTTAATGGCATTTGTTGCATAAATTACAGCCTTATTTCGGGAGAATACTCAAACATTGTCTTTATTCCGCTCCGGTTATTCTGCCCAAAACAGATAGCAAAAATAAAACACTATTGTTAAAAATATTATGTCCGGATTATTTATTATGACGGCGCAGACGTAATAATAAAAATAAAAAATGAGTTTCAATCATCGACCGGAACCGCCGGATTAAAAAAACGGAGTATTGTTTTTTTTAAAATGAACTCTCCGCATCAGAAATTATATCATAAGAAACTTCAACAGGAGTATTTTAAGTATTAAATACAATTATTGTCATTTTATCGTCATAAAGATATATTTTATTTTTGTAAGGAAAATTTTAATTTCAGAATATTCAATAGGAAACGCTCTTATTGTTTCTATATTAATTTCTTTTTGTATAAGTAAATACAAAATTGCAGGATGTCCTTATTCTGATTATAATTTTATTCAACTGCTGATTAATGATATTTACGGTTTCAGGCGGGATAATGCCGGCATTTGAGTTAAACAATATCATAAAGGACATATAATTTATGGATGTATAGATTATAAAAAAGCATGTAATTATGGGATTTCATGCTCCGCCGGACACTCTCGGACAGCAATGGATGCAGAAGTTCGTTTTAATTAAAACTGCCGGAGATAAGCCGAAAAACTAACGGTTTTTATTTATTATTTTTAGGCAAATCAATTCCTGTAATTATCCATTTATCATTCATATTCTGAAATAAAAACGTGTAACAGTTTTTCTTATTTGATTCGCAAACCTGCACTTTGACTGTATTATCATCTATTTTTTTATCAATCATAATCTGATTTTCAAATGGTTTATTCCGGCAAATATTATAAATAATTGCGATACTATTTACTTTTTGAAGTTCATTTGAATTTTTGGAAAAATTTTCTTTTACACCCTCTTTCATAAATTCAGCTAATGCAGGCTTTAAGTTTTCCATAAGAGAAATTCCAAATGAAGCAAAAGGATTGCCGTTTAAAGACTTTTTCATTTCTTCAATCTGCACATCAACTATTTTATTAACTATACTGTCAAAATCAAAGTAAGATAAAAGTGCTTCTGCATCGTTGTTTTTTTGCGCCATTAAGATTTGATAATATGAATATTTATAAGAATTTTTAAAACCTGTCCAAAATACACTAAAACTAACAACGGCTGTTAAAATTATTGAACAAAAAATTATTATTACTTTCTTTTTCATTTTTTATACCTCTATTTATTTAATAATACTGCGCCTGCATCACCGGCGCCACAAAGTAAAACGTTTCCGGCTCCGACTGTTTTTCCTGCTTCTGTTATTCCTGCTATGCTGTCATAGTTCATAATAATTATCCTTATGTTATTTTACCGTTTTTATATAATCAATCCATCTGTCAATATTTGATATATAAACTTCCATAGTTTCATTTTTTAGCCGAATTTAACTCTCCCTATTTGAAAATCTTCATACATAAAATTATATGCGCCATCTTTTAATTGGCCAAAAGATAAGTTTTTGCCATCAAAGCCGGCTTCTTTAATTTTTTGTTTTAAAGTATCGTAAAATTTATCAATTGATAATCCTTCAAAATTACTCTTAGGTGTATTTTTTATTCTTTGTAATTCCGCTTCAATGTCTTTAATCATTGAAATACGCTCATTTGTTTTTTTTCCCCCCCCCCTGCGCCATAGAAAATAGAGCATTCAGAATACTTGATATAACTTCTCTGCCGGCGCTGATTTTATATTTATGTACAAAAAACCTGTTGCATTTGCAGGATTAACCCCATCATTTCAGAATAAACAGCAGTTGCTTTAAGCTCTGTTTCATATTTTGAAAGACATTCAGGTAATTTAAAAGGCAGGGGTGAATAATTAATATATAAATAAAACTCTCTTTGAGGATTGTTCCAATCGCAATTTACCCCCCCCCTTTTTTAGCTAATTTCCTGTTTTCATATCCGCCGGCCAAGCTGTATGCTTCTTTTAGTTTGTTTTCTAATACTAAATTATAGCATTTTTCTTCAAAATCAATATCTTTTGCAAGTGAATTTGAAGATTTTTCTTTTATTCCATTGCTTTTATCGGTTAATATAAAATACTTTTTCCCGTTTTTTATCATCGAATTAATTATATCCTGCGGTAGATTTTCTTCTATTCTTTTAATTAATATACATTAAACAATATAATTATAAAGTTAAAAAACAGAGAACTTACAAATGAGCAGAAAGGAATACGGGAAAATACTATTAACATCGCTTTATGAGGACAAAAAACGGTAAAAGCAGAAAAGAAATAAATAAACAAGTGCAAAATCTTATAATCAAAGGGCAGTCAGGCATGTTTGAAACAATAAAGGGATTAAACTCTTTAAAAAGGCATAGGCTCTAATTTATTTACAACAATACCAGAGGATTTTTTAATTCTTAAAGGCGAAAAATTCTATGAAAATAATCAATATATAAATAAACCTATATACAAAAAACGAACCCGCCTGCGGAGCAGTGCGGGTTCATTTTAGTTTTAAATGGTGGGCGTGAAGAGACTCGAACTCCCATGCCAAAGGCGTCAGATCCTAAGTCTGGTGCGTCTACCAATTTCGCCACACGCCCGTATATGATGATTATAATGTCCAAAAACTACCCTTGGAGAGATTCGAACTCTCGACCAATTGATTAAGAGTCAACTGCTCTACCTGCTGAGCTACAAGGGCAGGCTCGGAATCATTATATTATAAAGAAATTTTTATATCAATATATTTTGTGTCATTTAAGATATAGAAATAAAATTACAAAAACATAAAAAGCAAAGCAGGTGCAAACCGGAATATACACTGCATTAACTGACAGCTTAGCAAAGTATGCGGATATAATTTAAGACGATGAAACAAACTTTAAGAAATACAATATTGAAAATCTGCCTGTTATTCTTAAAAACATTTTTTATGACACTGAATAAAGATATTTGAAATTTAAAATAATGCGGGCGAATTTGTTTTTATTTGTTTTTATTTGTTTTATTAATATGGAAATTAACGAAAAAGATTGTCCGAATTACATAATCTGCAAAACTCTATAAAAAATCCATCCGCTAAAGATAAAACACAAAATCCCGATGTTTTTTAATAAAATATTTGTATCTTTGGAAAAAAATTATAGAAAAACGGAAACTAAAAGTTTGAATGCGGAGATACAGTAAAAATTAAAAATTTATTTACAGCAGAAATCTGCTGTTTTCAGCTTTGTTAATTCCTGCAAAATTCATCTCAAATTCCCTCAATATAACAAAGCCTGCATTCGTATTATCAGGGGGGGGGAAAAAAAAAGAGCGAAGGGAAAACAGAAAAGAGGGATAATAAAAAAAGATAACAAGTGTTTCAGCTTCAATCAGCATAAAACGGGTATATGCTATACATTTTTTCTGCTGTATGCCTAAACAATTGAAAATAGAAAATTTCTGATATAAATAATTATAAGCATGCTTCACCGTCATCAGAACGGCAATTTTCAAGTATCTTTAGAGAGGGGGAAGGATAAAAAAGGGAGGGAAAAGAGAAAAGAGGGAAAAACCTGTTCCTTTCTGCAGTTTAAGAGTTCAGCCGGTTGCTGAAAATGATATTAAACATAAAAATGCAAAAAACATCAGGGCTAAAATCAATATCATACTCCGCATACAGGCTCATTTTATCAAGTTATTAAAAACGCAGACTGCACCGGACGGCTCTATTTCCGTAATACAATGTTTACCCGAAGCATTTTTTACCTCAAGCACCCGAAGCCGTATATCAGAAATGTTGTAAAAAAATTGTTTTTGCCTGCATAGGACTGATTAAAACACAATAATTATTTTCCGGATTTTATTTGAATTCAGTTCAAAAAAAAGGGGGAAAAACTGAAAAACGGCTCTGCCGTCTAAATCGGGGAAAATATTATTAACATCAGCGGAAAATACCTGCAGGACTATAAAAGTAAGATATTAACGGCATAAATTCATAAAATGCTGAAATAAATATACACTTTTTTCTTCCGCTCGCATCGGGAAAATTTTGGCAGTTATTATACTAAATTTTATGTAATTATATATTGTAATAAGATTAGCTGTTTTTTTTTCCCCCCCCCCATCTTTGAAGCGTCATTATGAAATACGGCAGAATTATTTATGATAAAGCATATCCTTATTGCAAAAGACAAATTCCGGTAAAAACATAAAAAACTTGATTACAACTAAAACAAAGACTAATCATTATTCAAATGCTTTAGTGCATATTCTATGCATTGAATTATAAGCTCATTACGGCTTATGTCGGTTTCAGCCGAAACTGTATCAATTATTCTCAGCATATCAACATCAAGCCGTATGCTGATAACTGTTTTCTCTTGTTTTATAGGTTTAAAATTGTTCATATTTAAGCACCTATTATATTGTATTTAATTTTGGGTGCTTAATATATATTTAATATTTAAATACTAATAATATTCATTTTTTAACTACATTATGTTACCATAGTTTTGTAGCTGAGAATGGAGTTATTAATTATGTTTTGCGATAAATGCGGACAGGAGGCTGATGATAATTCTGTATATGCTCCGGACGGAGCCGGTGATTTTAAAGCGGGCAGGCAGAATAAAGCATCTGCCGACTGCCTTATTGCCTTTTTAATACCTGTTATAATATTGGCAATGTGTGCATTAATAGAAAATAATGCGGGCGGAACGCCTGCAAAAACCAAGCATAAATCCGGATTGGAAGTACTGGATACATACAGATGCCAATTAAGCCCGTACGGCGGAGATGCTGTTTGCGGTACCGTAGTAAATAATACAAACAGAACAATGAGTTATGCGCAGGTCGAAATTAATCTGTATGATACAGATAACAATCAAATAGGGTCTGCTTTGGCAAATATTAATAATTTAGCGTCCGGCTCAAAATGGAAATTTAAAGCTCCGGTTTATGCAGCCGGCAGGTATCGCTGGACTGTTGCAAATGTAACAGGACGGTAGCAGGTCTTTTTACAGAATTACCATATAAATATACGGTCAGAATTAACATAAGATATTGCAATACAAAAAAGGATCAGACGCTTAATTCTTATTTTAATATAATCAGGTTTTCTTTTTGCGGTTTTTCTGATTAAGGTGTCCGTTTTTTGCCGAAAAAAATAAGCATTTTAACGGACTGCCGAAGATAATGGCGGATTTCAGCCGTTTAATTATTTTCTTCCGGCGCATGCCGGGTCCGGCGGCTTCGTATGATTATTGATAAAATATATCAATCCTTTATTTTGTATGTAAACTAGTTATATCCGTTTGCAAAAATTTTATAAAGAACTGCTTTTTTTCCCTTTTTTCCGGAGCAATTATTATGTATAATGAGAAGTTTAAACCATATCCGGAAGTCTTATATTATTTACTTAAACCTAAAGGTCTTAAAATACCAATCATGCCTTCGGCTGCTATATCGTTTGTTATCCTGCCTTCACTGTTAAAGTAATAAAAATTCATAACGGATGTTTTAATTTTTGTGTTTGTGGCTTTAAGCCCCATAAATTCCCCGTCATGCGTGCCTGTTAATGTCCAGCGGACTGCAGCTTTATTATTTTCGGCAATAATTTCTTCTAATTTCCACCGTGCATCAGAAAACCCCTTTCTCATCCAATGTACAACGGACAAATAGCCCTTCCCGCCATAAAGCGGATTTTCAGAAGCAGGAGTATAAAAAACAGCATCATCAGAAACCAATTCAAGCGCTAAACTTTCATCAGCATTATTTATCATTTTTTCAAATTTTTTCATTTTTTCTTTTATAATCAAATTATTCATTGTTTAAACCTATTCTAAACAGATAAATTATAACACATTTTCATCACTTTATATGAAAATGTTGAATTAATATTTTAAATTGCCTATAGTAAAAATATAGCAAAATTTGAATATAAATTTTCATATTTGAGGTTAAAATTGAAGAAGCCGGTTTTATTGTTATTAATAATGTTGTTTGCCGCACTAAGCGCCTACGGCAGCAAATATAAGGTTAATACGAGCGGAAAAGTTACCTCCGAAACGGGTCAGGTTCAAAATTCAAATGCCGTTAAAAATATTATTAATAATTATCAGGCAGGTTCTTATATTTCAAATAATCAGGCAGATAAAGACGGAGCTGAAATAATAAATATAGTTATGGATTATTCGGGAAGCATGTATAATTGGATACAGGCTGCTAAAAAGTGCATGGCATTAATAGTCCGGCAGCTGCCGCCGTCAACTCAAACAGGATTCAGGGTATTTGGTCATGACAGCGGGAATAACCCTTATACTCCCGTTATGAGCAAAGTAAAAAATGTTGTTCAAAATAAAGAGGGTAAATATAAAGTCCAAACCGTAAAATCTTCATATTTAGGCATGACATCAGGCTCTTGTTCCGCTACTTCACAAGTAACAAAAATTCAGCCGAATAATTCCGCAGAGATTTTTAACGGAATGAATTCTATCCGCATCGGCGGTTCTACTCCTTTAACCCTTGCGCTTGAGCAGGCTGCAGACAGTGATTTTCTCGGTATGGATAAAACTGTTCCCAAAAAAATAATTCTTATTACCGACGGCGGTGAAAACTGCGGCGGCGACCCCTGCGCTTTTGCTAAAAGTTTGATGTCTAAAAGAAAAGATATTGTTATTGATGTTGTGCTTGTTTCTTCATATTCAAAGGCATTAACCTGTGTATCCGATTTAACGGGCGGAAAATTTTATAATCCTGTTGATACTTCGAGTTTTGTTAAGGTGCTTTCAGAGTCAATACAAGAGCCTGTGAATAATACCGGCGGACATCAAAAGCCTGAACAGACTGAACAAAAATATGAATTTGTAAAAGATTAGCTTAAATCAACTTCAAATCTTCCGCCGTATATTTTAACCGTGAGTTTTAATGTTTCATGCCTGTAGCCTGACGGAGGAGGATTATATGCCGGATTATTCATTACCGCAGAATATACCGCATCATTCAGGCTGTCGTTATCCGATTGTTTAAAAAAGGCTCTGTTTGTTAATTGACCTGACGAATTAATTTTAAATGTGATTATACAGCTTCCGTCGCCTATTACTTTTGTAAAATCAATATCCGATGAAATTCTGTTCCGCAGTGCAATTTTATATTGAAGCAATTCTTTTTTGGCTGATGCCGAATCAGCTTTCTGTGCTTGAATAACATTTTGCGAAGGTGTAGCATGGTTTTGCGCCTGAGCGGAGGATGACTGCGCTTTAGAAGTTATCGGAGGTTTTAATTGATTTGTTTTCGGTGTTTTTGCATTAGACTGAACTTCATGTTTTTTCAATGCAGATGAAGCAGGCTTTTCTTTTTTTTCTTTATGCTGAATTTTTTTCTGCTCTTTTTGTTTTGTAATTTGATTTTTTTGTCCGGATTTATTTTGCAATTCATTTTCAAAAGAGATTATAAATTCCTGATTATCGGATGACAGGGGAAGTTCTTCAACTGCATTTTTTTTTGTTTCCTGTTCTGTTATTTGCCTTCCGGCAGTTTTTGCTTGTTGTTCTGAAATATTTTTAAAATAAAAAATTCCGATAATCGCTGTAATAATAAAAACGGGTATTGCTGCGGATAAAATTATATATGTATAATCTTCTTTTTCTTTTGTTAAATCGGCTTTTGCCTGCAGTAATTCAGGCTTAACCGTTTTTTCAGGCGGAGAGCATATTATTCCGTTTTCTTCAAAATTATTATTTCCGCAGTCGCAAAAGGAGGGTTTATTATTATATTCTTTTCCGCAGTCTGTGCATTTATACATATTTTGCCTTTTTTAGTTTATTATTTTTTCGGTGTCACTATAGTCTTGAGGTGTAGAGTATTTTACGGTTTTGGAAATTTTCCAGCCTCCCTGAACTGTTGTTACAAATCTTTTTGAACCGGCAGGAAAATTTAATATTTCTTTTCCCTGATAACTTCTTATTACGGGAGCTATGTATTGAATAGCATACGGCGTATAGGCGGGGGTTGTCGACCATGTTTTTAAATTGCTTATTCTGCCGTATTTATCCGCATCAAATGAAAATTTAAATACTATGCCTTCTTGAATTACAGGTAATTTTACATCGCTCATAATTTTGTTTTGGATGTTTGAATGCCATTTATTCCATAAGATTACTTCCTCGTCAGGTGCGGGATTTTGAGAAATTACGGAATTTTTTATTTCAGGCATGCTTTCTTTTTTATTGATTATTTGAGTCTGCTTCCGATTTGCAGAGGCTTTTGGAATATCCGCTTCAGATTTATGTTCGGTTTGTCTGCGTCCGGTTATTGTTTTGTTTGAAGAAACTGTTTTTTCAGGTGAAAAATTTTTATTTTGAAAATGTTTACCGTTTTTTTCATCGTCAATTTTTATGGAGTTTTGTATTTTTATAACAGGCGCTTCTTTTATTGTTTTTACTTTTTGTTCATACCTGTTTTGAACTCCGGCGGTATTTACAAAAGAGGGAATATTCTGCTGTTCCGGCTTCATGGGCTGAACTTGTTCTGCTATTTCAAAATCCGAGTCATAAATAAATATTTTTTTGTGCATTTCAGGCCGGCTAATGCTTATAGCCAGCGTTAATATAATTAATACGATAATAATTGTAGTTAAAAAAATCTTCTGCACAATTATCTTTCCATCTTAGCCAATAACTCATTGCCCGTATCAATCCGGAACTTTGTTTTTGCAAGCATAAAGGTTTCGGCAATTAATAACGAAGTAGGAACTAAAGCACCGAGAAAACTTATTAAAATTCCCATAAAATCTTCGCCCATTTCCTGCATAAAATACGATATATTCATTGTAAACTCAAGAAATATAATACAAAGACCTATAATAAAGGAACGGCGCATATCCGTATCCAGCTGTTTTATGCCTTGAAGCCCGTATATATTTACTCCATGCTGGAGGTAATCGCTGAAGCCGTCATTTTTTATTACATTTGAAGCCTGAATTTTTCTGTTACATGAAAACGCATTTACGAAAATGAAAAAAGCAAAAATAATCATAAATGAAGCAAGTGCTAAAAATACGGGACTGAATTTTAATGTTGAAATTCTTATCCAGCCTGCGGCTTCGGGAAAACACACCGCAAGCGTGTTTGATACTCCGTATGCCAGAAACGGTGCGGTTAAAATACCTAAAAATATTTCAAATCCGGATTTCACCTGAAAATTAAATATATTATCTTTCAAATTATTTATATGAGCCTTGCTTAAAGAGTTAATGTATCTTTCAATCCACTGGCGGTATTCCCTCAAAACCAGCTCAAAATCTTCTCTGTATTCATACTTATTAAGCTCTTTGGAAAGTTCAACATTGTTATGCTTATAATATCCGCATCCTGTTGCAAGAATTATTGCTATGAGAACAAAAAACATGGATATAAATACCGCAAAAAAAGGCATCGTCTTAGGGCTGATGTAATATAACAGATTTATAATATAAACTCCCGAATAAAACAGAACGGAGAAAACAAGCATTAATTTTTCCGCTATAAATGCTGCTGAGGAGGACTGAACCGTTCTGTTCTGCAGTAAGAGAAATATTCCCTGTTTAAATACCAGTCCGACAGCATATATAAGCAGGGAAAAAACCGTTATAAGTTTGATATTTACGGGCATTTGAAGAATATTTACCGTTTCTTTTAACGGCAAACCCGCAAAATAATTGGAACATCCGATTGATAACAGTACGGAAGCAGATACTAAGGCTGTATGAAGTAAAATTCCCGTTTTTGAATTCATTGATAACTTATGTGTTAATTCATTTATGCTGTAATATACTTCTTTTATTATGGAAGTTCTCGCCTCTTCAATTTCTGCTTTTCGTTTTTCAAGTTTCAGTTTTGCAGAAGCATTAATTTTTCCGCCGTAAAAATCTTTCAAATCATCTTCGGTCAGATGTTCGGATGCAACTTTAAATCCGCCTGCGCCTTCATTTACCCTTATTTGAATAAATTCATCCGAATCCGCTATAAGCAGTCTGCATGTCTTATTGACCTCGATTGTCTGAGGCAGAGGCTCTCCTTTAAATAAAATATTTCTGCAGTTAAATTGGTTCAAGACTGTACATTTATTTTTCTTTATATCATATTTGACAGTGAGCATAAAATCAAAACCAAAATCCGCAAGAAAATCAAACCCCTCTTTAGAGGAAATATTTACAAGCTCTTTATCCTTGAATGTTTTTTCACTGTTTTTTGTAATAATGGAAAAACTCACTTATGACTCCCGTAATAGTTGCTAATTATTGATAATGACAGCAATATCATCCTGCAGAGTAACTTCAATCGAAGTATTAGCAGGTATTTCCGCATCAATACCCTTATCTGCGGCAGAAGTAAATAAAGCCGAACCGCCTCCCGTGCCGGCGCCGATTACCGCTCCCCGCCATATATCTTCGGGATCTCCGCTTGCCAATCCTATCAATGCTCCGACGGCCGCTCCTATTAATGCGGATGTAACGACTTTTTGCGCAGCCGAACTTACTATTCCGTCATTTGATACGCTGAAATCTATTTGATTTGTTTTTATATCGTATGTTTTGCCTTCGGGAGTTAAAAGTTTGCTGAATATAATTCTTACAAATCCGTTTCTCAATGAATATTGCGCATGGTGCGCTTTTATAACCCGGCCGTATAATATGCTTCCCTGCGATGCAATTATATGATTATCTTTTGTTTTCCAATCGCTGTTTAAAACACCGGTTATATTATCGCCGGCATTTGCAGTCGCCGTATTTATTGAGTTTTGAAGATATACATCCAGCTGTTCCCCCTTGCCGGCTTTTATTACATATCCGGATAATACGGCTGAAGGCTGTATTTCGGCAGGAGCCGATTTTAATGCCTCCTGTTCCGGTTCATCAAAACTGTATGTTTTCTTTTCGCCGGTCAAAGCTCTTTCTGCTGTTTGTGAAAAATTATCCTTCTGCTGTTCATTTTTGCTTTCCGCATATTTATAATTCTGCCTTTTTATATTTTTTATTATTGCATTATTTAACTTTTTGCTTGAATTGTTTGATTCATAATAATAAAACAAATTTTCGCCGTCCTGCCGGAAAATAATCACGGCGTGATTATCCGTTTTATCCGCAGGTGTTACAATATAAGGGTCTTTCTTTTGAATTTTATATTCCTTTTCCTCTATAATTTTTTCTGTCTGGGATGATATTGATGTCTTATCGGCGCTGTAAATGTAATAAAGTTTACTCAGCGCAAAACAAGGATTTACCGCTGAAAACATAAAAATTAAAGCAGAAATAAATATAGAATGCTTTTTCATTAATTTGCCCCTTTTTAATTCCGACATTACAAATATTATACATTAATACGCTGTTTATTCAAAATAGAACGTTTCATACTCGTTTTATTTAAAATTTTAACGGAGCAAAGCCGATTCGCCGGAATTTGCATGCAGAGAAATTTTGCGTCATGTATCTTATAAAAAAACTCCGCCGGCAAATCATGATTGAATATTTTAACGGTTTCAAACCTATAGTTTTTCCTGTATATTTTACTGTTACCTAAAAAATTTTGTATATGATATAATTTTAAATAGGTTAATCTGGGACAGTGGAATGAAAATTATTAATAAGTATTTATTTATAAGTTTATTTATATCGGGAAGTATGTTATTTCAAATGAATGCATCCAATGCCTCCTCGGATGATATTGCTTCCGATATATCAGATAATTCCAAAATAACAAAAATCGAGTTTGAGGGAAATCATCTCGTTGATGATGCCGATATTATTAAAGTTATGGATATAAGAACAGGAGATATATATACAAAAGAAAGCGTACAGCAGAATTTAAAAAATATATACAAAACCGGTTATTTTTCGGAAAAAATGAAAGCAATACCTATTCCGACTTCTCCTGAAGCACTTACCCTGCGTATATATTTAGAGGAGAATATTCCCGTAACGGGATTTGCAATAAGCGGTAATACGGTTGTTTCAACGGGTGAAATTTTAAATGTGCTGAATAAACTTGAAGGACAGCCCCAGAATCTTAAAACTTTGGGTAATGCAATTACGGAAGTCGAGGATTTATATGCTTCAAAAGGATATGTGCTTGCAAGAGTTTCTGATGCCGTTGATGACCCTGACGGATGTATTAATATAAATCTGGAAGAAGGTATAATTAATTCCATAGCCTTTGAAGGAAACAAAAAAACTAAAGATTTTGTTATAGAGCGTAATATTCTGTCGACTCCCGGGAGCGTATATAATGAAAACACAATAAAAGATGATTTAATGAGGCTGTATTCCACTCAGGCATTTAAAGACGTCAACCGTTCAATAGAAAAATCTGCTGATAATCCGGGGGCTTATGATGTTACAATAGTACTTGAAGAACAAAGAACGGGTACGATTTCTTTAGGAGGCGGGCTGGATACCGCAACAGGCTTATTCGGGCAGGCGGGTTTTGTTGAAAATAACTTTTTAGGCAACGGACAGCGGGTAGGCATAAACTTCATGGCCGGAACGGGCGTAATAATGTCTGACAGTTCCACGATAGACCATGCTAATCTGCAGGCGGAGGTCAGCTTTTTTGAACCGAGGTTAAAAGGTACGGATAACTCGCTTCTTGTAAAGGCTTTCGGACGGGATTTCGGCAGTTATCAGGTTCCTCTTGCAATCGAAAAACGTTACGGGGCTGATGTAGTTCTTTCAAGGCCTTTTAAAACATATAAACATTTATTAGGCTCAATTAAACTCGGCGGAGAATATGTAAAGGTAAAAGAAGGTGATTATAACCAGATAGCTAGGCTGTATAAACAGCATCATATTCCGATTTCACAGCGTTCCGAGCAATTACAGGGCGGTACTTATATATCTGTCGGGCCAAGTCTTGTATATGATACCAGAGATAACGAACTGAATCCTAGAAACGGTGTTTTAGCTACTTTAAGATTCAGCGAGAATATTAATATAACAGATTTTGATTATACTCATGGAACTCTATCCGCCGGCATAAAACGTTATTTTCCGGTGATGAAGAAGTCATCATTCTCTCTGCTCGCAAGAGCCGCAGGAAATATACACGGCGATATGCCTGAAGTTATGGCATACAGCTTAGGCGGTCCTTATACCGTAAGAGGCTACAGAATGAGTACAATAGGTACCGGAGAAGGATTTATGCTTGGCTCTGCCGAACTAACGACTCCGTTTTTCTTTCTGGACAGGATAGAAAAGGCTAAGTTTCTGGATAATATAAAACTTTCATTATTTATTGATGCAGGTCAATTATTTAACGGTTCAATTACAAATAAATTGTATAATCGTCCGGAATACGGTATTGCGGGCGGTGTCGGAGTTAAACTGTTTATTCCGGGGGTAGGTCCTTTATCAATTGATTATGGCATTCCGTTTACAAACGTAGGCAGAGGAAACAGACGGGGCGCATTCTCGTTCGGCGTCGGAGATATATTCTGATGCCGTTTAAGATAATATGTAAAGATATACACGATACCGAAAAATCTGCGCAGAAGTTTGCGGAAATTGTGAAAGATAAAGGAGCATTAGTATGTTTATCAGGCGGAGTAGGCGCCGGCAAAACAGCATTTACAAAGTTTGTATGTAAATATTTAGAAGTCAAAGAAAAAGTTACAAGCCCGAGTTTTGTTATTTTAAACGAATATAAGTCAGGCATAATACCGGTATATCATTTTGATTTATACAGGCTTGAAAATGAAGGCGTCCATACTATTATTAATGAGCTTGAAGAATATTGCGAAGGTAAAATTTTAACCGTAATAGAATGGGCAGAATTTTCGCAGAATACTCTGCCTTTTGACAGGATTGAAGTACGGATAAATTATATTGACGATAATCAAAGAGAGTTTATATTTGCCCCTTTTGGAACAAAAAGCTGTGAAATTATAAAAAGGCTTGCGGATGAAAATTCTTGTTTTTGATACATGTTTTAATAAAACTTATATAGTTTTCAAAGATAATGATAAAATTGTGGAAAATAAGGCTATATCAAGCACCGATGCCGATTACCATACTGCGTTTTTAATTCCGGAAATAAGGAACATATTAAAAGACAATAATATTTTATTAAAAGATATTGACTGTATCGGCGTTAATACAGGCCCGGGCAGTTTTACGGGAATACGGGCAGGAATAACAATTGCAAGAGTGTTTGCCCAGCAGGCTGATATAAAATTAGCCGGAGTATGTTCATTAGAAATACTTTCGAAATTAAATAATACGGGAAAACCTGTTATTACAGCGGTCGATGCAAGAAAAAATAAAGTTTATTTTGCTAAATACGGGGCAGACAGTGTTTTAATTGAACCTATGCTTTTAGATAAAGATTTATTAATTCAAAATATAACAAAAGATGATTTTGTTATAACGGACAGTCCGACAGGCGGTTATCTAAAGCGCAGCAATATTGAATTTTTAAATTATGAACAAAACGATGAAAAATTAGGTCTGTATTTAATGGAAACAGTTTGTAAAAGACTAAAATCAGGGAGCGGGAAATATAACTGGGCGGATGTTAAGCCTTTATATTTACAGCCTCCATCTGTTTCAAAGCCAAAAGAAGCCGGAAATGTATAAAATAGAAATACAAGGATGCTTAAGTTTATTATTAATAACAGCTGTAATATTTTTTATTATTGTTAAATTATGGTGGCTTACAGCAGGAATTGCAGCTGCCGGAATTATTTATTACTATTCGAAGTTAATATATTATAATATAGTAAACAAAAAGAATGAAGCCGAAATGAGCTATGAGCCGAAAAATGGAGAGGTATTTAAAATTTGCCCGTACTGCAATGCTAAAGCAAAAGTAAGTGCAGTGTCATGTCCAAAATGTAAATCACCTTTAAATTAATCTGGCAAATTTTTTTTCATAGCGTTTTTATAGTTAATACAAAAGGAAATTAAATGCAGATTTATACTATAGCTACAGGTATTAATAATAAAAATGTGTCTTTTTCAGGAAGTAGAGAAAGTCTATATTCTGCCGGCAGTAATGAAAAAAAACCTGATGATAGAGATTACGGCAGTTTGCCCGCTGATACAAACGGTTATATGCCCGGATATTTCGGCAAAGGTTTAAGGGTATTGCCAAAAATTACATCGGATAGTATGAGTCCGAAAATAAATGAACAAATAAATATTTTAAGGCTGAATAAATTATTTTTAAGCTCAGGCAACAGAAGATCAGATTTAGCCGAATGCAGAGAGTTAATAAAAAGACTTGCAAAACTGGATTTTGAAACTGTTGCGTCAAAATATCTGTACTGCATGCAAAATACGGATAATACGGATATAATCAGCAAAAATCCGAAATTTTCGGCAGATATACTCGAGCTTGAAGATTTAACCATTAAAGGGTTAAAATCTTTGCATGAAATGGCGGAAATTATATACCAAAAAGATCATCAATGGCATTCTCTGCCGGGAGTGCTGTATATTATGGATTTGAATGCCCGCAATTATAAGAAATATAATGATTTTGACATAATACCGACATCCAGACAGATATCCTTTATAAATTCATTTTTATTTTATATTGATGATGATTATGTAAATAATTTGGATGAAAACAATGCCTTAATGAATATAAGTTTAATCAGAGATATAAAAAACTGCGGTTCTGCAAAAAAACTGCAGGAAAAACTTATAGAAAGAATGAAAAACAAGCCTATTTATTCAATCGGGGTTGATAATGATAAACTCATTGATTTTGTACAAAATGACATATTCAGCTACGAAAATCTTGTTTCAACAATAGGGAAAATGGATTTATCAAAATATAAAAAAGGACTTCCTCTAAAATATCCGAGAAAGGATTTTATATCGGATTTTAAAAAAGAAGCGGACAAGTTATCCCCGCAGGAGCAAAACCAGCTGTATAAATACTATAAATTCAATATCGATGCGCAGAATGATATTATAAAATATCCTGTTCCGAATAACAGCGAAGTATTTGAATATCCTAAAAATGTTCAAACCGCAATAGAAAAAACAAGAGAGTATGTTAATAATTTCATGCTTAATAATTCTTATGTTTTAGATGAAGAAGATGCCGGCGCCGAATATTTATTGAATAAATTTATTCAGGTTTTTCCCGAATTTATTTCCGTTACGGGGAAAATGGAGCATAGGGGCGATTCTATAGATTTTCATACTCTTGATGATTTAAAATTATGTCTAGCTTCTCCGGAAATACAATCGCTGGCAAAGGAAGAGCAAAGAATATTATTTTTATCCGTAATGTTTCATGATATATCAAAAAAAGAAAATATGATTGATAAAGGCCATCAAAGGCCTTCAGCTTTATATGCCAAAGAGATAATAAAAAAACTCCCCGTATCATTGGATGAAAAAGAGAGAATATATAACCTAATATTAAACAGTCATTGGACAACGGAAGGAAAGTCCGATAAAGATTTAGGCGCTGTATTCAGGCATGGTAATGATTTTAAAATGGCTCAAATATTGGCAGAAGCAGATACATATTCGGCAGGGTTTAAATATGCGCCTGATTATAGGTTATTAAGAAATACGCAGAATAATATAAAAACAATAAAATCAAACGGAATACCTCTGTTTGCAGATAATCTTCCCATAGATAAATCTAAATTTCCAAAAAATGATGAAGGTATTATGTATCTTGATTTTACCGATAAAGAGCTGGATTTAACCCGATATGGGTTTCCTGACGGAACTTGCGTAAAAAATCTTAATATGTTATGCCATAGTTCGAGCAGGTCATTAGAACATTTATTAAATATCTGCGATGACAGTAAAGAAATATGTTTAAGCTCCAGTTTATTGAACGGAAACAGCTCATTAAGAACATTTTATAATAACGGATGTAATGTTATACTTCATGCTTGTAATTCCGATATTGCACTAGGCGGGATAATGGTAGGCGGTACGGGCGGAAAAAGAGGGTTTGACGAGTATAAGGATTATATTTATATGGAAAATAACTGTAAAAATCATGATGAGTATGATAAAAGCAGATACGAAAAATACAGACAGGAGATTCCAAATTTTTTAAAGCAAGAACTTAAATTATCGGATGAAGAATATTATGAATTTTATAACCAGATAGAATTTTTCAAAAGTAAAAAAGATATAAAAAGAATAACATTAAGCTCGGGAAGGATATTGCACAGTTATAATATAAAAAAAGCAATAAATAAAGTTCAGGCGGTTCTGGTATCTAATGAATCAGGCAAAGATTACGAAAATGAAGTTGTAATATTCCAGCCGAAGATAGAAGCATCAGTTATGTCAAAGCAGGAATTTCTAAATACTTCCATAAAAAATAATCAAACAAAACAAACAGCAAAAAAGAACAATATTCCTATTATATTAGTATAGCATGTATATGCAATCTACAGCGTAATTTCTGACGGGTGAAACCCGTAAAGCGAGCAGTGGCGGAGCGGAAGAATTACTTGATAAAGTAATTCCGTAGCGAAGTCCTAACCTGCGAGCGATTAAGAAATTACAAGAGGGCGTAATTTCTGACGGGTGAAACCCGTAAAGCGAGCAGTAGCGGAGCGGAAGAATTACTTGATAAAGTAATTCCGTAGCGAAGTCCTAACCTGCGAGCGATTAAGAAATTACAAGAGGGCGTAATTTCTGACGGGTGAAACCCGTAAAGCGAGCAGTAGCGGAGCGGAAGAACTCGAACATGACCGGTTATCAGCCGAATCGGGATGTATTTTTGCCATGACCCGCTTAATATTATTAAAAAAAGAAAAATTTTAAGAATGCTTCCAGCGGTTTTTCTATCTCAATATTGCAAGACGCATTAGTTTAAGCAGAAAAGAAAAAGAAAAAACAAAAAAACCTCCTGATTTCAGGAGATTCTTTTGTATATAAGCATATATAATGCTATTTAACAGCTTCTTTAAATTTCTTGCCGGCAGAAAAGGCGGGAACTGTTTTAGCCGAAATTTTAATAGCTGCTCCGGTCTGAGGATTACGACCGGTTCTTGCTTTTCTTTTACGTGCTTCAAATGTGCCGAAACCTACTAACGTAACTTTTTTGCCTTTAGCAACCGTTTTCTGCACTGTGTCAATAGTTGCGCTTAAAACATCTGCCGCTGCCTTTTGCGAAACTTTTGCTTTCTTAGCAACTTCTTTTACTAATTCTTCTTTGTTCATGAGAACCTCCTCTTATATTACAATTTTTATTATACCTATATTCCCGCTTTTTGCAAGTTTTTTAATATAAATTTTTCTCAAAATGCGGATAATTATTCTGATAACTATTTTTCCAGCGTGAAAACAATTATCTCTGCAGGTTTCATATTGAATGAAACAGTCCTTTTATTTATTATTCTGTTTTCTTTATTATTAATATAGGTAAGTTTGTATTTCTTATTAAAATTATTTACTTTAATTTTTACTTTTTCCGTATTTGCCAAATCTCTGTTAATAATTACATAAACATATTTTTTGTTATAGCTTCTTTGGAATGCAAAAATTTTACTGTTATCTGCATCAAGAGGAATAAATTTACCTTTTGTAATAACATCATTAAACTTATTTCTTAAATCCATAGCTTTTTTTTGTTCTGTTATAAGAATATTACTTTCGCTTTCCGGTTTTCTTGAAAAATTAAATATATCAATCTGCCCCTGATGGACATAATAATATTCATCATCCGTATATGTTTCGGCGGCTTTTTTATTGGCATAGTCATACAGATAATCATCTGCCTGCAAAAAACCGTCAACGTAGTACGGATTTAATTGAAGTGTTGCATTCAGCCATATTATGATTTTAGAAAAATTTTCTCCGCCTATAATAAGAGGACTTACTTCATCATGCGTTTCAAAACTTCCTATAACCGATTTTTTCTCCGGATATTGGCTTAATATTTTTTGCTGTTTTTTTATTGAATTTGTAAGTTTATCAAACGTATCCCAGTTTTTTAAGTTGAAATAATTTCCGTAATAACCGTCAAAACCGGCTTCCAGCAGTTTTTTATAATCCGTGAAATAACCTTTATCGCTTGCCGGTCTGGTCCAGCTTTCCGAGGCTTCAGCTAAAAACATAAAGCCGTCTTTTCTGCTTCTTGCATAGTCTATAAGCTCTTTCCAAAAAATATAAGGCTTTATTGTTGCAACATCTGCCCTAATGCCGTCTGCACCCATATTTATCATATTATCTATAAAAATTTTATGCAGAATAAAAATATCCGATTTAACAAGTTCTTCTTTTGTATCAGGCACTTTATACAGTCTTACATCCACCCAGTCGGAAGGTGTATATGCCATGCCTTCATCATTAAGCACAAATAAATCGGGTCTGTTTAAAAACAGGTCATAAGCTCCGCAGCTCGGCAAATCTATAATAACTTTTATTCCTCTTTTGTGGCATTCGCCAATAAATGTTTTTGCCTGTTCTTTTATCGGCAGTTCGCTGTTTTCATCGGATAACTGCAAATTTAAAGAGGTAAAATCAGCCAAGGCATATAATGAACCTGCCGTTCCTAATGCTTTTATTTTTCCGGTCGGAGTAACAGGAAGTATATGAAGCATGTTTATTCCTAATGATTTTATTTCGTCGAGTCTGTCAACTGCATTTATAAATGACCCTGATGTTTCGCCTTTAGAAAATTCGATAATACCGTTTCCGTTTTTATCATCGGCATTAAATGATCTTATATTTATTGAATAAATAACCGCTTCATTATCTTGAAACATTTCACGGGCTGTTTTTTCCCGATTATCGGCAATCGCCGGATTACTGCTTAAAAGCATCAGTGCAAAATATATAATACTTTTTTTTAACATACCCGCCCTTTTTCTTTATTATCTTGTATAGACTCTTGATAACCTTGCTTTTAACCGGCATATTAATTCATAATTAATTGTGCCTGTAATTTCTGCCCACTCATTTATCGAAACAGATGTTCCGTTATCTTCTCCTATTAAGGTTATTATATCTCCTTCTTCCGCTTTGGCATCCGTTATGTCAAACATCATCTGATCCATTGTTATATTGCCTATTTGAGGTACTTTTTTACCGTTAATTATTCCGTTTATTTTGTTTGATAAACGTCTGTCCGCTCCATCTGCATAGCCGATTGGAACAGTAGCAACGATTGTTTCTCTTTTTGCGATAAAAGTATGGCAATAGCTTACTCCGCTGCCTTTATGCACCTTGTGGATATTTATTATTCTGCCTTTTAAACCCATAGCGGGAATTAGTTTCGGTTTTGCATGACAAAAAGGAGGCAAATCAGGAATAAGACCGTATAACGCTATGCCTAATCTCACCATGTTATACTTATTGGTATTATATCCGGCTATTGTTGCGGCGGTATTAAAGCAATGAAGAAGCAATCCGTCCGTATTTGAGTTTGATAAAACATAATTCCATATATCAAGCTGTTCTTTTGTTTTTTCTTCAACTTCGGCATTAGCGAAATGGGTAAAAATCCCCTGCAGTTCAACGGCGCTGTTATTCTGAACTTTTTTTATAAACTCTACGGCGTCTTCTTTTCCGACTCCGATACGATTCATGCCCGTATCAAGTTTTATGTGTGCTTTTGTTTTTAATTTTGTTTTTTTATATGTTAATTCGGCAGCTTCTATATGATTATCACGAAAAATCGACAGCGATATATTGTTTTGAGCCGCATAATCAAAAGCCCAGACAGGCGCTGCGCCTAATACCAATATCGGGCATGTAAATTTGCTGTTTCTTAATTCCATACCTTCGTCAATCGAAGCTACGCCTAAATAACTGACTCCGGAAGCGAGCAGGGCGGGTGCAATCATGGAGCTTCCATGCCCGTATGCATCAGCTTTAACTACCGCTAAAATTTCCGCATTATTTTTTACATAAGATTTGAGTTCTGTAATATTTTTTTCTATTGCATCGAGATTAATTTCAACCCACGCATCACGTTTTGTATTAATATTTGATAGTCTTTGGAATTTCATAATTATATTTTAGTCCAAAATCAGTTAAGATGATATACTAATTTTAATTTAAGGGATATTTTATGAAAAATTTTAATATAGTTAAGAGTTTAATAATTCTTTTTCTTATTAATTTAATTTTGTTTATTATCTTTAAAGGAACTTTAGGATTAATTTATTCCGATTTTTCAAGAGAAGTTTATATTCCTTATGCAATGAATGATGGAGATGTGCTATATAAAGATATATTCAGCATTTTTGCACCTTTAGGGTATCAAATTAACGCATTTTTGCTTTTTATAACGGGAATGAAACTTAATACTTTTTATTATTCGGGTTTTATTAATGCGGTTTTATTTTCATTTGCAGTATTTTTAATATTAAGATTTTTTTTGAAAAACATGAGCCGGATTTCTTATTCGGGAATTAATATATCGTATAATATCTTTTGTTTAAATACTGTTTGCATGATACTCGTTTCATGTGTCTACGGTGTTTCTCTTACAAATTATATAACACCTTATTCTTATTCGATGGTATATGCCTTAAATGCTTTTTTATGGGCTTTACTAAGTCTTATTTATTATATAAAAAAAGGCAGAGCCTTATTTCTTGTATTTTCGGCTTTTGCCTACGGCGCAAGCATTATGTGCAAGTATGATTTTATTCCGTTCGGTCTGATTCTTTTATTTTTTGCAATAAGAGATAAAAACGGCCTGAAAATAAAGCTGTATTCCATCTCTGCTTTTCTTGCAATTCCGTTTATTTCATTATCTGATTTATATTTGAAAGGTGTTGATTTTAATATATTAAGCGATTCCGTTCAAAAAATGATATTAATGTCAAAATCTTATAACAATTACGTTTTATATAAATTTTTAGGCTTTATTCCTTCTTTAAACTCATTAAAAGATTTATTTTTCAGTTTTGCAAAAACTTCTGTTATTGTTTTGTGTTTATTTATCCTGCTGAATGCGGGATTAAAAGATAAGTTTATAAAACAAAAGCATTTAAATGCTCTTTTACTCTTGATTTCTGTTTGTGTATTGACTTTTCTTTTCATACAGAGCAATTCTTTTTATTTTAAATGGATTGGAACAGCCGATTTAATTATTCTTATAACTCTGCTCATTAAGAAAAACATTAATACCGTATTTTTTGCACTCCTCTTTTGTGTGGTTTTATGTTCATATAAATGTCTGTTTGCAGTAAGCTTCAATTCATACGGAACATATTATTTCCCTATGCTTTTTGTATGTTTCATTTTATATCTTGTTATGTATAAATTAAAAGATAAACAGATAACCGTTTTATTTATAATTATTTCATTGTTTTCAATAAGTTTTTATTTATCTAATTTCTACAGAAAAACGGTTATATTTAATTCATATCTGGCAACGGATAAAGGCTCTTTTTTTGCGGAGAGCTGTATAGTGCGCCCGATGTCAGAACTGCTGGCTTATATAAGGGAAAACACAAAAAAAGATGATACAGTTCTTGTGCTTCCCGAAGGCGCCGTTATTAATTTTCTGTCGGACAGAAAGTCAAATAATAAATATTTTCATTTAATTCCGTCAAATATAGAAATATTTAACGAAGATAACATTGTGAAAGATTTGGAAAAAAATCTGCCCGATTATATTGTTATCCAGCCTATGTCATACGGCAACTTCAATCAGACATTTTTCTGCGAAAGTTTCGGCATTAAAATCTGCAGTCTGATACCCCGATGCTATGAAAGACCAGTAGTGTTCGGCGATGAATTTCATGTCGCAATATATAAGCGGAAAGAAAATTGATATGATATAATGCGGATATATGGACAAAGAAGAAAAAATAAAAATAATAGAAAATATGCAGTCCGTTGTTAATCAAATGAGATTGGATGATTTGGAATGTAATCCCGAATCAGCCGAGGAACCGTTTGAATGCTCCTGCTGCGGAAAAACAAAGATGCTTGCAGGCTCAATTCAATACGGTAAATACCGTTTGTGCAACGACTGCGTTCTGCTTGCGGAAACAGGATTTGCAATAGGTAAATTCAAGAATGTAAGCGGGCTTATAAATGCAATGGAAGATACAAGGCTTCGGGAAATGTGCGATTTTATAAAGCAGGAGGAAGCAAAAGAAAGTAATTAGCATGCATAAATTGACCTATCTTAACAGTAATTTAAAGAACGGCTGTATTATAAGATGGCCGGAGCAGTGCTTCCCTCTGCCCGTATATATTGCGCCATGCTCATGGTATTCCATGAGCGAAGCCGGCAGATATACATATAAAAATATGGTTCTTGATGCTTTGAATACATGGGAAAAAATAGGAAACGGACTGTTTTCTTTTTATATTGTCAATTCATTAAACGATTCTCAGATGAATGTAGAATGGAGAAGGGTGGATAGAAAATCTCTCGGCAACTGCACTTTTAACTATGATAAAGAGTCAAGATTATATTCTGCCGAGGTTTCAATCGGAATTTCAGACGGAATTATCCATCATAAATATATGGATGAAAATGAAGTTTTTCATACAATTCTGCATGAAATAGGCCATGCTTTAGGTCTGGGGCATTCCGCAAACGATAATGATATAATGTTTACGCCTCATAAATACGGCATAGTAAGATTGTCAAAAAGAGATATTAATTCCGTAAAATGGCTGTATTCCCTGCCTTTAGGCACATCGGCGGAAACATTAAACAATACATATTCGACTTCTTATACTGATATAGATGATATAATTATGCAGATTGCAGGCGGAAATATAGAATCTGAATTTCACAGAACATTGAAAAGAATGAATTATCCTAAGCGCAATCTGGAAGAAGAACAGGATAAACTTGCACAAATGAAAAAATTTCAGATTTCAATACAAAATATTAAACTTCCAAAAGAAATGTCGGATAAATTTAAAGATATGTAATTTTTATGTAATAATAAAAAAGAGAGCAGACGAACAATCGCATATAGGATTTCTTATATGAGGAAAGTCCGGACACCTTAGAGCAGAACGACTGATAACATCAGCCCGGAGCAATTCGAGGACAAGTGCCACAGAAAAGTAAACAACCAAATCGGTTCAGGTGCAACGGTAGTGTAAAAGACTACAGGAGATATTGAGAGATATCTGCCGGGTAAACTCCGTTCGGGTGCAAGATTGAATAAAAGGTTAAGGTGACTCGCCGTCTTTTGAAAAATCGCTGGAAGTGCAGGGCGACCTGCACTCAAGACAGATGATTGTTTAGAAACAGAATCCGGCTTATGACCTGCTCTCTTTTTATATTGATAGTTTTATACCAGAAAAATTTTCTGGTCGAACATATACTGTTTAAGCCTGTCAATTCTATCCTGATTTTCTTTCATATCGGGATATTTTTTCATAGCAAGCTCGCAGATATCGGCATTTTCTGTTTTTTTTCTGTCTTTAAGGCTTTTTATCCTTATATCATCCTGCTTAACATAGCTTGTAGTTAAGTCAATCTTGCGTTTATCCTGAAGTCTTGTCTGAACAATGGGGTAATTAGACGCATAAAGCTGGCTTGCTCTTGCTCTATCCGTTAATGCCGCATAAGCTGATTCAAGAAGATACCTTTTTACCGCTGTTTCGACATCCGCTATTGCTTCGTGAGCAAGCTCGGTAACTGTTTTATCACCATAATCGACATTATCGTTTTTACCTACGGAGTCTAAAATTTCATATTTTTTCTGAAGAAGTTTTTTGTGTACTTCGTAGCCTGCCTGCACCGTAAACGGCAGGGAAGGATTTAATGATATGTATGAAGGAACTCCAAAAAACAGGCTTAACGGTTCTTTTTCGTCTAATAAGAGTGTTACGGCGGGATTATCCGTATCATCAGGGTCCATATTTACAACATATTCGTTTGCTAAATTCGTTGAAAACAACTGTACATCTGCGGGCTTTTCCCTGTATTCAAGTTTAGGATAGCTGCAATAGCCATGCTTAATAAAACAGTCCTGATTAGGGTATCTGTTTGCTATTTCATTCAGCAAAAGCGCATCTTTTTTCATAAATTTAGCTTTAATTCCGCTTTGGGCGACATCGCCCAGCAAACAGATATCTTCAACATATATTGATTTAAAGGATACATTTTTTTCTGTCTTATTTTTAGCCTGAAATGCTGTTTTCTGTCTTTTTGTATCAGGAAAAGAGCTTGAAGTTATTTTCATAAAATTCTCCGTTCATACCGGCTATAAAAATGATAATGAAGTTTTTTGCCTGTTTTTAATAATTTGTAAAAAAAAATTAACAATTACCGTCTGCAGTAACAAAATATCTGTTTAACATTTTTTGATACTCTCGTAAATAAGGTTAATAATACCAATGAACATATCTTCATCTTTCCAAAATATAGCGAAATCTAAGCCGATGCAGTCCGTGAAAAAAATTTTGCCCAAGCAGATTATATTGCCGGAATTTGTAGGCGAGATTGCCAAACGGGCCGGAAACTATATTAATACGCCCGAACAAAAGCTGTTTCTTGCTGCATCAACATTAATGATTACTCCGCTTATAGATTTAAAGTTTGCAGATGATGATAAGAAAGTGGATTCGGCGATAAAATCTGCTTCAAAAGCCATAGCAGGAGGGATAACCGGAGTATCCATACGGGCGGGATTTCAATTAATAACAAAAAAATTAATAGGATACGATACTAAAAATAAATTTAAAGTTTGCTTTTTTCCAAAATCCGCATACAGACTTTTAGATGTTCATCCCGAGCTTGCAAAAGCACGAATGGAACAGTATTGCAAAACAATGGGGACTTTATTCGCCGTTTTATTTATGATACTTTTTTCCAATTCTAAAATTGATGTGCCTTTAACAAGTGATTTTCAGGATTTGCTCTCGGGCATAGTAAAGGATAAAAAGTCGTGGACAGCCTCTCTTGCGGATGTCTGCACCGATAGAAAAAATAAAATTAAAGCATGGATAGAAAAAAAGAAGAATAAGATTATTTCGATAAAAAATAAAATAGTAAAAATAATTGATATTATAATGTCCGATGAACAAGCGCAGAAAAAAAACGGGAGTAGATAATGAAACTTCCTAAAATGCCGGATAAATCAGCCATATTTAAGCCGTTATATAAGCTAAGGCACAATGTTTTTAATACGGCAGCCATTATGTCGGTGTGTCAAAATTTGTCCGAGTTTGTATTCAAATACAGTAAAGAAACAGCATTAATTATGCTTGTTTTCAATGCAATTTCAATAATAACAAGCCATTTTGCGCAAATTTCGGGATTAAAAAAAAGCAGAAGAGAAAATAAAGATTATCTTATTACTCAGGAATATCTTGAACTCGGGCTTGATGTTCTGCTTACGATAGCTCCGCCTTTCTTTCTGGATAATTTTTTAAAAAAGCAGATAGACGGCGGAAAAATTACAACAAAATCCATGAGGGAAAAAATGGTCAGATATGTTGCACCCGCCGTAGGCGCCGGCAGGGACGACTTATATCATACGGATCATCTCACTCCCGCAAGGGTTCAGTGGTATAATATTCTGGATAAAGTCTGCGGTATGTTTGCGGATAATAAAAAAACACCGACTAAACTTAAAGATAAATTAAAAATTGCACAAGACAACATTAAAAGCAAACTTCCCGATGTTAATGCCAAAGTTCCGACCCCGAGTCTGGAAGATATTGTTGTGGATTTTGAAGAACGGGCAAAAAAATCCGAAATTCCCGATGAAGTTTTAAAACACTTTTACCACGGAAGCGCCTATGAAGATATCTGGGGCATGCGCAGCGGGCTTCTGGTTCTTTCCGCCATAGGCTATACTATTCTTGCCAGCTGTGTTATAACTCCTGTTATAAAAAACAAAATTGCCAATTATACTTATGCAAAACAGCTTGAAAAAATCGGCGAAACAAAAGAAAGCATCAAGAGAAAGGAAAGATTTGCGTTCACAAAAAAACCTGCATTTAATAACCTTAACAATAATGTATTTATGGATATGAATGAAGCATATAATCAAAAAACATCTTTAAACGCAAATAAATCAATAAACCCGTCCGATAAAAACGATGTATTTAAATCATTCGCTTCAATTGCATCTTTCAGCGGAAAATTAAGAATTTAACTTTTTTTATTAAAAATAGTATAATAATTTTGGTCTGCGTCCGTAGCTTAACCGGATAGAGCAAAGATCTCCGAAGTCTTTAGATGTGGGTTCAATTCCCATCGGGCGCAGTTTTTATCTGAAGATTAAATTTGGTTAAAAATTAATATTTATAATATAATTATTAAAAAGATACGGAAGGCGGAAAATGGCAAAAGATATTGATACTGTTCCCATAGAAGTTATTATTTTGACTGCGGACCATGAAATTAAGGGTATTGTGCATGTTTCAAAATATACAAAAACAAACAGGGAGCTTACCGATTTATTGAATGACAGGGAAAAAAGATTTCTTGCCGTTACTAATGCCGAAATCATCCAAAGAAATGCCAATACCCCGCCTAAACGTTATAATTTTCTTGAAATTCATATTGACTGCATTATGCTTGTTCATCCTTCGAGTCAGGTTGTATTCAGAGAAACAGCCAAAGCACAGGAGGATATTGCACGTTTCAGGGAATTAAGAAAAAAACTTAACCAGACAAAACCGTTTTAAAATGAAAGAGTTTAAAAATATATTATTAATAAATTTCGGAGGAATCGGCGATGAAATTCTTTTTCTGCCTGTTATTAATGCTCTGCGCAAAACATATCCGGCATCCAGAATTACGCTGTGCCTGGAGGAAAGAAGCAAATCTTTTGTTAATCTTACAAATCTTTTGGACGATTTTTTCTGTATAAACATAAAAACAAAAAATAAATACATAGAGTTAATAAAACTGTATTTTAAAGCATTATCCGGCGGTTATGATTTAATTATATCGTCGGGCGGAAATTCTTTGATTTCTGTATTGCTGTTTTTAACGGGAATTAAAACAAAAATAGGATATAAAACCTCTAAATTATCCGAAAAACTGCTTACTTATCCGGTTAATTTAAATAAAAGCCAATATGCCTCAAAAATGTATTTTGATTTGGTAAAACCCGTAACGGATTTAGATTTTGAGCTTCCTGTTATTAATATTGATGAAGTTCAAAAAGTTAAAAATTCCGTGCTTATACACCCCGGGGTCAGTTTAGTCAGTGTTTCAAAATCAATTACAAAGACCTTTAGTGCAGAAGTATGGGCGGATATTATAAAACGGCTTTTAAAATCGGGTAAAAGCGTATATTTAGCAGGAGGCTCTGATGATGAAAAGTGTATTTCGGCAATAAGAAAAGAATTGCAAGATGCGGATTTGGCTGATTTTCATGATATGTACGGCAGAACAGAAAATATTTGCGATTTAGCCAGGCTTATAAAACAGTCAGAAGTGATGATATGTGCCGATTCTGCTCCTATGCATATCGGTGTTGCTTTAAATACGAGAATTATTGCAGTATTCGGCCCCACCGATGATAAAAAATTACTGCCGGAATCGGATAAATTTACGGCAGTCTGCAATAATTCGCCCTGCCGGCCGTGTTTATGGGATAAAAGGCAGTCTGCCTGCGATGATTTAAAATGTCTTGAGATATCTCCGGAAGATGTAATAAAGGATATAGTAATAATTTAAGGAATTTGTTAAAATGTTCTGTCTGAAAAAAGAAAAGCCTTTTTTAAAATATTTTTCTGTGGATATAGCATCTCATTGTAATCTGAACTGCAAGTATTGTGATCATTTTTCACCGTTATCCGATGAAATATATGCTGATTTAAATGATTTAAAAAAACATTTCAGACGCATTTCCGGGCTGTTAAACGTCGGTATGATAGGACTGATGGGAGGCGAGCCTTTGTTGCATCCGGATATTGCCGATGTACTTAAAATTACGAGAAGAATATTTAAAAACAGCATAATAACATTGAGGACCAACGGGATTCTGCTTGAAAAACAGCCGGATAAATTTTGGCAGATATGCAGCAGATATAATATTTATGTTGTTATTACCAAATATCCGATAAAATTAAATTATAAAATAATTTATCAAAAAGCTCAAGAATACGGAGTGTCTGTCAGTTATATTTTTGACAGAGAATCCGGCTGTAAAAAAATGTATAAATTTATTTTTGATATGAACGGAAAACAAGATGCCGGCGAAATGGCAGAAATATGCTGGCAGAATAAAGGAAACTGCACGTATTTTAATAACGGTTGTTTTTATCCATGCAGTATAGCCGGCAATGTTAATAAATTTAACAAATTTTTTAATCAAAATTTAATTGTTTCAAGCGATGATTATATTGATATATATAAAATAAAACGGGGCGGGGGGAAAAAAATAATAAATTTTATTAACACAGCTATTCCATTCTGCAGATATTGCGACATAAAAGCTCAAATTCCCGATTTAAATTTTGAAATATCAAAAAAAGAGATAACAGAGTGGACTTAATTAAATCCATTCATTTATGTCTTTATTTGAAACCTGCCATTTTCTGAACATTTTATATCCGCTTCCGTTGCAGTATTTACAAACAGGAATTTTCTTTTTTAAAAATTTATCAATTTGATTTATATTTTTGACTTTATAAATATCTATGCCGTTTTTTGGCGAATTTTCAATATTCAGTTTAAAGTATTTAATAAAATGATGAATATTCGCAGCGACGGAGCAGGGGTATATTCTGCCTTTATTTAGTATATAACATGTTTTGCACCGGCATTGATTATAATTTTTTTTAATATCAGGCACCCCGTTTATGCAGATGGGAATTTTAGCGCTTATTTTTATATTGTTGAAATAATGAACCTTGATATTATAATTCTGGGCTGTTTCTTCAATTTTGCTCCAGTCAATATTTACCGGATATTTGGTTGGCCTTAAAATTATATTTGATTTTTGCATTGCAAGCCAAAAATCTTCATTCTGTACGGGCAGTAATACCCCGTTTGTTACAAATTGAATATCGGATTTAGGGAAATACTTTCGTGCAACGGGAAAGAACTCGATGCACTTTGGATGCAAAAGAGGCTCTCCTCCCATTAAAATCAGAGATTCTATTTTTTCCCCGCCTCCGGCAAGCTCCGATAATCTCTTAAAATCTTTCTCAAAATCGTTAATATCAGTATATTCTTCATCTGCAAGCGGGGAAAAATGAAAACAGGATTGGCAGTTTAAATTGCAATGCTCGGTTAAGTGAATTTCAAAGTATTTAAACTTATATTCATCTTTTAGCATTTTTTCAAATTTCTGCTTCAAAGCATATAAAATATTATTCATACTAAGATTATAATATAAATATTTAATGTAATATTATATTCTATGTTTAGATTATAATTAAAATTAATATTACATATATTAGTTCAGGAGTAAAGTTGTGATTGACGAAAAGTACTATCCGCAGAAAATTGAAAAAAAATGGCAGAAATATTGGGATGAAACCCAGCTAAATAAAGTATATAACGACAAAAGCAGAAAAAAATACTATGTTTTGTCAATGCTCCCTTATCCTTCGGGCAAATTACACATGGGGCATGTCAGAAATTATACAATATCGGATGTTATTGCACGATATAAAAGAATGAACGGATATAATGTATTGCATCCGATGGGGTGGGATAGTTTTGGACTTCCGGCAGAAAATGCGGCAATACAGCATGGCGCAAATCCAAAAAAATGGACGCTGGATAATATAGCCTATATGAAAAAGCAGTTGAAGGAATTAGGCTTGATGATTGACTGGGACAGGGAAGTAACTACGTGTCTGCCCGAATATTATAAATGGACGCAGTATTTCTTTATTCAAATGCTAAAAAAAGGTCTGGCATATAAAAAAGAAGCTGCCGTTAATTGGTGCAGCAGCTGTGCGACAGTGCTTGCCAACGAACAGGTTATCGACGGAAGATGCTGGCGGTGCGACGGTCAGGTGGAAAAAAAGTATTTATCGCAGTGGTTCTTAAAGATAACGGACTATGCTCAGGAGCTTTTAGATGATATTGATACGCTCAAAGGCTGGCCGGAGAGTGTAAAGACAATGCAGAGAAACTGGATTGACCGCTCGCAGGGGGCTGTATTAAAATTTAAAGTTAAAGAAATTGAAAATCTGGAGGTCTGCGTATATACTACAAGACCCGATACCGCTTACGGTATTACATATTTAGTTGTCGCCCCCGAATATAAAGATATTGAAAAATTAACTTCTCCTGAAAATAAAGCGTCAGTTGAAGAATACAGGCAGAATGCAAGAAAAATGTCTGAAATAGAAAGACTTTCCACGGAACGCATTAAAACGGGCGTTCCTTTAGGCACTCATTTAATTAATCCTTTAAACGGCGAGGAATTCCCGATTTGGACAGCCGATTATGCAATAGCAGAATACGGAACAGGTGCTGTAATGGCAGTTCCGGCGCATGATGAAAGAGATTTTGCTTTTGCTGAAAAATATAATCTTCCGGTAAAGATTGTTATACAAAACCCTGAAATCCCTTTAGACGAATTAAAAGTGCCGTATACGGATAAAGGTGTTTTAATTAATTCGGGCGACTGCGACGGGCTTGATAATGAAAAAGCGAAACAGGTGATAATTGATAAAGCCGTAAAAGGCGGGTTCGGCGGAGCTAAAGTTCAATACAGGCTTCGTGATTGGTTAATTTCAAGACAAAGATACTGGGGAACTCCCATACCTGTTGTTTATTGCCCGAAATGCGGAACTGTTCCGGCCGATGAAAAAGATTTGCCGGTGCTTCTGCCTGAAGATGTTGATTTTACCGTAAAAGGCATGTCCCCCGTTAAAACGTCAAAATCATTTAAATATGCAAAATGCCCCGTATGCGGTTCGCAGGCGGAAAGAGAAACCGATACAATGGATACGTTTATGTGTTCAAACTGGTATTTTTACCGCTATACGGATGCGAAAAACTCCGATGCTCCGTTTGATAAAGACATTCTTCATTACTGGGCGCCTGTCGACCAGTATGTGGGCGGTATTGAGCATGCTATTCTGCATTTATTATATTCAAGATTTTTTACTAAGGCATTGAGAGATTTAGGCATTATAAATATTGATGAACCTTTTGCCAATCTTTTAACTCAGGGAATGGTTTTAAAAGACGGTTCAAAAATGTCTAAATCTAAAGGCAATACGGTTGATCCGGATGAAATATTTGAAAATTACGGGGCTGATACGGCAAGATTATTTATTTTATCCGATTCTCCCCCCGGCAGAGATTTTGACTGGTCGGATGCGGGTGTTGAGGGATGCAGCAAGTTCTTAAACAGGCTTTGGAGAATATATTCCGAAAATCAAAATCATATTAGGCTTGATTTCAGGATTCCCGAAATAAGTTCTTTATCGAAAAAAAATAATATGCTTGTTCGTGAAGTCAATATGGCAGTTAAAAAGATTTCTTACGATATATCTCATGAATTTCAGTTTAATACTGTTATATCCAAGTACAGAGAGTTTGTTAATGTTCTTTATGATTATGCAAATAACAAAAATGAATTTTCTAAAGAAGATGAGATGGTATTCAGTTTTGCAATGATTACGTTCTTAAAATTACTTGCGCCTGTTGTTCCTCATCTGTCTGAAGAAATATATCACGGGCTGGGAGGCAAAGACTCTGTTCACAAACTTTTATGGCCTGAATATGATGCAAATCTTGCAAAGAATGATACCATAACATTAGTTGTTCAGGTGAACGGAAAAGTAAAAGATAAAATAGAAGCAGATTCCGATTCAACAAAGGAACAGCTTGAAGAATTTGCCCGTAACAGCAGTAAGATTAAAAATTTTATAGCGGACAGACAAATTGCAAAAGTTATAGTAGTTCCGGGCAGACTTGTAAATATTGTAACAGAATGAAACTCATTTATAATGAAAAGCGGATTTATTTTATATATTTCCGCTTTTTTAATTATTCAAGGCTGAAAGTTCTTAATGAAATTGTATCATAATTCAGCAGTTTTTTAATTGTTTCCATTGACAGGGTTATTTCTTCTTTTGTATTCCAAGGGTCTGAAAATGTAATTGTATTATCTTTTTTTGATATGGATTTTACTCCGTAAGTGTGCATTTCTTTAAGTTCTTTTGTTTTTCCGTTAATATCGGTTACGATTTCAGCATCATTTGAACATAAAATTGAAGCTGTATTTTCGTTTAAACTGCTGTCTGTTCTGTTATTTAAAAATGTTTCCAATTCCTGAGGCTTTTGAATTTTTGTTTCACATTTTTCCGTATTTATGCCTAAAATTTCCATGGCAAACTCAGGGCTGTTTCCGTTTATAATATCGGATTGCTCAAAATCGCTTGCATTGCCTTTTATATCTATTTTATTATCCGCAATATATTTTGAAAGCCGTTCAAGCGCAAGTTCAAAAGCGAGTACATCATCATCGCCTTCGGTGTATTTTAAATCGTCATTGTTTTCTTTTGCTGATTTTGCCTGTTTGATTTCTTCATTTGAAATGGTATAACGCTTATTTAAGCCGTTAAAAGTTATTTTTATTCCGTCATCCGTATAATCTATGGAATTTTTTATTATATCTGCGCCTTTTTTTGTATTTTCTAAGGAAGTAAGGGCGGATAAAAACCAGCAGTCCTGAATTGTATTTTGTTTATAATTATCAATTTGTTCATTTCTTAATTCCGGTTTGGATGATATTTCGGAATCTGTTTCATTATCGGAATTTACCTGTATTTCTTTTAAAGAATCATTTCTGCCGAATCTGATGCTTAAATTATTAAAAAATCCGGAAACTTTTTCTTTAAATGTCGCTTCTTCCGGTATGCCCGTACCAGCCGGTTCACCGTCCGATATATGTTCTTCGGAATAATTTTCAAAAATTGAAAATTCATCGCCTTCTTTTAAATTTTTTTCTTGTAATTCCCTCGGCGAATTTATTTCAGAGGGGGTAATATTGTTTGTATTATTAATAATATTCATTTCAATCCTTTTTCTATAAAATTTATCGGTTTTAATTATTTTATACTTTAACATTTTTTACAAAAAGTAATAAACTAATCAAATAAATTTATCCGATTAGTTTATTTAAGTTTTGATTTATTTTATATTTTATACGGCTTTCTTTTTTATATTAATTTTATCTATTAAAGGTGTAAATACCGATAGAATAAAAGCGCCGGTAAGCCCGTTTAAAAAGCCGTCAATAGTAAATCCGGGGGATAATTTTGCGACAAGCAGAAATAACAAAGTATTAACAACTAAACTGAACAGTCCAAAAGTAAGAACATTGAGAGGCAGAGAGATAAACGTTAATATCGGCCGTATCAACAGGTTTACAATGCTTATTACAACAACAACGAGCATTGCGCCCCAAAAACCCGAAACCGTTATGCCGGGGATTATCCATGCTATAAACATAATTAATATTGCAAGTAAAATCCATTTTATAATAGTATTCATATTTAATCTCCTTTATTGATAAATATGACATTTTATTTTAAAATCCAAAATCGCAGAATGATTATTTATTTTGACTGTTCAATTATCCGGCAGGAATATAATCTCTATGAACTTCTTTTTCTCATGCCGAATCAAATACAGTGCGCTTAACTCCTGTCCGGACGAAATTTTTAATCCATGCTTACGGAACTATCACCCTATAAAACTTTTAATTTCGCTGATTTGTGCATTTGAATAAAATTGCCTGAATTTGTTTAATGCGTCAATTCGATTTTCAAATCCGGCAAAAAGTTCATTCTGTTTAATTTTTGAAAGTTCAAGAGGATGAATATATGTTATTTTTACGATTTCATCACTAATTCTTTCTAAATCAATCATATCGGAAGCCTCAAAAAGTTCAAGCGCATATTCGACGGTTTCTGCTGATGAATTCAGTGCTTTTGACGCTCTTTGAATATCTGTTTCTCCTTTTAAATTAGTCAAGGCATATTTAAGCATGCCTGATAATTTTATCAGATATTTATCACTGTTCATTAATTCACTGTTAAAATTCATTAAATGAACTATTCGAGGTCTTGTTTCCCGTAATATTTTAAAAAATATTTCTTTTGACTCGGGTGCTTCAAAAAACATTAACTGTTCTATTTGCCCTGGTATATTATCTTCCGTAAAAAATACGCCTTTATAGCTCTCCGGCAAAATAATTTCTTTTTTTATTCCGGGGCATTTAAGATATATTGCCGTAGTTTTTTTTGTATTCATTAAAAAGTCAAGAACCTGCATTAAAATATTCTTTTTCAGCCTGTGATCCAATATCATTATTTTATTTTGATTATTTTTTTCTTTTAATAATCCGGAATGTATATCTTCAATTATTAACTGGACCGTAGTATTATCATTAAAGTAATTTTTCCTTAAAGAAAACATTATATCCATTTTAGAATTCAAAGGCAAACTAAAATCAGAAAAATTCCATTTTATACACTCAAGATTTTGCGAATTATTCTTTGATACAAACATTTTTAAATGATTATTATTCTGCCCCATTATTTTGTAATTATTTAAAATGACATCATTCATAATGAACACGGGCGAAGGATTTGCAGTTCCAAACGGCTGCATTTTTTCTATTAAATCAGCCGTTTCTGTATTTATATCATCAGGTTCAAGCCTCATATCTATATCTGTTATCTGCTTATCAAACTCAAAATCCCGAGTCATATAATCAATAGTTTTGTTAAGTTTTGATTTAAAATTTTCAAATGAAATTTTATTTTCATCAAACGAAAATCCGGCCGCCATTTTATGACCGCCGAAACTTTCATATAAATCTTTATGCTCAGACAGAATTTCGTGTATATTTATTCCGTTTATGCTCCTGCAGGAGCATCTTATTATGTGTTCATCGCTAGAGCTTTTTGTCATTAAAAAAACCGGCTTATTAAATTCTTCCGCAAGCCTCGAGCATACAATCCCTATAATTCCGATATGCCAGCCGTTGTTTAAAAGAATAATACTTTTTTTATTCCCGCATATATCTTTTTCATACATGCTTTTTGCTTCTAAAAAGGTTTTTTCGCACAGATTTTGCCTTAATTCGTTTAAATCATTTAAAGTTTTAACATCAGAATCAAGCAGGTTATCATCTTCATTGATAAAAATATCAATTGCAGTCTGAGGCTTTTCCAGCCTGCCTGCAGCATTAAGTCTTGGAACTATAGTGAATGCAATTGTTTCCGAAGTTATTGAAGATTTATCCGAAATGCCTGCTGAATCAAGAATTTTTTGTATTCCTTTTACCCTCCCGCATCTTAACAATTCTATCCCCATTGCGGCTATGGAGCGATTTTCGCCTTTTAATTCAACTACATCCCCTATTGTTCCTATTGCTGCAATCGGTAATATTTCATTTATATATTCTTCTTTTGAATACACTTCAAGAAGTTTGCAAACCAGCTTAAAAGCAATGCCTGCGCCTGAAAGATAATTAAGGCTGTTAATGCTTTCCATATCAAGATTTTCATCAATATTTCCTTTGGCTTTAGGATTTATTACGGAGTACGGCTCGGGAAGTATTGCGGGGGCTTCGTGGTGATCAGTAATGATAATATCCGTTTTAAAACTTTTTGCAAAATTAACCTCATTAACATTAGAAATTCCGCAATCTACGGTAATTATAAGTTTTGTATGCTTTTTTGAAATTAAACTTATTATTGCTTTTGTATTAAGCCCGTGGCTTTCGGTCATTCTATCCGGAATATAATAATCCGCATCTGCGCCTAAATGCTTTAAAGCCAGATACATTATTGCGGTTGATGTAATTCCGTCCGCATCAAAATCGCCGTAAACCGTAATATGCTCTTTATTTGCAACTGCATTTTGAATTCTTTTAATCGTTTTTTCCATCTGGGTAAAAACATCAGGAGAAATAGGCTTGTATTTTAGCGGATTAAGAAAATTATTTATTTTATCCGGAGTATTAATACCTCTTGATAATAATAAAACGGCAAGCACTCTGTTTCCGCTGCAGCACTTTAACATTTCATCCGTTATTTTTACTTCTTTTTCTCTCCAGATTCTCTTTATAGACATTATTCTGCTTTCGGTATTTAATTTTTATCATTAAAATCATCTTTTGAATCATCGAAAAAATCATCATTATCAAGTTCTTGCCTGAGTTTTTCGATATCTTTATCTTCTTTAATTTTATCAATAACAATCTTAGCCATTTCCTTAGCTAAAATATGCTGGGTTTCGGCAGGAGAATTTTGAAGCATATTAATTGCCGCCCGGACTGTTCTGTCTATATCATACCACCTTGAACTTGCTCTTTCATCCATTCCTTCTTCAACTGCTTCTATAATTTCATTAACATCCGTATATTCGCTGTATGCAAGATTATGTTCGACTATTATTTTTATAAGATTAAGCGCAACTTTAATCTGCGTTTCATCATCAGATGCTTCAAGAGTTTTCATTGAACGTGATAAAATAGGATCTTTATCATACCATCTTCTCTGCTTATCGTTATACTGCTCGCGCATATAATTTCTCCTTGCTAACCGTTTTTAAATTTTACACCGTATTCTGCCGGCGGGTATTTCCAGCATATATTTTTTTTATCGCATGCTGTTTTACAAGCTCCGCATTCAAGGCAATTCTCGTATCTTACAGTCATTGAACATTTATTTTCATTCCACTCATATACATTTGCGGGGCATATAAATGTACAGTATTTTTCTTTGCATTTCATACATTCCGCATTGTCCACCGATAAATGGCTTTCCTTATATTTATTATATTTTAAATAAGCTAATTTTTCGTTTATATTCATATTTTTAAACATTTCCCCATCGCAAAAATTCCTATAGGAATTGACTTTTGAATACAGCCTGATTTTATTGCATCCGACATAAATTTTTTATATTTATCTTTTTTCGGAATCCCGTCGGCGGAAGTTAATGTTTCAAAAAATCCGCACGCTAATTCGGGATACAAAGATGTTATTGTTTTTATATTGCTTTTTAAGGCTGAGATAGTGTCGTTATGAGTTTTTAAGTCTTTTATAATAATGCTGTTTTCAAGTTTTTTATAATATAATGACAATGTTGAAGCCGAAAAATCCCCTCTGTCTATCGCAAAAACAGCCGTTTCTCCCGCAAGTTTACCGCTCAGCATCGCAAGATTTGTTCCTTCAAAATGTATATTGTCAACAAAACCTGCCGCATCGCCGGCAACCATAACCCGATTATCATATACTTTTGCTATATTATCAAAACTGCCTTCCGGAATCATGTGGGATGAATATTCAATAATATTTCCGTCTTTTATCAGAGGTGCAATGCTCGGATGTGCTTTCATTTCATCCAAAAGCTCATAAGGTTTTATATGGTTTTTTTTGAGTTCATCAAGCGAAATCCCGACACCTATGGAAATTGTGTCTTTATTTGTATATAAAAAGCCCATTGCAAACATATTCTTTAACGGACCGCCCATGATTTTTACTGCGACTCCGTCATCTTCATTAATGCTAAATCTGTCCTCAAGCCGTTCTTTTTTAAGCTGTATAACCTCTTTTACATTTACGGCCACATCGGTATCTTTAATCTCTTTTTTTAATCCCAGGCCTGAAGCAAGCAAAGAATTTACTCCGTCCGCTAATATCACAATATCGGAATAAAATTCTTCTAAATCTGTTTTAATGCCCGTAACATGCCCGTTTTCAAATGTAAGCTCTCTTACAAGAGTTTTAGGCGCATAATATACTCCTGCCTTTTGAGCCTGCTCTATACACCATTTATCCCACTTTGAACGAAACACGCTGAAAGCCTTATATGAGCCTTTTGAAGCATATCTGTACGAAAACTGGACAGAATCCGAATCAGTCAGCATATATACCCTCTGTTCGGTTATGGCTCTTTCAACCGGAGCCGAATTCCAAAAATCGGGGAAAATCTCGGCAGTCTGTTTTGCATATACTGCACCGCCGAACATATTTTTTTCGCCCGCAATATCGCTTCTGTCAACAATCAGTACTTTTTTTCCGGATTTTGCAATCGTCATTGCGGCGCTCACTCCCGCAGGTCCTGCACCTACAACTATTACATCCGTTTTATTTGTTTCCATATCTATCCCGTTATTTTTTCTTATTATACAATTAACCTTCGTATTTTTTCAACAGATTTACCAATATAAATTTATCCGTTTGACATGGGTTAATCATTGTGTTTAAACTTATTTTATGCTTAAAAAACTGTTGTTTATATTTATATTGTTTATATTTTCATATAACTTCGCAATTGCCGCAGCGGATGTTGTCTACCCTTCTTCAAAAAATTCAATTATTAATGCTTCAAATACTTTTGTATTCGGAAATGTACAAAAAGGCTCTGAAGTGCTTATTAATAATTCTCCCGCTAAATTATGGAACGATTGTTTTTTTGTTGAAATTGTAAATCTTAATTACGGAAAAAATGATATTATTATTTCCGAAATAAAAAACGGAAAAAAAGAAGATGTTATATATACCATTACAAGAAAAAAACCGGTGTTTCATAAACCCCGCAGCCAATCACTTGTGAGTTTTCCCTCAAATCAAATATGGTATGCCAAAACGGCCAATGATAATTCTGTGATTAGAGAAAAACCCTCGTCATATTCAAACAGAATCTGCGGCATAGGTAAAAATATCGTTTTATATATAGAAGCAGAAAACGGCGGTTATTATAAGATAAAAACCAATACGGATTTAGGATTTTGGATACATAAATCAAATATAACGGAGCCTGTTTTAATCAAAGAAAAAATGGGAAATTATATCCGCTCCCGTTCGTACACAACCGATGATAAATACGAATATCACAGACTGGAACTTGTATATCCTGTATTATATACGGTTAAGCAGACCGGCAATTCGTTAAAATTGGTTTTATACGGTATAGAACAGGGTAATTTCGAATATACTTTTAACTTTGCCTCGCCCTTAATTTCCTATGACTGTTTTTATGAAAATAATAAAATTGTGCTTAAAACAGCCAAAACTCCCGTAATTTCGGATAAAAATATACTGAAGAATATTAATATATTTGTAGATGCAGGTCATGGGGGCAGAGATAAAGGCGCTGCAGGCCCGACAAGAGTATATGAAAAAGACATTAACCTTGCTGTAGCAAATAATTTAATTTCACTGTTAAAAGCCGACGGAGCAAATGTTTCATATTCAAGAACGGATGATAAACAGGTAGAGCTGTATGATAGAGTCAGCCTTGCGAAAAAGAATAATGCGCTAATATCCGTAAGCATTCATAATAATTCGCTTCCGAACGGGAAAAACCCTTATATTCAGCATGGAAGCGAAGTTCATTATTATAACGAAAATGCCGAATTACTTGCAAAATTAATAAATGCGAATTTATGCAGCGATTTAAATCTGAAAAATAACGGAGTTCATAAATCAAGTTTTGCTTTAAACCGTTCTACAAGTCCGGTTTCAGTGCTTATAGAACTTGCATATATGATAAATCCCGAGGAATACATACTGCTGAATAATCCCGATTTTCAAAAGAAAGCTGCTTTATCCATAGAAAAGAGCATAAAGCAATACATTGAATTTGTATCAAATAATTAATATTATAGGCGGTTTGTGGTATAATCTTATTGTTTTTAATTAACCAAACGGAGTATTTTATGTCTGAGAATGAATTAAAGTGCGAGTATTTAAAAGAGGTCATAGCCGAGACGGAAAAAATAAACAGGAATGAAACCGAATTTATACAGGCGCTCAAAAAAGTTTTAATTTCGCTTGAGCCGGTTATATTGAGCAATGAAAAAAAATACAGAACGCAGGCTTTTCTTGAAAGATTATCCGAGCCGGAGCGCATAATATCTTTCAGAGTGCCATGGACGGATGACAAAGGCCAGGTTCATGTCAACAGAGGCTACAGAGTTCAGTTTAACGGTGCAATAGGTCCGTATAAAGGAGGCTTAAGATTTCATCCTTCGGTTAATCAAAGCATAATGAAGTTTCTGGCGTTTGAACAGATTTTTAAAAATGCACTGACGGGGCTTCCTATAGGCGGAGGCAAAGGAGGCAGTGATTTTGACCCGAAAGGTAAGTCCGATATGGAAGTAATGAGATTCTGCCAAAGTTTTATGACAGAGCTTCAAAAACATATCGGGCAGGATATTGATATTCCCGCAGGCGATATTGGAGTAGGAAGCAGAGAAATCGGCTACCTTTTCGGTCAATACCGGAAAATAAAAAACACTTATGAAGCAGGCGTTTTAACGGGTAAAGGAATTGAATACGGCGGTTCGCTTGCAAGAGCAGAAGCAACCGGCTACGGGCTGTTATATTTTATGCGTGAAATGCTGAAAGCAAATAATATCCAGATTTCAGGCAGAACCGTAATTATTTCGGGCGCCGGAAATGTTGCCGTTTATGCCTGCGAAAAAGCCATGCTAATGGGTGCAAAAGTCCTTGCAATGAGCGATTCATCAGGCTGTATATATGATAAAAACGGTATAAATTTGAGTGTTGTCAAAGATATAAAAGAAGTTAAAAGAGGGCGTATAAAAGAATATCTGCAGTATGTTCCGTCGGCTGAATATTATGAAAATACTCAAGGGACGCCTGCCGTATATAAAATTAAAGCAGATATTATTCTTCCTTGTGCAGCGCAGAATGATATTAATCTTGAAACGGCAGAAATAATAGTAAAAAATGGTGCTTATGCTGTCGGTGAAGGCGCTAATATGCCCTGCACCAATGAAGCTATAGAATATTTACTCAGCAATAATGTGCTGTTAGCTCCCGCTAAAGCGGCAAATGCCGGCGGTGTTGCGGTTTCCGCTCTTGAAATGAGCCAAAATTCAATGAGATATTTTTGGAGTTTTGAAGAAGTTGAAAGTAAACTTGAAAATATCATGATTAATATTTTTAAACAGTGCAGTACTGCCTGCGCCGAATATAATCTGGGCAATAACTATGTTGCAGGCGCAAATATAGCATCATTTAAGAAAATTTCGGAAGCTATGCTTGCACAAGGCATAATATAAGTTTTTCGCTTTAGAAGCGGATTGTCATGTTTTCCGCTGAATAGCTTTTTGCTTTCATGCAGGAAAAAAATTTCTGTTCTGTTTTTTGGATTGGATGCAATCCGGTATTATAAAAAAACAGCTATTCTCCGATATTAGGAATAATTGATTTAACGTTTCCTTCGGCTTTGAAGTCTTTAGGATTCAAAGTAATTGTAATTCTGTCAGCTTCTATAGAGCGGCCTTTTGTTTCTATTTTAGACCTTCCTATAAAAACAGCTTCATTGAGTTTTTTTGTCTTTTTATCCCCGTATACATTTACTTTCGGTCCCGTTGCAAGATAATCTTCATATTTTATTCTGGCACTCCCTGAAGCACTTACCAGATTATTTTTTTTGTTATACGACTGATAATTAGACCAAACCTTAATGTTTTTATTGTCCTCGGTAGTAATATCGGAATAAACCCGTCCGACAGCCGTTGCTTCTTCTTTTATGTTATTATATATGAGTTTTTCGGCGCTGATTTTGCTTTTATCCTGATTAAGTTTTGCGTTTCCTATAAGCTGTATTTGTTTTACATTATTATTTTCGGTTAAATCAACAACGGCGCTGTTAGAAAATGTTGTCATATCTTTATATGTAATATTAACGCTTCCGTACGCTTTCATTGTATTTGAAACCTTGTGATATTCCTGCCGGTCTGCCGTAACAATTACAACTGGACGGTCATTTTCCGTAATTGATAAAATTGTATTTCCTTCCGCTTTAAGTATATTGTTTAACAGGGACATTTCAAGTATTTGAGCTTTTACTTCATGCCTTTTGCCGTCTTTCAGGCGGTATGAATAAGCCTTATCCTTAAAGCTGACATTATTGACTTTATTATTTTTAGGGTCGACTTCAACGATTGCACGAGGTCCCTGCACATTAATATCATTAGATTTTATTTTTACATCGCCTTCCAAAAATATTTTGCGCTCGCTGTCTTTAAATTCCTGGGAATTTGATTCAACTGTCAAAGATGATGAGGCATAAGCGAACCCTGCCGATAAAACAGATAATATTAAAATCGTATTTATTATTTTAATTTTCATAAATTTCTCTCAAGCTACATGTAAAACTGTGTCTGTGTTCTTCCTTCAATATGAAAGTCTTTGTAATTGCCGTCTAAAATAGCTTTATGTCCTATTAAAACCGCTTCATGCGGTCTTTCAATTCTTACATCTCCTTCTGCTATTATATCGGTATTTTTTCCGCTGTATTTTATTCTTTGTGCGGAAATATTTGTTCCGTCTTTATATATAAGTATAACATTATCATATAAAATAATCTCTTTTTTTGTTGTATTATATGTTCCGTTATCAGCTTTAAAACTTGCTTTTACAATATTATCGCCGTAAAAATTGCCTATAATCCCCTCTAAAAGAACAATGTTATTTGTATCCGTGTACATGCCCTGTTCTGCAAATAATTCCCACAGCTTTCTTCCGTCTTTTGTCTCCGTTACCAAAAGGCTTTCTATATTTGCCTCCCTGTTCTGGTATGTTTGATTAATAATTTTATTTCTAAAACTGTTTGTAATCACACTTGCGGAAATAAATGCCCATAAACAAGCAAATACAAGTATGGAAAATGCAATAATATACAGTATATTCTTTTTGTCATTTAAAAAATTTTTTATATTCATATCTATAGATTATTATATAATTGAAATCAAATTGCAATTGATAAACATTCAGATTTGTATAATAATTCTGCTATGCCTGAAGATGTTTTAAAAAATATTAAGGAAGATATCTACAAATGTTCAAAATGCGGATTATGCCAAAGCGTCTGCCCGGTGTATCTCGCATTAAAAAATGAAATGTTTCTTACTCGGGGGCGCTGTATAGTTCTCAACAATTTTTTTAATAATAAAAAGAATTTGAATAAAAAATTTATAAATCAGCTTGATATCTGCTTAAATTGCAATTTATGCAAAAATTTCTGCCCGAGCGGTATTAATGCTTCAAATATTAATATTTTTATAAAAAATGCTTTAAAATATAAATACTCTGTTTTTAATTTTTCTTTTTTGTACAAGATTTATCTGCTTTTCAAAAGATATTTTTCTTTCGGATATTATAATGCCAGAGTAAAACGCAAAAAATTTCAATCGGGTCTGCTTAAAGGTCATGTAGCTTATTTTGAAGGATGCTGTAATAAATATATTAACCCTTCGGATAAAAATGCTTCCCTTAATTTAATTGAAAAATCAGGATACAAAATAAAAAAAATCATTTCAGCCTGCTGCGGCTATCCTTATTTACAAGAGGGCAGTCTAAAACAGTTTAAACAAAACGGATTAAAAATTAATAAGCAAATTCCGAGTGATATTTCTTATATAATATCCAGCTGTGATTCTTGTTACGAAATGCTGAAAAAGGTTTTAGACGATAAAAACCGTTCCGTATTGATAAGATTAGATGATTTTTTAAAATTAAATTCATATAATATATCATCATGCCAAGATGCTTTATATTTTAAGCCGTTAATCAGAAAAGATGATGTTTATCTGCCTTTTAACACAAAGACTCTGAATAAAAAAGGAATATGCTCGCTGATGGAAAACTTCTTTATACTAAAATATAAAAAGCCGGCTTTAAAAATTTTGAAGGAAACTTTTGTTCCAAAATCAGAGATTGATAATAAAACTATTTATACTTCGTGCTTGATTTCAAAATCCGGACTGAAAAAAGAGGCGGAATTACTAAAAAGCAATGCGGATATACTGTCTTATGCGGAATTTTTAGAACTGTTTAATTCCGATAACAGGTAATTGTTCAAAATTTCCTATTATATCACACTTAAATTCATCATCCGATACAACGGCCATTATGCCGAGAACAGCCCCTAAAACAGCTTCCAGCTGGGCAACGGGAAGCATGTTATAAGGAAGCTCTCTCATATTGTGCTTTAACCGCAGGGTATCTTGAAGCGATTTGCAGTCTGCGGGCGTTCTGTTTCTGTATGCGAAGCAGTTTCCGTATATTTTTTTGAGATTGTTTATATCATATCTGAAAATATCGGTTCCTCTCATGCTCAGTTCTTTAAAATATTCGCTCCCTCTGGTTGAAAAACGGTTTGTCCAGCCGTCTGAATTTTTCATTTTTACATCAAAATTAACTGCATCATAGGTTCTTGAATTATACTTCCATTTACTGCTTATCATAACCTCATTTTCGGGTATTGAAACCATAAAAACCGCATTTTTTCTGCCGGCAAAATTATTTATAAAGTATTTTACATCATTCATTGAAAACAGTTTATCAAGAGTAATTACCTTAAAATTTTTGTCTAAAACAGCAGCCGCAGACTCTGTTGTACTAAGTCCGCTTAAAGATATGCCGACAAAAGAAATTTTTAAATCCCTGCTTTTTAATATATTCATTTCTGTATTATATAATTCAATGCTTCTTACTGCAAATTATTAAAATTAAGAACAGTAACAATTTACAAATTTTAGTATTTTAGTAATAAAATTAAAAAAGGAGGATATGCTGTTCATGAAAGATTTAAGAATAAAAATATCGGGAACATCGGGGCAGGGGATTATAAGCTCGGGCGATATACTATCTTATGCCGCCGCAAGAAAAGGATATTATGTTACAACATACAGAGCTTTTCCGTCCGAAATAAGAGGCGACGGAAAATGCTATTATACTTTAAGAATAAGTGAACATAAAGCTCTGACTGCAACAGGCGATATTGATATTCAGGTCTGCCTTGATGAAGATACCATATATGAATGTATAAATTCCATAAAGTATGGCGGAGTACTAATTTATGATAAAGATTTGGTTTCTGAATTAAAATCTGCACGAAGCGATATATATACATACGGTATACCGCTTGCATCCATAGCAGAAAAGTCGGCTTCGGAACGGGCAAGAAATATGGTTGCTTTAGGAGTTATTGTTTCGGTTTTAAAAAATCTTCATTTGGAAGAGCAAATATTAAAGGATATAGAAGTCCGATATAAATTAAAACCGCAGACGGTTATCGATTCAAATAAAAATGCGCTTAATGCGGGCGCAGAGTTTGCAAATGAAAATATAGAAAGAAAAGACTGCTACTTGAATGCCGAAATAAGGTCAACGGGGGCTAAACTGATAATGTCCGGCAATGAAGCCGTAGGACTTGCTGCAATAGCGGCAGGATGCCGTTTTTTTTCGGGCTATCCTATTACTCCGGCTACCGAGATTATGGAATATTTAGCAAAAGAGCTTCCTAAATTCGGCGGAAAGATGATTCAATGCGAAGATGAAATTGCCGCAATAAATTATGCACTCGGTGCTTCTTTTGCCGGAGTTAAAGCTATGACCGCAACATCGGGTCCCGGGTTTTCTCTTATGCAGGAGGCATTAGGGCTTGCCTCCATGGCAGAGCTTCCTGTCGTAATAGCGGATGTTCAAAGATGCGGGCCGAGCACGGGGATGCCTACAAAAACAGAACAAAGTGATTTATTTGCAGCTATGTACGGCACACATGGCGATTGTCCGAAGATTGTTCTTGCTCCGATGGATGTTGCGGACTGTTTCTATCAAACCATTAATGCGTTTAATTTTGCAGAGCAGTATCAAGTTCCCGTAATAATACTGTCTGATGCTTCACTCGGACCCCGCAGGGAATGCGTGGATTTAATTGATTTTGACAGCTTAAAAATTGTTTCAAGACAAAAACCTGTGCTTAAAGAAGGGGATATATACAACAGATACGAAGATACCAAAACGGGAATTTCGCCTGTAACCGCTCCCGGTGATTTATACGGGGAGCATGTTATAACAGGGCTTGAACATACGGAAGAAAATGCGCCTACTCCCGCACCTGAAGTGCATAGAAAAATGACCGAAAAGAGGTTTAGAAAACTTGAAACGGCTGCAGGAGAGTTTTCGAAGGCTAAGACATACGGCATGGAAGATGCTTCCATCGGTATTATAAGCTGGGGTTCCACATCGGGTGCGGTATTTGAAGCAATTGACATGGCATCGGAGCAGGGTATAAAAGTTCAGGCGCTTTATCCCCGTACATTATATCCTGTTCCGACCGGCTGGATAAAAGATTTTATAAAAAATAAAGAAGTAGTAATAGTTATTGAAGCGAATTATAATGCTCAATTCAAATCTACAATCGTTGAAAGATGCTCTCATATAAACAGAGGCAGTGAAGTTCTCGAGTTTCTTAAGTATGACGGGACTCCGTTCACGCCGGAAGAAATCTTTGATGAAATAAAAAGAGTTGCAAAACTTCAGATGGATAAACACTCGCTGGCGACAAATAAACATACTCATTTTTAAAAAGAGGTAAATTATGAAACAAATGGAAATAAATGATTATAAAGGCAGGGTTAAACCGTCATGGTGCCCGGGGTGCGGTAATCATGCCGTGCTTGCGGCATTAAAAAAAGCAATGTCGGCTTTAAATCTTCAAACGCATGATACGGCAATTGTATCAGGAATAGGATGTTCAAGCAGATTTCCTTTTTTTATGTCAACATACGGTTTTCATACAATACACGGCCGTGCGCTTCCTGTTGCAACAGGCTTAAAACAGGCTAATCCGAAAATCAATGTTATTGCGGTAGGAGGCGACGGCGACGGATTGAGCATCGGCGGAAACCATTTTATTCATGCCGGAAGAAAAAATCCCGATATTACATATATTATGATGGATAATGAAATTTATGCTTTAACTAAAGGGCAGTGTTCGCCCACATCAAGGATAGGTACAACCACAAAATGCAATCCCTATGCGTGGACGGCGGACAGGATAAATCCTGTTCTTATGGCATTATCATTTAATGCTTCTTATGTTGCAAGAGGTTATTCCGGAAATATAAAACAGCTTGAGCAAATTATTCAAGGCGCTGTTGAACATAAAGGGTTTTCTTTTGTTCATATTGTTTCGCCATGTGTTCAGTACAATAAAGTTTCTTCTTTTGAAAAAATAAAAGAGCTGGTATGCGATTTACCCTCAAATCATGATTTGCGGGACAGAGTTAATGCAATGAAATATGCATTTGCTCCCGAAGGACTTTATACGGGGGTATTTTATAAATCTGAAAGACCCACCTATGAAGAAAGATATAAAGAAGTTATATCAAAAGCAAAAAGTCTTGCGGGAGATAACTATACCATAGAAGATTCAATGAAACAATTTCAATAGGTGATAAAATGAAAAAATCAAAAAGAATAATTATAACGCTTCTTGCATCAGCCGGTTTGGTGCTTTCTATAGAATTATGCTTTATATACTACAATGCTAATTTTGCAGTTAATGCAAAACCGAGTATCTGCTCTATTAATTCATCACTCGACTGCGACAGTGTTGCAAGGACGGCTTATTCCCAGTTTCTTGGCATACCTTTAGCCTGCTGGGGAGTGTTTTTATACTGTTTCTTTTTATTTATGGCTTTTGCAGACAAACTGCAGAATATCCGTTTTTTAGGATTTTTAAAAGTATTTAAAAACCCTTCTTCTTATATATTTTGCATTGCTTTATTTTCATTTGTCATGTCAATGTGCCTGTTTTTTATTTCGTGGCTGAAAATTGATTCATTCTGTATCTTTTGCTTAATGACATATTTTATTGATTTATTTATTGCAATTACTGCAAAAAACAGAGGTACGGCGGAAGATGAATTAAATAACAAGAAACGTTTATCTGCAGCAGATGAATTTAAAATAAGTTTTAATGATTTTTTGGATGCTGTAAAAATAAAAGGCTATTTAATCGCTTTTATATTTGTTGTACTGATTGCATCAGGTGTTTTGGCATATACGGAAATATCGGATATTCTTGCACCGCAGGTGTCAATCCAAAAGGAGCTTAAAAAGTCTTTTAAACAATACTCGGGTGATATTGACGGCACGAGAATAGGAGGCAGTGATGCAGAGCTTGTAATACATGAATTTATGGATTTTAACTGCAAAGGATGTTTTATTGCCGATTTATACATTCACAGGATAATGAATGAATTTGAAAATGTTGCGGTAGTCCAGCATAATATGCCCCTTGACGGAGCATGTAATCATAATTTGCAGAAGGGCAAAGGACATGACGGTTCCTGCCTGAAATCATATTATGCGTTGGCGGCGGCAAATCAGAATAAATATTGGCAGATGGGAGCTGTTTTGTTTGATGATGAAATAAAATCAGAAAAAGAAATACTTGAAAAAGCAAGGTTGATTGATATTGATATCAGAAAATTAAAAGCCGATGCCCACAGCGAGGAAGTTAAACAGGAAGTTGCCGATTCAATTAAAGAAGCCGATTCAAGGGGAATAGACGGAACGCCTACATTGTTTATCGGTTTAAAAAAGATAGAAGGAATAGGTCCGTATCCTGATTTTAAAAATATAATAATTGAACAGGGCGGAAAAGAAAAGAAAAATCATGGTTAAAGATATTTTGCTGCATGCCTGCTGTGCAGCATGCAGTGCTTATCCGATAGAAAAGCTGAGGGAGCTTAATTATAACCCTGTCATATATTTTTTTAATCCTAATATTTTTCCGCCGGAGGAATTTAATAAAAGGCTGAATGAGCTTATTTCATATTCCAAAAAGAAAAATATTGAATTAATAATAGATAAACAGGATGCCGGCGGGTGGTACAATGCGGTATCGGGCTTGGAAAATGAACCGGAAAGAGGGAAACGATGCACAAGATGTTTTGAATACAGGCTTCTTTATACCGTTATAAAAGCCAAAAAACTTAAAATTGATATTTTTACAACAACATTAACCGTCAGCCCGCATAAATCATCCAAAGTCATTTTTGAAACAGCGGAAAATTTAGCAAAACAATATGAAATAAAGTTTCTTGATATTGATTTTAAAAAGCACGACGGATTTTTAAAAACCATGAAGATAGCAAAACAGGAAAATTTTTACAGGCAGAACTACTGCGGATGCGAATTCAGTATTTTTTCCTAACCGTAATTATAAAAATATTATTCTCTCAGAGAATATTTTTTATGTTTACTTTATAATATTATCATAAACAGGAAATATAAAAACTAAGAAAATTATGCTAAACATTGATAATCAAAATACAATAGGCATTCCGAGAGCTATATCATATTATCACAATTACCCGTTTTATTACGGCTTTTTTAAAGCGCTTGATATAAAGATAATTCTTTCCGATAAAACGACATCCGAAATTATAAATGACGGAACTGACACGGTTGTATCGGATACCTGCCTGCCCGTAAAAGTATTTGCAGGACACATAATAAATCTGCTGAAAAAAGGCTGTGATAAAATTTTTATTCCGTCTATCCAGTCGACAGGATATAAAATTAATAATTGTTCTAAAATAAGAGGCCTGCCTGAAATAATAAGGAATGTGATAAATACCGGTTTTACAATTGTCGAGCCGGAACTGAACAAGACAGATAATATCGGTATTAAAGATTTTTGCTGTCAAACAGCCTCGTATTTTGGAATTTATGATAATGATATAATTGAAAATGCCGTAAAACAAGGCTGGATTTTATATAATAGATTTCTTAAGCTGGCAAAATCAAGAGTAGAATATAAAGAAGCGCTGAAATGCGTGCTTGAAAACAAAGAGCCTGTTATAAAGTATAATCCCGCAAAGAAAATATCGGTTGCAATAATGGCGCACGGGTACAATTTATTTGATGAAAGGATTTCGTTAAATTTAATAAAAAAATTGGAGAAAATGAATGTAGCCGTTTATACATCGCTGGATGTTGAAAGAGATACCGCATTTAAATCCATAAAAGACATAGGCGAAGTTCAATACTGGGCAAATGAACTGGAACTAACCGGAGTTGCGGCAAATTATATATTAAATAACTCCGTTGACGGAATAATAGCATTATCAGCCTTTGGCTGCGGGCCTGATTCTTTAATGGTGGATGAAATTTCAAATCAATGCGTATCCAGAGGACTGCCGTTAATTCATTTGACAATTGACGAACACACGGGCGAAGCAGGTTTTGTTACAAGGCTTGAAGCATTTATTGATATGCTTGACAGAAAAAAACGGTATAAAAACCATCCGTATGAAAATGCTGTACCTGTCCAAAGCCGGAATATAAAACAAATACAAAAAGAACTTGCTGAAAGTATAGCTTAATGAATTATACATTTCTAAAAGGCGCAATACATATTCATACAAAGTTTTCCGACGGTTCGGGAGATATTGATGAAATAACAAAAAGTGCTGAAAAGGCGGGCCTGGACTGGATTATTATAACGGATCATAATACAATCAGTGTAAAAGAGGGAATATATAATAATGTTATAGTTTTAACGGGCGAAGAAATCACTCCTGAAACCGGAAGCCATTATTTGGCTTTAAATATAAAAGAGGTTGTTTTACCCTCCGATAACCCTTTAAAATATATTCAAGAAGTAAGAAACCAAAACGGGTTCGGTTTTACAGCTCATCCTGATGAAAATATCAACAGAAAAAATAATTTCCCCCCTTTAATTTGGACAGATAAAAATATTTCGGGGGACGGGATAGAAATTTGGAACTGGTTTTCATCGTGGGCGGATAATGTAAATAATTCAAATATTTTTTATCTTATTTATTCTTATTTTTTTCGGCACAAATTAATAAAAGGACCTTATGAAGCTACATTAAACAGGTGGGATGAAATGAATAATAAAACAGATAAAATTTTTCCCGCTGTAGCAGGCATTGATGCTCACGCTTTAGCAGTAAAAAAATATATAATTCCTTTAAAGATATTCTCGTATGATGTTATGTTAGGCACATTATGCAATGTTCTATATTATAACGGCGGTTTAAGCTGTCGTTCTTTTGAAGATAAAAAACAATTTATTTTAAATTCCGTAAAATCAGGCGGAAATTTAATGATAAACAGACACATTTTAAAGGATATACCTGAAATTTATATAAAAAATTCTTCCCGGACTGCTCATCCGGGAGCTTATGTAAAATTGGACGATAATACTTATATATTTATTAAAACAGTCAAAACCGCATTAATCCGGATTTTTTTAAACGGAAAAAAATACAAAGAGATAACAGGTAAAAATATTAATGTAAAAATTACCGAAACAGGCAAATACAGGGCGGAAATTTTTTATAAAAATCAGCCGTGGGCGTTTTCAAATCCAATTGCAGTATATTAATTAATTTTTTTGATATAGAATGTATTTTATGAAGGAATTAAAAGCAAAAGACAGAATTATAGCCTGGCCGAGAATGGGACGCATTGATATTCCGTTAAAGGCATTAATGGTATCGCTGGGTGCTAATGTTATTATTCCGCCTTCAAACAGCAATAAAACGCTTGAAATAGGCGTTAAAAACAGCATTGAGGGAATCTGCCTGCCGTATAAACTTAATCTTGCAAATTATATTATGGCATTGGAAAACGGCGCTAATACATTAATGATGTTTCAGGCTCCGGGGTCCTGCAGACTCGGCAATTATACAAAAATGGCTCAAAAAACACTGAAAAAAATGGGGTATGACTTTGATATGGTTATTTTTGATATGTATCAAAGCAAAATGAAACAGACGGTGCAGGCTTTCTGGCATGTTACGCATTGTATAAACCCGTTCAGGTATTATAAAGGCTTCAGCCTTGGTTTTAATAAATTTTTTGCCATAGATAAGGCGGAAAAACTGCTTTTTTATACACGCCCCAGAGAAATAAATAAAGGCGATGCCGAAAACTGCTATAATAAATGGCTGAAAATTATTGATGAAACAAATTCGATATGGAAAGCAAAGCATCTCGTAAAAGATATAGAAAAAGATTTTGCAAAAATCAATATTGACAAAGAAAAATCCGTCCCCGTAGTTTATCTGCTCGGTGAGTTTTTTGTTCTTCTCGACCCTTATACCAACCAAAATATAGAAAAAACAATAGGCGAAATGGGTGTTGAAGTTCAAAGGCAGATTTGGTTCGGCGACTGGCTTGAACATGTTTTAAAACCGTCATTTTTTTATCATAAATTATCTCACAGAGAACGTTCCGTTAAATATGCAAAAAACTATATGAAAAGACCAATAGGCGGAGAATGTCTTGAAACAATAGGAGATACGGTTTACGGCGCAAAACATGGAATTGACGGCATTATTCATATTTCGCCGTTTTCCTGCATGCCTGAAATTGTCGCCCAAAATATTTTGCCAAAAGTAAGCAGAAACGAAAATATTCCGGTTATCTCGCTCATATTAGACGAACAAACAGGCAGAGCAGGCTATATTACAAGAATTGAAGCCTTCATTGATTTGGTTAAAAGACGGCACAGGCAGAAAAAGAGTTTATAGCAAAAATATCTGCATGTGATTTCATTTATATTGCAATAAACATAAAAACTCCGCATAGCATCTGCGGAGTTTTTTGCATGAAACGAAAATGAGCCAAAA
>CAZBFV010000010.1:0-59299 GCA_964491345.1 uncultured Muribaculaceae bacterium
CCACAATGGATATTGTGTAGCAGAGGAAGCGGGAACCCCGGTATAAAGGGGTTTTAAGTGGCAAATGACAATTTAAAGCAGGCTAAAAAAGCAAAAAATGATGAATTTTATACTCAATGGGCAGATATTCAAAAAGAGATTACGGCTTATCTTGACTACAATCCCGATGTTTTCAGGGATAAAACAATATTATTGCCCTGCGACGACCCTGAGCGGAGCAACTTTACAAAGTTCTTTGCCCAGAATTATGAAAATTACGGATTAAAAAAACTTATAAGCACCAGCTACGCTTTTGAGAGCAAAAAAGTTAATATGCCTTATCAAATTACATTATTTGAACAAAATGCACCTCATTTTAACCCTGATATAAACAAAATTAAAGGCAAGATATTCACGCTTGACCATGATACAAATAAAAACGGCCGTATTGATATTGATGACCTTGAATGGCGGTATTTGCAAGGGGACGGCGATTTCAGGAGCGATGAAGTAAAAAAACTCAGAGCCGAAGCTGATTTTATAATTACAAATCCTCCTTTTTCACTTTTCAGAGAGTTTTTAGCGTGGATTACAGAAGGAAATAAAAAATTTGCAATTATTGGAAATATGAATGCCGTAACATATAAAGAAGTGTTCCCTTTGATTAAAAATAATAAAATGTGGCTGGGGAAAACAGGAAATGGCTCAGATATGGTATTTGGAGTTCCGATAGGCGCTGTAGTAGCGGAAAGTGATAGATTAAAAGCGGAAAGATTAGGATATAAAGGAAATTATACAAGATTAGGAAACTCCTGCTGGTATACAAACATAGAGCATGGCAGACGCCACGAGCCTCTTAAACTTATGACAATGGCGGATAACATTAAACACAGCAGGCATAAAGAAATCAGAGGAAAAGAATATCAGAAATACGATAATTACGATGCGGTAGAAGTGCCGTTTACGGATGCCATACCGTGTGATTATGACGGAGTTATGGGAGTTCCTATCAGTTTTTTGGATAAATACTGCCCCGAACAGTTTGAAATTTTAGGACTTGATGACCATAGAGAAGTATGGAGAGGTCGAGGTCCCGATTTAAACGGCAAATGTATTTATAGAAGAATAATTATTCAAAAAAAGCGAGGTAAATAATGAAAACGGAATTACATACGGAGTGGACGGTCGAAGAAATTTGCGAAGGATTTGAATATAACGAACTTGAAGGCAAAGGGTTGTTCGGAATGAACGGCAGGCTTACCATTCAGCCGGAATACCAAAGAAATTACATCTATGCCGACGGCAAAAAAGATGTTGAAGTTATAAATTCCGTATTAAAAGGCTATCCTATCGGCTTAATATATTTTAATAAATGTGAAGGCGGCCGGCTTGAAGTTTTGGACGGACAGCAGAGAATAACAAGTTTAGGCCGCTTCGTAACAAATAAATTTGCAGTCAAACAGGATAAAATGGAACAATATTTCAGCGGTACGGCAAAAGATAAACAAAATAAAATTCTTGATACAAAACTTTTGATATATGTCTGCGAAGGTGAAGAAAGCGAAATAAAAGAATGGTTTAAAACAATAAATATAGCAGGTGTTCCATTAAATCAGCAGGAAATATTAAATGCGGTTTATTCGGGCAGTTTTGTTACACTTGCAAAAGAAGAATTCAGCAACTCTCAAAACAGCAACATAAGCAAGTGGAGTTCTTATATTTCCGCTTCGGTTAATCGTCAGGAATATTTAGAAACAGCCTTAAATTGGGTTAGTAAAGGAAATATTGAAAATTATATGTCAATACACAGGCACGATGACAATATAAATGAGCTTAAAACTTATTTTAATTCCGTAATAGACTGGGTTGACGGTATGTTTGAAGAAGTACATTCGGAAATGAAAAATATTGAATGGGGAAGATTATACGAAACATATCATAAACAGCCTTATGATAAAAAAGAAATCAATAAAAAAGTATCGGAATTATATGCGGATGAATATGTGAGAAATAAAAAGGGGATATTTGAATATGTTTTAGGAAACTGCAGAGAAGTTAAACTTCTTGAAATACGAATTTTTGAAGACAGGGATAAAAAAACGGTTTACGAAAGGCAGACTAAAGAAGCAAAAGAAAAAGGTGTTTCAAACTGTCCGATGTGTGTTTTGGAAAATTTAACAAATAAATCCAAGATTTGGAATTATAAAGAAATGGATGCCGACCATATAACTGCTTGGTCAAAGGGCGGGGCTACGGATATAACAAACTGCCGGATGCTATGCCGGACGCATAACCGGATGAAAGGCAGTAATTAATGAAAGGCGGGCGGTAAACAAGCCTTATTTATTTTTATATTAAAGTGTAAAATTAACTGCAAATATTAAATAGTACAATCGGCTAGTTCTTAAATTATTCAACCGGATAATTACTTTGTTATTTTTTAAGTCTTATTATAAAACTGTTAAATAAGTCAATAAGAGCAAAGTTAAGAGAGGATGTAACCGTGCCAGAAATCAGTGAAAAAAAAGATGTAATTAAGGTTGTTATTGTTGAGGATTACAAGCTGACTCGTGTCGGATTAAAATCTACATTAAATGAATATGAACATATTAATGTAATAGGAGAAGCAGAAGATGCCTCTGAAGGAATAAAAATTATAAATTCGTTAAAGCCTGATGTTGTTTTAATGGATTTAGGACTCCCCGGCATGAACGGGCTTGAAGCAACAATGAAAGTAAAAGAACAAAATAAGGATGTAAAAATTATTATTCTGACCTCTCATGAAAGAAGCGATGAAGTTATTGCGGCATTGGGAGCAGGAGCTAATGCGTATTGTTTAAAGGATATTGCGCCAAAAACATTATCGGATGTAATTAAAAATGTTGCAGAAGGCGCATGCTGGGTTGATGCAGGCGTTTCAAAAGCAGCTTTAAACTTCTTTCCAAAACCTGAAAATGTAACATTAATGCAGACAACGGAGGTTCAAGATGCAAGAGCGCAATTAACCGAAAGGGAGCTTGAAGTATTAAAACATTTAGTTCAGGGAAAGAGCAATACTGAAATTGCCAAAGAATTAATAGTGAGCGTTCATACCGCAAAAGCCCACGTATGCAGTATATTGCAGAAATTATGCGTAGATGACAGAGTCCAGGCCGCAGTAAAAGCAATTAAAGAAAATATTATTTAATAAACAAAACAAATCCGGTATTTAATACCGGATTTATTTTTATTATAATATTTACCGTAATTAATTAAAATATCGGAGATACCATAAATGCCTTTTGTTTCTGTCGTTATGAGTTCGTATAATAGAGAAGATATTATAAAAGAAACAATTGATTCTATATTAAATCAAAGCTATTCCGATTTTGAATTTATAATCATAAATGATGCTTCTGCAGATAAAACCGAAGATATAATAAAAAGCTGTTCCGACAGCAGAATTTTGTATCTTAAAAACAAACAAAACTGCGGATGCACATTTAACTATCATGTTGCGCATAATATTGCAAAAGGCAAATATATAGTGCATATTGATGATGATGATATATCACACCCCGATAGAATAAAAATTCAAACGGAATATATGGAAAATAATCCCTATACAGCATTAGCAGGGGCATATATAGAAACATTCGGAGAAAATAAAAGGCCTTCATGGGTATTTTATACAGACGGCAAAATGCTTGAATTAGCTATGAATATTTATAATCCGATTTGCCATTCATCCGTTATATACAGAAAAGAATATCTTGACAGGCATTATATTAATTATGACATTTCAAAAAAATGTTCTCAAGACTATGATTTATATAAACAAATTATACTATCCGGCGGAAAACTTGCTAATATACCTAAAATTCTTGTTAAATACAGGATGCACAAAAACAGGATGACGGATATAAAAGAAACACAAGATATTCAGATAAAAAATGCGGACAATATAAAAAATGAATTATTAAGCAGATTTTTTAACCGAGATGAGATAAACGATTTTAATTCATTGTCGGCCGGATTTCCATATAATAAATACAGCATATACAACGTTGTAAAAGCGCTTGAAAAAATTAAAATGACCGAATATTACCGGACAAATGCTCTTGAAGCAGAACTGGAGCAGATTATAAACGATGTAAAAAACAAAAAATTTGTATTTTAATACTTTACAATTTAACATTTTTTTATTAATATGAGAATATACCGCAGTCGGAAGAGTGCCAGAGCGGTTGAATGGAACGGTCTTGAAAACCGTCGTGCGCATCTGCGTACCGTGGGTTCGAATCCCACCTCTTCCTATGTTAAAATACCTGAGGCAGTTAGTTATTGGGCTTTTTTGTTGTATTTTATTGATGTATTTTATTGAGTGGTTTGGTTAGGGCAGATGGTGCGATTATTTCGGGCAATCGGCTTGGGAAGCGAGTTTGAGGGGTAGGAAATAATCAAACTATTTGGTCTGAAAATGGTCAAATTACTCTTTTAGCGGTCTGACAGATAAAGTGATTTTTCGGGCAAAGGTATTTAAAGCAAGGCATAGCCTGCTTTTCAGCACGTTGTTTGAATGGTGCAAATGGTATGATTTTTTTTGCAAGACCGTTTTTAAATTAATAAGACTTAATAAAATAGAAAAATACTCTATTTTGATATATACTTATCTCAAATAGGGGTATGAAATGTCTTCAAATATTTTAATTGCAATTAGAAATTTAGTAGAAAATTCTATAATAGCGTTAACGGCACATTATTCGGGCAGAAATCGTGTTAATGGTGGGAAATGCTTTGGAAGTTTATATAAAAGATTTATTTGCTAATACTCTTATGTATGAGGATGAATATTCAAGGCTTAATGTTTATAACGAAGTCTTTTCATACACAGGAAATCAGAACAATCCTCCCGATATTATGTTAAAAAATGGCGATGCCATTGAAGTTAAAAAGGTTCAAGGTAATGCAAATGCTTTAGCTTTAAATAGTTCATATCCTAAAGATAAATTATATGCTGACAGTACAATGATTACAAACGAATGCAGGACTTGTGAGAATTGGTCAATTAAAGACATTATTTATGTAGTCGGCAATACAACAGATACAAACTTAAAAGAACTTTGGTTTGTATATGGTGATTGCTATGCTGCTGATAAAGGCATATATGAAAGAATAAAAAATACTATAGTTGATGGTTTGCATTCTATTTCATGTGCAGAGTTAGCAGAAACAAATGAACTTGGAAAAATCAAAAAAGTTGACCCGTTAACAGATTTAAGAGTTAGAGGCATGTGGTCGATATTTCATCCTAAAAAGGTTTTTGATTATCTGCCAAAACAAAATATATCATCAGATTTCAAATTTTATTGTGTTATGAAAAAAGACAAATTTGAACAATTTTCTTATGAAGATCAAAATGATTTACTATCATTAAAAGACGACAAAAAATTCTTTATTCATGATATACAAATAAGAAATCCGAATAATCCTGCCCAATTGATACCTATAAAATTTATGGAGTTTTACCATGGATAAAAAAGTGGTAAGTTTATTTTCAGGTGCAGGCGGATTAGATAAAGGTTTCGAAAAAGCCGGATTTGATATTATTTGGGCTAATGAATATGATTCATCTATTTGGGAAACCTTTGAATATAATTTTCCTAATACTTATTTAGATAAAAGAAATATTAGGAACGTTCTTTCCTGTGATATTCCGGACTGTGTTGGTATAATTGGCGGTCCGCCTTGCCAGAGCTGGAGTGAGGCAGGTTCTCTAAGAGGTATTAATGATGCAAGAGGTCAGCTTTTCTATGAATTTATACGAATTTTAAAAGATAAACAACCCTTATTTTTCTTAGCCGAAAATGTTGAGGGCATGCTTGCAAAGAGGCATTCAGAAGCTCTCTTAAATATAAAAAAAATGTTTAGAGAATCCGGATATAATTTAAGTTTTAGATTAATAAATGCAAATAATTACAATGTTCCTCAAGATAGAAAGCGTATAATTTTTGTTGACTATCGTAAAGACTTAGGCATGACCTTTGAATTTCCTGAAATATATGAATACAAGCCTGTTTTAAAGGATGCTATTTGGGACTTGAAAGATTCTGCAATTCCGGCAAAAGAAAAAAATTATACCAATGGAAATGAATGTAAAATACCTAATCACGAATATATGATTGGAGGATTTTCAACGATATTTATGTCCAGAAATAGGGTGCGAGCTTGGAATGAACCATCATTTACAATACAAGCCGGTGGACGCCATGCCCCGATTCATCCTCAAGCACCCAAAATGACTTTTATTGAACAAAATAAACGTGAATTTGTAAAAGGACAAGAACATTTATATCGTAGATTATCATTAAGAGAATGTGCAAGAATACAAACATTCCCAGATGATTTTATTTTTAAATATACAAGTGTTGCTGATGGATATAAAATGATTGGAAATGCTGTTCCTGTAAATATGGCTTATGCTCTTGCGAGCAAGATTATGCAAGATTTAATACCTGTATTATCTAAACGTGATCTTGAAGAAAGGTTATTAGTTAATTTTTAGGAACAATTAGTATGTTTACAAATAATTATCTTCCGTTTTTTAAAAGCCATATAATATTAACTATTTCTTTGAGTTTAATTGCTATTTCGATTATTTTTATAATTGCATTTAATTATAAATCTATAATAACATATATAAAAATATGTTATAAGGCTATGCGATATTGTTTTTCATTATTATTTTCTTTAAAACCAATTTGGCAAATGTTGGCTTTTCAGCTAAAAAGGACTTATTATTCTTTAGGTTTAGTATTAAAAATGCAATTACAAAATAATTACTTAGCACCTAACATAATACTTAATACACTTTTACTTATAATATTTTACATATCTATAAAATTAGCAGTATATTCCTCGAATACCGATATTAAATCAATATTATATATGATAAGTGGAACATTAATAAGCATTTGGATAACACATATATCTGCAATTATAATATCTATTTTTTATACACTAGAAAATTTAAACCTTGCATATATCACAATTGCAGATATGAGACAACTAACCATATCTTTATATGATTTATTAATTCCATTTTTCCCTTATAAAGATGATTTATTTAAACAAGGCAAAAATATTATTTATATTACTCCTATTGGCACAAGGTTTGATGAGGACTATTTAGACGAACAATTGGCATTAAATTTTATTGGTTACTTTGAACAGATTGATTCTAAGATTTTATTTAATTATTTCAATGTAACATCCACTATAACATTGATTAAACATATAAAAAATCAAAGAGATACTTGCCAAATGTTTCAAAATGAGATTCTATTGGCACAAAATATATACCTAGTAATTTAAATATTTTATTTCAACAAGTAATGAGTTGTATGAATAAAATTTTAGCACTTAGTATAAAATATCAAAATTGGCAAAATGATAACGAATTATCCTCTCAAATATCTGAAATATTTAGAATATATATTATAAAACTAACTAATTGTATTATATTTTCACAAAGAGAATTCAAACTTTATAAAAAATATATAGAATTTATTTCAAATCCTCCTAAATTAGTTGTTCATAAAAATTTATCTGATGTAATTAATGCAAATAAATCATTTAAATCGAAACAATATAAATAGATAAAAATATTTCTTAATAAAATCGTTGCTAATTTGGGTGAAAATCAATATTTTCAGCGTTTATTATGGTAAATTTTTAGGTTGTAATTCAATTGTCATGTGGTTTGGTAAAAAGTTACTAAAGTAAAAAATATTTCTATTGAAATTGGAAAAAATATTCGCTACAATACATTTATACATAGTTAAATTAACTTATATTTACTGGTAATTTGGTGTTAAATATTAGGTCGCTGAAACTGCGAGGGTTCGTTTGGATTACATATTATTACAAGGCAAAATACAGTTTATATTAAGAAAGAATATGTTTTCCGGTTCAAATCTCTCTGCCCCTAAATATCAAAACCACTGTTCTAAATAGTCAAACTAATTGTTTTTGTACATTTGTATTTCTGGTGTATTTTTTTGAGTGGTTTGGTCAGCTCAGATGGTGCGATTTTTTCGCTCATTCGGCTTAGGTAGCGAGGAGGGGTAGGAAATAATCAAACCATTTGACCTAAAATGGGTCAAATTACTCTTTTGCCGGTCAGCTCAGATGGTGCGATTTTTTCGGGCAAGGGCATTTAAAATGTTAAATTAAACGAGTTACAATTGGAATCTTATGTGTACAAAACGTATCATAAATTTATAAAAACAAAATAAAAAATGCAAACATTAAAGAGGAACTTTTTGTTTGTGTTGCCTAAAATAATCAATTCATCTGACCCACATAATCATACCATGTGCCCCTTTACATTTAGTTTTGATAATTCCCGTCAAAGATATAAAATCACCGTCTTTTAAATTCTTTATATCAGCAATATTAGTTTTGGTAACCTGCGAATTACCGGCGAACTCAGCATTTGAAAACGGCAAAAAGAAACTTAAGCAACATATACCTAAAAACAGTAATTTTTTCATCATTAACTCCTTTCGATTAATACAGCCGAACTAACTGCACTGCGTCTTGACTAAAACCATGCCCTATGTCAGCTTAAAAAGCATAATACAAAATATCACAAAATTAAATAGTTAATGTTTACATTTTTAGGATAATTATGATGAAGAAACTATGAGAGAAGATATTAAGAATTTAATGCGGTTAAAAATGTTGCAGAAAATTTGTTGAAGCCGTAAAATAAACGGCAATAGTTAAATAGCTTGTAAGTTGGTTTAAACACAACAACTTTTTTTAACCGAACTTGTTTATTAACTTATTTTCTTTATTATTTTCATCACTCATAATTAATTCATATTCCTTATTTTTGTTGGTTTATGCTCCGTAACCCAACCTGCCTGCTTTTTGTTTTGATGATGTAATACCGCATTATAATAGGCTTTTGCATTTTCGCACAGTATCGGTGTCTTTTTTAAAAATCCGCATTCGTTTGTGGATTGAAGAGAGCAGTAACTGCAAAATTTGCAATAGTCGTATTTGAAACATTCTTTAAGATTGGATTTTATATAAACTTCTCTGAATTTTGGAAGGATAGTATTTTGTAATTCTTTTAACGATGTAGTTTTGTAATTACCCAAAATATAATTAAACCCTACGCAGGGGGTAATATTTAAATCAGGTCTGATACTTAAAACTTTTGTGCCTGCGTTGCATATTCTTTCGGGTGATTTTATAAACTCCGGTCTCATTTCATCAGGGTTGAAATTATCGCAATAAAATTTTTCAATATCTTCAAAACCGCATTTTGCATTTAAGTTATTATTATCCTTGTTATATATAAAATTACAATCTGCACCGAAATAAGCGCCGATTTCTTGTGCAAATTTGCTAATATCTTTATAATCGCCGATGTTATATGAAAGCATCGGAGAGTTTATTCTTATTTTGACATTTTTCTCCCGTAGCCGTTTTATAACACTTAATGTTTTATCAAGAGAACCTTTTACTCCGGTAATATGGTCGTGAACTTCGCTTTTCATTGAGTATAATGAAAATTTAATTAACGAAGGATATATATTAATTACATTATTAAATAAATTTTCATCGTCATACAGTTTTTGAGCATTAGTTAAAATAGATAAACGCATACGTTTTTGTCGTACATATTCAGCTATTTTTAAAAAATCTTTGTTTATTGTGCATTCTCCGCCGGTCAGGCAAATTCCGTATACATCACTTATATATGCATCGTCAATGATTTTCTTTGCCTGCTCAAATGTAATAGCATCTTTATTCATATCTTTTGGATTATAACAATGCTTGCATTGTAAGTTGCACTTATAATTGAGTTCTAAATGTAATACATCGATAATATAGTTTTCCGAAAATAAATTATCTAACTTTAAACCGAAATATTTATAATTTTCACTGTCTGTATCTATTGCACATCTTAAATTTTTATTCTGTCGAATTTTCAAAAGAAAATTTTCATAATCTTTTGTATCTGAATTGTCATCAGAAATCATTGTTTCCCATTCTTTTGACAATTCATTTTTTAAAATATAAAAAATCTGATTTTTTAAATCGTCAACTAAACTTATCGTGCATTTATTCTTAATGTTAAATGTTTTTGTATTAAGATAGATTGGTATTTTCATAATATCTAGCATCCATAGAGATTTTGTGCATATTTACCCGTTGGAGAACCGGTTGGTCCGCTGTAGCATATTGCAATTCTTAAATCATTAGCAGGAAATTCTATCAAGTCAGCATATAGTGCTTCTATTTCTTCAATACTTAAATTGTTTAAATCATTATCGTTATTATCAGGCATATTAATCTCCTTTCAAATTTATCATTTTGCCGAGTTTTAACTGTAATTCATTATGATTTTCAGGGAAATAAATAAAACCTGATTGCGGAGTAAATGTCATTTCGTTGAAGTACAACTTGTTTTTATATATCATCCAATCTACTCTTACCAATTTAAACTCTTTTGCAAGTACTTCACTTAAAGCTTTTGCCTCCTTTATTATGTCATCAGGCTCGGAGTATACAATTTTATTCATACCATAAAATTTAATATCTGATTGATTCAAATTCTCATCATAAGAATTTATTTCTCTGAATGATGATTTATCATTAAAAGATATTTCTTTATACCTGTGAATAATTTTAGCTTTACCGTTAAAGCACCAAATTTCAATTTCAAAAGGCACTTTATTTAAATTATCTCTTAAAAGGGGTTCAATAATTATTTTAGGTTTAATATCTTTATATTGAGTTTCAAAATCACTCCAACCGAAAAAAGATTGAGAGAGCCAGCCGTCAAATTGTTCTTTTATGAGGTTTACAAGTTTATTGTTTTCTAAAAATTTATTTTTATCTTTAATAACAGCCTGCCATTTGCATCCGTGGCTGCATTTAATAATAAAGACATCAGGCAATTCATCAAAAGGTATATCATCAAACTTATCACCCAGCCATAAAACAGGTTTTAAGTATTGCCCGCCTATTTTTTCTTTTACCCAATTTTTGGCAAGTACTTTATCCGTTAAAGTTATTTTTATGGGTTTGTCATCATATATTTTAAGCCATTGGATTTTTTCATTTAAAGTTTTAGGATGTCTTAAATTAAGTTTTTCTCCTGTTTTAACGTAATAAGCTTGTTTTAAATACTTAGGATAATCCTTTTTTTTAAGATTCATAATAAAATTATATTCAAAAAACGATGAACCGTTGTTTCTTAGACGAGGAAAAAAATTGTTGATATTACGGTTATTAAAATTAAAATTTTCTTCAAGGAAATTAAGAAATGAGTCTTTTAGGGAAGTAAAACTAAACTTGCATTCACAATCCGTATTTTTATTGCTGTCTGTGCAAGTTTTACTTTTTAAATCCCCCCCCCCGTGGGTTTTAGGCGATTATTAAAATCTGAAAACATGTGTCCTACCTCACTTATGAGTTAATTATAAATCAAGATTTTTCATTTTGCAATATCTAATAGTTTTTTTTAATTCGGGGGGGGGTAAAAAACTTATCTGCCGAAGAATTTCATAATTTTATCAATAAAGCCCTCATCTGCACTAGCTGAAACAGAAGAAGATACATCCATTTCAGCAAGTTTTTCTTTTAATTTCTCTGCATCCGGAGATTGAGGTGCTTTTGCTAAATACTTTTCATACATTTCTTTTGCACTGACTGTATCTCTTAGTTTTTCACAGCAGTTTCCGAGTTTATAGTATACTTCACAGCCAGCGTTATTTGTTTTAACGGCTTTTTCATAGTATTCAATCGCATTTTTAAACTCGTATAAATCGGCATAAACATCGCCTAAACCGACAAGAGCAAAAGTATTATCGGGTTCTTGGCGTACAAGTTTTTCATAGAACTCCATTAAGCTTGTTTTATCGCCTGATGCCTCATTTATTTTAATTATTTCTTTTATGGCTTCAGTTTTATTTGCATCATATCTGTGGGCAGTTAAGTATTCATTTAATGCAATTTCGTAGTCTTGTTTATAAGAATAGCATTTACCCATCTGAGTAATGTATTTTTTTGAGTGGTTTGGTCAGCTCAGATGGTGTGATTTTTTCGGGCAAGGGCATTTAAAGCAAGTCATAGCCTGCTTTTCAGCACGTTGTTTGAATGGTGCAAATGGTATGATTTTTTTTGCAAGACCGTTTTGAAATTTATTCAACTTTGCCGGCATTTTTTGTTGTAATTTTAAAAAAAATAATTGATACAAAACAGACATACATTCATTCTTAGCGAAACAAAGTTGAGTCTTAGAATGATGTATGTAAAACTCTTACATACAAGCAATCTTTGATTGCGTAGTTATGTAAAAAGTTCTTACCAAAAACTTGGAAGCGGTGTTTTAATGTTTCCGACTTGGATTTAAACAAAACAACATAATAATAAAAACATATAAAGCTCCAAAAAAAATGTTTAATAGTTTAAAATTCGGCATAGAACGATATCTCTCGTTATGTATCCCTTCAAGAAAAGTAAGATGTGTTGAAACAGTACAAATTTTTAAAAGTGCAAGCGGAGTTTGTCTTTGGGTAGAATTTATAAGAGAAACTAATTATTGTAATAAAGATTTAATTAAACAATGTTGCCGTGGAAAGCAAAAAACTTTAAGAAAATATGAAAATTTGTATAATATAGAAAAATATTTTGTTTAATTTATATTTCCATTAAATTATCAGTCCAAAGTTCGCATTGAGTCATAACCGTCTGCAGTGCATCATCTTGACCTTCAGGCGGATAATTATATTTTTTAAGTAGCCTTTTCACCATCATCATCATTTTTGCACGTGCAAATTGCTTATTTTGCCAATCAACAGTTTTGTTTTTACGAAGCATATCGGTCAACTCTTTAGTCATAGCAACTAATTCATCATTTTTATAAAAATCTTTAACTGCTTGAGGTTTAGTTAGAGCATCATAAAAAGCGAGTTCATCCTGATTCAAACCTAAACTCTCACCTTCTTTTTGAGCTTCGGATATTTGTTTTGCTATTTTTAATAATTCTTCAATTACTTCTGCATTTGTAATTAAACCGTTTATATAGCGATTGAATTATTTCGCTGAACTTTTCGCTTTTAACAAAGTTTGTACGTTTATAAACCGAAACTTGTTCCGCAATAAGTTTTTTCAATATTTCTACCGCTAAATTTTTTTCTTTCATTTTTGAAATTTCATCTAAAAATTTAGGATCAAACAAAGAAAATTCTTCTTTAATATCAGAGAATAAATTTATAACACCATCACTTTTAATACTTTGTTTCAGCAATTCGTTTATTCTTGCATTCATTTCAGGTAATGAAATCTTCTTCCCAACTCCCGTATTTGTTAATCTCATTACAAGAACTCGTACAGATTCAAAGAATGCAGCTTCTATTCTATCGGATACTTCAACAATAGAAGAACATAAAGACAATGCTTGATGTAACATTAGAGCCTCTTTTAAGAAGGTTTCTTTTGTAACATCATTAGATGGAGCAATTATAAAGTTTACGGCTCCTGAAATTGATTTGGCTCTTTCTAAATCTGTGCCAACTACAAACTTTGAATAATCAAATCCATGGAATAAATCCCGGCAAACTTCTAATTTTTCAATAAATTTCGGATATGACATTTTTGAAATATCCATATTTCCGTAATTTTTCCTATCTCTTACGGTATAATCATTCATTGCCTGCTTTAGAGCAGTTGCAATTCCGACATAATCAACAATTAAACCGCCTTCTTTATCTTTGAAGACCCTATTTACTCTTGCAATAGCCTGCATCAAATTATGTCCTGTCATCGGCTTATATACATACATTGTAGCTAGCGATGGGACATCAAAACCTGTGAGCCACATATCAACCACAATTGCAATTTTTAAAGGGCTATCTGATTTTTTAAATTGTTTTGCAAGCTCCTCTTTATGTCTTTTATTGCCAATTATTTCTCGCCATTCTTCAGGATCGTTATTACCTGATGTCATAACAACTGCAACTTTTTCATTCCAATCAGGTCTTAACTCTAAAATTCTATGATAAATCTTTAATGCTATTGGTCTTGAATAAGCGACTATCATTGCCTTTCCTGTTAATAAATTTTCTCTGTTATTTTCATAGTGATTAAGAATATCATTAACCAATGAATTTATTGTTTTATCATCAGAGAGAATTGTTTCCATTTGACCAAGTTCTCGTTTACTTTTTTCTATTACATCAGGATCGGCATTGTTAGCCATAATATCGTATTCTTTATCAATAAGTTGTAAGGTTGCAGGATCAAGTTGTAATTTCACAACTCTGCTTTCATAATAAACAGGACGAGTTGCACCATCTTCAACCGCTTGAGTCATATCATAGACATCTATATATTCACCGAACACTTCACGAGTGTTTTTATCTTTTTGTGAAATCGGCGTTCCTGTAAATCACCATAAACAGTAATATGTTCTCTGTTTTCAACAGCTGATTTTATCCTGTTTACAGCCTTGACCATATAAACAAATACATCAGGAGTAATAAATTCAGCTTTTAAAGGATTTAAGAAGTCATTAATTATTCTTTCGGAATCAATTCCCCTGTTTTTTAACACGGAATCAGCTATGACAGTTTTGAATCTATGCTGCCGTCATACACAGGAACAAGTATTATCAAGAAGCCTGCCCGGTTAAAAAGGAATGAAAAACTCCATAAGCAAATTTTTAAGGTAAATATTCCAACAATAGAGCAAGTTGTACAAGTTCTTGAAATTTGGCTACAAAAGTATAATTATGAACAGCCTTGCCCTCATGTTGCGGGTAAAACCATCGGAGAAGTTCTTGACTCGGGCAGAGGTGAAGGGGGGTTAATATTGAAACTTCAGATGACCTTATGATGGCCTGCGAGGTAAAAAATATTTATAGAAACGGCATTTTATTCCTTAAAAATAATTATTATGACGAAGCCCTATTCGGTTGCAATTTAAGTTCAATAAAAGTTTTCAAATTGAGCGGAGAATTTATCTGCGAAGCTAAAAGATATTGAAGATTTAAAACAAAAAAACAAAATTAAAGAAACAACCGGAGAAAAGAGCCGAACAAAAATACATTAATCATCTGAAGCGCAATCAGGTTCATACACCTTTATTAACCATGGATTTATCCGAAAAGCAGGAAGAAGATGAAATAAAACAATTTAGTCTTGAAGTACAAAAAGACATTAAAGCGGAAAATTCTAACGATTATTTCCGGCAAAAATTTGAAAAATATGAATATCTTATAACTGAAGAAAAACTTACAAAAACTGAACAAAACCGGATTAATGAATAACATCATTGATAAATCTAATGAAGTACCGAAAATGGGATTAATATATTTATAAGCAGAAATAAAATCGTAGAAACATTAAGAGATTTACACGATTTAACAGGAGCATCTATTGTCTTAATCGGTATGCAGGAAGCTAAAACCAAACTCGGTAAATACAGGCATCTATATGACAGATTATCTGAAATCATAGAATTTAAGCCTTTTTCTAAAGAGGATGCGGAAGTTATTGCCGAAGAACTTTCTGAAATAAAAATAACAGACGGGGCAAAAGAAATATTCTTTGAAAAAACTAACCGATTCCGGCAGATTATAAAAGGGATTTCATTACTTGAAAATCCGGCGGAAACGAACGGATTAAACAAAACAGATGTAAAACAAGTGAAAGGATTGAGCTTTGAAAAATAGAGATTTAATTATAAAAACGGCAAGAAGATTGGATAAATTTAATCTTGATGAATTAATTGCCGTATCAAAACTTGATGAAAAAGAAGTAGCAGAAATTTTATCAGATTTAGCAAAAAAACAAATTGTTCTAAAAAATAACAACACATATTTTTTTAACACTAAAAAATCTGCTGAAATGAATGATAATAATGCAGAGAATAGTAACGGATTTAAACCGATTGTTATTGAAGAAGAAACTTATGCTGATTTTCTTGAACTCGGTGAAGAAGCTCAAAACAGAATAAGAGGGTATATTGCATTATTAAACATTATTAATCAAACAGGCAGCAAAAACCTTAAGCAGGTTGTTGAATATTTTAATGAACCATCGGCTTATAAAAAAATTGCTTTATCTGCATTTATCAGAATTCGTTCTAATTTTAATAAGTATGGCCTGAAAGGATATTGCCTCATTATTCCAACAATAATACGCTTTATAACTTCAAAAAATACTATCTGACTAAAGAAAAATTATCAGCGCCAGAAGCAATGTACAGAGTTCAAAAACAACTGCACTCAGAACAACATATAGTTCTTCTGCCTTTTTAAGGAAACTTAAATCGGAATTCGCCAGACAACAAACAGAATATTTTAGAAATAATATAGATAAACCAAGGATAAGTATAAAAAGCTGCAAAATTATATTTAAACATATGACCTCCTTTTGGTCTTTAGCAAATAAGATACTAAATTAAACAAGTTGCAATTGAAATTTTATGTGTACAAAACATATCATAAATTTATAAAAATAAAATAAAAAATACAAACATTAAAGAGAAATTTTTTGTTTGTATTGCCCGAAATAATCAATTCATCTGACCTGAGTAATCACACCATGTGTCTATTTACAACTGTTGAGCATGAAACTCAAAAAGGTATAATAACAGGTAAAAGTGCTTCAATGCTCAAAAAATCGGAACCGAAGCAAGAAATGAACTTGAAAATACTGCCGGCAAAAAGGTATTTTTAAATTTGCAAGCCAAAGCAATAAAAGACCGGCGTAAAAAATCTAAAAATTTGGATAAGTTTTTTAATTATTTACTTACAGTAACCTATTGTAGTACAGCCATTACCATCGCATTCCCTGAACTCCCCATTATAACATGAATAATAAGTTGCAATTAATCTTGACTCTCCCATCTCTATAACATCGTTATATAAATTAAGTATTTGTTCCTCGTTAAGATTTTCAATATTATCTAAATCCATGGTTAATCCTTTCGTAAGTCAAGCATATTTCCAAGTTTCTTATTCCACTTCTCATCATTAAATTTATAAAATCCCGAAAAAGGGGTATAAGTCATTTCGTTAAAATACAATCTGTTTTGATTTATCAGCCAGTCAATTCTTACAAGTTTAAATCCCCTGCATAATTCTTTCGATAATTCTGCGGCAAGTCTTAAATTTTCATCCGCTTCTTCCTGCACTAATTTATAACTGGGCAGAAATTTTAAATTTATATGTTTGTATTCTTTATCAAAGATACTTACTTCTCTTGGCTCTGAATACCTTATTTTTTGAAAAATTTCGGGAACACCGTTAAAACAGTATATTTCAATTTCATGCGGTTTTTCATTTATATTGTCTGCAAGTATCGGCTCAATTAATATCTTTGGTTCTATATCTTTGTATTGCATTTCAAATCCCGCATAAGGGAAAAAAGATTGACCGAGCCAGCCCGTTATATGGTTTTTTACTATATTTATTAATACTTCATTATTTAAAAATTCATCTTTCTTTTTTATTACAAAATGCCATTTGCATCCGTGATTTAGTTTAATAAAAAAACATGCGGGCAAAATTTCAAACGGAATATCATCATACTTATCCCCTATCCAAAGAACAGGTTTTAAATATTCTTCCCCGATTTTATCCTTAATCCAATCACGTACAAGAATTTTATCCGTTAACCTTGTCTTTAACGGAGTTGTATCATATAATTTCAGCCACTGTATTTTTTCATTAAAAGTTTTTGGGTGCTTTAAATTTAACTCTCTGCCCGTACTATTTTTAAATATTTTCTTTAAATATTCAGGATATTCGCTTTCATTTAAATTTGTCAAAAATTCATAATTATACGGCGGTTCAGCTATTTCCTCTTTTTTAAATATTTTCATTATATTCACTTTTATACTGTCCTGCTGTTTTATTATCATATTTTATATTCTCAATACATGGTCAATTAATGTTAATTGAAAATATTAATTTTATATTATTACTTTATTAAACATCAATCTTTTAAAAGATTACAACGATTTTTACGTTCTGTCAATCCGTATAAATTATAAAAAATAAAACATATCTTTAATTTATGAATAAAAATATCTACAAAAAATTAGGGAAAAACATTAAATCAAGACGCATGGAACTTGGATTAACCCAGCAGGAACTTGCAGATAAAATTAATAAAGGACTTAATTTTGTAGGAAAAATAGAAATAGCATTTTCTAAACCTTCTTTTGATACTGTTATAGATATAGCTGATGCCTTAGAAATAAAATTAAAAGATTTATTTGATTTTGATAAAGATAAATAATTATTTATTAATCAGCAACGTTTTATTGCCATAAAATAAATTCAACCATGTTATTATCATCGTAAGGGAGGGAAAAAAGTATATCCAAGCTCAATTTCGGCCAAAGAACAATTAAAGATTTATTTCAAGATAAAAAGACAGATTTTTTAAATTAAAATCTGAAAAACAGTCAGAAAGATTAATGCATGAAAAAACAAGCTATAAAAATCATTCAGAAGAATATTTTGGGAAGTTAATAATAAAAGAAATAACAACTAAAGCAGTTGCAAAATTTAAACAGAATAAATTTGATAGCATCTTTCAATTAACTTCAGTCTATACCTATATTTCCATATTAAAAAATATAATTAGAGAAGTTTATCCTGATACTAATTCTTGTTACAAGAGGAAAAAGAAGCAGAGAGAATGTTTATGCTCTTGAAATGAATTTATTAACTTCTTTCTGCATTAATAAAAAATACATTTAATAAATCTGAATTAAATCTTTAACTTTTAATAATCATAGTAATATTGTAAAGTTCCTCCGGTTCAGGCTGATTACTAACAAAGTAATAAACAATGACAGCGATATTATATACATCCTCTGCACACATGCTTATATGTTTTATATTTTTCCTTAACAATATTTTATCTGCCGGTTTCTTCCATAGAAACACCCACATATAAGTAAATACTTTAGAATTAAAGCATATAGCATTTAAATCTTTACATGGCAACACAATTGCTTGGTTACACAATTTTTTGATACATAGTTGTCAAATCGCAAGCACTTCTGTCTATATAACATTTTGCTTCAGGAGTTCCGTTAAATTGCCCATGGGAATAACGCAATTCGTTTCTAAAAATAATCTTGCAACCATTAGTTTTATTGATAATTTCAGTATAAAAATTCAATTGCGATTTTGGAACTTCTATCCAAACTTTATTGATAACAATATAGTTATTTGCATCACTTAATTTTGGTACTTTGTATATTGCAACTGAATTGTTTGTAGTTTTTGCATAATAGTATTCTTCAACTTCGATTCTAAAGAATCGCATAAGACCAATTGGTGATGTTCCTTGACATTTTGATACCAAATTAATAATATTTTTACCTGCTGCTATTGCACAATCCTTTTTAGCTTTAATATATTCTTCATCATCTTCAACTGTATTTTTTATCCACTTACTAAAAACATATTCTCTTAGATGGCTGTTTGTGCGGTTTTCAAACTCACTATAACTTAAATTCCTAATATCTTTAAATCGAATAGAATCTAAAGAATTATATCTTAAAAACATCTCATTATTTTCCAATATTCCTTCAGCTTTATATTTTCCCTCTTTTTGAGCAGAAAAATCATTTGGTCTATTTTGTAATAAACATTCGCAAGTTGTATGAAACCAATTTTCAAATTCGTTATTTGCAAATTCCTTGAAAACATGCATACCTGTACTGTATTTATTCGTATTTAAAAGTATATTTAATAAATATTAAAATATGTTTTTATTTCTTTTCCTAATTTTATTGCATTTTTTATTATAGTTAATTCTCTTTCATTGAAAACATCAGAATTCATCGCAATCATCTGCATTGTCAATTTACAAGGCATTTTTACATTTTTTGTGCATATTTCATAAAAATATTCAGGTGTAATGTCAGATAAATCTTGTTTGTTAAAGAAAGAAAAAGCTACACCAAGTTCTCTTAAATGTGTATAAATATCAGCCATGCTATAGAATCTCTTATACTTAACGTTCTAGCACAAACCAGACTTTTTTAAGTATTTTATGTATAATCAAGACATGAGCAATAAAGTTATTGATTCAAGAAAAAGGAAAAATAAGAAAGTTTTATCACTCTTTAGCGGATGCGGAGGAATGGACTTAGGCTTTGAGGGAGGATTTAAAGTGCCGTCTGCCTGTGTAAATAAAGACCTACATCCGGATTGGGTAAAAAACGAGTCAAATAATTTTATAGAATTACAATCAACAGATTTTGATTTAGTTTTTGCAAATGACATTATGAATATCGCCAAAATTGCATGGAACTCATATTTCAAAAAATATGGATATGCAGATAACATATTTCATTTAGAAAGTATTGTTGATCTTGTAAAAGCATATAAAAAAGGGGAGTATAGTTTCCCGGAAAATGTAGATATTGTAACAGGAGGATCCCTTGCCAAGATTTTAGCGTCGCCGGGAAAAGAAAAGGATTTAACTCTGAAAAAAGCCACAGTGGAAAAAAAGAAAATTTTAATATTCCCGCAACAGAAACCAGAGGTATGCTTTATCTATGGATGAAAGAAGTTATTGAAATTACAAAACCTAAAGTTTTTATAGCTGAAAATGTTAAAGGCTTGGTATCCCTTGGAAATGTAAAAATAATTGAAAACGATTTTAGAAATATTGATGAAGGGTACTTAGTTGTTCCGGCACGAATGCTTTTTGCAGGAGATTATGGTGTTCCCCAAAAAAGAGTGCGTGTGATTTTTATAGGTCTTAATAAAAAATATTTAAAAGAGGAAGCATTAAAAGCTCTTACACAAGAACATATTTCAGAAGAATATGATCCATATCCCGTAAAAACGCATTATGATAACTCCAAAATAACTACACAATTAAGTTTATTAAATGATAATAAGTTAAAGCCGTATGTTACAACTTCCAAAGTAGTTAAAGATTTAAAAGAACCTTTAGAAGAAATTAAAGATTTAGCTCAAATGTGCTATTCAAAAGCAAAATATTGCCCTAATTCGCAGGGGCAAACAGAAATCAACTTAAATGGTTTAGCTCCTACTATCAGAGCAGAACATCATGGAAATATTGAGTATAGAAGATTATCAAAGAATAACGGTGGTACACACATTGCAGAATTAAAACGAGGTCTAGAAGAAAGACGACTTACAGTAAGAGAATGTGCTAGGTTTCAGACTTTTCCTGATGATTACCCTTTTGTTCAAGCGGCAGAAAAAGTTGGACGATATAAATTAAGTGCAAGCAGTGCTTATAAATTAATTGGCAATGCTGTTCCTCCATTATTAGCCTATAATATAGCCAAAAGGCTAGAAGAATTGTGGGATAAGTTGTTTATTTAAACAAATAGTTATGCTTTTAGAAAATTAATTATTTTTTATAATATAATCAAAATATGTTTAAATCGATTAAAAATATTATTAATAATATTATTTCTTGCATAAAAGAGGTGTTTTTAATGAATGACAAAAAGAAAAAGATATTGTATCCCGTTTATTTAGATGATAATCCAATCCCTCATGAAAGCGGTTTATCAAAAGCGATTGCAGATGAAATTTCTTCTAATCCTGAACAAAATAGAATAATTGGTTTACTTGGTTCTTGGGGTAGCGGCAAATCGTCTGCAATAGAATCAATAAAAAACAAACTAAAAGAAAAGTGTACAATATTTGAGTACGATGCATGGAAAAATGAACAGTTTCCATTTAAAATTGGGCTTTTTAAAATTTTTATTAAACGAAGTCAGCAGTGAAGAAAATAAAGAGCTATATAATAAATTGGAGAATAAAATCAGTTCATTAGAACAGGTATGCCAAGAACAGAAATCGAGACAACAAGGGATTATAAGTTTTGATAATTTAATTATAGCTTTACCTATAGGCTTTTTTCCATTAGCCTTTAGTTTACTTAATGGCACTGAACAAATTAATGCCAAAATAATTACAGATATTTTATTAAATAGTAATTATAAAGTTTTAATATATGTTATTTTGTTTTCTATTTTAAAACTAATAAATTGGAGATTAAAATCAAAAAAAAGATCTAGGATAAATTTTAGCTCTGTATCTATTAATATGCTAATAATAGGACTTTCGTTTCATCTATTTTTATAAATACTCTTCAGGCTTTAATATTATTTTTACCTTTGTTATTATGGTTGTTGTTTAATTTAAAGAATTTAGTTTCAAATATTATAAAGTTAAAAACGGAATATAATATTATATCAATAACAACCCCCTGATATTAAAAATACTATAACTATTAATAAATATATATAGCCAAGTTTTATCGATTTTCAAGAAACTTATAATGACATTCTATCATATAGCTATTTAACAAATAAGAATAGCTATTTCTTAATAGTTATAGATAATATCGACAGAATTGAGATTGAAGAAACTAAAAAAATTTGGTCTGCGTTAAAAGGAATGATTTTAAAGGAGAATAAAAAAAATAATAATATATTTACAAATATAATTATTCCGGCCGATGAAGAACAAATATTAAAATTGTATGATGATAATCAAGCTGAAGACAGAGATAATAAATCAGCATCATTTGTTCAAAAAGCATTTGATATGACATATCGTATGAATCCATTCATCTTGGACAATGTTGAAAAATTTTTATATCAAAAATTAGACGAATCTTTTGGAAAAGATAGACTTTCTACTGAAGAAAAACAAAAAATATTAAATATTTTTAATTCAAGAAATTATAAAAGTAAAGAAAACTTATTTGTACAATCTTCATATAAAGGTCAGGCTACACCGAGAAAAATTATAAAATTAATAAATGAAGTTGTTTCTTTAGAAAGGAACTCAACCTATAAAGATGTATCTGTTGTTGCAAAATTTGCATACATAATTCATTACAATAATATTAGTGTAAAAATTCAAAATAAAAATTATAAGAATTTTTTACCTGATAATAGTATAACCATGATCAATATAGAAAAAATGAACTTTCAGATTTAATCTCTTTGTATTATGGTGTAAATCGAGAATCTGCAATAAAATTGGCAAGAACCGAAGACCTTATAGATAAGATATATTATGATAATAAACCAATTCTTATTCAGGTTCTTCAAGAATTAAAACAACCATTGCCTTTTTGCCTGCCATTAGTTGATAATGTAATGCTTGACCGATACTTTCCGCCCATTTATTAGCAAAATAAATTCAACTGCGTGATATTGTGTTAAACAATCAACTCTTGTTTAATCTTGGTTTTCATATTCTTCAAGCCTCTTATTCGCCGAACAATAAGAATGCTGATATGAAGATTCACTATGTTTATGTTTTACATACTTAAATCCATTGGGTGCATATCCGTATTCAAAAGCATAAGCATTTGTATATAAATAAAATATTGAAATTATGAGGAGCAAGAATTTTTTAGTCATATTTATATTTTAAATTTAGAATAAAAGAAAACAATATATAAAATTTCTGCGGAATGTTCTATTCATAAAGCTTCTTGTCGATTAATTGAAAATGGTCTTGTAAATGATATAAAAATTTCAAGTTTATGGAAAATAGAAGAAGGATTATGGCTGAATCTAACAGGATTTTATTATTTCAGGTTCGAATTAATTTATACTGATACACATAAAGCATTATCGCTTAGTCTAAAACAAAACTCGTTAATACAGCTTTGCATATTTTGCCTAAATATGACGGTAAATTCCCAAAATGCCTCTTTTTAATAATGCCCAAAAGATTCTATTTCGGATATTTACATTTATCAAGGGATAATTCCGTTATTTTTTATTATTCTGTATGTATAATAAATATTGGTGCGAGGAAAAGGCATGATTAAAAATTTTAATAAAATTATTCAAAATATTAAAAAAATGAATTTGCCTCAGACAGATTTTGTTAAATTTATGGAGGATGTTCATGATCCTTTTATTGTGCTTATTTCCTGTATTTTATCCCTCAGAACAAATGACAGGACTACTTATCCTGCAACAATGAGAATGCTTAAACTCGGCAGAACTCCAAAAGATTTTTTTAATGTTTCCGTTTGTGATTTGGAAAAAGCAATCTATCCTGTCGGATTCTACAAAAACAAAGCAAAGCAAATTTCGGATATAGCAAAAAAATTATATCTGGATTACAACAGCATTGTCCCTAAAGAGATTGAAGAATTGATTAAATTTAAAGGTGTAGGAAGAAAAACAGCCAATCTTGTACAATCTAAAGGCTACGGCATTCCGAGCATATGCGTTGATGTCCACGTCCATCGTATATCTAACAGGTTAGGCATTGTTTCAACGGATACTCCCGAAGAAACAGAGCTCACGCTCAAACAAAATCTGCCACAAAACTGCTGGTCTGAAATAAATACTTTATTTGTTACTCTCGGGCAGAATATCTGCAGACCTGTTAAGCCTCTATGCTCCGAATGTTTATTATGCGGTTACTGCAGACATTATAAATTATCCGATTAATTTTTCCTTCTCTTTTTTTGTTAAATGTTTTATCCTGTATTCTTCTTTTTGTGCTTCCTGCTTTGTATCAAATTCTTTTGTATATACAATTTTCAAGGGAGTATTTGCTTTTGTATATTTTGCGCCTCTGCCTTTTTTATGCTGTTCAAATCTTTTTTCGATATCATTCGTATAACCGCAGTACAATGTATTATTTACGGTTAAAATTATATATACATAATATTTTTTATTCACCGCATTCATTTTTTGCTATTTCTTCAAGTAATTCGATAATATTATTATAATTCTGCTCCGTAACAAGCCTGTATCTGTAGCCGGCGCCGTTTCTGACACCTTTTATATAATAAGGATAAAACTTTCTGATAAATTTTATCCCGTTTTCTTCTCCTCTGAATGATATTTGAAAATCTAAATGTTCTTTTATCATCCCGAGTTTTTCATTTAAAGAAGGCTCTTTCAATATAACCCCGTCATTTAAGTACTTTTCTATTCTTGATATCAGAGATAAATCGCCCATTACCGCTCTGCCGACTGCAATACCGCCGGCTTTAGAAATTTCTAAACATTTTTCTGCCGTTTCAATGTTTATTATATCTCCGTTTGCAAAATAAGGAATATCTATATTCCCTTTTAATCTGGCTATTTCTGCCCAGTCTGCACTTCCGCCGTACATTTGAGAGCGTGTCCTTCCATGCACGGTAACGGCGCTTGCTCCTGCTTCTTGCATTAACTGTGCAAATTTAACGAAGTTTTTTTCTTCCTGACTCCAGCCTAAACGAAATTTGCATGTTACAGGCACTTTAACACTTTCTTTAACCGCAGTTACAATGTCTTTTGCAAGCCCGGGCGTCCGCATAAGAGAGCATCCGTCCTGTCCTTTTACAATTTTATTTATGGGGCATCCCATGTTTATATCTATTATTGAAGCCTTATTTTCCAGCAGTTTTGACGCTTCCGCCATTAAATCAGGTTTATGTCCTTCTATTTGAAATGCAACCGGTGCTTCTTTTCCGTTTGTATAATTTATTAAAGTTTCTTTATGCCGGACTATGGCTTCTGAACTTATCATTTCCGTTTCAAGCAGACAGGTTTTAGAACGTTTCCTTATAAGCTGTCTCAGCACAAAATCAGTAATCCCTGCCATAGGCGCAAGCGAAACACAGCTGTCTATTTCTACACTGCCGATTTTTATCTTGTTTTTACGCATTTTAGTCTGCATTATTTTATCTCATTTATTCTTGCTTGAGCGTATTTTTTGTATTCATCATCCTGTTTTGAAAGTTCAACATATTTTTGATAATTCTGTTTTGCGCTTACAGGACTGTTCAAATTATCATAATCTACCCCTAATAAGTAATATGCTGTTATCATATCAGGCGCATATTTTAAAACCGATTTATAATCGGATACGGCTTTTTGATAATTGTTTAAGGCGTCATAAGCCAAAGCTCTGTAATAATATGCGTTTGCATTAGATGCATCAAGTTTTAAGACCTTATCAAGCAATAAAATCGACTCGTTATATTTTTGTTTCTCGAATAATTCAACGGCCTGAGGCAAAATATCTTCAGTCTGTTTCGCATTAATATATTTTGAAAGCTCTTTTGCCTGTGTTGAATCGGGATTTTTACTTAAAGCCATCGCTAGATATGTTTTTGCATTTTCTATATCATTATTATCAACATATAATGCAGCTATGTAATAAGGTAAATCGGCATTTTTATTATCTAATTCCATTGCTTTTTTGTAATAGCTTATTGCCTGATTTTTATCGTTTAATGATTGATACGAAGCGGCAATTCCTATCAACGACCCGGCTGTAGGCGGTATTATCTTTTGATACAGTTCTATTGCTTTTTGATAATCACCGCTTTCGTAAAAATTTGATGCTGCGTTTATACTGTTTGCAGTATTTTCCTGAACTATGACATCAAATTGCTTTTTTACAAGCTGATTACCGGGGGCAAGCTCTTTTGCCTGCTTTATTATATTATATGCTTCGGTATAATTTTTCGCCTGCCTGTATATTTGAGATAAATTTATATATGCATCCGTTTTTGTTTTATCAAGCTCTATTGTCTTTTTATAGTATGCAATTGCATCATCAAGTTTATCTGCCTTGTGGAGTTCATAGGCGAATTCATAGTATTTATCCGCAGTCGGCGGGGTTTCCTGAAGGTTTTGATACATATAATCAAATATTTTATCTGCGGGCATGGTTGTTTTTATTATCTCAAACAGTTCTGCTTTTGCGGCCGTATTTTCGGGATTTATATTCAGTATGTTTTTATATACTTCTTGAGCCTCATCATTTCTGTTTAAATATTTTAAGCATTCGCCTTTATACAGCAATACATCCGTATTATTCGGTTCGGTTTCCAAAATTGCATTATATATACTTAATGCCGAATCATACTTCTGCTGTTCCTGATAGAGCGAGCCTATGTTTATTTTTGTGTTGATACTGCCGGGATTGAGCGATTCTGCTTTTTTATATTCCGCTAAGGCTTCATCATATCTTTTTTCTTTCTGCAAAACTACGCCTAAATTAGCGTGAGCTTCAGCATCTTTTGAATTTTCGTCTGTTTTTTTCTGCCAGATTTTCTCCAGGGACATTAATATATCTTCCCTTTCGGATGAATTATTTAAAGCATAATTGTATTCATTTAAAGCTGAACCGTAATTTTCAAGCTGTTCATAAATTCTTGCAAGTTTTAAATGAGTATCCGTATCATTTTTATCTTCCGCTATAACCGTTTTATAAAAATTTACGGCTTTTTCGGGTCTGTTAAATATATTGTAAATATCCCCCAGTGCAATATTTGCTTCTTTTTTATATTTTTCATTATTTAATAATCTGTAATAGTCATAAGCAGAAGATGCAAATTCGCCTTTTATTCTTGATGCTTTTGCACTGTCTAATCTTTTATCATCGGTAATAGTTCCTTTTGCCGACTCTAATGCGGAAAGATTTTTTTCCATAGCTGTAATCGACTGTTCTGCTGAACTGACGGTTTCTCCCGCATAATACTTCATAAAAAATAATGCGGATTTAATATCGGATATTGCATTATCGATATTTTTAGCAGTGTTGTTGTAATATACCGCTCTGAGATTATATGCGTTTGACAAGCCTATTAATGCGGAAGTATCGTTCGGATTTGTCCTTATTGCTTTTTTAAATTCCGTTATTGCGCTTGAGTACTGGGAATTTTGAAGATATTTGTTGCCCTGAAGATAATTCGGATTTTCTACATAGTTATCATCATATACGGTTTGCGCAGATGCCGGATTCTGCATAAATAATGCGATTGCGAATAATACAAATACTCTTTTCATTAATACACTCTCCTCGTATTTTCTCTATTTTATATCAAGAATTAAATTATTCCTATAGTAAAAAAGAATATTCATAATTCCCTGAAAATTTGAAACAGGAGAATGATATTTATTCTCCTGTTCTGCTGAATTTAAAGATTATAATTTTAAATCCTGTGATTTTGTTTTTATTTTATCCAGCGCTTTGCTCATAAATTCGTCTGCGGAGAGTCTGCCTGCTTCGCCGATGCCTCTTATTCTTACCGCAACTTTATTTTCTGCCTTTTCTTTATCGCCGACGACAAGCACATAGGGAATTTTATTATCCTGAAGCGCTTCCCTTATTTTATAGCTGATACTTTCGCTTCTGTCATCAAGTTTAACCCTTATGTCTGCTTTAAACAGCTTATCGTATATTTGTTCCGCATAGTCATTATGGCGCTCCGAAACAGGAACTATGCATACCTGGCTCGGTGCAAGCCACATTGGAAACGCTCCCGCATAATGTTCTATTAAAATGCCGTGGAAGCGCTCCATAGAACCGAATATTACTCTGTGAAGCATAACAGGCGTTTTCATTTGGCCGTCTTTATCCTGATATTTGATATCAAACCTTTCCGGCAGATTGAAATCAAGCTGTATTGTCGCACACTGCCATGTTCTTCCTATTGCATCTTTTACTTTGAAATCTATCTTAGGACCGTAAAATGCCCCGTCCCCTTCATTAATTTCATAATGCATGCCACGTTTATCCATAGCTTCTTTTAAGCCCGCTTCGGCAAGCTCCCAGTTGGAAAGCCCGCCCACATAGCTTTCGGGTCTTGTAGAAAGCTCTACTTCAAAACTCATGTTAAAAATCTTCATTGTATCCGAAATAAAATCGATGATATTGTTTATTTCATCCACAAGCTGTACGGGAGTGCAGAATATATGCGCATCATCCTGCGTAAACCCCTGAACTCTTGTTAATCCGGATAATGCCCCCGATTTTTCTTTTCTGTAGACCGTCCCCAGTTCAGCCATTCTCAGAGGCAAAGACCTGTAGGAATGTCTTGCTGACTGGTAAATCATAATATGGAAAGGGCAGTTCATCGGTTTTACTATATACTGTTCTTCTTCATCGCTTTCCTTTTGTATAAAGAACATATTTTCCCTGTAATGGTCGATATGCCCCGACAGCTTCCACAGTCCGGATTTTGCAATCTGCGGGGTATGTACTATTACATAGCCTCTTTTTCTGTGTTCCGTTCTCCAGTAATTTTCTATTTCTTCTCTTACAATCGATAAATTAGGATGCCATAAAACAAGCCCGCCTCCTATTTCCTCTCTTACGGAAAACAAATCCAGCTTTGAGCCTAATTTTCTATGATCTCTTTTCTGCGCTTCTTCTATTAAATTTAAATATGATTCTAAATCTTCTTTCTTCCAAAATGCGGTTGCATATATTCTTTGAAGCATTTTATTTTTTTCATTGCCCCGCCAATATGCGCCAGCCGTTTTTAATAATTTTATTGCATTGCCTTTTATATATGTCGTATCCGGAAGATGAGGCCCGGAGCATAAATCGCTGAATAAAACATTTCCGTCCTTATCTTTTGTTAAATAAAGAGTAGGATTATCATTCTTATGTTCTTCCAGAAGCTCCGCCTTATATATTTCGCCCTGAGATTTAAATTCTTCAATCTGTTTTTCCGCATCGGAAATTTCATATCTTTCAAACGATAAATTTTGTTTAACAATGTTTTTCATTTCGGCTTCTATTTCGACCAAATCTTCTTCCGTAAACGAATGACCTTCCAAATCAAAATCGTAATAAAATCCGTTCTCTATTGCAGGACCTATTGCCAGCTTCGCTTCAGGAAATAATTTCTGAACGGCCTGCGCCATGATATGAGAAGCCGAATGCCTTAAGATATGTAAAGTTTCGTTATTTTTTTCCATACTTTTTCCCTTTTATAGTCATATAAAACCTAATATATCACTCATAAGCCAATATATCAACAAATCTGCATTTTATGTTTTTTCCGATATATTTATATTTATTTCTATTTCAAAAAATCTGTTCCAAGGGAATTTATACCCGATTTTGATATTTTTAAATCCAAAGGTCTTTAAAATTTTTTCTTCGTAAATCCGCATTTTTTCTTTTATTATGCCGTTTGTCAGATTTATTTTTTTATCCGTTATTTCTTTTCTTACATTTGCCTGATATGCCCAGTCATCAAGAAATCTTGTTAATTGCAGAATGCCGAATGCTCTTTTGTCCGGCAGGCCTGCGCCGTAATATATTATTCCTGCCGAAATTGCACTGCCTAAAGTATTTCCCGTCGTATTCCAAGCCGTATATCCGTAATATTTTTTTAAATCGCTTTTTGATAACAGCGTATTTACAAAACTATTGTCGCTTCCGTTTGCATTTAATATATCGGCTATAAAGTACGGCTTATCGGGCAAATCAATATCCTGCTCAAATCCTTGTTCTTCCGTTCCGATAACAAGCTCGCCCTGAACATTTTTAAAATTGTTTACAATTAATATTAAATCGCATTCTTTTTCGTTTCGGGCTGATACGGCGCCTGATAATTCTATCTGCGATTTTACGGATTCTTCTATGGAAATATCTTCATATCTTGATATTTTATTTGTACTTCCGGAGTTTGTATATTTTGGAAAAATTTTAATATGCTTTTTCTCTGTTACTGCCCTTGCAAGAAGAACTATAGGTATTTCATCGGCGCCTGTCTTTATAAATACATTACCGCAGTCTTTCGATAATTTTTTCAGTTCTTCCGCTTCTGATACATTTAATCCGTATTTTGCACAATCATCTTTTGACAGCACCAATGTATTAAATACTTTATTTCTTGCAAGCTCAATATAATATTTGTTAATTTCAAAATTGCGTTTTCTTGCAGAAAGATAATCTTCCAGAATGTATTTTGGTATTCCGTATTTTTTATAATCATCATCGCCCGATTTATGCAGATTATATGAGTATTCAAAAATTTTTTTCCCGTATTTGCTCCAATATCCTTTTTCTTCTTCATTTATATTGTTATTTGAAATTCTCATAATGCTTGAAAATGCATAAACAGAAGCATTATGCCCGTTTGAAATTTCTATAAATTTATTAATTCTTTCCTTTATATCGTTTATATTATCATTTGTCCTTCTTGATGAAATTAAACCGCCGTAGGCAACCGTATCCAGACTGCATACGATTATATCTGCATTTTTTAGCTTTCTCAGCCAGTCGAAAATTGAAGATATATCGGCAGGCGAAGTTAAACTGCCTGAAAATTTTCTATCCGGCATTAATAATTCATAACTGCCGTCTAAATCCATAATTTGTTTTGGAAGCTGACAGCATACAGGCCTGCTGTCTATGGGTATAAAAGCTATTCTTATCCTTTTCATTAATTCGATTCCAAATTTTCAAGCATCCTGTTTGTCAGCGAAATAAACTCATCTTTTACATGCTCGGGCTTTATAATTTTACAAGATTCACCGTATCTTAAAAGCCTCAGCAGAAGTGCTTCTTTATCTTCTGCCGTATTTGACACCGTAATATGATTAGGACCGAAATCAATAACACTTTCGGAATCTTTCAGCTTATATATCGAAGCTAATCTTCCTCTTATTTTAAATACTACGGAATTTAAGTAACTGATATCCATTCTGACTTTAGGAAGCTGTTCCATTTTTATAATTTGATTTACATATATTTTTCTGTTTTTTGCAATCTGGGGTACATAGCATAATATAAAATACCTGCCTTTTTTTTCGCCTATTTGTCTTAGCGCAACCGTTAATTCGTCAATTGTAGCATCTGTTGTCTTATAAGTTATACGTATATACTGCTTATCTGCAAGCATATTTTCCAATGTCCGGATAACATTATCCCAGATATTTTTACTTTTTGCACTCTCATTATTATAGACTATTTTATCAAACAATTCTTCGATATCGAAATCAAGATATTTATCAATCTTATGTACGATATTTTCCAATATGTCCTTCACTTCTTTATCATGTAAATTTTTATAATTGTTCAGCAGAAGTATAAGCACATTTTCTTCTTCTTTTGACAAATTAAGTTTAACAAGCGAACTTTTAAAGCAATATCTGCTTCCTCTGTGTTTTAGACCGATACCCAAAGCCTCAAACGTATTAAAATACTTAAGAAAAGCCTCGGGAGTGAATATTTCGGATGAATTGCCCCTGAATTTCAGTTCATCAATAAGTTCACGCCTTGTGAGTTCTTCATTCAACAGAATTTTTAATATTTCTAAAATTCTTATTCCCGCATCAAAATTTTTTTCACCCTTCGTCATAATAATTCCTTTGAACCAGCTTTATTTTATTAATAATTTTCTCTTTAAAAAATAAAGGCTCTAATATTTTAAAATCAATGCCGTACAGTAAAATTCTCTGAATAAATGAAAACTCGTTGTTTACATCCGCTTTTATATCCATATAGTTTTCTGTTTTATCCAAAACAGTTTCATAATCCTGTTTTTCATAATTTTTCATTGAACTGCCGGACAAACGGTAGATAACATAATATGAGCTTACGGCAGGATATTTGTCTTTTAAATTTACGGATTTGATTCTATTTATTCTTGATACTTCAAGATAACAGTTATTTTCATATTTAAAACTGTAGCATAAAACATACAATCTTCTGTTTTCATAGATAATTTTATACGGAATAATATAAATTTCCTCACTGCCGAATTCGGGCGAATTATATTCTAAAAGCACTTTCTTATTTAGAATATTCTCGCTGAAAAATGCGCTTATAACTTCCTGTTTAACATTGCCTAGACTTTTTGTCATATTTACCAAATCAATCTGCTCCTGATTATCCGTTAATCTGGTTATTTTATTGTATAAACTGTTAATGGTTATTATTTCTTTCCATGTAATTTTGTCTTCAAGACTATCTCTTAATCTTAATAATAAAGCTGTTTCTTCATCGGTTAAAATAAGCGAAAAAGGATGATATAACAATTCGTATTTAAAATTATTGGATTTGGAAGGTCTTGAAATCCGGCATCCGGCATGTTTTAAAGTGCTTAATGTAATTCTTGCAGTATCTTTTGAAAGCGATCTGCTTGTAACCGGGTCATTCTTTAATACATCAACAATTTCATCGAGCGTATGCCCCCTTTTAAGCAGTAATTTTAGTATAAGCAATGTTCTGTACGCAGTTATGCTTACATATAAATTTTTATTTTCAGAAGTAATTTTATAGCTGTCCATATTTTTAATTGTAAATTAAAAAAGCAAATTATAAAAAATTTTACAATTTATTGTTACCTATTATGAAGTAGGTTATTATTAAATATATAAAAATATCAGGGAATTATTATATGGTAAAAGAGTGGAATGAGTATTTTCTTGAAATAGCCAAAACATGCGCTTCACGTTCAAATTGTTTAAGGGCGAATGTAGGCGCTGTTATTGTCGGCGAAGATAAAAAAATTAAAGCAACAGGCTATAACGGTGCGCCTTCAAAAATTATTTCCTGTTTTGAAGCAGGCAATTGCTACAGAATTGAAAACAATATTCCGTCCGGAACTATGTATGAAACATGCAGGAGCATCCATGCGGAGCAAAATGCTATAATACAGGCAGGCCAAGACAGATGCAGAAATGCCACAATGTATATATACGGGCATGATTTCATCTGCATTCTTTGCAAGCGGTTTATTGTACAATCGGGAATTAAAGATGTTTATCTGAAAAAAGACGAAGATTCCGATATTGAGTATATTCCGGTCGGCGATATCAAAAACGAGCTTTCCTGCTACAGACAGCCGTAAAGAATTTTATAATATCCTCTGTCTTTTCCGCATACGGGACATTTCTCGGGCGGTTCCCCGCTTTCATAAATAAATCCGCAGTGCGAGCATATCCATTTCGCTTTGCCGTCTGTTTTAAACATAGTGCCATCTTCAAGCCTTGAAAGCAGTTTTTTGTATCTCAGGCTGTGATGTTCTTCAATCGTTGCAATATTTTTGAACGCAAGGGCAATTTCTTTAAAACCTTCTTCCTCTGCCGTTTCGGCAAATTGAGGATACAAAGCCGAATATTCTTCTTTTTCATATTTTACCGCACACATTAAGTTTTCTTTTGTATTTCCTAAACAAGACGGATATGAGCCTTTAAATTCAACATCATCTCCGTCTAAAAATTTAAAAAATACCTCGGCATGCTCTTTTTCATTCAATGCTGTCTGCATGAAAATATCCGCAGTTTCCATTAAACATTCTTTCTCTGCTGTTGAAGCAAATATGCGGTATCTGTTTCCCGCCATGGATTCGCCTGCAAATGCACTCATAAGATTTTCTCTTGTCTTTGAGCCTTTTAAAGTTTTATTTGTCATTTTTTAAACTCCTGTCTTTTATATTTATTTTATTTAACGATTTTTTATGGTATAAAATACCGATATGGTCAGGCTAATCGAATATAACGAAAATACCGGCATGAGGCGGAAGGCTGTTTCGCAATCAGGAAATCACCTATTCTTTTATTTGTCCGCCGGATATCTTATTGAACGGAAATATGCAGTGCTTTAATTAAAAAAAAAAAAGGGGGGGGGAAAAAAAATTATGTATTAATCCGGCTTCAGGCTCAAATAAGCAGAAAATTTTCCAATAATTATTGCATGCCTGTTTCTGCCGGCGCTGATTTATGCTTTAATAACAAAAAAACTTACAGGCTCCGCCCTGTGCATAAAAGGAAAACATATATTACAGCACGGCTCGATGATGATTGGATATGATAAAACATTAACCGAAAAAATTTTCAATGAAAAAATATCTGATAAATTTATATACGCCGATATATTCGGCTAATGTTTATAACTCAGCCTTACCGTAATAAATTCCTTAGTATTTCTGAGCGCTTTAAATATACGGGCTTCATCATTATTTGTCGCAGCCGTAACAAAGTATTTTTTCTGCGTATCATAAGGATTAACATAGAACTCCGCCTCGGTTAAAAAAACTTTTTTGGATCCTTTCGGCAGATGCTTTTTATGAAGCCTGTCTAAAAACTCGGAAAAATTTGATGAAGCGTTATGAACGGTTCCGTCAGGCTTATCATCCGTATATTGAAACGTATCCTGTAATTTATATTTACGCAGATTAGGATTTCTGTTAAAAGATAATTTTAACATATCGGGAATGCTGGCTGAAGGTTTATTGTTTATAGAAAAACACATTAACGTCCCGAATGATGCCGGCGAAGTTTTCATTAACTCTCCTTTTTGTCTTGCTCTGTCTGTTAAAAAAACGAACAAAAAAAAACTTGCATAATTAATATAAAAATCTTTAAAATATGATACAATTAAGAAAAATATAGTTTTTTGAGGCTCATATAATGGAAAAATTAAAAAAAACACAGGTGATATATCCTTATTTGGAAAAACCTGTAGAAATATATGAAAGACCCTGCGGGCATAAGATAGTTTTTGCTTATAAACAGAGTCCTTTAATAAATATAAACAGCTGGGTAAAGACAGGTTCAATTAATGAAACTGACCGTAATAACGGAGTTTCGCATTTTCTTGAGCATTTAATGTTCAAAGGCACAGTGAAGCATAAAGCCGGCTGTTTGGACAGAATACTCGAGTCAAAAGGCGGAGTTGTAAATGCTGCGACGTGGAAGGATTATACATACTATTATGTAACAATACCGAAAGATTCGGAAGGTAAAAATTTTGATATTACTTTGGATTTGCATGCGGATATGATGCTGAATCCGGTTATTCCGGATAATGAAATCGGTATGCCGTTTGATATAAACGATAAAAATATTACGACGAAAAGAGAACGCCACGTTGTAATTGAAGAAATAAGAATGAGAAAAGATAAGCCGTGGACAAAAATTTATAACAATACAAATGCAAATATGTATTCGCATCATCCTTATAAACGGGATGTTATCGGTACGGAGCAGATAATATCAGCCATTGAAAGAAAAGAAATTCTTGATTACTACAGGGAGTTTTATTCGCCGGATAATATTACAACAATAATAGCAGGGGATATATCCGCCGGAGAAGCACTGCCGAAAGTTATAAAAGCCTTTGATTTCAAGGGCAGAAAGAATGCGGAAAGCAAAATATATGAAATAGATAAGCCCGTTTCCGAAACAAAATATACGGAAGATTATTCGCAGATAAATACGGGATTTTTAATGTTTGGTTATTTATGCCCAGGTGCGGACGATATTAATGCATCCGTAATTTTTGAAATAATATCTGTAATTTTAGGGCAGGGGCAGAGTTCAAGGCTGTACCAAAATCTGATTAAAAATGCTGAAAATCAAATATTTAATGTTGTTTTAACCGATTTTCATTCGTTTAAAGACATCAGTAATTTCTTTATTCAAGCCAATTTTAAACCTGAAAAAAAAGAAACTGCAATAAATCTGATAAAAAAAGAAATTGATTATCTGCTGGAAAACGGGATTAGCGAGAAAGAATTAAACAAAGCAAAGAAGAAACTTAAAGCGGAGTTTGCGGAAAACTCGGAAACGGTGTCGGATATTTCCGAAACTATAGGTTTTTACATGACTGTCTGCAGCAGCCCCGTATATATAGAAGAATATATGAATGTGCTTGATAAAATTAATATCAGCGATGTTAAAAGAACCGCAAATGATTATTTAACATTTAATAAAGCGGTAGTTTCAACCCTGATGCCTGCGGATTACAAAAATTAAAGGACTCAATATGGAAAAGTATATTTTAAAAAATAATATTGAAGCAGTAATAAAAGAAAATAATAACACACCTAGAAGCGCAGTAGTTTTATATGCCGAGCTGAATAAAGATGAAGAAAAGGCAGGCATAAATTTTCTTATGACGGAGCTGATGCTTCAAGGCACAACATCAAGAAATTCGGAAGAACTTGCAGATGAAATTGACGAAAATGCAATAGATATAGCAGTAGATAAAAGACCTGACTGCATAAGATTAAAACTTTTATGCCTTAATGAAGATATAGAATGCGGGCTTGAAATATTATCGGATATAATGTTAAATTCAACTTTTAATGATTATAAAAAAGAAACAGCTAAGATAAAAGGAGAATTTGAAGCCGAGCTGGATTCTCCAAAAACTCAAGCTCAGGATGAATACTACAGAACTATATTTAAAAACCATCAGTACGGGGCGAGAAGAAAGGAAATTATTGAAAGTATTGATTTAATTACAAAAGATGATTTAATCTCGGCATATAATGATTTTAAATATGTACTCAAAAAAAATATTTCTTATGCGGGAAGCATACCGCCTGAAAAAGTCAAGGAATTATTTGAAAAATATTTTAAAGAGCTGAAACAGAAACAAACAAATGACGCAAGAGCTAAATCAGCCGGATTGGAAGAAGATAGAATTTCTCTGATACAAAAAGAGGATGCCAATCAGGCTCAAATTTTTCAAGGGTGGAATATACCTGATATTTATTCAAATGATTATCCTGCAATAATTTTTTTAAGCACTCTCTTAGGCGCTTCCGGATTATCATCGAGATTATTTATGGAACTCAGGGAAAAACAGGGGCTGGCATATACGGTAAGAAGTTCATTTGAAGCGTATGTTTCGGGCGGACATTTTTATGTATATATTGCAACGGAGCCTAAGAATATAAAAACGGCACTGCAGGGATTTAAAGCTGAAATGAAAAAAATAATGAATGAGTATGTTTCCGATGAGGAATTGCAGAATACTAAAAATAATGCTGTAGGCAGACGCCGGTTTTATAAAGAAACGAATTTGCTCGAAGCTGATTTAAACGGATTTTATGAATGTTTAAATCTCGGCTGTAAATTTGAAGATGAACTTATAAACAAAATTGAATCATTAACAAAAGAAGATATCTTAAAAACAGCTTCAAAATATTTTTCAAAACCATCTGCATTATGTATTCTGGCGCCAAAAAAATCACTGTCTGATGCCGGATTATTATAGTTTTGTAAAACCGCTGTCAATTATGTTAAAATCACTAAGAAGATATGGATAAGATAAATATAAATAATAAATTAAAAAAAGAAATAAAAAAATTCCAAAAGTCAGGCAATATTCAAAAGGCTATTGAAACTTGCAGAACTGCAATAATGAATGATGAAAATGATGCGGAATTACATATAAAACTGGGTGATTTGTATATGCAGAATCACCTTGATATTCATCAGATTAAACAATATGCCGATGAAGCCATAACCGAATATCAAAGGGCATTAGAATCGTGCGTGGATTCTTCCGGACTGTATTGCAAAATTGGAATGGCTTTTTATTACAAAAGGGAGCTTGAAAAAGCATATAATTATTTTAAACTTGCAGCAGAACATAATCCGAAATCATCCGAAGCGTATTATATGCTTGCTGAAATTGCAATGAAAAAAGGTGATTTTGCCGAAGCAGAAGATAATGCGCTTCAGGCTGTTAAAATTGCCCCGTTATCATCTTCAAGAGCATATTATCTTATATACGGCATGATGGCTTTATCGGACAGATATAACAGGATTGACAGATATCTGAAACTCATCCAGTCTGTTATAACGCTTCCTTTTGATAAAGAAGCGGTTAAGGAAGCAGTAAGAAAATTATCATATCTGCAGTTTGTTCCAAGTTTACTGCAGGCATCGGTAATAATTTTTTTTCACGGATTTAACGAAAGAATAATTGATATATATAAAAAAACACTGGATAAAGCCCCCGGATTTGTTGAATTATATATAAATTTAGGCAGATTGTATTTTGAATTAAAAAGATATGATGATGCAATCTGCGAATATAAAATGGCGGTATGGCTTGACAGTTTAAATGTAAGAGCGTATTACTACCTGTGCAATCTTTATGAGGAGCAAAGAGATTTTGACAGAGCAATAGATGTATGTGAAAAATTGATTGAATTACAGCCTCATATTGCCGATTTTCATTGCAGAATGGCGCAATATTTGTATTTAAAAGGCGATATTGCCGGTGCAATAGAACATTACCAGACATCTTTGACATTAAGTAAAAATCCTCAATGGGCGAGTGTTGTATCTCAGGCATTAGGCATAATTTTTCAGGAAAACATTAAAGATTTAGATGCAGCAATAAGCGCATACCAGCATGCCTACAGCTTAAATTCCAATGATATTGATATATTTATTAATCTGGGCAATGTATTTTTTGAAAAAGGCTCTTATGACAACGCCGTAACGGTCTATAAAAAAGCGCTTGAAACATCGCCGAATAATGCAAGGCTTCATTGTAATCTGGGGTATTTATACTGGGGGAAAGGCAATCTTGATGAGGCAGTTAAAGAATATGAAAAGGCAATAAAATACGATAATACTTATGATATAGCCTATAATAACTTAGGGGTTATATATCTGGATGATTTAGGCATGGTAAAAAAAGCCATTGAATTATTTGAACAGGCAAGAAAGTACAATCCTAATTATGCGCTTGCGAACTATAATCTAGCACGTTCGATTGCCATAACGGGAGATAAAGTAGAAGCTGCAAAACTTTATCAAATTGCATCAGATATTAATAAATTTACGCTTGAGCTTGACCCTGCCGATATTGAAGAAAAAATTCAGGATTTATTTAAATAATTTAAAAGGAAATTTCAAATGGAATATACGCAGGAAATAAGAGTTCTATACAGCGATACCGATGCTTACGGCGTTGTTTGGCATGGAGCATATACAAAATGGTTTGAAGCCGGAAGGGCGGGCATTGCTGAAAGTTTAGGCTTAAAACTTGAAGAGCTTGAAAATAACAATATACTGTTTCCTGTTGTAGAAATGAACATAAGGTATAAATCTTCTGCAAAAATACATGAAATAATTATAATTAAAACAAAAATTTCGGAAGTAAAACCCGTTTCTGTTGCGTTTGAACATAAAGTATTTGGGAAAAATACGAATATATTAAAAGTAACAGCCCGTACTTCAATTGTCGCATCGGATGGAAAAACAGGAAAATTGTATAGAAAAATGCCTGATAATATATACTCTAAATTTATTTCAGGAACAGATAAATAATTTAAGCAATTATATAAAATTCTGCGTAAAACAGCGTTCAGCCGGGATGTCATCCGCTTCCGGCCTTTGCAAAAGTTCCGCTTCACTATGTCTTTCGCTTATTGGATTTGCTGCCGCAGAGTTTTGCATGTTGAACTCCGCATCTGCCCGCTTTGCCGTTTCTTTTTACTGCCGCAGTCTGTGTCTAAAATTCAACTGCAGATTATAATACCGCCTAAGCAATTTATTCCATAATTATAATATCTTTGAGTTTATCAAAATCATATTTTAAATTATTGATTTGATTTTCATCATAAGTAATTTGATTTTTGTTAAAATTTTGGATTATTTCGCTTAAATTTTGTTTGGAATTTAAGTCAATATATTGCAGATTAAACTGTTTTGCAAGCATTTCAACTTTTATATCGTAGCTTAAGGGCAGTAATTTTATTTTATTTTTAATTGCAATAAGGCAGGCATGATAGCGCATTGCAATAATTTCATCAGAATTGCATAAATCCTGAATAACTTTTTCGTTTGAAGTGTTTTCGATTACATTTACCTTTAAGCCGGAATTAATATCAAGCAGAAAACCTTTAAATTTATTGCATATATCAAGGTCTAAACTATTCTGAAGGGATAATATATGAATTGTTTTATTACTGCAGTTGAAATTTATGCATTCCGCCAGAGATTTTAAAAATTCATCCGTTAATGAATAAAAATTTCTTAGCTGTATTCCCAGAATATTATTTGTTTTTTTATTATATAAGGGCAAATTCCAGACAGGATCATTGCATAATTCGGAATTAAGCCCATGTTTATCAGCCAGTTCAAGGCTTTTTATATCTCTGACACATATATAGCTTGATTTTTTTAAAATGAAAAATGTAAAAGCGGACAGAAATTTGTTACGGATTGGTCCTATACCTTGAGCAAAAATAATGATTTTTTTTCTTAAAACTGCGGTAAATGTAATTATAAACAAATAATATATAAGGCTTTTTATGCTCGTTGTGTCCTGAAGCAGGCTTCCTCCGCCTGAAATTAAGCAATCACACCGCATAAGCGACTTTAATACATTAAAAATATCAAAAGTATATACACTTTTTACTTTGTATAAGTTTGATGTTTTATTAGGATTGGATGAAAAAACAGTTAAATCAAATTCTTGCAGATTATATGCCAAAATTTTTAGTATGGTTTCGTCGCCGAAATTATCAAATCCGTAATAGCCGGATATACAAACCTTCTCAGGCATTTTGCCCCTTAAATATTTTGTACACATCTTCTTTTGACGGTATGGATTTAATTGCGCCGTAATTTTTTACTTGAAGCCCTGCTACAATAGATGCCAGATTTGCAGAACGAATCGGGGGCATTCCGTTTGCAATGCCGTATAAAAACCCTCCGTTAAAAGCATCGCCGGCTCCGGTATCATCTATAACATTTTCATGTATAAATTTAACAAATTCAATGTTGCCATGATAGCATACATAGTAGCCTTTATCGATTGTAGACTTAATGACAACAGTTGAAATGCCCTTATCCCAAATATACTTAACAGTATTACTAACGGAATTTGAGTCTATAACAATTTTAGAATTATATTTTGCATTCAAAAACAGAATATCAATATACTCTGAAACTTCTTCAAACGACTCTTTTGCTTCTTCATCTGACCAGATTTTTGATGAAAAATTCGGATCATAAGCCGTAATAAGGTTATTTTCCTTAGCAATTTTAAATGCTTTTAAAACCGCTTCCCGTGCTGATAATGACAAAGATTGAGTAATACCTGTAGAATAAATAATTGAAGCATTTTTGATATAATCGGATGAAATATCATCAATTGACAACATGGTAGCGGCTGTTTTTTTACGGTAAAATGCAAACTCTGTTTTTTGTCCGTTTTCCAATTTAGATACTATATATATTCCGTTTGCGCCGTCTGCAGGCTTAACTTGAGAAATATCAAGCCCTTCTGCCTGCCAGCTTTCAAGCAGATAATTTCTAAAACAATCCATACCGATTCTGGATATAAATCCGACTTTTGCCCCTAATCTTAATGCTGCTATCGCAGTAGTAAGCGTATCCCCGCCGTAATATTTATCCAGCGAAGAAACTGCTGTCAGACTGCTGTTGGCAGACAGTTCAACTAAACTTTCTCCGATTGTAATTATATCTAATTTTTTTTCCATAGCATTACCCGATTTACTTTAACAAAAATATTAAAAATAATCAATTATATCAGACTATTTTTAAAGTATTTTTAATACTTTCCGTTTTTTGACTTATATCCGTTAATTTATCTCCTGCGGTTAATTTGCCTGCTGTATCGGCTGTTAAATCCAAATACTTTTTATAAAACCTTCTTGCCCCTCTGTAGTTAAATAACTTTTCATAGCAGATGCCTATTGCTAAGTATGCTTTATAATAATCAGGCTTTAAAGTTATTACTTTGCTAAACATTTTAACCGAATTTAAATAATCCTCTAAATACATATATAATGTTGCTTTTTGAATATAAGCCCTTGTATAATCCGGATTGGTTTCAATAATTTTTTGATATATTTTTAAAGCCATTTCTTCTTCTTCAATCATTTCATGTACAAGCGCCAGACGCATTTGAAGTTCGGGGTTTTTTGGTTCAATTCTTACAGCCTTAATTAAGCATTCCAGCCCTGATGAAAATTCTCCGGCTGTAATATAAAATACCGCTAAAATTTTTTGAATTTCGGAATTATCGGGAAATATAAGCTCCGCTTTTCTTATAACTTTTATTGCCTTATCGTATTTACCCAGCTTTTTATATATATTTGCCAGAGCAATATATGCTTTGATATTTTTTCTGTCATTTAAAATTGAAAGCAGATAATTTTCTATAGACAGTTTATAATTACCGTCAGATTTATTTTGTTCGGCAAAATTATAATATTTATCGCTAAGTTTCAATTTATCCCCTTTTTTTAAATTTTAAACAGCATTGAAATTCATTATTTAATTGTAATAAAAAATTTAAATAATAAATATAGCCGAAAGATTTAATTTAATTGTTCCAAAGATTTATAATAAAAATACATAAGCCTGCACCTAAAAGACTGGGCAGAAGCACAGTGTTATCAGGATTTTTGTTTTTCATGATAAAATCACAAAGGAAATAATCTTTCTGCAGTCCGGACGGGCTTAGATTGGATATATAACGGCTAAACCGGTATTAAAAAGGATATACAATATAAAAATGAAATGCTGATAATTTTAAAAACTGTTTAGAATTTGCTAAAAAAATTGTAAAATATCATTTGTAATGGTATTATTTGTATAACGGTATAATAAATTTATCCGTTATGGTCATCCGATTGAATTTTTAAAAAGAATATGAATAATAATCAAAAAACATTTTTAATAGTTAATTTGTCTTATTTAGGCGATGTATTGGTAACTAACTCTTTATGCCGAAATCTTAAAAAAGAGTATCCGGACAGTAAAATTGTATTTCTTGTTAATAAGCCTCTTTATGAAGCAGCTAAATATCAGGAAGGTGTTGATGATGTTATTTATATTGATAAAAGAAACGAACAAAAAGGTTTTTGGGGACTGTTAAAATTCGCATTTTCCTGTAAATACAGAAATCAAATAGATGTTGCATTTATAATATACAGTAATCTGCGGGGTCTATTGGTGTCTTGCCTGCTTAATTCCCGCAAGAAAGTATCCGGACCGGTTAATTTTTTTAATTATTTTTTTGCTGATGTCAGTGTTAAAGATGAGCCGGATTTATTAAAAATGCAGGATATTAACGGTAATTTTGCCAGAACGCTGACCGGAAAAAAGGCGCAGGTTCTGCCGATTAAGTATAATGTATCGCCTGAAAATAATTTTCTTGCAAAAAGTATGCTTGAAACCTGTAAAAATCAGGATTTAATAGGACTTTGCTGTATTTCTAAAATAAAAGAAAAAAATATGCCGCTTGAAACGGCTTTGGAAATTATAAAAATACTTGAATTGAATAATAAAACTCCTGTTTTATTCGGCAGTGGCAATGGAGCAAGAGAGTTTTCCGACAATTTAAAGAAAAGAGGATGTTTAAAATTTATAGATTTGACAGATGTAACCTCCATATACGATTTGGCAAATATTATTTCAATCTGCAAAGGAGTTATAAGCGTTGATACAGGCACTATGCATTTATCTTATGCCGTAAATTCCCCTGTTGTCTGTGTTTTTTATAAACAAATTAATGTGGAGAAATGGGCGCCGGATACCGGTTTATATAATGTATATGTCGAATACAATAATTTTTCTGCCCAAAATATTACCGGTAAACTTTTTGAGCTTATCGGCAGAAATAAACAAAATATTTCTAAAGCAAATGAAGCGGATGAAGTTTATATTTAATATTTATTATTCCACATACATAAGAACCTGCCCGAATTCAACACTGTCGCCGTTTTTAACGCAAATTTCGGTAATTTTGCCTGAAACTTCCGCTTCAATTTCGTTCATAAGTTTCATAGCTTCAATAATACAGACTACCTGCCCTGCGCCTATCGAATCACCGACATTTACAAACGGCGCATCTTCAGGCGATGGTGCGGAATAGAAAGTACCTACCATAGGAGCAATAACAGGCCTGCCTTTATGAACATCTTCTTTTTTCTTTTCCGCCTGTTTCTGCGGCTGTAAAACCTGCGATGTAACCGAAGCGGGCGCTGCATTAAGGAAAGGCATTATATTTTGAACCTGCTGTTTCTCGCGCTTGAAGCAAACTGCTTTTTCTTCATCTTCAAGGGTAATTTCGGATAAATCATTCTCGTAAACTATATTTGCAAGTTTTTCTAAGTATTCAAGCTCAAATTTCATTACAACTGTCCTTAAACTCTGTCTAAATACTCGTTTGTTCTTGTATCAACTCTGATTATGTTGCCTGTAGTTACAAAGAACGGAACATTTACAATAGCGCCGGTTTCAAGTGTTGCAGGCTTTGTTCCTCCCTGAGCCGTATTCCCTTTTTCAGCCGGAGGCGTATCTATAACTTCAAGCTCTACAAAGTTAGGTATATCTATTCCTATTATGCTGGCGCCATGGAACAAAATAGCTACATTCATGTTTTCTTTTAAATATTTAACTCCGCCACCTATTTTATCGGAACTTACGCTCAGCTGTTCGTAAGTTTCCAGGTCCATCATTACATAATCATTACCTTCTTTGTAAAGGTACTGCATATCTTTCTTTTCTAATGTTGCTTTTGCAACTTTTTCGCCGGCTCTGAAAGTTCTTTCAATCACATTGCCGGATTCTGCATTTTTTAATTTAGTTCTTACAAAAGCAGCGCCTTTTCCGGGCTTTACATGCATAAATTCAACAACGTTCCACAGACCGCCGTCTATTTCCAGTGTTAAACCCGTTTTTAAATCATTTACAGAAATCATTAATTTTTCCTTTTCTTAAGATGCACTATAACTCATCTTTAACTATAACATAAAAGCTGAATTTTTCATAAAATCTTGGTTACAATTGATAATATTAATTTCATTTGAGGCTGAAAGCCTTTAATATTGAAGTTTTATAGTCCGGTCTTAATATGCCTTTTTCGGTAATAATGCCTGATATCAGCTCATTCGGCGTTACATCAAAACCGGGATTAATAATATTAACCTCTTTTGCGCATATCCAATCACCGTTTATATGAGTTACCTCCTCGCAGGAACGTTCTTCAATCGGGATTTCTTTTCCTGTTTTTATCGAAACATCTATTGTTGATAAGGGTGCTGCTATATAAAACGGAATATTATGATATTTTGCCGCAATGGCTGCGGTATAAGTTCCTATTTTGTTAGCAGTATCTCCGTTGGATGCAATTCTGTCAGCACCCGTAATAACTAAATCAATCATGCCTTTTGACATGAAATATGAACACATGCCGTCGGTTATAAGCGTTACGGGAATGCCGTCTTGAGCAAGCTCCCATGTGGTCAGCCTTGCGCCCTGCTGGCGGGGTCTTGTTTCATCCGCAAAAACTTTTATTGAAGGGTCTTTTGCGTACGCACTCCTTATTACTCCGAGTGCTGTTCCATATCCTGCGGCTGCCAGTGCGCCTGCATTGCAGTGAGTGAGAATTGAAGCGCCTTTCGGCACTATTTCACTCCCGAAATATCCTATTTTCTTATTTGTTTCAATATCATCATTTTCCATTTTCACCGCATTTTGTTTCAGTGCTTCAATTATGCCGTTTTTATTTCCTTCTGCCGTTTCGGCGAGCTTTATTTGTTTATCGACCGCCCACGCCAGATTAACGGCTGTCGGGCGTGAAGATTTTAGATATTCTGCCTTTTGTTTTAACTCTTTTAAAAACTCTTTTTTGTTTTCTGTTTTTATTTCCATCGCCGCCAGCACAACTCCGTGCGCACCTGCGATTCCTATAGCGGGAGCGCCTCTTACTATCATATCTTTTATAGCAAAATACATTTCCTCCGATGTTTTTATATCTGCGGTTCTGAACTCTTTCGGAAGAATTCTCTGATCTATCATCCTTGATACATTATCCGCCCATTCAATTGTTTTAATTTTTGATTTAAAAGCCATAATTTCTCCTATTTATCTTTTTTTGAAAAAAAAACCGTGCAGATACATTGTTATAAACCCTGAAAATGAGTTTAACAGCGCACTTAAAAGCGACATTAAAACCACCATCGGAACTAAAAATACAAAATTTGAAACTAATACTTTTATCCAGATAAATTCCTGTATTTTAAATATCAGACTGAGTATAAAAGCAAGCGGAAAATAAATTAAAGAAAAGCCTGAAAATGATATTGCACCTGATACTGCGCTTATTATAAGCGTTTGCTCCGTTGTTATTTCTTTAATTAAATCTAAATGCTTAAAATATATAAGCATAAACGGTGCTGTGCAGAACATTATAAGCAGATATGCGATAAAAACCAGCGGAGGAATTAAAGGTATAAGCCCGATTACAGCGCCGGTAATAAAAGAAGAAATGCTTAATATTTTTAACAGCTGTTTATCCGGCATAATTTTTTCATCCCTTTCTCCGCTTTATATTTTACTGCGTGAATAACAAAGCGCAATCGCTATTGAATCCAATGTATCATCGAGTTTAGAAAGTTTCTTGTAATTTACGGACATCCCGACTATTTTAGCGACTTCATTCTTTTTTGCCCGTCCGTAGCCTGTAATCATCTGCTTAACTTCAATCGGAGTAAATTCTCTTATAGGTATGCTGTTTTTCTGCAGAACAGATAATATTACCCCTCTTGCCTCCGCAACGGGTATAATTGTTTTTTGATTTTTAAAATAAAAAATCTTTTCTATGCCCGACGCATCCGGCTTATACATATCTATAAGCGTCTGCATATCGGTTTCTATCTCCAAAAGCCTCTGCGCATCCGTCTTATTTTTCTGGGTTTTGATTGAACCTTGGGCTGTCAGCGTATTTATTCCTTTTTCGATGTCCAATACGGAATATCCTACTATTGCAAGCCCCGGGTCTATTCCTAATATTCTCATAATTATAATTATAATTTAGAATAATTCAAAAACCAAATTTTAAGTTATATTAAGAAATTATTTTAAACGGGTTTAAACTTCATTTATCTGTATGGAAGATTTTCAGCTTAAAATCCTATATGCAAAAAAACATGTTTTGCGGCTGCGGACAATTAAAATATTATCTTGGAGTGCAGGCGGATAAAACAATGTTTAATTAAAAAACAGCTAATTTAAACCGAAATGTTATGAAATGTTACAAGTGTATAATATACACGATATAAAATATTCAAAGCGTGGAATTAAATTATTGTATAGATGATATAAAATGTTAAAAAATAAGTGTTTTCTCTCTCAGTTTTCTTTCTCAGGTAAAATGAAATCAGCCGGTTTAAAATCGGTTTTTTTCTTTGATTCCGGCTGATAAGTGTAAAATATACGCAGTTGTGATATTATAAAAACCACAGACGGTTTCGGCGGAACTTCCTTTATATAATCCGGTAAAAAGGCATTAAAACCAAATACGGCGGTGCAGGCATGCAAAAAACACGCATCACGGATATTAAATTATTTAAGCTGATCTGCTCTGTATCGCAGAATATTATGCCGATTTTAAATTGGAGTTTGGTATATTTTTATCAAAGATTAGAAAATCTCTCAAGCCGGTTTTCACAAAATTTGTTATTTTTAATATTGGCATTTCAAGATGCCGGTTACTGCCTGAAATCGAATGCCCGCCGTATATAATATTTTCTTCATCTGCATTATACAAATCAGCTGTTTTTTATTTCCTGATGAGTTTCAGTTTCCGATTATCCTCCCGTAACAAAATATTGCTGCTGTCTGATGTTATTAAAATATGATTCTTAATTCAGATGGTTTTATAAAAAATTATTAACCGCCTGTTTTGTTTCGGGTATAATCTTTTTATGAAAAAATTGTATATTGAAACTTCGGGCTGTCAAATGAATAAGTCAGACAGTGAAAGAATTGCAGGTATTCTTTCACATTTCGGCTATGAAGAAACCCGAAATGAAAAAGAAGCGGATTTATTAATAATAAATACCTGTTCAATAAGACAATTATCCGCCGATAAGGCATACAGCAAACTGGGCGTCTGGGGGAAAAGAAAAAAGTCCGATCCGAATATAAAAATAGGAATATGCGGTTGTGTAGCCCAGCAGGATAAAGAAAATGTCCTTAAAAGAGCGCCTTATACGGATTTAATTTTTGGAACGCAAAATATCTATGAACTGCCTGAGTTAATAAAAAGGCTTGAAGCAGGCGGAAAAGCCTTTTCAATTACGGATAGTCCGATAAATAACAGTCAAAATGATTTTAAAATTTTAAGAAAAGATAATGTTAATGCGTGGATTCCGATTATTGAAGGGTGTAACAAGTTTTGCACCTACTGCATTGTGCCTTTTACAAGAGGCCGTGAGCGTTCAAGGCTTCCGCAGGATATAATCCGTGAAGCAGAAAATATTATAAGCGCAGGATTTAAGGAAATTACTCTTTTAGGTCAGAATGTAGACAGCTACGGCAGAGATTTTAAAGATGAACATATCACGCTTGCAAATCTTTTAAGGGCTTTAAACAAAATAAACGGCGGATTTAGAATAAGATTTGTTACTTCATATCCTTCCGATATCACTGATGACTTAATAAATGCGGTTGAAGAATGCGAAAAAGTCTGCAGATATTTTCATATACCCATGCAATCGGGTAATTCCCGCATATTAAAAGAGATGAACAGGCATTATACAAAACAGCAGTATTATGAAATTGTATCAAAAATACGAAGCCGTTTTCCTGAAGCCGGAATAACAAGCGACTTTATAGCCGGTTTTCCGGGAGAAACGGAAGAAGAATTTCAAGATACCTTAAATGCAATGGAAGAACTTAAACTTGATTATTCAAATACCGCTGCGTATTCTCCGAGGGCTTTTACAAAAGCCGGCAGAATGACTGATAAATTTATTTCCGAAGATATTAAATATGAAAGGCTTGAGCGTCTTAACGAAAAAAACAGGCAAATCTGTTTAAAATCAAACGAAAAGTTTATAGGCGCATCTTTAAATGTTTTAATTGAAAGCAGAACAGAAAAGGATAACAAAGTTATCTTAAACTCCCGTGCAGATAATAATAAAATTGTACATTTTATTGATAATACAAAGAATATCGGAGATTTTGCAAAAGTAAAAATAACGAAGGCTCAAACATGGTGTCTTTACGGCGAGCCTGCAGAGTAATTTTTTATTTTCCGCAGATTGTGCTAATCTTATTATATGAAAAAAATAATTATAATACTTTTAACTGCCGCCTGCATCTGCACCGCCTGTTTCAGAATCGATAAAGGCGACAGCATAAATCCCGTCCGGAAAGACAACGGCAGTATAAAATCGCAAAATAATTCTTTATATAAGCCTTGTTCAACGATGTATTACAACGGAGTTGATTACAGGATATCACGTTCGCCTGCGGGCAGATACGGCGGAGAGATAATAACTTCAACGATAGGAGAAGGTCCAAAGACATTTAATCCTTGGACATCAAAAGATGCCACATCATCACAAATCGGCGATTTAATTTATGACTCTTTGTTTTCTACAGATCCCGATACGGGTGCAGTTGTTCCTGCGCTTGCAAAAGAGATGATAATCTCACCGGATTTAAAAACTTATACAATAAAATTAAGGCGGGGCGCTAAATGGTCGGATGGTGTTGAAATAACAGCCGATGATGTTTTATTTACATGGAATGATATAATTCTTGCCGGTTTAGGCAATACTTCATTAAGAGATTCTTTGCTGATTGACGGAGAATATCCGAAGATAAAAAAAACAGATAAATATACGGTTGAATTTAAATTAAAAAAACCGTTTGCGCCATTTGAAAGGTTCGCAGGCACATCTATTGCGCCAAAACATGTATTTGCAAAGGCAGTAAAAAAAGGGGCAAGATATTTTGATACTTATTTAGGGACAACCGTTAATCCGAAAGATATAGTATCTTCCGGAGCATTTCTGCTTGATGAGTACATTCCGGCGCAAAGAGCAGTATTTAAAAGAAATCCGAACTATTATGCCATGGATGAGAACAAAAATATTCTGCCTTATATAGATAAATATGTAATTTTAATAACAGGCGATTTGAATAATGAATTATTAAAATTTAAGGCGGGGGAGCTTGATATTATTTCCGTAAGCGGAAAAGATCTGCAGATGTTTAAAGCTAAACAGAAAGCCGATAAATTTACGCTGTATAACTTAGGACCTAATACCGGTTCTGTATTTATCGCATTTAATATGCTTACAAGCAGAAACAGCGGAGGAGATTACTATGTAAGCCCTGTTAAGCAGAAATGGTTTAATGATATTAACTTTAGAACGGCAATAGATTATGCAATAGACAGAAATGCAATGACTGCAAATATATTTAACGGCGCAGCCCAGCCTTTATTTACGGCGGAATCATTATCATCAATATTTTTAAATGAAAAACTTGCTCCGGGTCATCAAAGAGATATTGAGTATGCAAAAACTCTTTTAAAACAATCCGGATTTTATTTTGATAAAGCAGGTATTTTGCATGACAAAAACGGACACGCTGTAGAATTTGACTTATATACAAATGCAGGACAGACAGAGCGTGAAGCGGCAGGAGTTATGATAAAAGAAGATTTAAGGGATATAGGAATAAAGGTTAATTTTAAGCCTGTAGAATTTAATTCATTAGTAGGCAGAATGATGACAACATCTGACTGGGATATGGTATTAATAGGTTTAACGGGTAATCCTTTAGAACCGCACAGCGGAAAAAATGTCTGGTATTCAAAAGGGCATTTGCATTTGTTTAATATGCGCCATAAGGGCGATAAAGAAGAAAACATACTTCCATGGGAGAAAGAACTTGATGAAATAATAGAAAAAGGCGCGCTTGAACTTAATTATAACAGGAGAAAAATATTCTACGATAAATACCAGCAGATAGTATATGACGAAAGACCGTTAATATACTTATATTCGGGGCTTACCATAACCGCAGTAAGAAATAAAATAAAAAATCTTCATCCGACAGCACTCGGCGGAGTCCTGCATAATCTTGACGAACTCTATATTGATGAGTAAAATTAACATGTTTTCAAAATAAAAAATCAAGGCATCATATATAATAAGACAATAAGTTATGATCCGGTATAATTGCAAGTTATGATAAAAAATGTTACAATCTGAAATATAAAGTGAATGGAGGACAAAATGTCAAAAGAAGACAGCTCAATCAGTTTTGGAGTCGGTTTGCTTCTTGGTGTAGTCGGCGGTGTTATTACGGCTGTTTTATATTCGCCGAAATCCGGTGAAGAAACACGAAAAAACATCGAAAATGTAATAACCGATATAGCTCAAAAATATACACCTGAAATAAAGAAAGCTAAACGGCATGCTTTAACATCAATTGATGTAATGCGGTACCGTTTAGAACAGCAGTATAATAAAATAAATGAAACAATTAAAGCTAAACAGATAGCAAAAGCTAAAGAGAAAGAATCGATAGATTACGAAGTCAACTAGGAGAAAAAATGATTACACTGGAAACTGCTTTAACTGCATTTGTTGTTGTATTAATTGTTCTTGCAATTGTGATAACGGTATTTTTTGTAAAATTCTTAAAAGAAATGACTCTTGCATTAAAGAGCATAAAAGAATTAACCGATTTAACAAGGGAAGAAATCAGACCGGCATTAGTTACTTTAAATGAAGTTTTAAAAACCGTAAAAAATGTTTCAAGCGCAACAAACAAACAATTTGAAACATTAAGAAATATTTTAACTGCCCTGTTAGGCGCATTCTGTGCTGTAATAGGCGGTTTTAAAGGCAGAAACGGATTTGTAAGCGGATTAATCAGCGGGTTTAATATATTTAAAAAAAGGAGATAAAAATGTCTATAGGTAAATTTATTGCAGGCTTTGCTGTCGGCGGTATTGTCGGAGGGTTAATCGGCATTCTGCTTGCACCTCAATCAGGCGAAGAAACAAGAGAGCTTTTAGCAAATAAATCCAAAGAAATTTGCGACAAGGCTCATAATACCGCATCTGAAATCCAATCCAGAGCGGACGGCATTGTAAGTGATATTCAGGCTAAGGGCGATGAATTAATATCAAAACTTCAAAATGTCATTAATAAACAAAAAAATACGGAAGAAGTTTAAATTCATTCAACGCATAAAAAACTCTTTAACCGAAATGGTTAAAGAGTTTTTATTTTATTAATAACTTAGTAATTTGCAAAAACTTCTTCGTTTGAAACACCTAAAAGTTTTTTCAGGGTTTCATATTCTTTAATAGTCGAGGTTATATGTTTATTGCCCATAGTTTGAGCAAAATATTTTAAATCCGCATATCCGCTTTCATCATCGGAGCTTGAATCAAAGTATGCAAAATCTTCGTTTGCTTTTTGATTTATTTTAGACCCTTTAGAGCCGGTAAATAAACTTGTAATTGATGAAGCAACTTTTTCGTACACTTTAGAAGCCGTTGAACTGGCAACTTTATTATATTCAGTTTCCTTTAAGGCATTTTGCCGTGCCTGCCTTTCCTGAACTCCGGCTTTTTTTGACGAATTTATAAACTCATCGCCGATTTTTAAATTACCGGTGTAATCGGCGCTTGTTTCAGCCGTCGTTTGAGGTTTCTGCCCGCCTCCCCTGTCAATTTTAACTCCATTCACGGATGCAGAGCCGATTTTTGATGCTAAAAAATTCTCACTCATTTTGTCTGTTCTCTCTATTATCCCTATATATTTATCCCTATATATATTAAACATTTTTTATCCGTAAAATTGATATGTCAGAGCCGTTTTGTAAAAAATATTAACAATTAATTAAGGCAGTTCCGCCTGCCTCAAAAACAGATTAATCCGCAAAATTTTTTGAATTAATCTTTAAATTTGATAAAGAAATTTTAATTAAAAAAGGTAAATATTCTCTGAAATATAATGTCTAATATATACTTGTTTGTTGCATAATATATCAGAGAACTATGTATTTTGTAAATATAAATATAAACGGAGAAAATAAAAACGGAGATAAAGTATGAACTATTAGACAAATTTAAGTATCCAATATGCAAACCAACGAAATTTAGATGAGCTATTTAAGGTTTATCCAACAATTCCTGAAGGTATAAGAGAAATCAATAAATGCCAATGGAACAAAGTAGAAGAATATTTTAATTTAAGAAACAATATTAAATTGGTCGAAACTTTATAGATTTTGAACTGTTTCCTATAAAAGATTCTTATGTAGCATACTTAAAGAGGGATAAATCTGCTATCAAAAGGAATCCGGAAACAATAAACAGATTAGCAGGCAGAATATATAATTTAGGATTAGATAAAATTTTTGAAAAATGCTGTGAACCAAAAGAAACAAATAGGCAGATTGGACCTTTATTTAAAAGATGGATATGTAAAGGTGAAATAGGTGTACCTGTATTAAATATTAAAGAATTTTGCAATACTTCTTCAAATGCAATATTAGATGCAAGTGATTCGGAAATGATGGAGCGGGGACACAAAAATGTAAATTATACAAGAAATAAAGGACTTGATTTTGTAGGAAGATTTAATGGAAAATATATTATAGGTGAAGCAAAGTTTTTAACAGATTTTGGAGGTCATCAAAACGCACAATTTAACGATGCCATAGATACGGTTGCTGACAAAAGTATCAGGGCAATAACCGTTGCCATTTTGGATGGTGTGTTATATATACCCGGCGGAAATAAATTATATACGGCAATAACAGAAAATTATAAAGAATATAATATTTTGAGTTCATTAGTGTTAAATGAATTTTTGTATTCAATTTAGAGGATAAAATGATTTTACATTTTGAAAATAAACGTTCTCCCGAAGAAATACTGCAAAATAATATTAATGTAAAACTGCCTTTATTTAACAGCAAAAGCAATAAACTTTTTTACGGGGATAATATAGAAATCTTAAAAGCGTTATTATATCAATATAATTTGAAAGGTAAAATAGATTTAATTTATATAGACCCGCCGTTTGCTACAAATAATATTTTTAAAATCGGAAGGGAAAGGGCAAATACCGTAAGTATGAACAGTAACTGTGATGTTGCGTATGAAGATAATGTTACGGGAGATAAATTTTTAGCATTTATCTGGGAAAGATTAATATTGGCAAAAGAATTATTATCCGATAAAGGGTCTATATATATCCATATTGACTATAAAACAGGGCATTACATAAAAATTCTGGCAGATGAAATTTTTGGTGCAGATAATTTCAAAAACGATATAACCAGAATAAAATGCAATCCTAAAAATTTTAAAAGAAAAGCATACGGCAATGTAAAAGATTTAATTCTGTTTTATACAAAATCAAAAAATAATATATGGAATGAATGCTATACAGAATATTCAGAAGAAGATATTTCTAAATTATATAAAAAGAGAAAAGACGGAAGATTTTATACTACCGTTCCTCTGCATGCCCCGGGAGAAACAAAAAACGGAGCTACCTCTTTATCATTCAAAGGAATAAATGCTCCTGCCGGCAGACATTGGAGATGTTCTCCCGCTGAATTGGATGAATTAGATAAACAGGGTTTGATTGAATGGAGTAAAAACGGAGTTCCAAGAAGAATTATATATGCCGATGAAAAATCAGGAAAGAAAGTGCAGGATATCTGGGATTTTAAAGACCCTCAATATCCCGTATATCCGACCGAAAAAAATATAGATTTATTAAAAAGAATTATAAAAACATCATCTGATACAAACAGTATTGTAATGGATTTCTTCTGCGGTTCGGGAACAACTCTATTAGCAGCAGAACAATTATCAAGAAAATGGATTGGAATAGATAAATCGCCAAAAACTGTTTCAACAGCTTTAAATAAATTAAACAGCAATAAAAATATGTATTCTGATGAAATTGAAGTAATAGACTGCATCAGCTCCGGTAATATAGTTTAAGATGTCATTTGATTTATATCATACAGCCGATGAGACATTCTTAATTTTCAAATTCCTTAACAAATTTTGCGTAAACCTGATGCGGAATTATTAAAATATAAAAAGCGGTTATATAGCCGCTTTTTATATTTTAGCCGGAATATGCTTAAGCTAAACCGGCATATTTAGGAGTTGCGCTTGTAATAGCATTGCCTTCAGCCTGTTCTATTGCCTGAAGCTGCTGTTGGGCCGCAGTCAGCTGTGTTTCAATCTTTCTCTGCTGCATATCCAGTTCGTTATCCTCAGCTTCCAATTTATCTTCATATTGTTTTGCATAGGCTTCATTAACTGATTTATTAATCATTTCCGCAACAGCCTGCAAATATTCCTCGCTGTCATTCTGGCTTATTGCCATTTCTGTTATATTTCCCGTTGTTGTTGAAGCACCGCCTTCATCATCGGTTTTAGTTGCATATTCTTCTGCTCCTGCCAAATACTCCGAATAATTGCCGAAATTCGTTGCGTCGGAAGCAATTTCCTCAACAGTTACAACACCGTCCGAAATATTTGCCGAAAAATTTAATAAACTCTGTCTTTGCTGGGAAATATTATCTAGTTTCTGCTGTAATGTAAAAACAAGATTTGTGTAATAAATCTTGCGATTTGCAAATAATGCATAACCCATAACCAACCTACCTTTTCTTAACTTACTTTTTAACTACCCACATTAATATAAAAACTTTTTGAACTGCCGAATTGCCTAAAGCATTATTATAAAACTGATAAGACATTAATTTCGCCGTTTTAATCCGTTATTATTTAATTTCAGCCTGATTAACCCGTTTAATTATATATAAATATCAAATCTTTTAAATATATTTAACAAATAATAAATATATATTAAATACATACATATCTTTTAAAATTATTTTTTACAAATCTTAATAATAAAATAGAAAACTAGTAATTTAATATGTAAATACGGATTGATTTTTTTTCATAAAAATAAGATAATCAAAATATAAGCAGTAAGGAAATAATCAGGGAGGGTATTATCATTAATATCTCAAGATTTACGGCAGTACTGATAACAGTCATCGGAATTGCATCAAGTGCAATGGCAATGAAGCCGGAAGCGAATAAATATTATCACGAGGCCTGTTTACAATCAGATAAAGAGCAGTATGAATCTGCTATTGAAAATTTAAATAAGGCAATTGAAATATCGCCCGATGATGCGCTTCTTTATACAAAACTTGCGGGAATGTATTCGGAATTGGGGAAATGGGGCAGTGCCGTCGAAGCGTATAAAAAAGCCTTAAAATTAAAGCCCGGCGATTCATTTATATATATCAGCCTTGGCAACATTTATGAGCAGATACAGGATTATAAAAATGCGTTTAATGCCTACAGCGAAGCAATGAAAATATTTCCCGAATATAAATATAATTATTTAAATTTAGCGAGTGTTAAGACTCATTTAAAAGAGGATGAGGAAGCCATAAAATATTATCAGATGTTTTTAAATTATTATCCTGATGCAGTCGATGCAAGAGAGAATATGGCATCAATTTATTTAAGGATGGACAAACCTCGGGAAGCTGTTGATATATATAATGATATTTATTTAAAAGATCCTGATTCTTTTGATGATTATTCGAACTACGGGTTAGCGCTGTATAGGATTTCCGATTATGATAAGGCGTATAATATATTATCAAAAGCGATTAAGAAAGACCCTAATGATTATGTAGCAAGGGCAAATTTAGCCTATGTTTATATGGCGCAGTCCAGAAATGATGAAGCGGTTGAAGAGTTCGCAAAAGTATTGGAAATCGAGCCTGAAATGAATTCCATAAGATTTGATTATGCCAATCTGCTTGCCGAGAGAGCAGAATATCAAGATGCGATTGAACAATACAGCGAATATTTAAAAGAATACAAGGATAATGACATTGCATATCTGAATGCAGGCATTTTATATGCAAAGCTGGAACAGTACGATAAAGCCATTGAGGTGCTTGAAAAAGGAAAGGCTTATGCGCCTAAAAGCACGGAGATACAAAAGGAGCTGGCTAAATCGTACCATCTTGCGAAACAGTACGATAAAGCCATAAAAATATATGATGAACTGCTTGTTTTAAATCCTAAAAATAACGATTTAATTTTAAACAAAGGTATTGCAAATCATGCCTTAAAAAAATATGACGAAGCTATTGCACTTTATAAGTCAGTTTTGGAAACAGATTCGGATAATAAAACGGCAAAAGATTACTTGCTTAAAGCATATACTTCTCAGGGCGATGATGCATCAGCGCAGGGAAATTATAAAAAAGCCTTATCATCTTATGAAAATGCGCTGAAGGCTGATAGTGATAATATGCAGTTATATATAAGCATAGCAAATGTGTATGACAAAATGGGGTCAAAATCAAAAGCAACGGAAGTTTTTGAGCGTGCTATAGAATTATCGCCCGATAATGCCGATGTTCTGAATGCTTATGCAAAAATGCTGTCCAAAAACAATAAAACGGATGAAGCAAAAGTTATTTACGATAAATTAACGGGTTTAAATACCGTTTCTGAAGATGATAAGTATAATACATATAATGAAATAGCCGATAATTACTACAAAAATAACGACTACAGAAACGCTGTTGAAGAATATAATAAAGCCTATGCCATAAAGCAGGATGATGAATACTTAAATATTAAGCTCGGCAATTCGTACAAAGGGCTGTCGGATTTAGTAAATGCGGAAAAACATTATAAAAAGGCAATGGAGATAAATCCGCAGAATGCCGATGCTTATTTTAATTTAGGATTATGTTATGCGGAACTTAACGATTTAGTTCAGGCAAAAGAGAATTTTGAAAAAACGATTTCAATTAAGCCTGATTACGCTTATGCATACTATGCTTTAGGTTTAGCCTATGAAAAAGAAAATAATTTGGAAAAATCCGTTGAAAACTATGAATTATTTGTTCAAAATGCAGGTGAAAGCAATATAAGAACCAACGTGCAAAATAAAATTAATAATTTAAAGAAAAAAATACCTTCCGATAATTAAATAATGAAAAAAAACATATCAATAATATTAATTCTATGTTTGACGGTTTTCTGCGGTTTTACCAAAAAAGAGAAACCGTATATATTATTATCATCGGGCAATAATGCAATATACGGGCAGACAATCAGAAACGAAAGATATTTTGAAACAGGACAAAGAATATTTTATAATTTGGTAATTCCGCATGGGGTTAAATATCAAGGAGTGAGAATGCAGCTTTCAAAACAGGATGATAAAACATCAAACTGGGGATTTTCTATTATCCTTGCTAAAGATTTATATTTAAGCCAAACCGAAACATCATACAAAGATTACTTAAAAATTAATCAAAAAGGTCATTATATACTTCAGTTTTTTTATTTAAACAATAAAAGATACCCGTTTGCACATATAGAATTTATGGTAAATTAATGCTTAATTATATAAAATTCTTTATCAAAAAAATACAATCATCAAAATATGTCAGGAAAGGACATTGCAATAAGTGCGGCGATTGCTGCAGAAATATAGTTTTTTTTATCGGAAAAGAGCCTGTAAAAACAGAAGAACAGTATGAAAAACTGAAATGTCTTGATAAACATTATAAAAATTTTTATATCACCGGAAAAGACAAAGATAACGCTCTTTTATTCGCCTGCAAAGCACTGGATGAAAATAACAAATGCAAAATATACCCTTTCAGGGCAATTTTTTGCAGATTATATCCAAATCCTAATTCCGGATTTTTATCTAATGGAGGCAGATTACAAGACGGCTGCGGATATTATTTTGAACCTGATAAAAAATTTAATTCCTATTTAAAAAGTAATTAACCCTGAGCGTATAAAATCTTTATTAAACTTACATATATTAACTTTTGTAAAGATAAAGTATATACTGTAAAGCAGTTAGTATTATTG
>CAZBFV010000011.1:0-14386 GCA_964491345.1 uncultured Muribaculaceae bacterium
GGCAGTATGTGGGATGGAAAAAAGCAGGTTCAGGGAAAAAAGGCACGGGCGGGCGGAAATATGCAGGGAGCTGGGAGCATTGAGCAGGCAGGAGCGGAAGTTTGAAGAAAAAAAGCATGGGAAAATGCGGGGCATAGCAAAGGCGCGGAATAAAAAAGTTCGGCTCGGGGGGGGGAAAAAAAAGAAAAAGTGAGAAAAAAGAAGCACAGGAAACAGCACAGCTGTTTTTCTGTTTGCAGTCCCTTTTGCATGCGGGGCGCAGAAGCGGGGCGGGCGGAAACAATTTACAAAACGTTTTTTATGCGTGCAGGGAGGGGGGGAGAAAAAAAGGAAAAGGGCAGTATGTGGGATGGAAAAAAGCAGGTTCAGGGAAAAAAGGCACGGGCGGGCGGAAATATGCAGGGAGCTGGGAGCATTGAGCAGGCAGGAGCGGAAGTTTGAAGAAAAAAAGCATGGGAAAATGCGGGGCATAGCAAAGGCGCGGAATAAAAAAGTTCGGCTCGGGGGGGGGAAAAAAGATTAATTATTATGCTTTTGAAATAATCAGGTTTATGCTATATTGGTTTAAGTTACATAAATTGTAAACGGGCTGTGTAAACTTCCGGTAAAAAGTAAATTAATTAAAGAAGAGCAAAATATTTCAGCAGAAAAGGCTATGTTTTTATAAATATGGATTCGGCAGAAGTAATCAGCAACAGAATAGAGGTTTTTGATATAGCAAAAGGCATTGCTATAATTGCTGTTGTTGCGGGTCATGCTGTTTCGGGGAAAATCCACAGTTTTATATTTCTGTTTCACATGCTTTTTTTCTTCGTTTTGGCGGGGTATTTTTTCAAAGAAAAAAGTTATGCTTCTTTTAAAAATTTAAAGGATTTTATAATCAAAAAGGCTCAAAGACTGCTTTTTCCTTATCTGCTGTTTAATATTATATTTGAGCTTCTGCATAATTTTTTTATAAAAATACATTTTTATACGACTGACATAAATTTTATATCAAAAAAAGCAATAGTTTCGCCTTACACCGATATAATAACTCCGGTAAAAAGGTTTTTTCTGACGATAGAGCCTTTAATCCAGCCGTCATGGTTTTTGTTTGCTTTATTTTTTGCTTTATCTTTATATGCTGTTATAAATTTTGCACTTAAAAAAATTAATTTTAATTTTGAACTTAATAAAATTATAATTTTGGCATTTTTGATGAATGCCAGCTTTTATTTGAGCTGTCATGGCGTAAAACTTCTTTACATAGCCACAGTATGCTGTGTTTTGACTTGTTTTTACATAGGCGAAAAATTATCAAAAATTGAGTCCGGATTAATTTTTAATAAAATATATTTTTCGCTGTTTTTTATTTTGTTTGTTGTTCTGGCATTTTTTTTAAAACACCCTGTCAATATGGCAATAGCAAAATATAATAATCCAGCAATGCTTGTTCTGCTATCAATCGGGGCATTCATTTTCATTATATCCCTTGCCGGCATGATAAAAAACAATGTTTTAAAAAATGCTCTTTCTTATATAGGAAAACACACCATTCCTATACTTCTTCTGCATCCGGTATCATTTAAAATAGTAGCTTATTTAAAAATTTTAATAAATAGCGAGCCTTTATCAAATATGTCTGCTTTGTATATAGCAGGGCCTGCAAATTTGTATTGGGTTCTATTATACATCACAGCAGGGGTTACAGCCCCGTTGATACTCCAATATATATATATATATATATATATATATATTAGCGGTAAAAAAAACAAAAAGTCTAAATAAATAGATATTTTGGAGGATATATGAAAGTAATTATCGAGGACGGTCTGAGTACTATTGTTAAAACGGGCGTCGGGCAGTACAGCGCCGGCATTGAAAAATTAATAAAAGAACTCGGATACGAAGTGATTACCATAAATAAAGATTATCTTATCAAAATAAAAAACACGCAGATACGCCGTTTTTTATACACAATATGGATGAATACCGTATTCCAGCTTAAACTGCTCTTTATCAAGGGGGGGGGGAGAAAGACCGCCCTTTTTACAAATACCAATACGCCGTTTGCAAGGCTTACAAATACTAAATATGTATCTTTTGTTCATGATATAAGGCCTTTTAAGATACCTGAGCAGTCGGCTTCTAAATTTATAAATTACTACGAAAAGCAGAAAGTTATTGACGGAATAAAGCGCGCCGATAAAATCGTCTGTGTATCAAATACGGCAAAAAAGGAAGTTGCGGAATTATTCGGGCTGGATGAAAACAGCATATCAATAATAAATTCTTTTGTATTTCCGCATTTTAAAGACTTTGAAGACGATATTAAAGTATTGGATAAATATAACCTTTCGGATAAAAAATATCTTCTGTCTGTTTCGACAAGGCAGAAGTGGAAGAATATGCCGTTGATTATAGAGGCATTTAGCAGGCTGTCAAAAGATTATCCCGGTTTAAAACTGGTTTTAGCCGGCAGAGCCGGCAATGACAAAATAGAAAATGCTAATCCTGATGTAATATTTACGGGTTATATTGAGGATAAAATTGTTCCTGTTTTATATAAACATGCTTTTGCTTATATCAGTCCGAGTTCTGATGAAGGTTTCGGCTCGCCCGTTATTGAAGCGCAGTACTCCGGCATACCTGTAATTTGTTCTGATATTCCGGTATACCGTGAAGTTGCAGGAGGGGGGGGTACTACTGTTCTATTGACGTAGATAGCTTTTATGATGCTGTAAAAAATCTATTGGAAAATAAAGCATTGTATTCCGAATTGGCAGAAAACGGCAGAATAAATGTGCAAAAGTATTCTCCCGATAATATAAAAAAACAGATAAAAGACCTTTTAGAAAAAGAAAAAGGCTGACGACTGCAAAATACTTAAATTCAATATTTTCTACAGCTCTATAAGTTTTAAAATGAAATTTTAAAAATTGTTTACAGCTGGTTTAAAGGAGAATATTGTTTTGAGCAGAAAAAAAATATTGATTGACATGTGTCATATAGGTAAAAAAAACGGCTTTTCCGCCTATTTAATAATGATAATTAAAGCGGTTTTAAACAGCGGATATGATTTATTTTTTCTTGTGAATGATAATAATTTTGATTTTTCACAGTATTACAGCGAAAAAGATAATATAAAGTTAATTTTTGCAAAATCTAAGCCTTCATCGTTCTGGCGGAATATTGAAGTTCCGCTTCTTGTCAGAAAATATAAAATTGATATTCTTCATTGGATAAATTTTGATGTTCCTTTTGGTTTCCCGTTTATCTGCTCCGGCAGGGCAAAGCTCATTTCAACCATTCATGATTTAATTCTTGTAAATTATCCGGAAGAATATAAAAGAAATATGTTTAAATTTATATATTATAAATTAATGTTCAAATTGTGTGCAAAAATATCCTGCAGAATAATCACCGTTTCGGAATTCTCAAGGCAGGAAGCCATATCCGCATTAAAAATAAACCCTGATATAATTCATACGATTTATTGTTCCTTTAAAGGAAAAGTATCATTGAAAAAAGAAATTAAACAAAAGCCGGACTCGGATTATAAATTATTTTTTATAGGCAATAATTTCCGCCACAAAAATATTGCGGTTGTTATTGATGCGGTAAAAATATTAAAAACAAGGGGCATAAATGTTATATTTAATATTGCCGGCATGGAAGCAGACTATACCAATTTACTGAGAAAAAAGATAAATGATTATGATATTGCGGACAGAGTAAAAATTTTAGGCAGAATTTCGGATGAAAATGCTGAAAAATTGTATAAAGAATCTGATATTTTTGTTTTCCCTTCGCTTATGGAAGGTTTCGGCTCACCGCTTATTGAAGCAATGAATTACGGACTCCCCGTTATTTCATCGAACAGGACTTGCATGCCTGAAGTAGTAGGTGATGCCGGAATATTGACCGAGCCTGACGGAGAAAGTTTTGCAAAAAGCATCGAGCAGATAATTAATGATGATAATTTAAGAGTTGATTTGATAAAAAAAGGATATAAGAGGCTGGAGTATTTTTCTGATGAGAATTTTAAAAACGGAATTCTGGATGTATATGGCAAAATGTAATAATTAATGTAAGAAAACAGGCATAACTGAAAAACAGGGCGGAATAATGATATTGCAATTAAAGAATACAACAGCTCCGCCCCTGCGCCGTTATTGCATGTTATATTGTATCACACGCTTAAGGTTCTTGATACAGTAATTTACAGTCTGCCTGCTGTGGCATCCGGCGGGGCGGAATTTCCGCCCCGCCGGAAAAATCTTGGTTTTTTGTGTAATTATTTTTTTGATATAATATAATAAATCCGTTAAAAATTGCGGGAGTTTTATATGCAATATTTATTATTAATAACTGTTATAATAGTATCTGCAATTATTTATAAATTCGGAGGAATGGGAATCTATGGCGACACAAATACATACTATTCTTATCTTGCAGTAATTTATCATCATTTTGATTTTAATTACATTCCTCAGAAAGATATGAGATTATCTTCTCTGGGATATTTCTATCCAAAGTATCCGTACGGAGTTTCTCTATGTATATTACCCTTATTTATTATTGCAAATATTTATACTCTGCTTTTAGGAGAACAGCCGACCGGATATAATAAATATTTTTTAATTATTTATGGTTTTGCTCCCCTGCTCTATTTAATTGTATTCAGTAAAATAAACTATAATATTTTGGAAAAATTATTTGATAAAAAAATAGCAATAATTTCTTTAATTGCAATAATCTATGGAACAGGCATTTTTTATTATCTAACCCATGAAGGTTTTTATCCTCATATCTATTCTTATTCTTTTATTACATTATTTATTTGGCTGTTGGTAAATAAAGATAAATTTAAAAATTTAAGTTTATATAACTTTTTTCTCGGATTAACTTTAGGTTTTATAACAGTTATAAGAAATTTAAATATTTTAGTAATACTATTATATATATTTTATGATGCAGACAGCTTCAAAGCACTTATTGAAAAATTCAAGAATTTTATATTAAAGCCAAAAGAGCAGTTACTGCCCTTTATATCCGGCAGTCTTATATTTATACTGCCTTTGTGCATATTTTGGTATATAAAAACAGGTTATTTTATCTTAAGTACTTATAAACATTTAGTTGATTACGAAAAAATTAACATACCTTATGACGGAGAGCATGATTATTTTCTTTAAGAAAAGGGCTTTTTACATATTATCCTGTATTACTGTTTGCAATGCCCGGATTTATATATGTAAAGCATTATATTTCTAAATTTACATTGTGCCTGCCGGCTTTTTTAGTAATTATTTATTATCTTTGTTCGTCTTGGAACGGATGGCATTGCGGATCTTCTTTCGGACAAAGATATTATCTTGACTATATGTGTATTTTTTCCCTGTTAATAGCTTCTGCGCTGAAAACTATTCTAAACGCAGATAACAAAAATTTAAAATTGTTATTGATGGCGATATTTTTTATCCTGATTTTATCAGGGTTTATAATGAATATTATGGCAATATATTCTGTACATACAAATATGGAGGGGTCATTATTCTACTAAAAACTATACCGGCGCTTCAATGATAAAAGTAACAGGTCCGTCATTCAAAAGCTCAACCTGCATATCCGCCCCAAAAATGCCCGTTTTTACGGGAATATTTTGTTCTTTTACCTTGGATATAAAATATTCATACATTTTACCGGCTTCTTTCGGAGGCATTGCATTATCAAAGCCTGGGCGTGTGCCTTTTTTTACCGAAGCACACAATGTAAATTGAGATACTATCAATATCTCGCCGTTTATATCTTTTATTGATAAGTTCATTTTATCATTTTCATCATTAAAGCATCGGAATGAAGCCAGCTTATTTGAAAGCCAGTCTGCCTGCAATTTGGTATCATTTTTTTCAACCCCCAATAACACAAGATACCCTTTATTTATTGAACTGACCTTTGTCCCTCCGGCTGTTACCGAAGCATTTTTAACTCTTTGCAAAACCAGTTTCATTACTTAACCGCAATAACTTCTATTTCTACCAAAGCGCCATTGGGAAGCTCTTTCACGGCGGCGCAAGACCTTGCCGGTTTTGATATAAAAGCTTTTTCATATATGCTGTTAAATACGGAAAAATCTTTTATATCGGCTAAAAAACATGTTGTTTTAACTACGTCCCGAAACCCGAATCCTGACGCTTCAAGCAGTCCTTTTATATTTTCAAGCACCTGATTAGTCTGTTTTTCAATATCTCCGCCGGTAAAAGCATTTGTTTCCGGATTAATTGCAATCTGCCCCGAACAATATAAAGTACCTCCGCTTAAATAAGCCTGCGAATAAGGTCCTATTGCTTTTGGAGCTTTTACTGAAGAAATAATTTTATTCATTTTTATCTAAATCCTCAAATTTATTTTGAACAGCATCTTCAACTTTTTCCATCAAAGCATTTTCGCTTAATGAATCTTTAGTTTCCGTTACCACGATTTTATTGACTGCCATAACATAATCATTATCCATTAAGTTTTGAATTTTAACACCCGTGGCAGGTCTGCCCTGTCTTGATATATCGCCTGCTTTAATTCTTGATACGATGCCGTTTTGAGTTACAACCATAATCTCATCAGATTCCTCAACAACCGTTAAAGCTACCAATCTTGATGCAGACGATTTAAATTTAGTTGCAATCAGCCCTATACCGCCCCGATTTTGAGTCCTGAATTCCGACATTTTAGAGCGTTTTCCAAAACCATCCGATGTTACAACCAAAAGATCCGCATCAAAATTTTTCGGAACAATATCGCATCCTATAATCATATCTGCTTCACGAAGCTTCATTGAGTTGACGCCTCTTGCGCTTCTGCCTGACGGTCTTATATCATCCAGAGCAAATCTTATTGCCATGCCGCAGCTTGTAGCAATAAAGACCTCATCATTATTATTTGCCTGTTTTACCCAGTTCAATGTATCTCCGTCTTCAAGCCCTATCGCAATAATACCGTTCTTTCTGATTGAAGCAAAATTATCAAGCCCGATTTTCTTAATATAACCCTTTTTTGTAAGCATTACCAAATTAGACTGCGGATTAAAATCGGCTACGGGGACAACAGCAGTTATCTGTTCGTTCTGGCTTATGGGCAATACATTTACTATAGGCAGTCCTTTTGCCTGCCTTGACCCTTCCGGAAAGTCATATACATTAAGACTGTAGACGGTGCCTTTATTTGAGAAAAATAATACTTTATCATGCATCATTGCCGTAAAGAAATGATCTACGTCATCATCTTCTTTGGTTTTAATACCGCCTTTTCCTCTTGTTGCTCTGTTTTGTCTTTCAAATGTATCTAAAGAAATACGCTTTATATAACCCTGCCGGGTAATAAATACAGCCATCGGAACATTCGGAGTCAAATCTTCAATAGTCATTTCATCCGCTTCCGGCAGAATCTGCGTTTTTCTTTCATCGCCGTATTTTTCCTTATCTTCGTTTAATTCCGTTTTTATGAGTGCTAATACTTTATTTCTGTCTGATAATAAATCTTCATATCCGGCAATTTTCTTCTTTAATTCATCATATTCGGATTTAATTTTATCCTGTTCTAATCCCGTCAATCTTCTTAACTGCATTTCAAGAATTGCATTAGCCTGATCAACGTCCAGCCCGAATTTTGACATTAAACCGCTTCTTGCCTCATCAGCCGTTCCCGACTTTTTGATTAGTTCTATAACATCATCCAGACTTGCAAGTGCAACAAGCAGACCCTCTAAAATATGCGCTCTCATTTTCGCTTTTTTTAAGAAAAACAAGGTTCTTCTTGTTATTATCTCAATTCTGTGTTCAATAAATTCATTAAGAACTTCCGGCAAATTCATTAAACGGGGCTGCGTACCTACCAAAGCAAGCATATTTACGCCGAATGTTGCAGTCAGCTGGGTATATTTATATAAATTGTTTCTGACCACATCAGGCTTAACATCACGTTTTAACTCTATAACAATACGCATGCCGTCCCGATCAGATTCATCGCGAATATCGGATATGCCGTCAATTTTTTTATCTCTCACAAGTTCAGCTATCTTTGAAATTAAAACGGACTTGTTTACCTGATAAGGAATTTCCGTTACAACAATAGCCGTTCTTGACTGGCGCCCTCCGCCGGCTTGTATTTCTTCAAAAGCGGAAACCGCAGACATTTTAATAGCCCCCCGCCCCGTAGCATAAGCCTTTTTTATTTCGGAAATGCCTATTATATTTGCCCCCGTGGGAAAATCAGGACCTTTTATATATTGCATAAGCTCATCAACCGTTAAATCAGGGTTATCAATCAATGCAATAACCCCGTCAGCTACTTCGCATAAATTATGGGGCGGAACGTTTGTCGCCATACCGACAGCAATGCCTGATACCCCGTTCAATAACAGCATAGGAAGCCTTACCGGCAGAACAGAAGGCTCCGATAAAGAACCGTCAAAGTTCGGTACAAAATCTACCGTTTCGCAATCAATATCGGCAAGCATAGACGTAGTAATTTTATGCATTCTTGCTTCCGTATATCTCATTGCGGCTGCTCCGTCGCCGTCTACCGAGCCGAAATTTCCATGCCCGTCAACCGTCAGATACCTTGTAGAAAAATCCTGCGCCATGCGGACCAAGGCTTCGTAAACGGCAACATCGCCGTGAGGATGATATTTACCTAAAACTTCACCGACTATTCTGGCGCATTTTTTAAAAGGCTTATCGGGAGTCATTCCAAGTTCGTTCATAGCAAACAGAATGCGTCTGTGAACAGGCTTCAATCCATCCCGTACATCAGGCAACGCCCTGCCTATAATAACAGACATTGCATAGTCAATATAGCACTGTTTCATCTGCTCCCTGATATTAACGGGAACTATTTTCCCGTCGCCGAAAAAATTCTGCTGAGCCAAAACTCTTCCCCTTTGCAATAAATATTACCCATGACAGCTATATTGTAACATAAACAATCCTATGTTTAAAATTTATCCGATAAACTTTTCCGTAATAATTGTTTACAATACGGGCAAAAATATTTTGTTTTGAATTTAATTTTGATATAGTCAAAAAAAATACCGGGTATGAAAAGGAATAAAAAGTGGCAACGGCGCTTAGTCAAAATTATGCAGAACAGAAAATTTTTGAAAATAAGTATTCGGCTTCTCCCGCAGGCATTTTGAAATATGTTGAAATGAGGCTGTTTAAAGTTTTTGAAGATGAAATAAAGTCTGAGAATTCCGTAATTACGGACTATCGCCCCCGGACAGTTCATAAACTGGCTCAATTTATAACCGGTGAAATTAACCGTCCCGTTTCCGTCGGTATAGCAGGGGAAACCGCCAGCGGTAAATCCTCAATTACAGCGGATATAATTGATACGATTAATGCATTTTCTAAAAAGCACGGTTTAGATGATATGATTACGGGAGTTAATACCGATGATTATTATTATGACCGTTCAAAAGAGGTTAAGCAGGCAGGCGGAATAGCGGAATTTGCCCGAAATTATGATTTTGATGTTCCCGAAGCACTCGAGCTGGACTTAATGCATTGTCATATAAAAGAACTGCTGAAAGGCAGGCCTGTTATGCTTCCTAAGTATGATATGTCCGGAACAGCCGTAAGACGGGATAATTATACACTTGCAGAACCCTCTAAAATAATCATTTCCGAAGGTTTGTTTGCTCTTACAGAAAAAATCAGAGATGCTTTTGATTTTAAAATTTATATTGATATTGATAGTGAAGTTCAGAAGAAACGGTTTTTTATAAGAGCCGGTGAGCGTAATTTAGGCTCATCCGCCGGCAGTATTTATTTAAATGCGCTTGAAAAAGCAAAATATTATATTCGTCCCTGCAGATTCTGCGCTGATATTGTATTAACGGGCGAAGCGCCGAGAGCAGGGTATAAGTTGTTTATTAATAAGATACTCGGAGTAATTGAGGATATAAATTTTTAAATAAGGTTATGAGATGAGTATTTGTGTATATCAGGGAAGTTTTAATCCTATTCATAATGCGCATTTGGAAGCTGCAAAATATGTTCATGACAGATTAGGTTTTGAAAAAATAGTATTTATACCTGCTTTTATTCCGCCCCATAAAAGTTCAAAAGATTTTAATTTTGATAATGCAATGCACAGATTAAACATGGTTGAGCTTGCCGTTAAAGAAATTCCTTATTTTGACGTTTCGGCTGTTGAATATACGAGAAATAAGCCTTCATATACTTATGATACTATTGTTCAAATTAAGGATATCGTAAAACCTGAAGGCAAAATTAATTTTATTATAGGAACCGATGCTTTTATAAAGATTGAAAGCTGGCATAAAGCTGATGAACTGAAAAAGTTAATTAATTTTCTGCTTTTTGCCAGAGAAGAAAATTTTGATGAAAAGCCTTTTATCGGATTGAAAAATAAAGGCTACGGGTATGAATTAATGAATATGCCCTATATAGACATTTCATCAAGCCTGATAAGGGAAAGGGTAAAACAGAATAAGAATATTTGTGATATAGTACCCCTGAAAGTAGAGGAATACATAAAACAAAATGGCTTATACAAAATATAGCACGGATGAATTAAAGCAGAAATTACGCAGCTGTTTGAATGAAGAAAGATATATTCATTCTTTAGGCGTTATGGAAATGGCTGTAAAACTTGCGGGCGAGTATAATTTAAACAGAGAAAAAGCGGAGATTGCAGGGCTTTTGCATGATTGTGCAAAATGCTTAAAAAATGAAGAACTGATAAAGTATTCAAACCTGTTTGAAGATTGCGAAAAAATAAGCTCAAAAACCTGGCATGCTCCGGCGGGAGCAATTATTGCCCAAAAAGAATATGATATAAATGATGAAGAAATTTTATCTGCTGTAAGGTGGCATACAATAGGCAGAAAGAATATGAGCGACTTTGAAAAAATAATTTTTCTTGCGGATAAAATCGAGCATAGGACAAGGGAAGCCGGATTTCGCGAAAAAATTGAAAACGTGTTAAATTCATCTCATAATCTTGATTTGGCACTTTTAAAAAGTTTTAAACTCACAATCAAAAGTTTATTAAAGCGCAGTCTGCCTGTTTGTTATCAAACTATTGATGTATATAACAGCCTGATTAGGAATATTTCCGGTTTATAAAAAAGCATAAATATGTACTCTGCATCTGTATATATTCTGTTCTGTTTTTAATGTAGAATAAAAAAACAAAGGCGGAATAATGATAAAGACAGTATTACTTGATATAGATGACACAATTCTTGACTTTAAAGCCTGTGCGGAAGCTGCGGTTTGTAAAGCGTCAAAGGAATATAAATTTGTTTTTACATTTGACATGTTTCATTACTATTTAAATGTAAACGAAAAACTTTGGAATAAATATGAAAACGGGTCAATAGCAAAAAATACGATTTTCGCAAAACGTTTTAAAACCGTATTTGATACATTTAATATTAATATGGACGGCATGGAGTTTGAAAATAAATTTCAGCAATATTTTCAAAATGAATATATTTTTATCGAAGGTGCGGAAGAAATTATTAAATATTTAAGTTCGAAGTATAATATATATGCCGCTTCCAATTCGTTATACGAAAGCCAGAAATCAAGGCTTACGAAAGCGGGTATTATAGGATATTTTAAGGACTTATTTATTTCGGATAAAATCGGCGCTCAAAAGCCACAAAGTGAGTTTTTTGAATACTGTTTTAAGAATATCCCGGGTTTTAACAGAGATGAAACGATAATTATAGGAGATTCTTTATCCTCGGATATTCAGGGAGCCAATAATTCGGGCATAAAATCCTGCTGGTTTAATTCTTCAAATATTCGGGAGCGTAAATATTTAAAGTATGACTATAAAATAACCTCTCTTTCCCAGATAAAAGATATTCTTTAATTAAGTACAAAATAACCGAAGTTAAGATAGAGTGCAAAACTTAGCCAAATAAAATACGGAACAAGTATTAATGATGCCATTCTTGAATAAACAGCAAAAAATATCACGGTTATTAAAGTAAAAAACCACATAAACATCAGAATGATAAGCGCCGAAAGTATATTCCTCATCCCGAAAAATACTGGCATCCATGCAAAGTTTAATAAAAGCTGAAGAAAAAAGAATATAAGCCCTGATTTTTTGCCTTTTGTCATGCCTCCTCTTATATAAAGAAAGAATGATAATGCAATTGTTATATATAAAACAATCCAGACAGGCGTAAATACCCGGTCCGGCGGGGCAAGAAAAGGGCTGTTTAAACTGTGAAACCAATCCATATTTTTCATATTTCCGGTTTACACGCTTTTTTTATTAAATAAATCGCCCGTTATACCAATATTTTTTCCTCTTTTCATTTCATTTAAAATGATATCCCGTGCAATAACAGCTTCATCCTTTGTTAAAGGTTCAGTATCTTTCAATTTGTATTCAATATTAAGTTTTTTGTATTTTTCAGCTGCCATATTATGATACGGAAGTATATCAAGCGCCTGAACGTTTTTTAATCCTGATAAAAACCGCCCCAGCTGTTTTAAGTGCCGTTCTTTAAATGTAATATCCGGAACTGCAACGTGCCTGATCCAGACGGGTTTATTCTGCTCCGAAAGATAGAGTGCAAAATCAAGAACATTTTTATTGGAAAACCCTGTTAATTTTTTATGCTCATCATCATTTATATGTTTTATGTCAAGAAGTATTAAATCCGTATATTTTAATAAGTCATTTATTTTATCAATATTTATTTCATTAAAAAGAATTCCTGAGGTATCAAGCGCAGTATGAATTTTTTTTGTTCTGGCTTTTTTAAATAAACTTATGCAGAAATCAATCTGCATAAGAGGCTCGCCTCCCGAAAGAGTTATTCCGCCCGTTTTTAAAAATTCTTTTATGCTCTCATATTTCAATAAAATATCATCGGCGCTGTATTTGTTATTCAGGCCGGTATTCCAAGTGTCCGGATTATGGCAGTACAGACATCTCATAGGACAGCCCTGCATAAAAACAACCAGCCTTATCCCGGGGCCGTCGACAGTCCCGAAAGTTTCTATAGAGTGAACATTGCCTGTATTGTTTGTGATAGCCATTATCTGCATTCTGCTTTAAATTACGGAATATTATACTATAGACTTGCAGATATTAAAATCCGGATTTTATTTGCATAATAATACAAATTGGTTTATATTATAATAGTGAAATGTGTATGTCTAAAAAAAGACAGGACATTTTGGCTTAATCTGAATAAAACAGGCTGTATGATGAAGCTGGAAAACTGCGATTAAAAAAAAGAAAATTAAAAATAAGGGTAATATATGAAACATATTTTAGTTTTATTTTTTGCATTATTAGCATGTGCATTATTATTTGCAAATAAAGGAGGGAGCAATATGGCATCGGCTGAAAATTCCGGTTCAAAAATTCTTGTTGCATATTTTTCACGAGCAGGCGAACAATACGGGGTGGGAAATATAAAAAAAGGCAATACTGCAATTATTGCCGAAATGATTGCTGAAAAGACAGGCGGAGATTTATTCGAAATAAAAGTTAAGAATGATAATTATCCGGACGCTTATACTCCTTTAACGGAATTTGCAAAAAAAGAAAAACTGCAAAATTTAAGACCTGAATTGTTAAGGAAAGCGGAAAACATTGACAGCTATGATACTGTATTTATAGGCTATCCTAATTGGTGGGGAGATATGCCCATGCCTGTCTATACTTTTATCGAGAGTCATAATCTGAAAAACAAAAAGGTTTATCATTTCTGCACACATGAAGGCTCGGGCGGTGTAAAAGAAGGGTTTAGCATATATGGGCATACGGCGCAAAAAAATAAGGAAGAAGCCGATAAAAAAGTTGCGGAATGGTTAAAAAGTCTGGGGTTTTCATCATAAAGCCCAAGCATATTAAACGTTTTTAGCCGCAGCAGGTGCTTGACGGATATTTTGCAGAATAATCTTATATTTAATATTTTACAGCCGGATTTTAAAATAATTTGTCCGGCTTTCTTAATGCAGGCTTTGAGCCATGCTCTTATGCAGGGCAGGCAAGCATCTGCGGGGGATAGGGCGGGGAAAAGAAAAAAAGAGAAAAATACAGGCATGCATGATGCAGGCAGATTTTGCATATATAAAAATCGGCGTGAGGGGGGGGGGAAAAAAAAAGAAGCGCAGGGAAATCACAGCTGTTTTTTCTGCCCGCAATCTCTTTTGCAGACGGAAGGAGCGGAAAAAAATTTACAAAGCGTTTTTTATGGGGCGGTGCGCCAAGCAGTATGCAGGGCGGGAAAAAGTCATAAAGGATTTATTAAATTTGCAGATAAAAAGTTTTGTAATGATGCATGTGTGCGGGAAAGAAGTCCGCAGAAAAAAGCATAGCAGAGGTGCGGAATAAAAAAGTTCGG
>CAZBFV010000011.1:14486-50470 GCA_964491345.1 uncultured Muribaculaceae bacterium
GGGAAAGAAGTCCGCAGAAAAAAGCATAGCAGAGGTGCGGAATAAAAAAGTTCGGCGGTGGGGAGAGAAAAAATAAGTGCAGGGAAATCACAGCTGTTTTTTCTGCCCGCAATACCTTTTGCAGACGGAAGGAGCGGAAAAAAATTTACAAAGCGTTTTTTATGGGGCGGTGCGCCAAGCAGTATGCAGGGCGGGAAAAAGTCATAAAGGATTTATTAAATTTGCAGATAAAAAGTTTTGTAATGATGCATGTGTGCGGGAAAGAAGTCCGCAGAAAAAAGCATAGCAGAGGTGCGGAATAAAAAAGTTCGGCGGTGGGGAGAGAAAAAGCAGAAAGCGGGAAAATTTTATCTGTCCTGCGGTTTCATACGGCTTTTACCTGCCTGTCCAAGAGTATTTATCAATTTAAAACAGTTTATATTTGAAGCGGTTAAATTATATAAAAGCTGTATTAAATACCGAAAAAAGGGTGCTTAATTTTGGCGGAGGAGGCTTATTGCGCCTGATTTCGGCAATTTGTCCGCAAAAGTCCCGAATTTAGCAGGGTTATAAAAAATGAGAATTTCGGCGGATAAATGATACGGAAATTCCGTTTGTCCTGCGGGTTTGAGTAAAGCATTAAATAATAATTAAAAAATACAGTTCCGGACATGGGATATATTATTTTAATCCGGCTCCGTCAGGCCGGATTGGATAAAATGCGGAAGCGGGCTTTGCTAAAAATTTCAATGACAGGCGGATAAATAATGATGCTTTGGTATTAAGCATTATTTTGCATATTGAAAATTTCATTAATTGTTTTTTTGCCTGCGACAACGGAGTTTATAGGCGGGTCTGCAAAAACATAATTTGCACAAGCTCTTACATCATCCGCCGTAACGGCGTCAATTGCTTTAAGCAGTTCATTATCATAATTTAGTCCGTAAATATTATCAATATCGGCCATTATACTTTGATTTTTAGTACTGCTGTCATTTAACTTATAGAGAATTGAAGTTTTTAATGTTTTTTTTGCCGATTCAAGCTCCTGTTCGGTAACATTTTCTGTTTTCAGTTTTTGAACATTCCTTTTTAAGGCATTGACAGCCTTTATTACATTTTGAGATGAAGCTTCTTCGGCTTCGGTTGATGTCATAATTTCAAGGTTCATCAAGCCCATGTTATAATAGCGTTCATTATATGAAGCGACATGATAAGCTAATTTCTCATTATTTCTTAAATCCTGAAATAATCTTGATGACATTCCTCCGCCTAAAATGCGGTTTAGAATAGAAATTTTAGCTGTGTCGTTTACGCTGTTTGAAGCTTTATATTGATAAGACTGTATAATTGAAGCCTGCGAGTTTTCTTCCGTATCTGTGATAAACTTTTCTTTTGTATTCGGCTTATAAACCTCAAAATTTGATTTTTTTTGAGGAACAAATGTTTTAAATAAAGGAAGGTTTGATGAAAACTCATTAAACACAGATGATTGGACATCGACCAGATTTTGTGCGGGAGATGCAACGGTTGTTAATGCTTGTGAATTATTTAATATTCCGCAGTACAAATTTTTTATATCCTGCAGGGTTAAATTATCCAGACATTTAAGCTGTTCTTCTTTTGAAGCAAAGTATTTGTCATCGGGAAACAATGTTTCCGTAATTTTGGAATGCGGGTCTTTTCTGCTGTTTTGAATATTTTCTTTTACCAGTTTTTTTGCTCTTTCAAATTCTTCCTGAGAAAAATTAGGGTTTAAAATGGTTTGTTTTATTATGGGTATTACATCTTTGGCTTTATCGGCAGGGAATGAGGAAGAAATAAGCATATTGTCGCTTGATGCAGAAATCACAATATCCGAATTCAAATCTCCCATAATTCTGCTGAAAGTAAAGTTATCATAAAAGGCATTCCCTCTGTTTAACATCTCGGTCAGAACCGCTGAAGCTCCATAGGATACGCTTTTATTTACGTCCGAATCTAAATATATTCTCATTTTAGCCATAGGAGTGCCTTCTACCGGTATAAAGGCAGTCTGCATGTTGTTTGAAAGCTGATACCTGCTTACGGAATCGGAAAAACTTTTCAATCTGTCCTGTATAATTTCTGATTTTCCGAAAGAAATATTTTTTGGTAAAGACTGCGCTTTTATATAATTATTTTTTATTTGTTCATCGCTTACATTTTCCGGATGCGCTATGCAGATTACGGCTTTATTCAAATCAAGATATTTTTTTGCAGTATCGGATATTTCACGGGGCGTAACGGATTTTATGGTATTTTTACAGTCTTCAAAATAATTTAAGTCATTATTATTAACCATATATAAAAGGTTAGAACTGATTGAATCGTTATCTTCATTTGTATTAATTTCTAAAGTTAAAGAATTTGCGAGTCTGGCTATATCATCCTGTTCAGGCGGATTATTATATAAATCGGACAGACCGTCATAAATGATTTTCAGGACTTCCTCGGAATATTCATCCGGTATTGTAATTTCACAAGTAACAGCCTCGGCGCCGTCATTTTTTGAAGATAAACGTTCTAAACCAAAATCAAGCCTCACTCCGTATTTATCGAGTTTTTTGGAAATTTCGGAATCGGTTGAAAATATATATGAAAACAGCAGGCTTAGTTTATATTTGTCTTCTTTTGAAGTTCCTTCTTCCAACGGAAAACCCAATATAATCTGGGCATTCGGATTATTTTTTTGTTTAAAATCCGTTCTTGAAGGTTTATTTACCGGTTTTAACTCGGGAATTATTCTTTTTTGAATATTACTGTAATCGGGTTTTTTATTAAAATATCTGGAAACCAAATTTATCGCCTGTTGTTCATCAACATCGCCGGTTATTACGGTTACGGCATTATCGGGCGTATACCATGTGTTATAATAATCGAATAAATCTTCTCTTGTTAATTTGTTAATATTTTCTTTTGTACCTATAACAATATCGTCAGAATCGGATTTAATATTAAACATATTTTTGAGCATAATTGAAAAAGCCTTATTATCGGCAGAATCACTGCACATATCAATTTCAGATTTTACGGGTTCTTTTTCTCTTTCTAAAGGTCCTTCCGGAAAAACCGGAAATTGAGTCTGATACGCATTTAACTTTACGGCTTCTTCAAGCGAATTATCATCAAGAAGTTCTAAGGAAAGATAATAACGGGTTTCGCCGAATGAAGTAAAAGCGTTCGTATAACCGCCAAGTTCTTCAACTCTTTTATCATATTCACCGGGTTGAAGATTTTTACTTCCGTTAAACAAATTATGTTCGATAAAATGACTGATGCCTCTTTTTTCGTCGGGTTCGTTCAAAGCGCCTGCATTAAATGATGTTTTTATATACACAGGACCTTCCTTCGGCTGGATTACAACTTTCTGCCCGTTCGCAAGTTTATATACCGAGGCTTTTTTCTTTAAGCCGGGGACTGATATTTCGCCGGTTTTAGCATAGCTTACGGGTAAATCCGCATTAATTTGGGAAACTCCTTTTATATCGGCAGGAGGCAGATGCAAAAGACCGGCGCTGTAATTATCCGTTCGCATGTTTTTTTTCTGCGGAAAACTATTATTAGTGTATTTTTCAATTAAATTAGTCGTTATTTTCATAATTCTGCATAACTATTAAAAACTATGGCTTTGTTTTTTTTGATATATTATTTAATTCTAATTAACAAATGTTAAAATAGCAAAAAAAATTGTGTTTTGAGTTATAATTAATGAAAGCTGAAGTGCAGAAGGTATGGAAAGAATAACGGGTTTATATCCTCAATATCAAAGCGGAAGCGACAGACGGCAGAATGATGTTCCTGTTGCGGTCGACAGACGCTCCGGAAATGACAGGCGGAGCAAAGATAGAATTGCTTTAGATAAACAGCTTACAAGGGATATTTTTGAAGTAAAAAGCAAAGTTGCAAGGCTTGAAGCAATAGCGCCTAAACTGTTTGAAAATAATGTTACAACTCAGGCTCCGACATTTTCTTCAATGAATAATACTTCTCAAGATTTAATAGTAAAGGAAAGCAAGCCTGATAATACGGAAATAGCAAGGCAGGAAGCTAAATTACAGAAAACTGCCGATACATCTTTTAAAGCCGGCGTAATAGCTGCAGCTTTGGCTGCTTCCATTGCCGTTTCGTTTATGGGTACAGCCGGAGCCGTTATTGCAGTCGGCACAAGTATTTATATCGGTGCAAGAATCCTTAAAATCATGGTCGCTAAAGAGCTTAGCGACAGAAATGATAAATCCGGAAAAAAGTAGTTTTTAGTTTTTATTTATCTTTTTTATGTTTGTTTATGAATTTATCCGTTTTATCCGCCATAAATGTACTGAATACGGGTAATATGCAATAATAAATTCCTGCAAATATTAATGTCGGCCTTGCAATGTTAATGCCCTGAATATATTTATCAAGTTTAGGATTTCCGTAATTTAAACGCTTAAACCTGTCAATAAAATTTTTGGTGCTGTTTTGAACGGCTTTATCAATGGCATAACCGGCAGTTAATACCGCAAATGTTGAAATGATATTATTATATATAAGCGGTTTTTTTCGTTCTTCTTTAATTTTTTTACTTTTATTTGTATTTCGGACAAATGATGAAGTAAGAAGTATATCAGTAAGCATGGATATATTTCTGGCAATGTTATTTTCATTGAAATCGTGTTTAACAACAAAATTTTGAATTTTTTTATTATTTATAATATTTGAAATGACTTTTTCGGCTCCGTTTGATATTCCGCCTTTAAAAGTCATAAGAGAATCTTTTTTTGAAATATCATTGAATATATAAGGGTTTTGATGTTTTATTAAATTATCAAATTTATTTTGAACGTTATCATTTTTCCTGTTAAACAGCAAATCCATAATTACGGGAATTAACGCTATTGTAAGCATTGATTTTGGAACGGCGGTAATTAAGCCTGCGCCTAATTTTAATGTTTGAGTAATTATATTGTAATTTTTGGATGAAGCTAAATTTTCGGCAGCCCCCTGAAGGTTTTTTATGGTTTCTTTCTTTAAGAATTTTTCGGGAGTCTTATCAATATTCTTTACCGCATTTTCAACCGGCAGCGCAGCGGCTTCGGTCAATGCAAATTTGATTATTCCGGAAGCAATTGAATTTGTCATCGAATATTGCTTGTTTTCTTTATCAACTTTAGGAGTTAAAGCTATAACTGCGGGACGAACCGCTGCCGCCATTATAAAAGATGTTGAAGCAGCAAATGTTGTTCCGTGATTTGCAATATGCTCAAGCCCGCTTAAAACATATTTATTCGTCATAAGGCTTTTAAATGAGGGATTATTAGCTCTGTTAAAAGTATTAATATTCATAATTAATGGTATTAATAAAAATATTAAAAATAAAATATTTTGTTAAAATAAATAACATTTTATTTTATAATCAAAAAATGAACTTGGTTAATTTTATAAAAAAAGAGTTTCAAAACTGGGGAAATACCGAAAAATTCCTATTCCCCGCTTTAATTTTTCTTATAATAACGATTTCAATTATAAATAATGACAGTCCGGTATCAATATTTTCGGCAGCCTGCGGCATAACATATACTATCCTTGCCGGAAAAGGGAAAATTTCGTGCTATATTACAGGTATATCAGGAACGCTTTGCTACGCATATCTTGCATTAAAAAACGGATTTTATGCTAATTCTTTACTGTATGCGCTATACTACTTTCCAATGGAAATTATCGGCATTTATAAGTGGAAAAAACATCTTGACTCATCAACAAATGAAATACTTAAAACAAAACTGCCTTTAAACAAAAAAATAAAATTATTTATTATCACAACAATTTTATCGGCGATATGCGGAGTATTTCTGGAACTGAACGGCGGAAATCATCCTTTTTTAGATTCTTTTGCCTCTGTTTTTTCGGTATCAGGCATGTATTTGACCGTAAAAAGGTGCATTGAACAGTGGTATGTCTGGTTTTTGGTCAATCTGCTTTCCTGTATGATGTGGTGCTTTTCATTTATGCAGGGAGGAAAACATATTGCACTGTTATTAATGTGGGTGGTATATTTATGTCTTGCCGTGTATTTTTGGTATAATTGGAAAAATGCAGTTAAATGCGAGGATAAACAAAAATGGATTTGAGCGATTTATTTGATTTCGGCCGTAATTTATATGCAGTGTACTCTTTTAGTAAAAAAACAGGCGCAGTAAAAATGCCGCTCAGATACATCCTTGAATTGACATACAGGTGTAATTTAAGGTGTCCGTTCTGCTATATACCCGATAAAACAGGCGGAAACGAGCTTACGACGGTTGAATGGCTTGATATAATTAATCAGATACCGCCGTTTGCTATAATATCTTTTGTTGCTGGCGAAGTATTATTAAAGGAGGATTTTATTAAAATATATGAAAAGGCCTCCGAAAAATTCAGAAAAGTTACAGTGATTTCTAACGGTATAAAATTAAACAGTGAAATTATTGACTCTTTTATAAAAAATAATCTGTTTCTATTATCCGTATCTTTAGACGGTTACGGGGAAAAGCACGATGAAATGCGTAATTGCAAAGGCTTATGGAATACCGTAATTACAAATCTTGAACTTTTTAATTTAAAAAAAGAAAATAAGAAAAAAACACAGGGCTTAGGTAAAAAATTAATGCTTGATATAAAAACGTGTGTTCTTGAAAATAACCTTGATGAACTCCCCGTTCTTTATAAAGAAGCTATGAGGCTTAATGCCCAATTTTTTTCGCTTACTTTTATAAGAAAACAGAGGCTAAGGCAAAATTCCCGTCTATGGGATGAATTTACCGAAGAATTTTATAAAAAACAATATCCTGCAGAACTTTATTTTGATATGAAGCATTTTAAAGAAATATATAAGGAGCTTGAAAGTCTGTCAAAAAAATCCAAAACTATTTTAAGATATGCGCCGAGATTTAAAGCCAGAGGCGGTATAGAAAAAATCGAACGATTTTTTTACGGTAAAGATAAACCTGTTAGTGAAATTTATAAACCCTGCCGTATCCCCTTTACAAGCATATATATTACGCCGCAAGGCTTTGTTTACCCCTGTTTATCATATAAAACTGCGGATTTAAAAGAACTGACCTTGAAAGAAGCAGTAAACACAACAAAATTCAAATGCTTCAGAAAAAATCTATACGCCGGCAAAATATTTAATGCTTGCCAAATGTGCTGCGATGCAATACCGCAATAGATTATTCGCTTAATGCTTCCTCTATTTCAGAAATTACCATTTTTGCGGCTTCTACAGGGTCTTTAGCTTCCGTAATGGGTCTGCCTATAATTATATAATCAAATCCGGATTTTACCGCATCGGACGGCGAAACAATCCGTATCTGGTCGTTTACAATAGCCCAGGTAGGCCTTACTGCAGGGCAGACCATTATAAAATCTTCTCCTAGCTCTGCTTTAATTTTTTTTGCATCGGCATCAGGAACAATAACCCCGCTAAGCCCGCATTGTTCAGCCAGTCCGGATAATTGAAGCACATAATCCGAGATATTTTTTTCAACGCAAAGCTCATTCGTAAGCGTTTTTTGACCAAAACTGGACAGCAGGGTAACAGCTAAAATAACCGGTTCTTTAATTTGAGCTTTTTTAGCATAATCCCTGCAGGCTTCAACAGTCGCCGAAAGCATTTTAGAACCGCCCGTTGCACTTATGTTGAAAAAATCAATGCCTTTTTTCATAAGATTAACGCACGTTTGAGCCGTTGTATGCGGAATATCCTGAAATTTACCGTCAAAATATATTTTTCCGCCATGCTCTTTTATAACATCTATTGCATGAAAACCGCAGGAAACCATTAAAGGCATGCCGACTTTAAAAAATCCGACATAATCTTTAAGCAAATCTACATACCTTACGGTGTCTTCTATACTGTCAACATCAAGCGCAAGAATAATTCTATCTTTTGCCGAAATAAATTTTTCATTCATAATTAATTCTCAAAATCAGGACATTAAGTATTATGTTAGCATTATCAAAAAAAGATATCAATATAAATTATTGATACTTTTTTGCATACATATCTGTAAATTCATTTTGTGCCAAAAGCGCATTTATATAGGCATCTGATTCTTTCATCCCCTGTTTAAGAAAGGTATTATATGTATTTTCAAAAATAATATCTCCGCTTTTCAATAATTCAGGATGGTTCTGCGCAAGAAAAACAGCCTCGTCAACACTTTTTTCAATATCTCTCTTTCCGGATTTTATAACCTGCGAACGGCCTAATACGCCCGTATCATGTATATATGAGTGCTGTTTATCGCTTCCATTTTCAATATTCTGCTGTTTTAATGTTTCTTTTCCTTTTATTGGCTCAACTTTACCCGCATTTAAACCAAACTTAGAAATATTTCCGTTTATTTCTGTCATTTTTATCTCCGTGTTCATTTCGCAATATATTTTAAAACCTGTTCTAACTTTTTTTTGCTATTTTCCTTAAAAATATATATCACTTTTTTAAAATTTTTTATTTGCATTTCCCTAAAATGCTTGATATTATTAAAATTCATACTTATAAAATTTGTTTTTACAAAACTTAATATATTATATACAAAATAGATAAAACTTATAGCCTGTAATAATTTGAAACAAAAATTATTCAATTATTTGTTGAATTAATATTATTTTTAAACCACAATTAAAGTATGAAAAAGATAATAGCGTTGCTTATACTGGTGTTTTATACCTCATGCACTGCTGCGGCCGTAAATCGGGACGGCGGTGCCGAAATTGATAATTTCAGCGAGCTGGGGCGGTTTGTCCGGACTTTAGAAGCCAATGATGATAATATGCAGGATAATACCACGGAAAATGACAACAGCAATTTTGAAAATGAAGCAATTGAAGATGTATTAAAATTCTATGATAAGAATGCCGTAGAGCTGAAACTTGATAATGTCAATGATGAAGCAATTAATGCCGTAAACGGAAGCAGAATATTCAGGTTAAAAGTAAATGAAACGCAGTATCATATTGAAAATAACATCAAATCGGAGAATATGATATGGGACGGCTCAAAAGCATTTTCTCAGGCTTTTATTAATAATTCAAGACGCTTGGCCCCCATACCTTCCGTCATTAATTCTTCGAAAATAGATGCAAAAGTTTCAGACCGCATTTCCGCATCATTCGGGCAGACTTTTTTAAATAATTCAATCGGAACATCCGTTTTGTTTATAAGGGCAAATGAATCCACATATAATACCGGCTCTGTGCTAAAATATAACAGCGATAAACTTAATATTGCCGCAGGGTCGTTTGCATCATCATTTAATCAGGCATCATCCGGAGGCGTGATAATTTCTTCGGGCGAAATGAGATTGCCCGTTAATACGGGTTCTTTTATGCTGGGAGGTGCTTATATGAATAATGAACAGCAGAATTATAACAAAAATACGGGCGGTTTTTTTGCGGAATACCGCTATAAACGGCTTAAATTAAATGCCCAGACAGCATTAAGCAGATATACAAATTCGGATACTTACAATACCTCTTTTTACTTGATACCTGAACTTCAAATTACCGATTCTTTGAGTTTAAAAACAAGATTTATACGAAATGTTACGCAGGATACAATGCAGGATGAGTTTGTTTTAAATTTTAAGCCGAAAAAAAACAATCATAATCTTGAATTGGAATTGAGCGCAACAAATCAATATACCGATACATCAACAATAAAACAAAGAATAAAGTTTTCAACGTCTTTTAAAATTTAAAAATCAACTGGTTAAAAAAAGCAGTTTATTGTAAAATACAAATATGTCAAAAATACAATTGTATTTACAGCATTCCATAACATATAATATCTCTCTTATGCTTTTAAGGCATATAAGGGATTTTTTGGAGACTTTCGGAATTATAATCCGCCAGTTTTTTCGTGCAGCTGAATATATTATTAAGGGTCAGATAAATTTTAAGCAGGTGATTGAACAGTCATCACGGTTTGCGGTTGATTCTCTGCCCATAACTCTTTCAATAGTCGCTATGACGGCTGTTATTCTTTCAATGCAGGCTGCACCGGAATTGGTTAAACAGGGCGGGAAGGATTATATCGGACTTCTTGTTGCACTCACAATGGTCAGGGAAGTAGGGGTTATAATGTCAGGTTTTGCAATTATTTCAATGATAGGTTCATCTCAAGCCAGCGAACTTGCCACCATGCGTGTAACAGAGCAGATTGATGCAATGGAGGTGCTTAAAGTATCGCCGTTTCAATATTTATTTCTTCCCCGCATTCTGGCGGGATTTATTATGATGCCTTTTGTCGTTATAATTTCTTCTGCTTTAGGGATTGCTGCAGGCGGTCTTACGGCTATGTCCGCCGCAAAAGATGTTACGTGGCTGTGTTATATTACCTCGGTCTGGCAGGGGCTTTATATTAGAGATATAAATATAATGTTATTCAAATCAGCCTGTTTCGGAGGCTGTATAAGTCTTATAAGCTCAAGCTGCGGTTATGAAGCAAAAGGCGGTGCTAAAGGCGTAGGTATTGCCACGACAAAAGCCGTTGTATGGTCTTTTGTTGCCATAGTCATCGTTGATTGCATATTTGCGGCGGCTTTCTATGTATAAAGAAGAAGGTATTATGGCTATAAATGTTGAAAATTTAACTAAAGAATTTAACGGCAGAAAAGTATTAAATAATATTTCATTCAGTGTAGATTCGGAAGAAATATTATCTATAATAGGTTTCAGCGGGGCGGGAAAAAGTACGATACTAAAAATACTTTGCGGGTTATTAAAAGCGGATTCGGGGTCGATTAATATATTAGACGGCGATATAGCGATGGTATTCCAGTATTCCGCACTTTTTGATTCGCTTAATGTATTTGACAATATTTCTTTTGCGCTTCAGGAAAGAAAAGAGTTTAAAAATAAATATACAAAACAGGAATTAAAGGAAACTGTGAGAAAAAGCCTTCAAACAGTCGGACTTTCCGGTATTGAAGATAAATACCCGCATGAACTTTCGGGCGGTATGCAGAAAAGAGTCAGTCTTGCCCGTGCAATTGTTACCCGCCCGAGATTTATTCTGTATGATGAGCCTACTGCGGGGCTTGACCCTGTTGCTTCTACGGTTATTGAGGACTATATATTGAGATTAAGAGAGGAAACAAAAGCGACATCAATAGTAGTTACACATCAAATGTCAACCGTTAAAAGATGCTCGGACAAAGTAATAATGCTATATGACGGAAATATTGTCTTTAGAGGCACGCCGGATGAGCTGTTAAAGCAGAACACCCCGTACACAAAACAGTTTGTATCCGCTTCGATAGAAGGTCCTATGAAAATATCATCATTAGGCTTTGAATAATTTTTAACCACTTAATAATTTTTTATTGTAGAATTATAATAAAGAGGAAAAATATGAAATTTTCATCATCATTTAAAGTCGGAATACTTGCAATTACTGCAATAATTATATTGATTTTTACGGTCTTATGGGTTAAAGGTAAAGCAATATCAAGTGCAGAGCGTATAACCGTCAGTTTTAAAGATGTAAACGGTATGCGTCCCGGAAGCGGCGTACAGATGATGGGGGTTAGAATCGGGCAGGTTGAGGAAGTCAAGCCTAAAATAAATTCCGATGAAAGTTATGTCAATGTAAAATTTGTTATTACCGAATCTAATGTTGCAATACCGAAAGCATCGGAAATTTCAATCCAGCAGTCCGGAATTATAGGAGAACAGTTTCTTGAAATAACTCCGCCTCGTGAAAGAATTATTTATATTCCCGAATCAAATAACACCATGGTTTTGCATGCCAATGACAAAGTTCAAGCCGAATTGGATGATAAATATTACGATATCGGCATAATTAAAAAGATTGAAATAGTCCAGACCGATATGATACCTGTTGTTGAACAGGAAAATATTAAAACAAAAAATGCGTATAAAATATGCTATACTGTTAATTTACCGGGGCTTATACTGCCTGATATGCTGAAAGGCGGAATTGTTAATGATGATAACTCCAAGAAATTAAGAATATCGCCTAAAGAAGATATTGAAATACCTTATCCGATAACAGATTCGCCTTATACGGTCATTGAGCCTATGAGAATAGCGGATTTTCTTGCTCTGCAGTACAAAAGCGCCGAGTCTTTAATTGAAACCAACGAACGTATTTCGCTTCTTCTTTCTGATGATGTAATCAAAGAGCTGCAGCAATCGGCTTCAAACGTTAATGAATTAACCGAAAATGTTAATACAGCCATGTCTAAAACTCAGGAGTTGATTGATTTATCTAAAACGGAGCTTGAGCTTTTGTCTAAGGATGCTTCCGAGTTGGCTGATAAACTGATTCTTTTAACCGATAATATTAATAAAATTGCGGGCGATAAAGAACTTGTTGCGAATATTGCCAGTGCGACAAAATCGTTTACAAGACTTTCCGATAATATTTCAGGCTTAATGGAAGATCCGAAAACAAAAACTACTATTAATAACATAAATATTACTTCAAAAAATATTGCAGAATTGTCGAGTTACATAAATGACATGTCTAAAGATCCGTATCTGAAAAAATGCTTAAAAGAAACTGTTGTTAAACTTAATACTGCGCTTGACAAGCTGGCTGTTACTCTTGATACTGTTAATTATGCAACGGAAGATGAAGAAAAACTCAAACAGACATTGGATGATGTCAGCAAGACTTCCGAGAATTTGAGAAAATTTTCCGAAAAGTTAAATAAAAGATTTCTAGCATTCAGATTGTTATTCTAAGGTTGTTATGAAACTTTATTTGTCAAAACTGCATTATAAAAAAGATTTAGCATTTAACGAAAAGGCAGTGCTGCTTGTTCTCAGATTCTTTAGTATTTTTTATGGAGGGGCGGTTAAAATAAGAAATTCTTTATATAACAGACGCCTGCTTCCATCTTATAATTCCAAAGAGTATGTTATTTCTATCGGAAACATCACAACCGGAGGAGTAGGCAAAACTCCTTTAACAATTGAAGCTGCAAAATATTTTTTGGCGCTTAACAAAAAAGTTGCGATAATATCAAGAGGTTACGGCGCAAAACTTTCAAATAAAAATCCTATACTTGTTTCAGACGGTTCAGGTGCTGAATATTCCGCATCCGAAGCAGGAGATGAACCTGTTTTGCTCAGTCAAAATGCAAAAGGAGCATCTGTTGTAATCTCAAAAAGCAGAATAAAAGCGGAAAAGTATGTTCATAATATTCTCTCTCCCGAAATAATCATTCTTGATGACGGATTTCAGCATAGAAAAATGAAACGGGATTTAGATATTCTTTTAATAGATTCAAAAAACAAATTCGGCAACGGTTATCTCCTGCCCGCCGGTCCGTTGAGAGAAGATATATCAAATATAAAAAGAGCCGATAAAATTATTGTTGTGCATAAAGGTTTTAATGTGAATAATGCGCTTAAATATTGCGACTATTTAAAACATAAATTTAAAAAAGATACTTATTTATGCAAAATTGTTCCTTATTATGCCTATAATATATTAACATATCAAAAACTGCCGAAAGGCTCAAAAATAATGGCATTTTCTGCAATAGGACAGCCTCAGGGGTTTTATGATTTTTTAAAGAACGATTATAAACTTGCTGCAATTTTAGAGTTTGAAGACCATCATTCTTATGAAAGGGAAGATATTTCCAAAATAATACATTATTCACAGGAAGAAAATATCTACTCTGTTGTAACAACCGAAAAGGATGCTGTTAAGTTAATTGATATCATCAGGGATATTGAGCTTCCTATTGAAATTTATGCGTTAAAATTAAAAGTATATATAGATATAAAAGAGATTTGCGGAATATAATGAAAATACTTGTTGTAAGATATCGTTTTACGGGAGATATGGTTCTTATGGTGCCTTTTCTCCGGAATTTAAGATATAAATATCCGGATGCTCAAATTGATATGCTCGTTGCGCCTAACTCAGGCGAAGTTATTTCAAATTGTCCTTATGTAAATAACTTTATATTTTTTGATACTACAAGAAAACATAAATACGAGAACATAAACGAAAAGCCAAAATCCTTCCGGTATTATATAGAACTTTTAAAGAAACAAAAATATGATAAAGCCTATGTTTTAAAACGTTCTCTGTCAAGCGCCCTGCTCGTATTCTTATGCGGTATTCCGGAAAGAATAGGATATAATACGGAACATAGAGGAATATTCCTTACAAAAAAAGTTGAATATGATATTCATAAACATGAATCTTTATGTGCTTTAGACCTTTTAGAAGCAGATAACATTCAGGTTAAAGACACTTTTTTAGAAAATTGGACTGACGCTGATTCCGTAAATAAAGTTTCTGAAATATTTAAATTATATAACATTTCTCCGGCTCAAAAAAAAGTTATAGTGCATGCTACGGCTTCTAACCCTTTTAAAACTTGGCCGGCAGATAATTTTGCCAGAATAATCGAATACCTTTCCAACGAAAAAAATGCTCAGGTATTTTTTTTAGGCGCTGAAGAAGATAAACAGGTCTATGAAAATATTAAATATACCGTTCCTTTAAAAATAAGCCCGATAAATTTATGCGGTGAACTTTCAATAAAAGAAAGCCTTGCATTTATTAAGTCCTGCGATTTATTAATCGGCAATGATTCAGGCAATCTTCACATGGCATCGTCGGTTAATACTCCCGTTATAGGTATATACGGCCCTATGCCGTTTGAAAAATGGAAAGCTATAGGCGATAAAAACCTTTTGTTTAAATCCGAAGTTTCTTGCGCACCCTGCTCGTTAAAGAAAAAGTGCAAAAAAAATAAAGCCTGTTTAAATTCGATTTCCCCATCTCTTATTAAACAGGCTGTTGATAAATTTCTCTGATGATAATTGAATTTCTGATTATTATTAAAATACTGCTGCAAAAGAGTTTGGCATCTTTTGTGTTTTATTGTTTGATTTTTTTATTTTTACTGTGCTTTTTGTACCGTCAGGCCTGCTGATTGTTACTGATTTTAATTTATTAAAACTTGAATTGTAATTATAATAAACTACGGTATTTCCTTTATCTCTCTCATAAATCCTCATCTTTAAGGGTTTATCGCAATATATATATCTGTATGAAAGAGAAATACTTTTAATTACATTGTCATTTTCATCTCTTGTTTCAATGCTTGATAAATCGCCGTTTGTAAATCTATATACTTTCATTGATTTTACGCCGTTTACGGGTTTATCAAACTCGGTATATACAGTCGTTCCCGCAATGCTGTTTTTGTGTATCCTGTCTGTTTTAATTGTTCCGTTTTTCAATACGGTAGTAACTATGTCCGTTTCGTCTTCCTGATTTAATATATCATTGCCTGTCCGGGCAGTGTCAAGCTCATCTCCGCTGATTGTATCATTATTCAAATTTTGAGTTTCTTTTTCCGAAGCATCGTCCGCCGTATTTTGTTCAAACATTATATCATCCGGCTCGTCTGCCGGACTTTGCAAAATTGTATCAGTTCCGCCTGCCTCTTCATTATTCTGCATCTGAGGCTCCGGAGTTTGTTTTGCAAACTGATTTTTGCGGACAGAAGCCAAACCTTTTATTGTATTCATTGTAATTCTGTCTAATAATGATTGTTCCTGCCCCGCACTTATTTCTTTCGTTTCATTATCAGCGTTCTGCACGCCTGATTTTGCCTGTTTTCCATTTAAAGATAAATAATTTCTTCTTTCTGAGGGAAATTGAACTTTAAAATTAATATTCATATCGATTCCTTTCACAACCGAAATAAAAAACAAAAATAAATAAAATTGCTATAATTCAAATTTTTAACTGAAAAATAATATATATCTGTTTATTTTTATTAAATTTATTGGCAGACGGCAGTTAATATTTCTTAATATACCATTAAAACATGGACATTAAGCCTTCATAATATGCTTTATATCCGTTGTATGCCACATATAATACAATCAAGCCGATAAAAATCATTACAATCGGTTCTATGAGCTTAACGGCGGTTTTAATTTTTAAATCAAGGCTTTTTTCATATCTCAATGCAATATTTTTCATCGTTTTATCCACAGCGCCTGCTTCTTCTCCCGAAGCTATCTGGGATAATATATTTCCTGCGAATAATCCTGAAACTGTCAGAGCCTGAATTATTTTACAGCCTCCCGTAAGCATTTTTTCCGATTTTTTAAGACTTTTTGATATGGACGGTATTCCGATGACAGATGAAGATAAATTTAATGCTTCATCTGCCGGTATTCCCGCTTTATAGGCAAGCGAAAATACGGAAAAAAAATTTTTAAAGCAGTAATCTTTTAATATATCTGATATTAAAGGAATTTTAAAAATTATATCTGATATTCTTATCTGCAGATTTCTATTTGTAAATATATAAAATATTATACAGCCTGTAATTATGTATATAAAAACAATTTTTATTACGGCACGAACCGCAAGCTGTATGATTTCCGGCATTGAAATCATATCCTGAAATGAAGCAAAAACTTTTATAAGAAAGAATTTAAAAAACAAAAAAACTCCTGTTGCCATAAGAAAAATACAAACAGGGTATGTTAAAGAAGATATTATATTATGAATAATATCTTCTTCTTTGGATATATTTTTTTCTATTTCTTCTAAAGCGGTATCTAAAGTTCCCGATTCTTCGCCTGCGATTAACAGCATAGCATACGCTCTGCCTATTGCGGATGAGCATGGAATTATTGCGTTTCTGAATGATGCCCCTTTTTCTATATTTTTTGAAACAGCAAAGCAGAAACGGCGTATATTTCTGCTTGAAGCCGAATTCATTATAGATTTAAAGCAATCAATGACAGGCATATCGGAAGTGTACAGGAAATAAAAAGAGTTAAAAAACTCTAGTTTTTCCTTCAATGAAAATATTTCGATATTATTATTTCTGTCCAATGATTTCAATCTTGTTTAGCAGTTACTTTTTCATTATATATTAATTATGATTTTTTGTGTTACCATATTTGTATGACTAACTATATTCTACCGTTAATGCTCACATTATTTGCCGGAATGTCTACTTTAATAGGCGGATTTATCACTTTTTTTGTTAAACGCAATAATCTTAAAGCCTTATCTGTAGGCTTGGGCTTCTCTGCGGGCGTTATGGTGTATATAAGTCTAAATGAGCTTATGAGTGATGCTCCCCGCTTGCTTTCTTCCTTTTATACTTTAACCGGTGCTAAAATACTCACTTTCGCAGGTTTTTTATTAGGAATTATCATTGCTGTTATTATAGATTATTTTGTTCCCGACCATATCGAGTCTGATTTTTTAACGGTTTCAAAAAAATGCGCTATGCGCCATCAAATTAAGCGGGCAGGTCTTATTACGGCTTTTGCCGTTACTTTGCATAATTTCCCCGAAGGTATGGCAACTTTTCTTGTATCCAGCCAGAGTTTAAAACTCGGCATTCCCGTTGCAGTTGCTATTGCAATACATAATATACCTGAAGGTATTGCTATTGCGCTTCCTATTTTTCATGCCACAGGCAGAAAACGTTTAGCCGTTTTATACTCTTTTTTATCGGGTATTTCGGAACCCGTAGGCGGGCTTATCGGTGTTCTTCTGTTAAAAGCGGTTATGCCTGCCCAGTGTATAGGTATTATGACTGCTTCCGTCGCCGGAATTATGGTTTATCTTTCTTTCGATACCCTTCTGCCCCTTGCCAGAGAATACGGAGAAAACCACCATGTAATAACAGGCATTGTTTCCGGTATGCTGATTATGGGCTTTAGTTTAATTTTTCTATAATTCACACTCCATTATGTAATCGTCCGTTACAAAACCGCTTCCTATATCGGAAACTATAGAGTTTACTTTTTTAAACCCCCAGGCTTCATATGCTTTTACTGCGGAAATATTATTTTTATTAACAGTCAATCTTATTATTTTTTTATTGTATTTCTGGGCATACTGCATAATTTTTTTTAATGCAAGTTTTCCGCATCCCATTCCTCTGTAGTCTTGAAGAATATACAGTTTTGATAAAAATAAATAATCTTTTTGAGGCGAAATGCCAAAATATCCTATTTCAAATTTATTGTTATCATCATAAAAAATATTATATGTATAATGCTCGTCATCTATTTGACTGTTTACCGCTTCAACAGACTGGAACTTTTTAAGCATATAATCCGTCTGCTCCGTACCGATTATTTTCGGAAAATATTCATGCCATATACTTAAAGCTAAATCTGCAAGCTCTTTTATATCATTTTCTGTTATTATTTCTTTAAATTTCATACTTCTGCCTTAAACCGGAATATATGAAGAATATATAAGGCTTGCAAAATCTTCATAATAGCTTATTTGAGTCGCACTGCCCGCCGGAATATATACTTTAAACTGATGTTTCAACGGAATATGCAGTGCATTTGCGATTGAAGCCTGTATTATTTCTCCATGCGTTACTATTATCAATCTTTTTGAAAGATTCTTCCTGATTATATCACAAATACAAGTTTTGACTCTTTTATTCAAATCAATTGTTGTTTCTCCGCCTTCAGGACAGTATTTTTCAGGATTTTTATGGTATTCGTCAAGCATTTGAGGATATTTTTTTTCTATTTCTTCAAATGATAAACCGCTCCATATTCCATTTTTTCTGCCGGTTAATTCCGGCAGAAGTTCAAAATCTTTTCTGCAGGCGGATGATATTATTTCGGCGCTTTGAATAGTTCTCAGCGCTGTACTTGAATATATTTTATCTATCTTCAGACCTTTATTTTTTATCCATCCGGCTATTTTTTCCATCTGATATTTGCCGTTTACATTCAGCGCAGGATAATTTTCGTCATCAAATAATCTGTTTTCTTCTGTATTTATGGTTGCTCCATGCCTTATAAATGTTATTTTGCATTTCCTTTTAAATATCATATATACCTCGGTTTTATTTATACAATTCCATAAATCCTGTTTTTATAAACATTATTATTTTTCGGAATTATATACTTGTATTTGTACGGGTATAATTAAGGAAAATTAGATATGCCTGATTTTATATTAAGATAAAGTATAGTAAATTTGGCGGGAAAAGAATATAAAAGAGCGTCAAAATGATGAAGACTGCAAAACAGAACATCCGGCGGCCAAGTCTGTAAAATTAATTGAACATCTGATTAAATTATTTGCTAAATAAGGGCAGACGGTGCTTGATACATTTGCATGCAGCGGTTCACAGTTTAAAGCGTAACAGAAAATTTATAGGCATAGAGCCGGAAGAAAAATATTATGAAATTTGTTTAAAAAGATTAACGGGAGTAAAAACAAAAACATCAGAATTTAATCCGGCAGAAAAAAGCAATTATCAATATATGCTGTTTAGATAGTCCAAAAATGCTGTTATTTCTTGTATTTTGACAACATTTTGATTTATTCGGGCAGTTTGATTATAAATCCGCAAATTCCTAATAAAACAGGGCTTTTTTATTGCCGGAAATAAGATAATTATCAATAATCAAACTGGACAAAAACGGACTTTTTGCGGAAAAAATCGGACGGAAAAATTCTAAGCCTCAAAATCAAGTATAGCAGGAAAAGGCGACCGGTTTGATTATTTTCGGCAATGTCCGCTTTAAAAATTAAAAAAATCATTGTATTTGTGCCATAAATGAAGAAATATATATAAATATTAATGAAGTAGCAAAAGCAAAAGGTTTAAGTAATCTCAGCTTACGATTAAAAATTAATAAACCTGAAAGTAAATATATTTCAAGAAAAGTTAAAGCTGCGAGCGGAACAACTTACGAAATATTGTTTTCAAGTTTAGAACCCGAAATACAAAAGATTTTAAAGGAAAATGAAACGCAATCAACGGCATTGGCAAGAGCAGATATTGTCAATGCCGCTTTGAATTACAGGAAGGAGTATAAAATTCAAGAAGAAGCTGATTCAATGTTCTTAGATTTATATAATTCCGGAATGTATATGCAAAAGATTTTTAAATATATAGGGACAATTTCAACTGACACTCTTTATCGTTGGATTAAACAGTATAAAAAATATTAAAATACGGACTGCTTGCTTCCGCAGTATAAAGTTGAAAAGCAGGGATAGTATAATTTAGTTTTTTAAAAGCAATAAAATTAACAAAGGAAATATTAAGAAAATCAGGAGACAATACTCCCTCATATTTTTTTAATTCTGCAATCTGCGAACCGGGATTTTTCCAGCACCTCTCAAAACGGCAATCATCCAAAAAGAAGTGATCTGTTCCGTTTCTGTTTGAATCTGCCCGATACAGGATGAGGGTTTTAACTTCAAACTCATCCCTTTTAATATCAGGTATTCCATAAGAATTAAAGGAGGCGGAAAATCCTTTTTCAACATTCTGCACATTTAAGTATTTACGCCAATGTGCCATAGAACGCAGTTTCTCAGCTTCTTCCGGCAGATAATTTGCGAATGCCTCGATTGCGGATATTCCCTGATTAAAACAATAGTCATCAATTTCATTGGAAGTTTCCTTAATTTTTTCCTTTCTTAATACCAGATTCTAAAGAAATATTTAAAACATTTAACTGTATCCGCAGTCGTTACATAATGACGACCGTAACTGCGGTTATATCTGTCTATCCAAATGCATATTCATCGCCTGTTATTTGAGCGAGTTTTTTGCGCTTAAAATAATGGCTGCGGGATAGGATAATCGTTATAGCCAAAGGGAACAGGGAGCTGTACTATATGATTCAGGGCATATCCTGCAACATAAATTGTACAAATTAAACCTATATAATATTCCTTTCTATTTCTTGGTTGCTCGCATTAAACGCCTCGCCCTGCATAGCGGGAAACGGACGGTTTTGTTCAACGCAGGTCATTCAGCCTCTGCTCGTAATCCGCAGTAATTCGCTTGACAACTCGCCGCCCTCTGTCTTTCACTACAAATTACTTCGTAATTTTTCGTTCACTTCGTGCCTGCTCTAACTGGCGAGTTTCTGGCTCTGCCCTCACTCTTGTCAAAATTCGCCTGCATCAATATTTTCAGCGGTATCAACCGCTAAATTTTGATTTCTGTCATAATCCTTAGAATTTAAGAAGTATGAGGTTTGCTCTTCTTTTCCGTTATTGTCTTCAACTAAAAATCCCGAACCATCAATATATTCACAAGTATCTATAATACCGTTCATATTTTGGTCATATACAATCGCATTCATAAGCTGATCCGATATGACATTTTCCGAATCATTAAATGAATTAAATCCTCCGCCGTCAACAACCTCACAAGGGGATTTAGGTAGCAAATTCCACTAAATAGGTTAAAACTGTAACAAACCTTAATAATTACTGTTTTTAATAATTACTGTTTTTGAGACTTAGAATTATTATAAACTTTCATAATTGCTTTGGCAAAATCAGATAAAGAATCGTCTCTGTTTTCTGCAATTTCTTTGCTAAAATCTCTTACTTCTTCATTAAAATATTCTGCATATTTCTTTGGTAAATCTTCTTTATTGTCGCAATTATTATATATTGTATAGAAAGTATCAATAGTACTTGGTAAGAGCTTCTTTAATTCTTTTTTATTATCATTTTCATATTTACCTTCAATAAGCTCTAAGCTGCCTTCAGGCAACCTGTCCAATATAAAATACTTTGCAATAGCTGTAATGAAAGTTTCTTTTTGAATAAGAGTTTCTTTATCATACTTTAATCCATAAATATGAAAAATATCTTGGAAAAAATCTTCACACTTTTCTAAATCTGCGATTACATTCACTAAAACTCGACCGCAAACTTTATGCAGCCCTCGCTTGATTTCGATTAAACATCCTATATTTTGCATTTCTGATTTCCTTCCAGGTAATATGAGTTGATTGTATACTTTGCAAAAGCCAAATCGTTGCATTATTTGTATCCAACTCTCTTGTATTATATCTAAAAACAGTTTCATTTGCATAATTTTGTAAATGCTTTTTAGAAACATGAATATAAGTGCCTAAAGTTCTCGATAATGTTGCCCAAACACTTTCTATTGTATTTGTATGAGCATTCTTGTTTTCTTTGCTGACATAATTCCCTTTACTATGAACTACCGTGCCACGTTTATAAAAAGGCGGTAATTTTTCATAACTCGGGTTATCATCAGTATATAAAGTAGAACCCGCTTCTACATATCTGAGAATACCTGCATTTAATGTAGATTCTGTCATATCCTTAACAGCACGAATAACTGCATTTCCGTTACGCTCTACAAAACCTTGCAGAGGCTTTTTATTTTGATAATCATTCTTCTTAACTTCTAACTTTTTATCGTAGTGCATATTTTTTAAAGAACCGCCTTCATAATATTCATCTGTTTCAACAATTCCTTTTAATTCCTGATAATTTTCTTCTTTCATGCATTTTCTAATCTTATGCAGCATAAACCAAGCTGTTGTTTGTGTAACTCCCAGTACATCAGCAAGAGTTGTTGACGGAATACCTTTTCTATGTGATTGTTCAAGATAAATTGCCTCAAACCAGTATATAAGGGGTATTTTGGTATTCTCGAATAATGTTCCTGTAAGTATATTAAATTCCTTACCTGTATTTTTACATTTATACCAGCCGTCTTTGCATTTATATACTTTTGAATCTTCATCAAAAGGACTCTCAGGTTCATTTCTCCAAAGAAGTTCTTCTAAAAACTTTATACAATCCTCATTTGTTTTAAAGTTTTCCCTTATTTCTCTGAGGTTTTCAAATTTATGATATATTGCATTAACTATATCTGTGTTCACACTTATACAAAGTGTTTGAAAGTCAACTAAAGTGCTTCTTTTCAGCTCTTTATTAAGTTTTTTGTTGACAAAGCGGTATATTGCTGACTTAGTATTATAGTCTAAATCAGTTGTTTTAAGGTAATATGCAGTTTTTCCGGACTGTTTCTTTACCATTTCCCGCTCTCTGTTTATCCCCATAGAGAGCAGCAATAGAAAAAACCCATCGCAAAGATGGGTTTTAATCAAAAACTTTTTTAATTAAATTTTACTACCCATCGTTCAAGCATTAGCACCTTGCATATCTGCAGGCTGCTGTGTGGTCATCGGGCTTGTCCCTCGCACATCTCTAAATGGAATTTTTATTTAATTTTTATGCACTTATATTTCCACATTTTCCGCAAAAAATCAACCTTTGCACAGGATTTGCGGTATTTGTCGTTAGGATTATCAGAAAAAATCAGCTGTGATAAAACTCAGTCATCAAAGAACCAATCTATGAATAAAACTGCTGCTATTAACTTAAACCAATCCATTTTTTACTCCTTTTTAGTTTTATTATAAATTTTCATTATGTCAAATACGGGCGTGTTAATGTTTTACAACTAAGAAATATTAACAAATTCTTCTTTATTAATTTTCGTATTCCAGCCGCCTATGTTAATTTCTTTGTGTTTTGAAATACCAGTATATATCAAACTTGTATCTTCAAACCGCTTAAATGCAAATACTGCCGAGTTCATTATCTGCTCATTAAATATTCCGATACTTACCAAAAGTTCAAAGTCAGGGATTGTAAGCCCCGTAACTTTTTTAAATAATTCAGGTTCTAATTGTATTATAACATCTTTTAAAGTTTGTTCTCTATAATCTGTCAGATACATAAATACGGGTATTCTTGTTGCAAATTTAAGTAATTTTTCCTGTATCTCTTTTCTTTTGGATTTAATCTCTTTTTCCTGTTCGGTCAGTTCTTTCTTTTCTTCTTTAGTCAATGATCCTTGTTTTTCCCGTTTGGTCTTTTTCAATGCTTCCGATTTATTAACAAGTGCCGTAAGTTCTTTGTTTAAGTTCCTGAACCCTTCAATGCGGGATAGTGCATCCATAGCTTTTTCACTATCTAAAAGTTTGGATAAAGTATTATTATCAGTATTAACCAGTTTTGCACTTTCCCATCTGCGGGCAAGCATACTTGAAGCTGTACCTGTTGCAACAAGGTCTAAAAGTTCATTTGCGTTGATTTCATCCATACGGCTTCCGTCATAACAAAGCACGGGCAAGAAGCTGATAAATTCCGTTATTTTTTGTTCGGGAGTTTCTTCTGAGTTCAAATTTAATCCGGATGAATAATCCTGAATTTGTTTCAAGGCTCTGTCGGGTGCAAAGTCAAATACATAGCAGGTATCTTTTACTATTACTTTTTCATTGGGATTTATGCCGTCAGGATTTTTAACAGTCCAGGGGGATTGTACTCTGAATGCCGATTGAAAATATGTTTCGGGGCTTGATGTATCTCTGAGCATAAATATTGCACCCCATTCCGGAACCGTTACACCTGTTGTTAATTTCCCGCAGGATAGCGTTATTGTTTTGGTATTAAATCCGTTTTTAATGGCATTTCTTACGGGTATTAAGGCTTCAACTCCCATACCTGCTTCATTTCCTGCACAAACAATTATTTCATATTCTTTATAGAACGGATGATTTCTTAATAACTCTCCCATAGCTTTACAACTTGCAACCGAAGGCAAAAACCAAAAGCTGTGGTTTAATGAGCTTAATAATCTTATATCAGAATACGGCATAGGAGGTCTTTTACCTGTTTTTAATTCATCAAGTGCAGTGGGTTTATACTGTCCTCTAATTAAATTAAGCCAGTTTACAACCTCATTTTTATACTTAAATTCAGGATGTCCGTTGTTATCACTTGCACTAAAAAATTCATTTAATGAAAACTCGTCAAATTCTCCTGCAAGAGCTATTTGTTTAATCTCGTCAGGCATTTTATATGTCATCAGAACCATCTTGGGAAGTTCTAAATACGGATTTATACCGTCTTTATCATTCCAGTTTGCTTTTTCTTTTTGTTCATCGGTATAAGTCCAGTTAAAAATCTGATCTTCCATAAAATCACCGTTATTTAATGCTCTAAAAGGAGTTCCTGACAGATATAAATAGGCTTCTGTTGTTAAAGGCATTTGTTCTTCGTCATAATAGTCTAATCCGCCGTCTTGTTTTGACTGTTCTTTTTTATCTTCCGCATCGTACAAGTCTTTGGCGGATTCTCTCCACGCTCCGAAATGGTATTCATCCAATATTATGCAATCCCAGTTAATCAGGTGTATAACTTCATTACGAGGTTTTATTCCGCCTGCTTCGGTTTTTTGCAATACATCCTGAAAACTTGCAAACCATACAAAAGGTTTATGGCGGTTAATATCTTTGTATTGTGTTCCCGTTCTTGATATAAACTGCCGGTCTTGAAAATCCACATGATTTTTTAAATCTTCTTCCCAGGAGTTCTGGACGGCAGGTTTAAATGTAAGCACTAAAACTTTTTTCCAGCCCATTTCTTTGGCTAACTGATAAGCGGTAAAAGTTTTTCCGAACCTCATTTTTGCGTTCCACAAAAAATGAGGGGTTTTATTATCTTTTGCGTAAGGGTATTTTCTGAAATATCCGCTTGTAACCTTAACAGCTAGAGCTTGTTCCGGCCGCATTTTGAAATTTTCAATTCTTTTTGTTATTTCCGTTCTGTGGTTTTTAACGGCAAATACGGCTTGTTTAACTTCATCAGGGGTACATTCAAACCATTCCGTATTTTTAAATCTGAAACATCCGTGTTTTTCCAGAACTTTATGTACATCATGGTCGGTAAAATATGTGTTATCTTCTCTTATTGCAATTTCATCGAGCAGAATTTCAAAAGGTTTGCCTGCGGGTTTGTTTGTTCCGAACTGCTCTGATATACGCTCATAAGCTGTTTGGGTTGTATATCCCACTTTAATTAAGCCCCTGCCCTGACGCTTGCCCTGCCATGAGGTGTTTTTATACTGCGGTTCCGTGTACGCATATATTCTTGGTATTTTTATTTTGCTCAGTATTTCTGCCATGTTTATTTCTCCATATTATTTGAACATTGGAGAAAAAACTATTTTTATGATAAAATCAGATAAGCGGGTAAGCTCCTGTTTACCGCCTCCGTCACAGACTTGTTAAGGGAAATTGAACGGAAAGGCGGTGATGAAAAAGTGAAGTTCAGTATTACTGAAAAAGAACTATGGCTTATCTTATTGATAATCATAGCCCTTAAATTACTTAAGTAGGGAGTTAAGAAAGCTCTAAGGAAGTCTCATTTCTTTAGGGCTTTTCCCCACATTCATATTATTTACGATTTTTCAAGGTTTGTCAAGTCTTAATATGAAAATTTTATCAAAGTATTAAATAGTTTTTTCAATGTTCAATGTTTTTTATGCCGAATTTGTTTTTTCGGTATCTTATTTTTATTCCATAGGTCTAATCATTGATTCGATAAAATCAATTTCATCCTGTGTAAGTCCGTATTTTTTGTATAACTTTTCGTCCGTCCATTCTTCATTAAAATCTTGGAGTGGGACAAATTGATATACCCCTCTCGGTCCATTTTGTGTTTTCTTTTTAATGCTGACTAAGTAACGGAAAAATTTTGTTTTAATATAACTTATGATATTCATACACTGTTCTTTTGTGAAATTATGTAATTCAGGATTATAACCAATTACAAGGTAAGTTTGAGAACACACACTGTTCGGCTCACCATAAAATGGAACTCCTAAAATTTGATTATCCCCTTCATTTGCTCCGCCTCTTGCAGCGGGTATAAAGACTTTATGCAATTTTGAAGATTTTATATTTTTGGATATATCTGTAGGATTTATCCAACCATAAGGAATTTTATGTATATTTTTGTTTAAATAATATTTAATATTATACACATTGTCTGGATATTCTTTATAGCCATTCCAACTTGATGTTAATGTCAATTTGTTTGTGAAAAAATCTTTGGGACTAACTAAACTCGAAAAATTACAAGAATCTTTTAACAAATAATTACTTTCAATTTTTTCTATTTTTTCAATAATTGATATTGCATTTGTATCTCTTATAACAATCCCGACATTATTTGCATTCAGGTATCCTTTATATTCTTCAATAAACATATCATTTTTATGTAGTTTATATTCACATTCACCCTGAAAATTTTTTTCCCAAAGAAAATAACAGATGCCGCCTTCTATGTCTACACCAGGAAAACAATTTGAAGAATTTATATAATCATGTAATATTTTTATCTTATTACTATTTAGCATTTCATCTATCCATGTATCAGGGATACCTTCTGTACTCCTTGTCATCCAACGACTTGGTATAATCATAGTTATATATCTGGGATTGAGTTTTATAGCTTGTGAAACAAATAAATGGTATATTGCTTTTGCTTTTGCACTATTACCTCCTTCATTTCCTACTCCAAGCTGATACGGTGGATTGCCGATTATTACATCAAATTTCATATCCTTTAACCTCTTAAATAATGCGGAGTTTCTCTGTTCATCACAATGAATAAAAGAGTAGGCGTGGGTTTCAAGTTCTTCTCCCCTGTCATACTCCGCCTTTGAAGCTCCGCACATTATACATTTATCTTTTAACCATACGTGATATGTTCTTTTGTACTCAATATTCCCGTCTTTATCGGGAAATTTACAAACGGAATACTCACTGTCCGCATTCTTTGAACAATAAAGACTCCGCCTTGAAAGCAGTGCCGTTAATTCCGTTATCGCTAAACCGTATAACTGATTCTTGAAAATATGCTCTATTCTTTTCTCTAAATCAGGGATTTTATCTTCTAATCCCTCAATCAGCCTTTTTGCTGTCTCTCTTAAAAATACTCCCGATTTTGTGCAGGGGTCTAAAAACTTTGTATCAGGACTCTTAAACAACTCCTGCGGTAATGTATCTAAAATCTCATTTACAAGTTTTGGAGGCGTAAATACTTCATCGGAACTTAAATGAGAAATACAATCTAATATATCGGGCTTATGCAGTTCTTCTAAAAAACTCATTGCTCACCCTCCGCTAAATTTCTGTAATATGTAACGGGGTATGTCTTAATCGGCTGAGGGATAAAAACATCTTCCCCTCTTTCGTTCGTAAGATTTGAAAATAACGGAGTGTTTAATATTTCCGCCTGCTGATTTAACTGCGAAAATGAATATTCCTCACGTTTAATTTTGTAATTACCCGTTAATGTCCATTGAGTAAAAATAATCTTATCTATTCCGTTAAGACTGTCGCCCTGCTGAATATTTTTCTCTGAAACATACCTCATGATGTTCTGGTATTCTTCATCTGGCTGTTTATTTAATGTTTCTTTATAACAGCAAACGGCAATATCAAGCATTCTGTTTATTGCAAGCTCAATGTTGTCTTTTAGTAAATCAATTCCGTAGATACTTGAAAGTGCAGATAACATCTGAACTTCAAAATCTGCATCTTTTGCTTTGTACTTTTCTTTAACGGTTTTGAGTTTCCGCTCCAGTATAGCAGCAAGAAAATTCCCGTCGCCGCAGGCAGGCTCTAAAAAACGGCTGTCAATCCGCTCGGACTCGTTTTTTACAAGGTCAAGCATTGCCTCTACTTCACGCCTTGCAGTAAGAACCTCGCCGTGATTTCTTACCCTCTCCGAGCTTTTTACCTGTATCTCTTTATCTGATACACTCTGCACCGTATATTCTCCTTTGATTTTGAAAAATTTATGCAACAAAATCTAATTGTGGTGCATAACGGTCAAAAGCGTTGTTATACAAGAGTTTTACAACGGGTAAATTTATCTTATGCACCATATTGACAACGGCGGTAAATTAGGATACTATTCGAATACAGAAATTTATGCACCACAATTAGATTTTGTTGCATTAGATTATGGTGCATCAGAGTTCAAAGTTAAGGTAAGAAGAATCAATAGTTTCTTGGTCTATGCCGATATACAACAATGAAACAGACGGGGAAGAATGGTTGTATATCTTTTGTAATAAAACTATATCATTGAATTTTTTAAAGTGATGATAACCAAAAGTTTTTCGCATGCTGTGGCAGCCGATATTTTCTTTTAACCCGACCGCATTACACGCTTCATTCAAAAATCTGTACACCTGTGAACGATTTAAACGGCATTTTTTCTTCCCCGTAAATAACGGTTTATCCGAATTTGGAATATCTTTCAGATATTCCTTTAACAGTTTTCGTAACTTATTATTTAATACTAGCTTTTTATGTTTATTTGTTTTCTTCTCTCTGATTACTACATACTGCTTTCCATAAACATCGGATACATTTAATCCTAAAATATCACTGACCCTTAATCCGAGATTAATACCCAGTGCAAATATAAGCCTGTTTCTTTGACTACGTTCTCTCAGCCATTCTTCTATTTTCTTAATATCTTCCAATGACTTAATCGGGTCTACAAAATTCATATATACATCCCCCTTTCTACAGCACAGTTTTTGTTTCGCTGCATAGAAGAATGTAATTAAAACTTTTAAAAATTTTAAATTTTTAATCAAGAGGGTATGACGCAGGTAAATATAACGATGAATATAAAAGATTATATTAAAGCAGATATTGTAGTTGAGAAATTATATAAGGGAGTTCGGCATGAATATATTTAGTAAAAAGTTGTTATTGCATAAACAAAGTTCCTCATCGGTTACACCTCCGGTTGGAAATCTTAACTATGACCTAACCCAAGATATGAGCAAATATTGGAATTTCATTGCTACTTATCCAAAAGGTAAATACATTAGTACTGTTACTCCGACTACGCTTGATAGTATTCATGACGTAGGTGAAATAAATGATAAAATAATAAGTTTAACAGGTTTTGAAGGTATGACCACAAATTTCTCAATGACAGAGATCGATTCAGGAGGAGTGTTAGGTTTTGTAAATACTTCAGATGACATGCCATTAGATGATATTGCTGAAAAATTAAGTTCTCAAATTAAAACCGGAAAAGCAGATTTAGCTGCCTTATCCAATCCTGATGTAAATCCCGGTTTACTCATAATAGTCGCACATACTTATTAAATATTTAACAAAACATAATATCCGGCAATAACTATTAACAATTACTGCCGGATATTATCTTAATTTAATTAGCTTACATTACAGGATTTTAACGTAACTCATTAAACTTCTTCTGCATAGTAGGATTATCTTTTGTTAATATTTTTATACTTAAATCTTCCGCTTTGTTATTTGCAAGCCTTAAATTGTTTTCTGAAGATAACAACGATTCCTTTGTCTTTTGAAGATGGTCTATTGTTTTATCTATTTCTTCAATAGCTGTTTTAAACTTCCTGCTTGCAAGTTCATAATTCTTAGAAAATTTTTCCTTAAATTCATTCATAGCTGCTTCAAAATTTGATATATCTATATTCTGAGATTTAACTAATGATAATTCTTTCCTGTATTCCAACGAATTTAATGCAGCATTCCTTAATATAGTTATTATTGGTATAAAAAACTGAGGTCTTATTACATACATCTTATTATACTTATGCGACATATCTACAATTCCGTTGTTATAAAGTTCATTATCAGATTCAAGCATTGAAACAAGAACTGCATATTCACATTTCTTTTCAGTTCTGTCTTTATCTAACTCTTTTAAGAAATCTTCATTCTTTTTCTTTACAGATATTGTATCAGCTTCATTTTTCATCTCAAACATTATAGAAATTAATTCATTACCGTCATTATCATAATCTCTGTATATGTAATCACCTTTACTGCCTGATTTAATATCATTATCTTTTTCAAAGTATGCGTTTCTAAATCCTGCTGCTCTTACTTGTTCAAATAAAATCTCACAATGCTGTTCTAAACTTTCTCCTATCATTTTTGTTGAAAGTTTTGCTTTGAAATCTTTATACCGTTCTATTTCTTCATCCTTAAACTTTAATTTTTCTTCGTACTGTTCTTTTAAGGATTGTTCTTTGAGTTTATGTTCTTTCTCCGCTGATTCATTTTCATTAGTAAGTTTAAGAATAAAGTTTTCCTGAGCAGAGATTTTATTATTGTAATCAGAAACTATATTTGCTATCTCCTGGTCTTTATCTTTATTAAATGAAGCTGACTTATTTTTAAGTTCAGCTACTTCCTTATCTTTCTTAGATAATATTTCATTAATATCTGATTTATTTCATATTGTTTTTATTAGAATGTCTTTCGTAAAATTTCCAAGCTCTAATGCGATTATTTGGAGTATGCCTGCCAATAATTTTCAAATCAAATCCGGCTTTTTTAAATATTTCATTTGAAATTATACCTTCATTAGCTTCTTTAAGCGCCAATTTTTTAAATTCAGAAGTATATTTAACAGTATTAACTGTTACATCTTCTACATTTGGATTTGCTAATAGAATTTCTATTTTTTCTTGCGTAAATTGTTTTAATCTTTTTGCCATTTCTGTACCTCTTTCTTTTTCTATTAAACTATTTAATCTCTATTTGTCCACTTTTTCGGGTACAGTTCATGAATGGGGATTAAACATTAGTTGAACATTTGTTGTTTCCATTTGTGTTTCAAGTAGTTTTATATCTTCCGTTTCCAGATATTTTTTAACCGATTCAACTGTTTTATTTTTTAGTTGTATTTGTTTGACTATCTTTTGTTTGTAATCTTCATAGTCTTGGACATTGCCAAGTAGTTTTGCCATCGGGTTGGTTTCTGCGGCACGCTCGGCGGTGCATAAATATTCGCCTTTTGTTGTAAATACTTTTATTTTGGTTAAATCAAACAAATTATATTTAATAAGAACTCTGCTTTTAAAACCATAAAGTCTTTCATCAAAATAATCACAACCTAAAAACCTAATTCTGTTTCTCTGAATTGTTTTAACTTCGGTAGCTAACATTAAATCATCAAGAATATTTATATCTATATTAAGTTTCCTTCTTTCGGATAAAACTTCTGATATTGTCTTATCAGGAGCATTCGGATAAGGTTGAGAATTCTTGAAACTTAAGCACATATCAATTATTTTTATTGTTTCTTCTGTTGTCGGAATATACTCATTGTGCCAAGTTTTATGTAGTTTTTCGTTTCTTTTTAGGTAAGATGGCTTATTTTGTATATTACTTCCTATATAACCGGGAAGTAATTTTTAAAAACCCTCTTGAAATTCTTTGAAAAATCTTTCTATAACTTTTCTTTGGCATTATATGGTCCTGCAAATACTGTTTCTATACCTGGTTTTGAATACAAACCTTGAAAACCAAGTTCAGTAAATCCTTTATCGTCTGTAAAATATTTCGCCCTAAAGGCTCTGCCGTTATCCTGATACACAACTTTAGGTATCATATCAAGATTAATAATTGCATTTCTTAATGCACTTGCGATACACTGAGTATTTTCTTCAAGCATAATTTCATACCCGGCAAATGCTGTTGATTTCCAATCCGGAAACCCGACTAATGTTGCTCTTATGGGTTTGCCTGTAAACGGATTAATAACTTGAAATGCTGATTTATGCCCGTCTGCTGCAAGGATATCTACGACTTCAAGCAAACTTGCATCACGTTTTATATATGGTTCAACTTTATCTGATAATGCTTTTTCTCCGTCACGAGCTAAAATCCATTTGTCATAATTTTTGTCCTTAAACCATTTTGCATATCTTCTAAACGTAATATCAGAAGGTATAAAACTTTGTCCCTGCTCTTTTAACTTGTACTTGGTTAATGCAATAGCTTTTCCGACTGATAATCTATTAGGGTGTAAAATAATTCCATAAATATTTTTATTTCTTCATCATTTAATACAGTTCTATAATCATTAACACTGCTGTATTTATACTGAGGCAAGAGCTTTGTATAATCTTCTGTTTTGCTCAACATCGCATACCAACAATGCAGACTGCCACGGGATATTTCCCTAAAATCTTAAACAGATGCGAATTTGAAGTATTATGCAACTTTACAAAATCATAGTCAGCTTGGAGTTTATTTGTTGATTTCTTCCTAAACTCAAGCCATTTATGGACTACATCAAGTTTTGCAAGTGCGATTTGCTTGCTTTTTTCTGGTGTAAAATTAATCATCTTCAAATCCTCTAATATTGTCTGATTCAATATTGTATTTTTTCCCCTGTTTATCTGCGCAGGTAGCAAAATCAACATATCCATCAGCAAATTTGTTTTTCCAGATACAAATTAATAATCCTATTTCTTGTGTTTTAAGGTTTAAAATTTTTGTTCCAAATAATGTGTAGTCTTTGTTTTGCATCCATAAAGTCATTTCTGCACATATTCATCATTCATTTTCTAAAATAAATCAAGTCCTAAATCTCTTTTCCGCCTGACAAATCGAAGATTTGAAACGGCGGCATCGCAGTGTTTCGTCCTCAGTTGACCGCCTAACCGGCGCTGAATTCGGACTTAACACCTGCTTACGCATCTTAATCTCAGAGATATTTTGACACATATCAAACTAAAAGATAATTCAAAACGGACAATTCCTGCACTAAAAGTCCATTGGCTGAAATTCAAATACCAAGCGAAATTGATGCTAATACATGTTCCTAACACAAAAATATAGTGCAAAATTAGGACAAAAGAAAAAGAAAAGACCAGTAAATCTCAATACTATAAATTAGCCTCAAGCACCTAACAAATCGGCACTTCTGCCTAAAATCACTCATCCAAAATGTCCTGTGTAATTTAACATACAGAACAAGATTAAATTAACAGTGAGATGTAGATTAGAATTCTTTAAAATAATTTTATGTATTTTATTAATTCTTAAAAAATTGTTAATTTTTCATAGAAAATAATAAACTATATCTAAAATAGAATTTATTATAGATATAGGAATTATTAATGCCACAAGAAATTATTACTCAAAAGCAAAATACACCAATACAGTTTCAAAAAATTTGCGAATTAATAAGAGAAGATATAAGAGATAACCCATATATAGAAGAAACCCTAAAAGTTTTAACAGTTGGTGGATATAGAAGTGCCATTGGCTCTTTTTGGAATGCGGTTGTAGATGATTTAAGAAATAAAATTTTATTTAGAAGCATTTCAATGTTCAATAAAGAAATGAAGCCAAGCAAAGCAATAAAAAGTTATGAAGATTTTCAGGATAATATAAATGACGAAATGCTTATCGATGGAGCATATAAAATAGGTGTAATTGGCTGGGAGGCTCACAAGGTTTTAAAACAAGCAAAAGAAACTCGTCACATTTTTGATGGGCATCCCAAAAGTTCAGCCCCAGGTCTATTAAAAGCACTATCAATGATGGAAGATTGTGTAAAATACGTATTAAGCCAAGAATATCCACCTCAAATGGTAGATATTGATGATTATATTAATGTAATGGGGACTAATGAATTTGATAGAAATGAATTTAGTGTAACAGAAGCTATTACTAATTTACCCGATACATATAAAAATGAACTTATAAATAGATTTTTCACGGCTTACATAACAGAAAATTGCTCAACAATCCTACGTTCTAATATAGAATTTGTTGCTCCAATTTTATGGAAAGTATTACCTAAAAATGTAATGATTCAGGTAAGCAATAGAATTGATCAAGTTATTGGGAAAGCAAATGCATCTGAAATCAGATACGCTTTTTCATTTATGAATATAGTAGCTTCGAAAAAATACTTGACGACTAGGTCTAAAAAATATTTGCTAGCACCAATTATAGAGAGACTTATTTCAAATTTGGATAATTTTACAGAAGAAGACAATTGTGTTTACGAACTTAGTAAATATGCTGGTTTTATTCCACGAGAATTATTATACGATTATGTGTTCGCTCTAACTCAAACATACGTTGGCTACATTGGAGGAAGTTATAGATTTAATAGGACTGATTTTTATGCAAATGGAGCCGCAATTAGAATCCCGGTTATGTTTGAAAGTTTTGACGATGAATCTGCTCATGCATTTATTGAATCGATTAAAAACAATAAAAGACTACAAGATAGAATATCAAATAAAGTAAAATTGGATAGGTTAAGAACTTTAGGTGAAATTGTTAATAGAAAAATTTCAGAAAATTTTGATGAAACAGAGTTTTTAGATTTATTACTTGATGAACAAAACGAATCTGCTTTCTTTGACCTTTTAAAATCAAATAAATCACTCAAATAATGAGTGATTTATTGTCAAAGTAAATCGTTTAGCAAATTCATACATTTGATTTTTTGCTGTAAATTTGCTCTTCCGTAAACATTTAGAGTGAATGATACATTTTTGTGTCCTAATATTTCAGATAGGGATTTTATATCAAAATCCGATATTTCTATTGCTCTTATGGCAAAAGTATGACGTAATTCATGAAATTTTACCGGAGTTAGTTTATGCTTTTTCACAAATCGTGCAAAAAATTGTCTATAAACTCTCGGCTCAGTTGGATTTGTTTTCCCTGTTAAGAAAAAATAATTAGGGTTATTAGTATAAAATTTCTTGATAATATTCATTAATAATGACGGGATCGGAATAGTTCTTTGCGAACTTTTTGTTTTTGGTGCGCCGATATAAATATAAGACGTTTTCTTTAATTTATCATATATTCTTTGTACAGTTTTGTTGACAGTTATAGTGTTGTCGCATAATGATATATCAGACATTTGAAGCCCGCAGAGTTCTCCAATCCTTAAACCTGTAAACAATGTCAGTAATATTCCAACTGATTTTCTTGTTAAATTTAAATAAATTGCTTGTATCAGCATTTGTTCTTCGTCTTTAGATAAAGCTATAACTTTTTTAATTGATGAATCTTTTGGGTAGTCTATTAAATCCCAATTGAGGGCATTTATTACTCTTGACTTGTATGCAAAATTTAAAGTAAGCCTTAGTACAAGAATAATATCTCTGATTGTCTTAACTGTAAGACCTCCTGAATTATCAAGACGACCGTTATTAAATAAATAAAAAATAAATTCTTGAATTTTAGGTTCGTTGATATCACATATTTTTTGTGTTCCGAAATACGGTATCAGGTGATTTTCAACAATAAGTAAAAATCCGGCATGAGTTGAAGGTGTAACTAAGGTTTGTTTTTCCTTTAACCATAAATGAGCAAGTGTTTTAAAAGTTGTCTTTTTTGTTAATTTTATCATAATAAATACCTCCTTATATCTATTTATTAAGGTATTTAGAAGATTTCTTGCCCTCAAGTTATCATCTTGAAGACAGGGGTAAATGTGATAAAAATACATGCGCCAA
>CAZBFV010000012.1:0-48157 GCA_964491345.1 uncultured Muribaculaceae bacterium
TCCGAACGATTTTCGCCTTTTCGAGTTCGCTCGCTTCGCTCGACTTCACTCTGCGCAAATTCCGCTTCTTGGATTTTGCTTCACAAAAACAAGCCGCAAACTTCGCTGTCTTGGAATTGCTTTTCGCTCGCAGGCTGGAACTCCGCTTTTTGAAGCCTGTCGGCTTCAAGCCGCTTCGCCGCTGCTCGCTTTACGGATTTTATCCGTCCGCAATTCCGCTGTCTTGGAATTGCTTTTCGCTCGCAGGCTGGAACTCCGCTTTTTGAAGCCTGTCGGCTTCAAGCCGCTTCGCCGCTGCTCGCTTTACGGATTTTATCCGTCAGAAATTACGCCTGATTAAATTGCAGTCCGCCCACGGTCGCTGGTTGTAATTTGCGCTTGCCGGCTCAATCCGTCCGCTTACACATTAAAAAATAAGTAAGCTTTCTTTACCAAAACAGCATCAAATACAGCTGTTGTTTTCCCGTTTCTGTGCCGGCTGTTCATCCGGTTGATGTTAAGTTTCGCTGTCTTTAAACATTTTCTATTTTTTTTATAAATTTCTGCGTTTTCTTCGTTTATATACCGTCTGTCTGCATTTCGAAGAAGGTTTCATTTTTTTGTATTTTTTTCTGATTTTTGCAGGTAAATCTTCGCAGTATTTTTCAATTTGTATTCTTTGTTGCATTTTTTGGTTAATTAGAATATCTGCTCTTATATTATTGTGATATATATGTTCTCTTGCGCTTTCAGGCAGTTTAAGCGGAATTATTCAATATTTTTTAATTATTTTTTTTAATTCAAATTATTCCGCTCGTAACTGATTAGCCAATCACGTTTGTTTTTTAATTTTACTTTCTTTTTTTCCTTTCCGTTATATTTTTTGGAGGTTTAAATTATTAATTTCAGTTTGAAATCTGCTGAACTATGCACGGCTCCGGCATCTTCTATTTTCATTTCGCATAAGATTGTACAAGAAACGAAACAATGTGCAACATAAAAACTGCAATGCGAAATTATTATAAACAGACCGGAATGCAAAACATAAATATTATTCATCAGATAATACAGCTTTTTTATTTTTCTTTATTAATGGTTATTATAGCCCCTATAACATATTAATCGATATGTAACTATAATATATATTATGTAAAAAGAAAAGAAAATAATGCCGGATATGTTAAAATACATATTTTTAATTAAATTGACTTTTAATAATAATTTGAACTTTGCATAAATATAATTAAATGAAATATGAGAATGATTTATAAAAGAAGAATGCACCGGACATTAACGGCGGTCATTTATGTTCGTTTTTTTGAATTAATTAAAAAAATGAGTTGCCATCTGTTCACACGATTTAATAAGAAAAAATTATCTCAATTATTTTAAATTTCTAAAATATACAGATGAATGAAAAAAATGAAAATAAAAAATTCAGTTATAAAAGTTCTTTCATGATTTTTTTCATTTATTTTGATATTAAGTTTCAATTTATAATTTCTTTATATTTTCATTATATAAACATTAAGTTTATATTTTATAGGTATATATCTTTACGATTTATACCTATAAAATTTTTAAAATGTTATAGGTATATATCTGTTAGGAATAATATTTTATAACAATATTTTATTTAATAATATTTTTTTTATAAAAAGACTAATTATACACATAATTTTATATTCAGCGGGTTAAAGAAAACAAACAGGGAAATTAATATAAGATTGGAGGCAGTTATGAACAAAAATCCTATAAGAATATTAATAGTTGAAGACCATAAACTTATCAGAGTCGGAATAAAGACAATATTTGAAGAAAATAAAGAATTTGATGTTATTGCGGAAGCTGAAAACGGCAAAGATGCGATAAATAAGGCAAAAATGTTCCTGCCGGATATTATTCTGCTTGATTTAGGACTTCCTGATATGTCAGGAATAAAAGTTATAAAAGCATTACAGGCAGATAATATCAGTTCAAAAATAATAATTTTATCATCCCATGACAGTACGGATGAAATTTCAAATTCATTATCGGCGGGAGTATATGCTTATGTTATTAAAGATATTTGTTCGGATATGTTATTATATGTTGTAAAAAGCGTCTATAAAGGAGCTATGTGGCTTGACCCTAAAATTGTGCCTTCATTGAGAAATAAATCGGAACAAGTTATTCCAAAACAGAAAGGTTCCCGTGCTGTATTTAGAAGTACGCATGCAAATCTTACAGAAAGGGAATATGAAGTTTTAAAGCTGGTTGTTGACGGAAAATCTAACAGTGATATAGCTAATCTGCTCTGTATCAGCGAACATACAGCAAAAGCGCACGTATGCAATATCATTCAAAAGCTGGTTGTTGACGACAGAACTCAGGCCGCAGTTAAGGCGTTAAAGGAAGGTATTGTGTAAAATTGATTTTTTATTTAAAGTAAAAAATTATTAATTTTATTTAAAAAAATAACAAAAAATATTATAATCAGATTTATAATATCCAAAACCGGAGGTATTATGTCTGATATTATTAAGGAACAGAGAAAAATAAATATTAATGAACTGCCTGTTCAATTACCGGATTTTACTAATTCTTATGAGCCTAAAGATTCATTAATTAAAAAGTGGATTATTAATTGGATAATAACTTCTATTGAAAAAAAGAAAATAAAAGAAAATGATATTCTGCCGAAAAAATCTGAAATATCCAGTTATTTAGGAGTAAGTATAGGCACGGTTCAAAACGCTATAAGATATGTTGAAGATACAGGGCTTGTTAAATCTAAGCAAAAGCTCGGCACAATTATTGCATCTGTATCCGAGCCAGTATCCAATAACATAAAATTAACATCCAAACGGGATATTGCAATTCTTGCATTGAAAAAGTACATAATTCAAAACAGATTTAAAATAGGAAGTTCTCTGCCGTCTGCAAGACAAGTTTCCAAATTACTTGAAATGTCCCAAAATACAACAAGATTAGCCTATGAAAATTTATTATCATCAGGTATTATCGGCTCTAAACAAAACAGAGGATATGAAACCAACTGGTATTTAAAAGAGTTTCCCGTTATTTCAAAAGATGAATCAGAAATTTTAGATTGTTCTGCGACTGAAACTTTAGTTGATAAAATTACAAAAATTTTAAAAAGCTGTTTAGCCCGGAACTATTCTATAGGCGATAGGATTCCCACTCACTGCACGCTTGCAAAAAATTTGAATGTAAGCATAAAAACAATAAACGATTCCGTTAATATTTTAAATAAAGAAGGTATTATTATTACAAGGCGGGGCAGATACGGCAGTATATTAGCAAAAAATCCTCTGGATAATAATGATACAGGCTCTAAAATCTTTGCAAGCGCCGAAAATGCAGTTTTATACAGCTATCAGAAAATTGAAAACAAAATTATTAATTTAATAAATAAAAATTATAATTCCGGCGATAAACTTCCATCTATGACAAAACTTTCCAAAATGTTTGATGTCAGTTCAAATACAATCAGAAAAGCATTAATTAATATTGCGGAAGATGGATTTATAACATTTTCACGGGGGCGCTTCGGAGGTACTTATGTTGTGGAAAAACCTCAGAATTATAATGAGCAACAGTATAAGTGGCTTTCTATTAATCCTGATTATATATAAAATTTGATATATTATTTAAACAATCATTTAAATATATATTTACATACTCCAAAACCAGTAATAATAATTAGTTTACGAATAAGTTAGATATCCAATGTGAAATTATGCTTGAAAAATGATACAATTATAATATAATACATGCTCTTTAAATTGTGTTACGAATAAAAGGAGGTTACTATGTCTAAGGCATCAATGGAATTTAGAAACGGCTCTGGTGCGATTACATCAAAATTTTCCGAGGAATTTGAAAAATATCTGAAAAAACAGTCATTAAGAACAACTTTTAACGGTAATGATATTGAAACATTCAGCTGGTATAAAAAAATGCTCGGTATCGGCTGTTAGTTTGGTTAGTTAGTTTATTTTTTATAAAACAATAAGGAGGAACTGTATGTTCCTCCTTAATATATTTATGTCGCATTTATAAAAATAATCTGTTAGAATTATATTATGTATAAAAAGTTATTATTGACTATAATATTATTTATATCTGCATTTTTAAGCGCAGCGGCTGATGAAGAAAAACTTATTATTTTAGATGCTTCTTTAAGCATGAGCCAGCCTATAAATGGTGTTCCTAAATACGCTGTTGCTGTCAATGCTGCTAAATCCCGGCTTCAAATGCTTAATCAAAGCGAATTGGTCGGATTAAGAACAATCGGCTTAAGTATTGATGAATCTTTATTATCATTTCTGACTGACCCCTCATCGCTTTGTCGTGCTACACAGCTTGCGGCGCCTATCAGAAGTTTTAATTTTTCAAATATAGAATCAGCTTTAGATTCAATTATGCCTCTAGGCACTACTCCTTTAACCTATTCGCTTGATACGGCTATTAAATATGATTTTTCATCAGGTTCTCGCACAAAACATATTATTCTTATTACTGACGGGGGTGAAAGCTGTAATGATGATCCTTGCAGATTTATCAGAAATTTAATGCAGACAAGAAAGGACATAGTTATAGATATTATAGCAATTGGTGTTACCGGTGATGATTTTTCGCAATTAAAATGCCTTGCGGAAACAACAAACGGCACTATAATATCTGCTAATACTTCCAAGCAAATAGAAGATGCCTTTTCAAAAGTTTTACAGCCTTTAGACAATAAACGCACACAAGCAAAAAATAAAATTTTTCCAGCAGATAATATAACTTACAAAAATTATATTTTGGAAATTTACGATTAAATATGTTTGAATTTTTTAAACAGAAATTATTGATATTTTTTATTATATTGTTATTTATGCAGAATTTATTTATAAAATCATTCCCGTACAGCAGCTACAGCTATTATGATATTAATACGGGCAAAAACCTGACGCTTCAGGAAGATGAAGAAATACTGTTTATTCTTGATTATTCAAACTCTATGAACGGGAGAATGGGCTACACATCAAAATTGATTTTAATCATTGATTTAATAAGAAAAATTTTAAATAAAACAGATAATAATGTAAAAATAGGTTTAAGAATATTTGGATTTTCAGGAAATTCATATATTGCGCAAAATCTGGAAAGTTTGTATGAAAAGGAAATATGTTCTTCATCGGAATTAATTGCGCCTGTAAAAAGTAATAATAAAGATTATATATTAAATTCACTCGGCCGATATGCATCAAGAGGTGCTTCACCCATAGGGTTTTCTTTGAGAAGCGCTATAAAAAATGATTTTTCTTTATCGGCAAAAACAAAACATATCATTCTAATAACAGACGGTATTGAAACATGCGGAGATAACCCCTGTAAATTTATCCGGGAAATTATGAGAAAACGCAATGATATAATAATTGATGTAATAGGAATTACCATTCAGGAAAATGATTACTCTGAATTAAAATGTATATCTGATTATGGAAATGGGAATTATTATCAGATTAATAATATTGAAGATTTTAATAAAATATTCAGCACTATAAAGATAGTATCTCCGCATGAGGAACCCGCAGGCAGACCTTTAGCGGGCGGAGCAGAGAAAAGCATGCAAAATATTATTTATAAGAACTATTTATTTGAATTTAAAAATTAATTAAATGCTCTAATGACATTAAATCCGTTTTTTGATAAAATAGGCATAAAACGGGTGATTTATGAAAAAAATATTTATATTCATTATAGTTTTTATTTCTTTTTTTGGCAGTTTTGCATCAGCAGAAAAGAATTATACGTATTCCAGCCAATCTACATATAAAAATAATCTGAACTCTTTTGATGACATGGAAAAAATTCTTTTTATAGTTGACTTTTCAAACAGTATGAACGAAAAAATCGGCGGGAAAACTAAATTAGATACGGCACTCTCGACAATGAAAGAGATTCTGCCTATGATTCCTCCGCCGGTTTCTGTAGGCCTCAGGGTTTACGGGCATCGTACAGGTTTTACCCCAAAGCAAAGCTGTACTGCATCTCAGCTTATAGCGCCTGTACAGCCGGATAATACCGCTAATATATATGCAAGGCTCAATTCACTTAATGCAGTCGGCTGGACGCCTATTACTTATTCTTTAAAACAGGCGGCGTATTTTGACTTCAGCGACACTCAATCAAAAAAGCGTATAGTTTTAATCAGCGACGGCGGTGAAAACTGCGATGAAAGCCCTTGCGATTTTGTTATAGAGCTGATGAAGTATCGGGATGATATTAGAATTGATGTAATCGCCCTTGCCATTGGCGATGAACAGGCTAATAATCAGCTTAAATGCGTTGCACTTGTTGCTTCCGGCAAATTTTATAATGCAAATACCGCAGCCGAACTTAAAAACAGCCTGCAAGACTCTTTAAATCTTCAAAAAGAAGTACAGGGGGTAATTATTTCTAAATGATTTTTTGCAGGTATATTTAAAGCTGAATTTTACAAGCCAATTAAACAAAAATAAAAACCTCTATGGAATGTAATTTCTGCCGTATGAGGCGGAATTGTGCAGAGCGGGGACCCGAGCGGGGAACAAGCCGTCCGAGCGCAAAAAAACGATAGGCATCGGAACGATTTGAAGCCGGCAGGTTTCAAAAAGCGGAGCCATGATTCGAACGAAAAGAATGTCAAGACAGCGGGGCTGAATGGTCTGCGCCTTAAATCAGCCGGATGAACAGCCGGCTTTCAAACGCTCTTTGATATTGTTTCGGCAAAGAAAACTTACTTATTCTTTCTTGTAATTTTTTTGCTCGGATGTTGCCTTGAATTTTGATTTCTGCCGGATTTTATCCGGTTTTACTCTGCGTAAAAATTGCGCTAAATGTGCAACAAGATATATGGGGGGAAAAAAAAGAGAAGTATATATTCCAATATTTGCCGTGCATCAGCACCCGCAGAACAGGAAAACCGCACTATTATATCGGTATTTAACAGTCCTGCATCTGCCTGATTTTTATTAAGCAGAGTGTTTAAAATTTAAATTAAAAGACTAACCGGAAACTTTTTGGCTTTATACCTATACAAAAAACCGTTTTAAAACAGTTTTTTGTATAGGTTACTTTTTATACATATAACGGAGCTAATTTAGCTTCTTGCTGGGGTATAACACCTTCTTCAATCGGCAGATAAACCCGATAATCGATTACAGAGAAACAATTATCAATTGCTTCAATTTTCTTCAGCTCATTATCGTCAATTTTATTTTCTTCAATCATATCCGCAATTTTTTCAAATCTTTCAACATGTTCTTTAAACCTTTCCGTTGCATAATCTTTTGCCTGCCATGTTGTAATTAAAAACGGCCAATCAGAACTCTGCAAGAGCAAATTTTCTCTTGCCAGCTGGTTTAAAGCCCTATGCAGAAGTTTATTTTCGGGTATTTTTTCATATTTTGAAACAATATCAATAATACGCTTTTCACAGCCATGAATAATCGGCCACATCCATTCCGTCAAGTGGTTCAGCCATACGTAGAAATGACCGCCCTGCCCCCAGGAACTTTCCGGTATTTGAATAGTATCAACCGGCGGATGCTTTTCAAGATATTCTCCTGCCGTTAATCTTTCAATTTCAGGTATGAAGTTATTAATTTTTCTGACAACCTGTTTAATAAACTCAATGCCTTCAAACCACCAATGACCGTATAATTCGGTATCAAAAGACACCATAATCAAACCTTCTTTACCTTTTTGAGCTTTGTAATTTTTTAGCAGATTATAAATTAACGTAGTGTAATGGTCTGAATTAGAATTGACTTGATTCACAGCCAAAACAGGGTCATACAGCATTTTATCGCCTAAATCTGTTTTCGGCGATGTAATTCTCCAATAATTCATTCCGGACTTATCGTCCTTTTTATGAAATTCACGATAGCATCCGTCCCCCGGATATCCATCGGCAGCAGACCATACCTGAAAACCGGCTCTGTCATTTCTTCCTATAACAGCGACCTGTGCATCCGGAAGCCAATAGGCTGAATATGTATCATATCCTGTTTCTTCTCTTGCAGGAAGCGGAATATATTCAATATTGCCGTATATACCGACAACCCGTCTGTTACCGACCGAATTACCGCCTTCTATAACATGAGATTCCGTAAAAAAGTATTCTATGTCATTATTCTGGAGCGTTACTTCAATAGCAGGGCGCCATTTCTTTTTACCGTCTTTACCTGTATATTCATAACCTTGTCTGTAAGCACATTCAGGAAGCCAGCATCCTTTTGCCTTCCTGCCGAACAACCTTTTTGTCGTATCCGAGCCTACTTTAAACTGTGCATTTAAATTTGAATCGGTAGCAAGCAAAGGCGAAAAACCATGAGTAGCAGAAGATGTCGTAATCTCAATACAGCCCAAATCCTGATATTTTTTAAATGCGCCTATTAAATCTTTATTGTATTTGTCCAAAAAACTGTCTTTTATATGTTTAAACCAATCAAAATAATATCCGGCCAAATATTTTAAATGCTGGGAATGCTCTACTTTAGGGTCGGGATATCTTTCTAAATCTTTAGAAACGGCATCAATTTTAGAGTCTAAATATTTTATAAAGCCGTTTTTTAAATGTTCATCGTTTAATTGTTCTGCAAGAATAGGAGTAATACCGACTGTTAATTTTGCTTTTATACCTTCTTCATCATATAATTCAGAGATAGCGTTCAATAACGGAATGTAGGTTTCAGCTATACATTCATACAGATTTTCTTCTCCAAACGGCCACATTCCGGCTTTTCTATAATAAGGAAGGTGCGAATGCAACATAAAAACAAATGAACCAACTGTCATAAAAATAACCTCCAATCTTTAATTTAATATATTTGTTATAACATAAACCATGAAAAATTATAAGCCAATAAAACTAATTCTATAGTATTGTTTACAAAAATTAGAATTTTTAATTTTATGGCAATTTTAACTGTTTATATTTTTTTAATATACGGGAATGCGGGTTAAAAATATGAAATTAAATAATCAGGCAATAAATATAGTAAAGCCGTTATATCGGACTATGATGGAATCTTCGCCAAGTAAAACGAGTTTCTGCTCAAGCATTAATTCTGATATTTTTGAAAAAAGAACAAATTTTAAACCTGATTACTCATACGAAGCCTTTAAAAAATGGGCTGATGAAACCGGATTCGCATCTAAAGCCGAAGATGTGGTTGAAAAAAGCGGTAAATTGCTGGGCAGGGGGTTTGAAGGTTCTGTTTTTGAAATACCTGACTGCGATAACTGGGTTATAAAATTATATAATCGTGCAAAGTATATAAGAAACCCCATTAAAGAACCGGAATTTATCAAAACAGATGATATTCTGCCGGACCTGAATATCGGACAGCCGGTTGGGATTTTAAACATTCCCGCAGGCGAAAATTATTCTCGCAAATGCTGGATATTAAAAAAACAAAAAGGAAAACAGCTGGGGGTATCAATAAATATAGACCGGCACAGCGAAAATATACTAAATAACAGTTATGTTGCAAGGCATATTAATTCTTTGCAGAAATTATCCGATGCTCCTCAATCGACATTTGATAAATTTGTAAATGATGTTAATTATATTAACTCTAACGGATTATTTATAGACTGCGGGAATGAAAACAATTTCCTGTTTGATGATGAGAATCAATCAATTAATTTTGTTGATATTATAGACAGATATAACGGTGAAAAACAGTTTTCCGAAGCATTATATGCAATATCAGGCGGGAAATTCGGTTTGTATTATAACTGGTTTTGCCCTGAATGCCCGCAAAAAGATGAAGCCTGCAAAATGTCAAAAATAATAATCAAAAAATATTGCAATGCAATGAAAAATAATAATTTTCAATTTAATGAACATGACGAAATATTTGATTTATTAAATGCATCTTTTTCTAATCCAAATACAGCAGATAAAAATAAAAGTAAATTTATTGAAATATTAAAACAACATAATCTGTACGCATAACTGAATTTATGCAATAATATATTATATGTACTTTGAAAGTTAAATATGGGGACGCTATGGATTTGACGGGTGGATTGGTGTATTCATGCGGCGGGTCTCAGCGCCGTTCTGAGTTATCAACGGGCAAACTAAATTAAATGCTAACAATAGCAATGTAATTAAAGCTGATTTTTCAAGAGCAGAAGCTCTTGCTGCATAAGTGCAGTTCAGCCGTTATGCTAGACCAGCTTGCCGTTTAGTATAATGAAACCATGCAAGATGCACTCCGGTGATGAAAGTATCCGGACTAAGCCTGCTTTCAAACTGCGTATCAGTTAAAACTGCCAGGGTGAATTTCAGGAAGGATTTGTGCCGTAATTTACCTTAAATAACAAAATCTACACTCGTAGAAGCATGTATATATCCCGTTCCGGACGAGAGTTCGAATCTCTCCGTCTCCATTTTTAATATTTTACGGAATTTTATATGGAAATTTATGCACTAATTCTTGCATCCGGTTCAGGTTCAAGAGCCGGACTCGCCATACCGAAACAGTTTTATAAAATTGAATCTAAAACAATGCTTGAATACTCTGTTTCAGCCTTTCAATCTCACTCTTTAATTAATAAAATTATTGTTGTTTCAAACCCTGATTTTATGGATTTAACAAAGTCTGCCGTAAGGAGTTTTAGCAAAGTAGCAGGTGTAATTCCGGGCGGAAAAACAAGGCAGGAAAGTTCGTATAAAGGACTTTTGCAGATAAATAACACCAATGCCAGAGTATTAATCCATGATTCGGCAAGACCTTTTGTTTCAGAAAAAATTATTTCGGATTGTATTAATGCTTTGGATAAATATTCCGCAGTTAATGTCGCTGTAAGTTCCGCAGATACAATTATGCAGATTGATAATAATAATATTATTACAAATGTTCTTGACCGTTCCGGGCTTATACGATGCCAAACCCCCCAGTGCTTTGATTATTCGGTTATAAAAAAGGCTCACGAACTCGCAGTAAAAGACAAATTCACGGCTACGGATGATATAGGCCTTGTTCTTAAATATAAGCTGGCCGGTATATACGCTGTTCAAGGTTCTGAAAAAAACATTAAAATCACTTATCCTTTAGATTTAAAAATCGCAGAATGTATATACAAGGAGCTTTATGGCTGAAAAAATTTTAAATGATAAATTACAAAACTTAAAATTATATTTAAAAAGTTTAAAAAGTGTTGCTGTTGCTTTTTCTTCCGGTGTCGATTCTACTTTTTTATTAAAAATTGCGCAAGATGTCTTATCTGATAATGTGATAGCTGTTACTGCCTCATCTTGTTCTTTTCCGGAAAGGGAATTAAATGAAGCAGTAAAATTTTGCAAAGATAATAAAATTAAACATTTTATTGTAGATTCTGAAGAACTAGAGATTGAAGGTTTCAGCCGGAATCCTGAAAACAGATGTTATTTGTGCAAAAAAGAACTTTTTGAAAAAATTAAATTAATAGCCGGACAAAATAATATTACCAATATAGCAGAAGGCTCAAATGCGGATGATAACAGTGATTACAGACCGGGATTAATTGCCGTCGAAGAATTGGGAATAAAAAGCCCCCTCAGGTATGCCGATCTTACAAAAAATGATATCAGAATTCTGTCTAAAGAATTAAATTTAAAAACATACAGCAAACAGTCATTTGCCTGTCTTTCCTCAAGGTTTGTATATGGAGAAACAATTACAAAAGAAAAACTTAAGATGGTTGATAAAGCAGAACAACTTCTGCTGGATTCAGGTTTTCATCAGGTAAGAGTCAGAATCCACGGGCTTATGGCAAGAATAGAAATTGATATTAATGAATTTGATAAAATTATAAAAAAAGAATTTAGAGAACAAATAGTGAAAAAATTAAAAGATTACGGTTTTACTTATGTTTCACTTGATTTACAAGGGTATAGGACAGGAAGCATGAATGAAACAATTAAATGGAAATGATAACGCATTGAAAACTGCATAATTATTTTCTGATAAAATAGTTTTTTTTTGCATGCGGGGGGGGGGGAAAAAAAATGAAGGGCGAGGGCAAAGGCAGGGCAAAGAGTGAGTGTGAGAGCAAAAGCGGGGATAAAAAAGGTAATTTATAGATTTTTTACCGGGAGAGCGGAGGTTTTCCGAATGTTTTGCAGAGAATACAGCGCACAGCAGGCTTTAAGCCTTAATTTTCATAATGTATGCAGAACAAAAAAATCCGCACAGGAATTTTTGCGGTAGAAAGAGCAAGAGCAAAAGCGGGGCGAGAGCAAAAATGAGAACGAGAATGAGGACGTGTGGGGGAAAAAAGATGGAAAGTTTCGGCGATAATGCCGTTAATTCCGACGAATAAAATAACTGCTTTTTTTGCAGATAGAAAGAGGATAGAGAGGGAGGATGCGGAAAAAAAAGAAATAAAACAGAAAGTATTGTTTTCTCTGACGGTACGATTATTAATTATGAAATAAAAAAAGCTTCCTGATAAGATAATTTATGCTTCCTTAACAAATTTTGTATAAACCTGATTTGAGTGATTATAGAAAAATACCGGAAGTACATCTGCATTAAGTATCATATACGGGCTTATGCAAGTTAGTTCTCAAGCGGGCTATATGCAAATTCACAAAAATAAGCCTGAGAATAGTATTGATTTTGTCTGTACAACCTCAGGAAGTGTGCTTTAAACGTCAACAGGCCTGTTAAATTAAAGGTTGCAGGCCAAAGTAACATATTAACAATGAGAATTGATATTGCGGACTCAGGGGTATTTAATGATATAACAGGTTCATCGGCTCAAAAGGTTTTCTACAGCTGTTTAACAAAAGAAAGCTACCAGGTATTATTCAGCTGATTTAGGACACGCCGGACAGTTTTATGATGAAGCTGAAATTATTGACTGTCATAGCAAAGCCAGCCTATATAATGTTTTTAACAGCCTCAATGCAGAAACGAAATTGATAAATGCATATCGGCTCAAACAAAAGTATAATTTTACAAAGCAGGCGTATCTGAGAAGATTAAAACATTAGGAAGTAAACAGCAGGCACTAAGTCGCAGAATGATTAAAAATAAAAAGACTTAGAAATTGGAACAACAAAGATTTCCGAAATCAGAAAGCTGGCATGCGAGCTTTTGTCAGATAGTTGTTCGGATTTTTACATTTACAAGAATATTGCCAAGGAATTAGAATAAAAAAACAGTTTGCTGAAATAGCAAATATATAAAGAAAGACAGCACCAGATTCGGAACTTTATAAAGAGCTGTATAATAAATTGGTTTTTACAGATAAATCTGAAAAGAACGAATTTAAAAAAAGTTGCAACTCATATAGCTTAAGCAGGTTAAAAGAGCTTATGCCGGTTTATAGAGTTCCTGTATGGGATGACAGCTGAGGTTAATATAGTTAAGAAAAAAAATTGCTATACTTTACAACAAGATTATTAAGGGTCAATATATCTGTAATATTGCCAGCTTTTAAGAAAAATCGTCAAAATCGGGTATAGTTTTTAAATTGAATGTCCAGCACTTGGCAAATGTTAAGTTATAGTACATAATATCAATGTACAACCTCAGATGGCTTCCATTAAGTTGAGTTACTGAGGTTTTTGCTTTTCCATAACTTTATTAAAATCACATATTTTATCAAGATATAATAAACTATCCTTTGATATATAACTTAATAAACATCGTAAATCTGTATAACAGTTATTTATTCCGTATGGATGATTAATTATTATTTCGTGGTGAAATACCCTGTTTCTTAATTTCAACATAAGTTGTAATATAGGAAACACTTTACTAAGTTTATCAAATTCGGAAAAATTAGGGTAATCGGCAAAAATTATTCTAAAAAGGCTTTGTTTGTGCCATAGGGTAGTTTTATATCGTTTTGTACAAAGATGAATCCAAAATCCTAATGATAATTCAGCTATTAAAGTTGTGCTTCAAGTAATTTTTTACGTTCATTCGGAAATAATATAATTTGTTGATTTATTTCTTTTAAAAGCCAATCAGGCTTAATAACCGTTTCTATGGCTTGATTGATTCTATTACGCAAAGATACCTCAAGAATAGATAACAGAGGATATAATGCCTTTGAAATTTCTATGTTATGAAGATATCTTTCAAGAATAATAGAATTACTGTCACTATTGTCATATTTATATGAATTTAAGCGATTCTCGCTGAATAAGTTTATTAAATTATTCTCTGTTTGATTTACCATAGCTTAATTACAGCACAGGCAGGCAGAGTTCCGGCATGGTTTAGTTTGCCGGCGCTATAAGCATTAGATTACATTCTTATTTGCACTTACTAAAGATAAAACGGTGCAGAAAGGAGAAGTATAAATGAAACATCGGGCAGAGCCTATAAAGAGCAGGAAAGATATTGCTAAAGCTGAACAGTATCTGAAATTGCAGAACAAATGCGATTATGCTATCCGGGCGCCGTGGTATGGACTCAGGTTTGAGGGTATCGGATATTGTACGGCTTAATGCGGGAGATGCGGTAAATAAAACACATATTTCAATTATAGAAAAGAAAACAGGCAAACCTAAAACTTTCTGTATCAATGACAAGCTGAAAAGCGTATTAAAAGAATACACAAAAGGCAGAGAATTAACAAATCCGTTATTCGCAGGCAAGCAGGGCTGGAGATTAAACCGTCCGCAGGTCTGCCGTATAGTATCCTGCCGTGCTTTAAGACGGAGCTTTGGTTATCATCACTACCGGCAGTTTAAAGATTCCGCTGTAATTCACAGAGAATAACATTGATGTATATCGGCATAGACCGGAAAACTATTGATACTTCTTACCTTAATTTTGAACTCTGAAGCACCATAATTGACAACGGCGGTAAATTAGGATACTATTCGAATACAGGAATTTATGCACCACAATTAGATTTTGTTGCAAACGGAAAAGGAATAAGTGAATGAATTTTGAAAAGGTTTTAAGCAGTTACCGCAAAACAGCGTATTCGCAGAGAGATAAGGGTGCAAGATTTGAAACCTTGATGAAACATTATCTGCTGACTTCGCCTTTGCATAAAAGAGATGTAAAAGAAGTATGGTTATGGAACGAATTTCCGTACAGAAGCCAATTCGGCGGAAAAGATACCGGTATAGATTTGGTTTCCGTATCCGATAACGGCGGATATACCGCAATACAATGTAAATGCTATCAGGAAGACAGCAGGATTGATAAAGCCGAAGTTGATACATTTTTATCCACATCAGGCAAGTTTTTCGTAAATGATAAAGATGAGAGAATATTTTTCTCTCACAGGCTGTGGATTTCGACAACAAACAACTGGTCATATACGGCGGAAGAAACATTAAAGAATCAGAGTCCTGCCGTAAACAGGATTAATTTATCCGACTTAGAGAATGCACCTGTGGATTGGGAAGAACTTGATAAGGGGATATACGGCGAAAAGGCAAGAGTTGGGAAGAAGACATTAAGACCGCATCAGCAGAGGATTTTAGAAAAGACAAAGGAATATTATAAAAACCATGACAGGGGCAGGCTCATTATGGCCTGCGGAACGGGCAAGACTTATACATCTTTAAAGATAGCGGAGCAATTAACGGATAATAAAGGTTTGGTATTATTTTTAGTGCCGTCTATAGCACTGCTGGGGCAGACGTTAAGAGAGTGGTCGGCGGAAGCGGAAGTTGATATTAACCCTGTATGTATATGTTCAGACCCGACAGCGAGCAAGAAAGTTGAAACTGATGAGAATGACGGCTGTTCTGTTGTGGATTTGGCGATACCTGCTTCAACGGATATAAATAATATTAAACAACAGCTTGATTATATCAGATTAAATAAAAAGCAGGGGATGACGGCAGTATTTTCAACATACCAGTCTATTGATGTTATATCGAAAGTACAGAAGACATTAAATGAGCAAGAAGCGGGCAGTTGTATATTTGATTTAATAATATGCGACGAAGCACACAGAACAACGGGGGTAATTTTAAACGCAGGGCAGACAGAAACTGCGTTTACAAAGGTGCATGATAATGCAAATATTCTTGCAAAGAAGCGTTTGTATATGACGGCGACTCCGAGATTATATAACGATAATGTAAAAGAAAAAGCGAAAGATAATAATGTAATACTCTGCTCAATGGATGATGAAACTGTTTACGGAGAGGAGATAGACAGGCTGGGATTTGGCGAGGCGGTTTCGCAGGGGCTGTTGTCGGATTACAAAGTATTGGTTTTAACATTAACCGAGAATGATATACCGCAGGCATTGCAAAATCTCGCAGATAGTCCTGATTATGAAATAACAACAGATGATGCAACAAAACTTGTGGGGTGCATAAATGCGTTATCTAAAAGAATAGTAACAGAGATAACGGCAGAGGGAGTAAAAAACAGTTTAATAGAAACAGATTCGGGTTTTATGCACAAGGCGGTTGCTTTCTGCTCAAATATTAAGGCTTCTAATGCAATATCTAAAATATTTAATACACATGGCGAAACATATTATGAGAGTTTATCTTATGACGAGCGTAAAAAAGTTGTGAGCGTGAGTGCAAGTCATGTAGACGGTTCCATGGGAGCAACCGTAAGGGATGAAAAACTGAACTGGTTAAAATCTGCACCGACAGACGGGAATGAATGCAGAATATTAACAAATGTACGCTGTTTATCCGAGGGGGTGGATGTACCCTCGCTGGATGCGGTAATGTTTTTATCGGCAAAGAACTCGCAGGTTGATGTAGTCCAGTCTGTCGGGAGAGTAATGCGAAAAGCTGAGGGCAAGCAATACGGATATATAATTATACCTGTTGTTATACCGCCTGATATAACTCCCGAAGAAGCACTGGATAATAATGACAGGTTTAAGGCAGTCTGGACAGTGCTTAATGCTTTGAGAGCACATGACGACAGATTTAATGCCATTGTAAATAAGATAGAACTGAATAACAACAAGACGGATAAAATTCTTGTCGGGGGGGGGCGCGCCGAGAAAGAATGACGATAAAGCCGGCATAAGCGGTGAAAAAGAGCGTCAGAAGTTAAACAGCACTCTGGCTAAACAGCTGAGCATTCAATTTGAGAAATTGCAGGATGCTGTTTATGCAAGAATGGTCAAGAAAGTCGGCAGCAGAAGATACTGGGAGCAATGGGCAAAAGATGTTGCAGATATAGCGCAAAGCCATGTCAGACATATAAAGAAACTTTTAGAAACAAACGAATCAAGCAGGAGTGCATTTGATAAATTTCTGAAAGGCCTGCAGAAACAGTTAAATCCGTCGGTTACGCAGGAAGATGCCATTGAGATGCTTTCACAGCATCTTATTACACGGCCTGTATTTGAGGCGTTGTTTGAGAATTACCGTTTTGTAAAAAACAACCCCGTATCTGCGGCAATGCAGGGGATTTTAGATATTCTTGACAAGAATGCCGTTGATAAATCGCAGGAAGAAACACTGGGCAGGTTTTATGCTTCGGTTAAAGAAAGAGCGGAGGGCATTAATAATTCCGAGGGCAGGCAGAAGATTATCATAGAATTATATGACAAGTTTTTTAAAACTGCACTGCCGATGACTGTTGAAAAACTGGGGATAGTTTACACGCCTGTTGAGGTTGTGGATTTTATACTGCAGTCTGTTTCTGATGTATTAAAGAAAGAATTTAACAGAACATTATCTGATGAGAATATACATATACTTGACCCGTTTACGGGAACGGGGACATTTATTACAAGGCTGTTGCATGGCGGGTATATAGACGGCAAGGATTTGGAGCGTAAGTACAACAGTGAAATACATGCTAATGAAATAGTGCTTTTGGCTTACTATATTGCAAGTATAAATATTGAAAATGTTTATCATGATTTAGCTGATGTAAAAGAAGATGAATACAGGAGTTTTGAGGGTATATGTCTGGCTGATACTTTTCAGATGAGCGAATATGATGATAAATTACAGCTTTCTGATATATTTCCGCAAAACTCCGAGCGTTTGGAAAAGCAGAAGAAATGCCCTTTGACTGTAATTATAGGAAACCCGCCGTATTCTGTAGGGCAAAGGTCGGCTAATGATAATGCACAAAACCAGAAGTACCCTAAACTGGACGGCAGAGTTGCCAATACTTATGTTAAATACACTGATGCAACAAACAGGAACTCGTTATATGACAGTTATATAAAAGCGTTCCGATGGGCTTCCGACAGGTTAAGCAAGACAGGCGGTGTTATAGGATTTGTTTCAAACGGCGGGTGGCTGGATTCACTGGCTATGGGCGGTTTCAGGCAATGTTTAGAAGAAGAATTTTCTTCAATTTATGTTTATAATCTGAGAGGTAACGCAAGAACTTCAGGAGAACAAAGACAAAAAGAAAAGGGAAACGTTTTTGGGGAGGGTACAAGAACGCCTATATCAATCACAATACTTGTTAATAATCCCGATGCTAAAAAAGACAAAGCAGTAATATATTATCATGATATAGGTGATTATTTATCTCAAAGAGAGAAACTTGACATAATTCAAAAAACAGGCTCTGTATTATCCTCTGAATTTAAACCCGTTATATTAAAGCCGAATAAGCATAATGACTGGATAAATCAGAGAAATGAAATATTTGGCACGTTTATACCGATGGAACCCGATAAAAAATTTAACTTAAGTTCACATAGTTTCTTTAACTTAAATGTTGTAGGAGTGCAAACGAATAGAGATACTTGGGTATATAACTACTCAAGTAAAGAATTAGTAAAAAATATTACAAATATGATTGATTTTTATAACGAGCAGAGAGAAGCATATATTACAGAAAAGGCGAAAAATACAGATATTAAAGTTGAAAACTTTATTGATACAAATCCGGCTAAAATAAGCTGGACAAGGGGACTGCGTAATAATGTTGCCCGAAACACAAATATTGCACATAATTTTAATAACATATACGTTAGTATGTATAGACCTTTTGATAAACAAAACTTATACTATGATAAATATCTTAATGAAAGCCCGGGGCTAAGCAAGCAATTATTCCCGACAAATAAACATGAAAATATATGTATTTGTGTATCAGATAAGGGCAATGAAGTTCCTTTATTAAGTCAGCATATACTAGATTGTAATTATAATGGTTACACGCAGTGCTTCCCTCTGTATTGGTACGAAGAAAAGGGAACAAGTGTTATTCAGCAGTCGCTTCTTAACTCGCAGAACAACACTGATGATAAATACATAAGACACGACGGAATAACAGATTATATACATAATCTTGCTAAAGAAAAATACGGCGGTGATGTTGCTAAAGAAGATATTTTCTATTATGTCTACGGTATTCTGCACAGCAGAGAGTACAGAACAAAATTTGCAGCAGACTTAAAGAAAATGCTCCCGAGAATACCTTTAACAGATAATACGGAAGATTTTTGGACTTTTTCAAATGCAGGCAGAGATTTAGCTAAACTGCACCTTAACTATGAAGACCAAGCACCCTTATCATCCGTTAAAGTTACGGGAGATGACAAAGGTATATTTACCGTTAATAAAATGAGATTTAAGTCTAAAGAAGATAAATCAGAAATTATTTATAACGATTATATAAGGATAACTAATATTCCGAAAGAAGCCCATGAATACGCTGTGAACGGCAAAAGTGCCATAGAATGGGTGATGGAGCGTTATCAGGTTACGGTAAATAAAGACAGCCTGATTAAAAACAACCCCAACGACTGGGCAGAAGAACATAACAAGCCGAGATATATTCTTGACCTGCTGTTAAGCGTTATATCATTAAGCGTCGCTACCGTTAAAATTGTAAACTCATTGCCAAAGCTGACTTTTGATGAAGAAAAGGAAACCGCCGGGGCAAAGTAATGGATGATATATTTCAAAAAACAGTCGAGATATTATCCAAAGGCTCAAATATCTTCATCACAGGCGGAGGAGGCGTCGGGAAATCATATCTGCTGAACAGGCTGAAAAAACATTATAAAGAAACCCTTGTTATAACAAGCACTACGGGAATATCCGCATTAAATGCCGGAGGTCAGACACTGCATTCATGGTGCGGTATCGGCTTAGCGGATAAACCTGCTGAAGATACGGTAAAGAAGATTAAAAAAACGCCTGTTCTGTATAAACAGCTGATTTTGTGCAAAATGCTTGCAATAGATGAAATATCCATGCTTGATAACTTTACAATGGAATATGCTGATGAAGTTTTAAGAAAAGTCAGAGAGAATAACAGTCCGTTCGGCGGGATTCAAATTATTCTTGCCGGAGATTTCTTTCAGCTCCCGCCCGTAAAAATTGAAAATGACGAAATAGATTTTTGTTTTACAAGCCCTGTATGGCAGAAACTTAACTTAACAACAATTATGCTGAACAAGGTTCACCGCCAGACGGATAAAAATTTTATAGAAGCCTTAAATAATGTGCGTATTGATAAAACATCGCCGGATGATTTGAAAGTGTTTTATGAAAGAGATTATCCCGATGACTATGAAGCTGATAAAAATATCCTGCAGTTATTCTGCACAAATAAAGATGCTGATATTTACAACTCAAAATGCTTTGATGAAATTGACGCAAGAGCATATAAATATAAAGCTGAAGATACGCTGTATATTTATCATTACATAGATGAATCTTACGATACTTTAGAGTTAAGCGGAAATAATTTAAAGAAACTGAACTCTTACGATAAAAAATGTTACGAACAGTTTGACAGAGACTGCAAAGCTCCGAAAAATTTAGAGCTGAAAGAGGGTTGCAGGGTAATGCTTCTTAAAAATCTTGATATACAAAAGGGGCTTGTAAACGGAGCCTGCGGAACAATAAAAAATCTTACAACCGCTTCTGTTGATGTCTTGTTTGACAACGGAGCAAGACTAAATCTTGAACCGATAGACTTTGAATACAATCAGGACGGAAAAGTAAAAATCAGCAGAAAACAGTATCCCCTGCGTCTGGCATACGGTATCACAATCCATAAATCACAGGGAATGACATTTGATAACCTCGTGGTAAACTTTAATAAAATATTTGCCTGCGGACAGGCATACACCGCATTAAGCAGGGCTAAAAATCTTCAAGGACTTATTATTAAACATTTTGACCATAACAGAATTACTGCCGACCGTAAAGTAATTGAATTTTACGATAATATAACCAAATCCGAAAGATGTATTCAAATGTAATAAATAACCAACACGCCCGTATCCGGCATAATGAAAATTTATAATAAAAATAAAAAGGGGTAAATTAAAGGAGTTCAAAAATGAGAATAAGAAATAGTATTATTATCCCGTTGCCGGGTGAAGATGTAAAAACAGGAAAGCCTGTTCCTGCACATTCGGATTATGTTATTTTGCGGGATTTAGCGGAAGGAAAGCCCGAAAATCCGAAAGAAGAACAAAAAGGTATTGAAGAATTTGAAAAAGATGTAAGACAGTATAATGGTTATCTTGCCGTAAATGAAAACTTTGAAACCAGCATTTATTAAAGCGGAAAGAATAACATGTGATAACTCAGGGGATAAATCCTCGCAGGATGAATAACAGAAAGGATTTTTATGGAATGGATAATAGGAATACTCCTGGCAATACTTATAATCGGAGATGATTAAAACTCTGTTTCATATTTATTTTTCTGATTATAAGTAATCAAGAATATAATTTAATAACAACAGTGAAAAGGAAATGAGTATGCAAGAGATTAAATGCCCGAAATGCGGTGAAGTTTTTCAAGTAGATGAATCAGGTTATGCAGCAATAGTAAAACAAGTCAGAGATAAGGAATTTTCCAAAGAAATTAAAGACAGAGAAGACAAGTTTGAACAGGAAAAAGAAAATGCCGTTGAATTGGCTAAATCTAAATTAGAACAAGAATTTGATAAAAAACTTAGTGAAAAAGACGCTGAAATTAATAAACTTCTATTAGATATGCAGACAGAAGAAATGGAAGTGAAAGATAAGCTCAATGAAATTTCTACTAAAAAAGACAAAGAAATTTTAGAACTCAAAAATCAGCTTGACTCTTTTGACAAAGACAAAGAAAATGCTGTTCAGCTGACTAAACTTGAACTGGAAAAGGAGTTTAATAAAGAATTAAGTGAAAAGAAAGCTGAAATAGAAAAGTTAAAATCAGAAATAGAAACTAACAAAATATCTTCTTCCTCAGAACTGGATAAAATTGAAAACAAACTAAAGAACTTTAATAAAGATAAAGAACTTGAAATCGCAAAACTTGTTAATGAAAATAAGAATGCACTTGTTGAAAAAGATAACTGTATAAATCAGTTAAAAAACGAAAAGGCACTTATTGAAAAAGAATACCTGTTGAAAGAAAATTCTGTCAGAGAACAGTATGAATCTCAACTGCGTTTTAAAGATGAAGAAATAGAACGATATAAAGATTTCAAAGCAAAACTTTCAACAAAAATGCTGGGTGAAACTTTAGAACAGCATTGCGAGATTGAGTTTAACAAACTTCGTGCAACAGGATTTCGCAGTGCATACTTTGAAAAAGATAATGATATTAAATCAGGCAGTAAAGGAGATTATATTTACAGAGATTATGATAATGACGGTAATGAATTAATTTCAATAATGTTTGAGATGAAAAACGAAAGCGATACAACATCTGCAAAGAAAAAGAATGAAGATTTCTTAAAAGAGTTAGATAAAGACAGGCGGGAAAAGAAATGCGAATATGCAGTATTAGTATCTATGCTTGAATCTGATAATGAACTTTATAACAACGGAATTACAGATATGTCGCATTATTATGAAAAGATGTATGTAATAAGACCTCAGTTTTTTATACCAATAATAACCATATTAAGGAATGCAGCATTAAATTCGTTGGAATACAGGCATGAACTTGCTGTTATAAAATCCCAGAATATAGATATATCAAATTTTGAAACAGCAATGAATGATTTTAAGGATAAATTTTCCAGAAATTACGAATTAGCGAGCAAGAAGTTTAAGACAGCGATAGAAGAAATTGATAAAACAATCGAACACTTGAAAAAGACAAAGGAAGCGTTGTTATCTTCAGAAAACAATTTGAGGCTTGCAAATGATAAAGCAGAAGATTTAAGTATAAAAAGATTAACAAAGGATAATCCTACTATGCAGGCAAAATTTGCAGAGCTGAATACAAAAAAAGGAAAGAAAGCAAAGTGAGATTGAAATGATACTGATAGAAATAATTAATAAGGTGAACGAAATTTTCTGGTGTCTGGTGATATGGCTGATATTTATCGCAGGGTTCATAGTGTTTTTTCCATTTATAGCAGTAATAGCATTTTTATCAGGACTTATTAAAGGATATAAGCATAAAGCTGAAATGAAAGCTATAAATGGCGGGAAGCAGATGATGCATTGAGATATAAATTTTTTGTCTATGAAAAGTACACTTTTTGCGGACTAAAATCTGCTGATGATTCTTAAATATTCTTTTTGTGCTTCCAATACCGTTTCAGAAATGTAATCAGTTCCGGCTACCGGAGGAATAACAACTATATTGTATCCGCTTTGGAGCAGTGCCAAGTTCATAAACAGCCTTGCAGTCCTGCCGTTGCCGTCAATAAACAGCAGGATGCAATGTTTCTTTTAAAGTTCTTCCGGTTTAGGTAATTCAGCATCAGAACCTGTAATAATAACTTGATTAGCTCTATATTGACCGGCATTACTTTCATCTGCTTGATTATAAAAGATTATCAAACGCTTTAGCATGTCCTGCTGCCTCATAGCGGTCTTTTAACAGTTTTCCGCCGATAGTTATGCCATCTTCAAGCACTGCTTTTGTTTCAACTAAATCAAGAGCATTTCCTTCAAGAGCATCAGAAGCATAAGTTAAAACAATTTTATAGTTTCCTGCGGATTGATTTAATGGCAATATTATGTAAAATACCGGCAAAGATAAGCTAATAACCTTTTAGTAATTGAAAGAATAAAATAGGGAATTAAAAGCCTGCCTATAAACCCTAAATTGCTAAACTCACTCAGGAAAACAGCTAAAGTATCTTCTGTTCATTATTCTACTCAAATTGAAGGCAACATTACCTGAGAAGAAGTAAAAGACCTTATAGGAAATAAGAAAGTTATTTCAAATACGGGCAGGGTACGAGATGAAAAAGAGATTAAAGGTTATTATGCAGCTCTTGATTACGTTGAGAAACTTATAAACATATCCATGCTTTAGTTGTCGGGGCAGGAAATACAAGAGTCAAAAACAGCGAGTATAGGGAAGGGCAAAATGTTATTACGGATTCTCTATCGGGAAACATTGTTTATATGCTTCCTGAGGCTTGTGATGTTCCTGTCTTGATGAAAGAATTTATTAAATGGATAAATGATACAAATGATATTCCTATTCCTATAAAAGCAAGCATAGTACATTATCAATTTGCAACCATTCATCCTTATTATGACGGTAACGCCAGGACTGCAAGGCTGTTGACCGCTCTTTTGCTACATACAAACGGATATGATTTAAAGGGGATTTATTCTCTTGAAGAATATTATGCAAAAGACTTACAGGGATATTATGATGCCATAACTATCGGTAAATCTCATAATTATTATATGGGAAGAAAAGAAGCCGATATTACAAAATGGGTTGAATACTTTATTAACGGAATGGCTGCTGCTTTTGAGTCTGTATATAATAAAGCAAAAGAGCAGGAACATTCAAAAGATGAAGTAAAAGTGTTTAGGGAGCTTGACAGTAAACAAAGGCAAATATTAAACTTATTTGAAACTCAAAAGTATATAACTTCAAAATATATAGCTACTTTCTTTAAATTTTCCCATCGTTCTGCAAGACTGCTCGCTTTAAAATGGGCTAAAACAGGCTTTTTAATTCCGTCAGGCGAAGGAAAACAGCGTAAATACCGCCTGAATGAAAAATATGAAAAGATACTTTAATTTATCTTTTTCATTATGTAATTATTATGTAATCACATCTAAAAAACATGGGGGCTTGTCATCCCGACCTGTAAAATTTTTTCCTGATGCTTCCTGTAACTAGGCAGTATTTGTAGACTATCAGGAAAGGATATTAAATTTCCGCTATGAAATACTGAATTTTCTGTATGTACTTTGCTTTATAAAAGCATTGTAAAGTTTTTGCTTCTAAAGCCCTGATGTTTTTGATTTTTACAAATGAATGACATGCTTTATAAATAGTGTTATTCCTAAATAATACAAGACAAGGCAGGAAGTATGTTAAAAGAAGCAGATAAAAATTCTTAATTTATTCGGTTATGAAATAAAATTTGTTAAAAAGTCGATAGAGGGTCATGAACATATATCCTGACAACCATAAATAATAAACATTGCCTTAATTCTCATGGCTTTTTGCAGAAATCACATGTGAGCAGAATGTGAGCAGATTTGCTTACATAATAAAAGACAAGGATTCTGAACCCTTGTCTTTAGATGGTGGGCGTTGAGGGACTTGAACCCCCGACATTCTCCTTGTAAGGGAGGCGCTCTACCAGCTGAGCTAAACGCCCTTGCGCTTTTATTTAAATGAATTATTAACCGATTATTTTATCTATTTTTATTTTATTTTCTTACTCTATCCTGCTTTCAATCCTGTTTTCTATCATCTTCCCTTCTATTTCAGCTATCCTCTGACTTCTCTTTCCTTTTTTTTCCTGATAGCGGGGCGAAGTACATGCCGGATACCTTTTTTCCTTTTTTCCTTTTTTCCTTTTTTCCTTTTTTCCTTTTTTTCTTTTTTTTCTTTCTTTTTTACTTTCTTCTCTCCCCCCCCCCCGCTTTTTTTCTTTCTTCCCCTCAGCTCTTTCTTTCTCTTTCCTTTTTTTTCCCCCCCCCCTCCGCTCCACCGCTCTTTCTTTCCGACCATCCCTCAGCAACCGGCGGGAATTTTGGAAACTGCACTCACGGCGAAAGGGCAGAACATTATCAGCAATTACTATATTACATTATAAAGATTTTAAGTCAATAGCTTAATATAAAAATCTGGCAACTATATACAATGATAAATACAGAATATTCTTCTTTTAAGATTCTTCAAAAGCATTCAATATTATTTGTATAAGCTGCTCAATTTGCAAACTCTTTTACGCTATGTTTTACGACAGAATAATTATAACCTGCGACATTTTAACCGTTTTTAAAATTTCTTTTGCTAAAGCAGGCTTTCATGCTTCTTCATCGAGAGTTCCTGATATTTATACCGGAATGATGATTTTTATCCCCCGCACACTCCCGCCCTGCACAAGTTTCGCCTGTTTCTGCTAAGAAATAAGCGTGTTTTTTATATATTTATACTCAAGTTCTTTGCGGAAAAATCCTGTCATTTACTGCCGTTCGGCGCAGACATTGCGTTTTTTTGCAAAACCATCATCCTTACAGCATGCAAAATATATTTTACAATCTGCAGGATGCATCAGCATATCTTAAAAATTCCGCTGTCAAAATTTTCATTTTCAATTTTGTTTTTTTATGGGAAACTTATTTATATACAATATAAAAGGAAATAATTATGGATAATAAAAAGTTTATTGTTGATGAAAAAAAATGTATTCACTGCGGTTTATGCGTAAAAGATTGCATTGAATATGCAATACGGTTCGATAAAAACAGAATCCCGAAAATGGTATCGCCTGATATGTGTATAAACTGCCGTCATTGTTTTTCAATATGCCCCGAGGGTGCAATATCCTTTAACGGAGAAACATCATCCAATGCAGAAGCAATAAACGCTCATAATCCGGATGAAATACTGAACCTTATAAAATCAAGGAGGAGCAACCGCCGGTACAAAACAGAAAATGTTGATAAAGAAACCGTTTCCAAATTAAAAAATATGCTTAAATGGGTTCCGACAGGCTGTAATTTTCATGCGCTTCAATTCACTTTTATTGAAGATATAGAAGTTATGAATGATTTTAGAAATACGGTAAATGAGAAATTAAAAAAAGAATCAGCAAATAATCCGGAAATAACAGCTGAGTTTGGAGCATTTAAAGACATACTGCTAAAAGGCGAAGATATAATATTCAGGGGAGCACCGCATTTAATTGCGGTATCAAACAATAAAAATGCTCCCTGCAGGCAGGAGGACGGAATTATTGCTTTAAGTTATTTTGAACTGTATGCGCAGAGTTTAGGACTCGGAACCTGCTGGTGCGGATTTATGAAAACAATAATTAATACATTCCCCGAATTATGCAGTTATCTTGAGATTCCAAAAGAAAATGAATTTTGTTATGCAATGCTGTTCGGAAATAAAGCCGTAGATTATGCACGGACGATAATCCCGAGTGATGTAAATATATTGAGTATTAACAGACATGATAAATAATGCCGGCAGATTCACACAAAAAGTTCAGCCGGATTTATAAAATCAAAAGAGATGATTAGATATAGAAAAACCAAACTGCTAAGCTATATCCGATGCATAAAAGTTTTGCAACAGGAATTTTTTCTTTTTTCCCGCCCCCGCACATTGCCTGCCGTATCCTTCCGCCTGCAGAAACGGACTGCGGACAGGAAAAGCTGTTATACTTTTCCGGCATGTTTTCTGTTTTTTTCTTTTTTTCCCCCCCCCCCGCATAATCAACAGAATACAATTACACGGATTTTAACTCTTTTTCCGCTGTAAGACTGCGGATAATTACTTTAAAAGATATAAAAAAATAAAGTTCGTGGTAAAATAGTTTATAATTATACTTGCCGGAGAAATAAATGGACGAAGAATTATTATCAATCATAGAAAAAAACAGCAGAATAGGGTTAAAAGATTTAGCCGTTATGCTGAATAAAACGGAAAATGAAATATTAAAAGAGCTTGAAATATTAGAAAAAGACGGTGTTATATGCGGTTATCACACTTTAATAGACTGGGAAAAAACCTCTATAGAAAAAGTAACGGCATTAATTGAAGTCAGGGTTGCCCCGCAGAGAGGCAGAGGGTTTGACGAAATAGCGGAGCGAATATACAATTACCCTGAAGTTCGTGCGGTATATTTGATTTCAGGAGGGTTTGACCTGCTCGTAATTATTGAAGAAAAATCTCTGCGTGAAATTGCAAACTTTGTATCCGAGAAACTCTCTGCGCTTGATAGCGTTTTAAGCACAGCTACTCATTTTATATTAAAGAAATATAAAGATCATGGCACAATTCTTGCAAAAAAAACAAAAGATGAAAGAGAGATAATTACGCCATGACAAAAGAGCTTTCCCGCAGAATAACGGAAATAAAGCCGTCCGGTATAAGAAAATTTTTTGATATAGTAAGCGAAATGGAAGATGTAATATCATTAGGAGTAGGCGAGCCTGATTTTGATACTCCATGGCATATCAGGGAAGAAGGCATATATTCGCTTGAAAAAGGAAAAACTTTTTATACTTCCAATTCAGGGCTGAAAGCCTTAAGGCAGGAGATTTCAAATTATATAAAACGCACGCAGAATACAGAATATAATCCGGATAATGAAATTATAGTTACCGTCGGCGGTTCGGAAGCCATTGATATAGGGCTTAGAGCGCTATGTAATGCAAATGATGAAGTTATTATTCCCCAGCCGTCTTATGTTTCTTATGAGCCATGCGCAGTATTTGCTAACGCAAAGCCGGTTATTATTAATTTAAAAGCCGAAAATAAGTTCAGGCTGACACCGTGGGAACTGCAAAATGCAATAACCCCAAAAACAAAAGTATTAATTCTTCCCTATCCTAATAATCCTACAGGTGCAATAATGGAGAAGAAAGACTTAGAAGCCGCTGCAAAAGTCATTATTGATAATGACCTTTATGTTATGTCGGATGAAATATACTCTGAGCTTACTTATAAAGGCAGACACACATCAATCTGTTCAATAAAAGGCATGAAGGAAAGAACAATTTTAATAAACGGTTTTTCAAAAGCGTATGCAATGACCGGCTGGCGTTTAGGCTATGCTTTAGCACCGGAAAAAATAATAAGGCTGATGACGAAAGTTCATCAATTTGCAATAATGTGCGCGCCTTCTCTAAGCCAATATGCAGCAATAGAAGCGTTAAAAAACGGCGATGGCGATATTGATATAATGAGAAAGTCTTATAATCACAGAAGAAGGTTTTTATTAAACGCTTTTAAAGAAATGGATATTGATTGTTTTGAACCTTACGGCGCATTTTATGTATTTCCAAGTATTAAAAAATTTAAAATGACAAGCGAGGAATTTGCAAAAAGACTTCTTCTGGAGCAAAAAGTTGCAGCCATTCCGGGAAGTGCTTTCGGTCAGAGCGGGGAAGGATATTTAAGAATTTCTTATGCTTATTCATTAGATAACCTGAAAACAGCAATGGAAAGACTGAAAAATTTTATAAACAGTTTATAAAAAGCTGAGTTTCAAATAATAAAACAAAACTGTTATTGCATTATCTCAAAGTTTAATATGCAGTAAATACAAAGCATTTAAGCCTTTTTTCCGAGGTTTGGGAATTTTCTATTTTTTACGGGGTTTTCCGGTCTTTTTCAATATTTTTCAGGAATTTTAAAAAAAATAGGTCTTAAAATATTAAAAAAAATTGTAAAATTTTGATGAACTGAAAATGTTAAGCAATATTATGAAAATCATATACTCAGCCCGTTTAGAAAATTCTCAAACTTTACGTAAAAATTTTCATATTATACGGCAGTCTGCATATTTACCAGATGCCGTACATTTCTCCTTTTTTCCCTGCAGCAGCACATTGTACGGCTATCCTTCCGCCTGCAAAAGAAAAGATATTGTTTAACCAAAATATATAAATCTATTTCATACTTTCAATAATATTCAAGCCGTTAAATATTGCCTTAATGTTTGCTTTAGTTGTACTTTCGTCGCATCCTCTTGAAATTACAGACTGCCCGTCCGGTGCTTTAAAATGCATAACACTTACGGCAGAAGCTCCCGACCCCATTAATTCTTCATTTAATGCCTGCTGTTCATAATGCAGCAGTTCGCAGTTAAATCCTGCCTTTTGAATAGCTTTTATACATGCATCAACAGGTCCGTTGCCCGAAACTTTAATGTCAAATTCTTTATCATGATACTTAAAATGCAGGTTAATATTACCGTCTTTTATTTTTTCCATATTGCAAAGTTTAAATGCACCCTGTACATTAAATATATATTTATAATAAATATCAATAATATTTTTAGCGGAAAGTTCGCCGATTCTTTCCGCAGTTTCTTTTGCATAGGGTGCAATTCTTTGAGCTTCCTGCAATGTAATCGGATAACCCGCCTCTAAAATAATTTCATAGATTGCCGTTTTGCCGGATTGAGAAGTGAAGCCTAATTTTTCATCATCTTTTCTTCCTATTAAAGACGGATGTATCGGTCTATAAGCGCCTTTTTCCATATATTTTGTTTTAACGGCGCCGTCTTGATGAATTCCGCTTCTGTGGGCAAGTGCATCACGACCTATCAGCGGAGCTTTTTCATATATTTTAACATTGGACATATCGGAAATCGTAAGCGCCAATTCATATATTTTAGACAGATTTAAAGGTACATCCACATCAGAATTATGTAATGCCACGGCGACTTCATACAAGTTTGTATTTCCCGCACGCTCTCCTAAGCCGTTTAAAGCGCATTCCAGCTGAACAGCACCTGCAAAATAACTTTCCACCGTAACAGCCGTTGCCATTCCCAAATCATTATGATTATGAACGGAAATTATAATATCTTCAGGAAGCTCATTATAAACCCTTTCCACCAAATTTATAAAATTTTTAGGTCTTGTACGCTCAACAGTATTAGGCAGATTAATAATTGAAGCTCCGGCTTTAACCGCCTCTTTTAATGTGTCTATAACAAAATCAATATTTTCGCAGCAGTCGCCGAAATGTTCTGCCGAAAATTGAACTTCGCCTGTCCCGCCCATTAAACTTTTAGCAAAACTTACGGCTTCAACAGCCTGTTTTCGGACTTCTTGAGGGGTTTTACCAAGAACATAACGCATGCTGAAAGGACTCATTGCAATAAAAACATGAATCCTCCGCTTTTTTGCAGATTTTATTGCTTCCGCCGCCTTTATTATGTCATTTTTCATGCATCTTGCGAGTGCTGAAATTACTATATTATCCGGTGAAATTTGAGCTAAATGCCTGCATGCTTCATAATCCATTTCTGACGCTGCGGCAAAACCGACCTCCGCACCCTGAATGCCAAGCTCTGAAAGATGATTAAATATAATTTCTTTTTCATGGGTATTCCAAGGTTTTTTTAATGATTGGTTACCGTCCCTTAAGGTTATATCATAAAAAAAAGGCTGTCTTTTGTTCATAGTTTAAATCCCTCAATTTAATTTAAAACGGCATTTTGCTCCTGATGTTTAAACTGCATATTATACAATCTTTTATATTCTCCGTTGTTATTCAGAAGTAGCTGTTCGTGCGTTCCTTCCTCAATCAGCCTGCCTTCATTAATAACTATAATTCTATCGGCAGACTGAACGGTAGATAGTCTGTGCGCAATTACAAATACGGTCTTGTTTTGCGTGAGATTATCAATTGCTTTTTGAACAACGGCTTCCGACCTGTTGTCAAGTGCGGATGTCGCTTCATCCAAAATTATTACGGGTGCATCTTTTATAAATGCTCTTGCTATGGCAATCCTTTGCCTTTGACCGCCTGATAAAGTCATTCCTCTTTCGCCTATTATGGTATCAAGACCGCTTGGCAAATCATGAATAACTTCTTCTAAAAATGCAGCTTTTACGGCTTTGTCTATATCTTCGTCCGATGCATTATAATTGCCCATAAGTATATTTTCTTTTATGGTGCCGGAATATAAAAAATTATCCTGAAATACAACCGCAACACTTCGTCTTAAACTGTCAAGCGTAAAATCTCTTATATCCGTTCCGTCAAATTTAATTGAACCGGATGTAACATCGTAAAACCTTGATAAAAGATTTACGATTGTAGATTTACCTCCGCCGGAATTTCCGACTATTGCAACTGTTTCATTTTTATTTACTGTTAAATTTATTTTTTTTAAAACAGGAGTATCTTTAATATATTCAAAACAAACATCTTTAAACTCTATGGAATTATTTAAAGATGTAAATTCTTCAGCATTTTCTTTTTCCTGAATTTCAGGTTTTATATCAAACAGCTCAAAAACCCTGCCTAAAGCGACAAATATTTTTTGAATATTTGTCAAGGTATTGCCGAGCGTTTTTATCGGCTTGTATAAAATGAGCAGAGATGCAATAAATGAAGAAAAGCTCCCCACCGTAATCTGGTTTGTTATTATTAAATTTGTACCGTAGCCGAGTACTACTGCTATTCCGAATGAAGCTATAAGATACATTAAAGGCGACATCCAGCCCGACCTTTTTATTAAGCACATGGCAACATCAAAAGATTTATGTATTTCTTCATTAAATATCTTTTCCTGCCTTGATTGAAGCTGATAAGACGTCATTATTCTGCTTCCGGAGTATGTTTCATTCATATATGTACGGATATTTGCATTAATAACCATAGTCTGGTTGGAAGTGTTTTTAATAATATTTCTTATCAAAACAACAGGCATGAAAGCGGTGCATAAAATAACCACTCCGACAACGGCAAGCTGCCATGAGCTGTATATCATTACGCATATAATGCCTAAAGCTCCGAATACACCTGATACAATATTCTTTATCTGTTCGATTAATCCGTCCGCCGCTGTCTGCGGGTCGTTCAAATATCTTGATAAGATTATTCCGGAAGAATTTTCATCAAAAAATTGAATATCCATCTTTATAAGACATTTAAAAAGGTCAGTTTTAATCGCATTTGTTATTTTTTTACTCGTCCATTCCGATATATAAGTATTAAAATACCTTAAAATCCCTTGGAGCGCCGCAAAAGCAATTACCCCGAACGGTATAATAAATGCTATAAACTGCCATATAATTGTATATTCACTGTTAAACACATTAAATACAAAATTCTTTTGCGCTATAACATAATCCATATATGGTTTCAGCGCAAAAACAGAAACGCCGTCCATTAGACCTAATGGTACTGCTACTATTATTCCTAAAATAACCCTTCTCATAACAGGCTTTATATAAGGATAAATCCGTTTTAGGAGCCACTTATATTTGTATGAATTTTTCGCTTCTGTTTTACTTAGTTTCATGTATATTCCTTATTAATACCATTATAATAAAAATAGAATTAATTCATATATTTATAAATTATTGATTTTAAATATTGAATATGTTCAGGCATTAATTTTTTTAAAGAATAATTATCAATAATTGTTTTTCTTGCATTATTCCGCATGCTAATCATTTTATCTTTATTATCAAGCGCAAATTCAATTTTTGCAATTTGTTCATCCGCATCAAAAAAATCAAACAGCAGGCCGCTGCGGTTATTTTGAATAAACTCCAAGACAGGTTCGGTATTTGAAGCGATTACGGGGCAAGCGCATGACATGGCATCAAGCAAAGACCACGATACAACAAACGGATATGTTAAATATACATGAGCTGATGAAACCTGCAAAAGATTTACATATTTACTAAACGGAAGATTTCCCGTAAAATGCAGTCTTGACATATCAAAATCAAACAAATCGAGCATTAATTTTTTATATGTGGTGCCTGCAAGTTTCGGACCGTAGCATACTCTGTCCTCCCCCGCTATTACAACATGCATATCCGGACGTTTTTTTTGAAGATAATACACCGCCCTCATAAATTCCGGAAAACCTCTGTATGCTTCCATTCCTCTTGTTGCATAAGTTACTACTTCATCATTTTTTGTAAATGTAATTTTATCGTTCACTTTAAATGAAGCATTTTCATCAGGTCTGCAAATATCGGTATCCACTCCGTCATGAAGCGTTTTTATTTTGTCATGAAATTCTTTAGGAAATTGTTTCAGCTGAAATTTTGTAGGTGTAATACCCGCATCACAGCTGTATAAATCTATGAGGAGATGAGCATTTTTTGTTCTGAGTTTAGCAAGCCCGTCTATATCCGTTTCTTTACCGTCAAAACCGACATCACCCCCTTTTGAATTATAAAACCATTCAAAATAACACAATAAAGGAACATCAGGAAAAATATCCTTCATATACAATGTCTGCCCCCAGGTATGCCCGTATATAATATCAGGCTTAAAACCATGTTCTTTTACATTAATAGCGGCTTCGGCAGCGCTTTGTGCATGGATAAGTGCTTCTTCTACAAATCTTAAATATCTGTGGCAGTCCTCCGGCACTTTTCTTTTCAATTTATAAATAACTTTTGCCGTATTAGGAAAATTTATTTCCGTATCGGTATTATTTGTAATAAATACAACATTATTATTCTCATCTTTTGAAAGTTCCCGCATTAAATACCTGAACTGAGCGGGAAAATTTCTATGCAGCAAAAGTATATTCACTCTATCTTACCTTTATGCTTTCATCTAAATATTTAACTAACGGATAAATAAAGAACTCAATAATCCTTCTTTTTCCGATTTTAATTTCATTTATGGTCGTCATGCCCGCTTTAGCCGTTTCATCTCTGCCTTCAACCATTAAATGGGTATTTTCCAGAGTAATATAAACTTCATATACCGCACCCATTTTTTCGTCCATAATACTGTTTGGAGATACAACGGAAACAATTCCGTTCAAATAGCCGTATTTTTGAAAGTTAAAAGTATCAAGTTTAACGGTTACGGGGATATTTTCTTTTACAAAACCTATATCCTGATTAAAAACTTTAGCCTTTATCTCAAGCGGGGCATCTTTCGGAACAATTGTCATTAATTCTTCGGCAGGCGCTACAACACCGCCTAATGTATGAATTTTAACGGAATTTACATATCCGTCAATCGGAGATTTTATTGTTTGAATTTGTTTTTGAATTTGTTCTTTTTTGTTTTTAAGCTCCTTTAAGACGGCTTCACAGCCTTTAATTTCATGCATAGCCAAAACAGCTTCCTGATTTGCCTCATCATATTGGATTTTAGGAATAATATCAATAACTGATTGTAATCTTTGTTTTTTATCAAGCGCAGCGGAAAGACGATACTTCGCAGATTCAAGTTTTTCCTGATTTATGGCGGTTTCTTCTCTTAAATTGTTCAGTTCAAGCCCGGGTTCGGCTTCGGCAGGCTTAATAATAACAAGCGTCTGTCCTTTTTTGACATATTCGCCTTCTTTTGCATTAATAGAATATATAACACCTTTTTCAAGCGCTTTTACCACTTTCTCCTGTCCGCTCGGTATTACTATGCCGGGCGCTGTTATTACCACATCGACTTTGCCGAAATACATCCAGCATATTGCGGCAGCAATAAATGATATTACAAGCCAAAATACTGCCCCTCCGAGAGGATTGAGCGGTTCTTCCTCAATCTCCGTTAATAATGACTTAAATTCATGCGAATCGTTTTCCGTTTTATTAAAAAAATCCCGTACTATTTTAAATATATTATTCAATGACATACAATCTCCTATGATGTTTGAGCTAAATATAATCTTCTGTAATATCCGTCACGGTTCATAAGCTCTTCATGCGTACCGCCGTCAACAATACAGCCGTCATCAAAACACACTATATAATCGCAGTTTTGTATCATGGATAATCTGTGTGCGACAATAATTGTTGTACGCCCCTTTGTCATTATATCAAGATTATCTCTTATTATTTTTTCCGATTCATAATCCAATGCCGATGTTGATTCATCAAAAATTAATATTTTAGGGTCTGTAATAAGCGCCCTTGCTATTGCTATGCGCTGTCTTTGACCGCCCGAAAGGCTTGAGCCTCTTTCTCCTACTTCCGTATCATAACCTTTTGGAAGTTTTGATATAAATTCATGTGCGCCTGCTGTCTGCGAAACTCTTATTACTTCTTCCATTGTAGCACTCTGCCGGGGCAGAACTATGTTATCTCTTATAGTACCCGAAAACAGGTAGTTTTCCTGAAGCACAACACCTATATTTGTCCTTAGCCATACAGGATTGACGTTTCTTATATCTATGCCGTCAATGTAGATTGTTCCTTCATTCGGATAATACAATTTTTGAATTAACTTTGTCAGAGTGGATTTTCCGCTTCCGCTTCTTCCGACAAAACCGACTTTGCATCCGGCTCCTATTCCCAGATTTATATTGTTTAACACATAAGGCGAGTCTACATTATACTTAAACGACAGTTTATCAACCTTGATATTGCCCTGCAGACTGTTTAAAGTAACCGCATTCTCCGATTGAAGCTCCATAGGACTGTTTAAAATATCGCCTATTCTGTCAACAGCAAGCAATGTCTGCTGAAATTCATTCCATAAACTTACAAGCCTCAGCATAGGTGCGCTGAACTGCCCCGCAAACATCTGAAAAGCTATTAACTGACCTATTGTGAGCTTATTTTCAATTACAAGCATAACCCCAAGATATAAAATTGAAATAGTCATCAGTTTTTGCAATAATGCAGACATTGAGCCTGCAAAGTTTCCGACTACGGAAAGGTTAAAACTTGCACGCAGGTAATTGGCAAGTTTTTCTTCCCATTTTCTGAACATTGAGCCTTCTAATGCAAGTGATTTTACCGTCTGAATACCTGTTATGGATTCCACAAGATATGAGTTTTCCTCCGCTCCCATTCTAAACTTGTCTTCTAATTTTACACGCAGATTAGGCGTTATTGATAAATACAGGACGGATGTTAAAAACAGGAAGCCTAAAGCGACAAAAGTCAATTTAACGCTGTATATAAGCATAATAATCAAAAATACAAGCGAAAAGAAAGCATCTATTATAACCGAAACGGATTTATCGGTTATAAACTCTCTTATTCTGTCCAGCTCTCTTACTCTTGCGGCTATATTACCGACCTGTCTTGTTTCAAAATAAACATAATAAAGCCTGAACAGCTGTTTAAACAGCTTAGCTCCGAGTTTTGCATCAATTTTATTTGTCGTATGAATAAAAATATAATTTCTTGATAAATTAAGCAAAAATTCAAATCCTGCTATAACAATAAATGCAAACCCCAATACATTTAAAGTTGAAATAGTTCTGTGAACGAGTACTTTATCTAAAATCACCTGAGTGAATAACGGCGTAATAAGTCCGAATAACTGTATTACAAAAGACCCTAAAAGCACCTGCCCCACAATTTTTTTATACCTGATTATTTCGGAATAAAACCACTTAAATCCGAATTTAACCTCTTTGTTAAGCATTTTATATTTTAAAACAATAATTTCATCTTTTATAATACTTTGGAAATCCTGAACGGTAATACTTTTGGCATTTCTTTCCGGAGGTTCGAGAATTAATAAGCCCGATTCATCCTTTTTTACGCCCAAAACAACAATATATCGGCCTGTTTCTTTTAATTGGACGATAAACGGAGCAGGATATTTTGAAAATGCCTCCGATATTTTAATTTTTTTGCTTTTGATTTTAAATCCGGCATTTTTTGCTATCCTTATGAGTTCTTTAGCATCAAGCTCCGGCGAATCAATTCCGTATTCTTTTTCAACGGCACGAATATCAATATTTGTACCGTTTATTTGAGCTGCAGCCGAAAGTGCAATAAGCCCCGTATTTATATTTTGTCTGTTATCATTATTTTGCATTGGCTATCCCTTGTCATAAGTAGTAAGTATCTGAATTGCCTTTAAAATTGATATTAAAGTCTGATTGTTTTTTTCATATTCAATTTCCTCCCGTAATAAATCTAACTTTGCCTGAGTTAAGTCTATAGGGGAAACCAGCCCTTTTTCAAGCATTTTGTTAATATTCTGTTCGTTTTCTTTTAATTCTTTTATTATCTGCCGGCTGTCCTCAACCTGTTTCTGCATGTAAGAATAATTTGAACGCAGGGTTACTACTCTGTTTTTCAGCTCCGATACGGCTTTATCACGCTCTGCATATAAACGGGCAAGCTCTAATTCCACTTTATTAATATCCGCACTGTTTTTAAGCCCGTCAAATACAGGCATGTTCAAACTTGCGCCTATTGCATAGTTCGACGGCTCAATCTCCAGCGTTTTAAGATAATTTGAAGTATGCGAGTCGTAAAGGTAATATTTTGAATATAAATTTAATTTAGGAAAATTTGTCCTTTTTACTATTTTTAATTCCTGTTCTTTTTTAGCTATTGCAGCATTCTGAATGTCATAAGCTATACTTTGTGTATAATCATTAAAACTAAAAGGGTCAAAATCGGGTTCCGGCAAATCTTCGACAGATATATTCCCCATATCATACTCATCGCCGGTTAAAAAACTTAAATAATGAAGATTTTCAGACAGCATAGCTTTTAGTTCAAACAGGCTTCTTGAGGTTTTTTCATTCTCGACAATCTGCATATTAAGTTCGGATTTGGAAATCTCTTGGGCTTCATAAAGCCTTGATTTCATCTCAAGATTTTTTTCTCCCAGCTTTAAAATTTCTTCATTCAAATCAATTTGTTTTTTGGTCAGAAGAATTTTACAGTATAAATCCGTTGCATTTAAGTTTAACTCCTGAAGCAGTCCTTTTTGAACAAGCTGTTTCATATTGGCATCTTCTTTCGCCATGTCAAGATAGCCTCGCCTGACACCAAAATCAAATATATTGTAGCTTAAAGTAAGACCGAATAAGGATTGATACCTTGTATAAGGATTAACGAACGAATCGCCGACATAAACAGAAAACGGCATTTCCGCAAAACTTTTGTTATATTCTCCGCTTGCGCCTGCCGTAAGTTTCGGAAAATACTCCGAACGGGCGGATTTTATGCCTGTTTTGGCAATAAAAATATCAAAATCCGCCAGTTTTAAATCAAAAGAATGCTCCTGCGCCTTCTTTAAAACATCATTATAGCTTATTTCGGCAATTAATTTTTCTCCGGCATCCGAACTTTCCTTAACAAAAATTAAAGAATTATTTTGTTCATCCGGTTTTATTATTTCTTCTATTGCAAAACAAGTGTTTAAAATTAACAAATGAAAAGTTAAAACAGACAGAAACCAATACTTGAATAACATATTAACCAACGACTCTTTCAGCAAAAATATAACATAAACAATGTATCAAAGCAAAATTAATAAATAATGCAATAGAAATTGAAACTTTTATTAAAATGAAAAATATATTATAATAAAATTAGTTTATGGAGTTAAGTTTATGAAAAAGACAGCTGTAATAGCCGCTGCATCTTTGCTGATGACGGCAGTTCCCGCATTTGCGCAGGATTATAATGCGGTAATTTCAAAGGACATGAATATACAAAATCAAATAAGCGAAATAGGATTTAAACTTTTAAATTCAAATCAAATCGATGTCAGAATGGTATTCGCATATAATAAAAAGGATAAACTGATAAAAGGCGAGCCGGCGCTTACTAAAAGGCAGATTGTATTATATCAGGATGCAATTAAATATGCCGGCAATGAAGATGAGATAGCGGCTCTTTTGGCAAGAGAAATTTGTAAAACAGCCGAATCATATACTGGCCAGTTTAAAGGCCTAATCGGAGGTGCGCAGACAATACTTGCGCCTAAAAAGTTTGAAATATTTTTTGATAAACGAGGGGTTGATTTTATGGTAAGAGCGGGCTACAACCCTTTAGGCATGATTACTTACATTAATAAAGCATTTCCACAGAAACGCTTTGACAGGTTCGGAAGGACAAACTTAACCTCTAAAAGGCTTGCTAATATATACGAGTATATTTATGTAAAATATCCTGTATTTTTAGCGGAAAATGAATATATAGACAATAACAGCTATCAGAATTTTTTATTAAATTCGCAGGATAACAGGAGAAAATTAGCGGAAAAAATAAAAAATAATTCAAAGGAAATAATAAAATATGAATAAAAAATGGGTATATTTTATTATTGCAGTAATATTCGGCGCACTTAAAGCATGTGCTTTTGTTAATGATGAATTTGCCGAACAGACATTATCAAATAAAGAGCTTGCAAGACCGCAGGCGAACTTGGATTATAATTATCTTTCATTTGAAAAAATTCCGATACATTTAAAAATCAATAATAATTTATCAACAAGGCGCAATACGGTATATGAAGGCCAAAAACTTGAATTTACGGTAAAGCGGGATGTCAAATATAATAAACAAAAGATTATACGAAAAGGCACAGCTGTGACGGCGCAGATAGAAACTTATGTTACAAGGGGAATGAACGGAGTACCCGCAATGCTGATTATTGATAATTTTAATATCCCCGGAATAGACAAAAATAAATTAAAAGGACCGTTTATAAAAAAAGGGGCGAGTTTAACTCTGCTTGTACTGCCGGTAAAATGGGCATTAACTCCGATACCGGGAGTAGGCTCATTAACAAATTTTATTATAGGCGGGAATGCGTCTTTAACAGATAAAGACCGGATTGTTATTTATTATTATCCCGATTGGAATAAAAAATTGTAAATATATTATGTAATATACATTATAGAGTGTTGACTGCTTCTTTATTTAGTTGCTTAATAATTATATGCACCTGAGTTGAGGAAAGATGATGGACGAAATTTTTAAACAGATTTTATTGAAAAATGCCGAAAAAATCGACTTCTTTTTAGTCGGAAAAACTCTTTTGGAAATTATATTATTCTTTTTTATAATGCGTATTATAAACAAAACATTGCATTTATTCTTTGACAAAATAATTGAAAGAATTAATGATTTTGAAACAAAAAAGCAGTATCAGACATTAAGACAGCTTGGAATTTACCTTACGGATGCAATAATTATACTTTTCTTTGCGGTTAATATTCTCGGCAATTTCGGCATAGATATGAAACCGATATTGGCAACGGCAGGTGTTTTAGGCGTCGCCGTAGGCTTTGGCGCAAAAAAGTTTATAGAGGATTTATTTACGGGGCTTTCGATAATTTTAACCGGCCAGATTCGTGTAGGCGATTTTGTAACCGTTAATAATTCAACGGGAACGGTCGAGCAGGTTACGCTTACAATGATTGTTATAAGGGCTTACAACGGCGATGTGCATTATTTAAGAAACGGGCAGATAGATACAATAGTTAATCAAACAAAAAATTTTTCGTTTCCGATATTTAATGTAAGCGTCGCCTACAAAACCGATATTACGCATGCAATGAGAGTTTTAAAAGATTTAGGAGCTGAGCTGAGGCAGGACAGTGTATATTCAGGTTTCGTTTTATCGGATATTGAAGTTTTAGGGCTTAATGAATTTCAAGATTCCGCAGTTGTGATACTTTGCAGAATAAAAACAACTCCGCAGGAACAATGGATTGTAAAACGCAAGTTTAATCAAATGATAAAAGAACGGTTTGAAAAAGAAGGCATAGAAATTCCGTTTCCTCAAATGGTCGTTACCAAATCCGATTAAGCAGTAAAGGAGCGCTTTCTGCGCTCCTTCTTTTATATAAGTTAATCTGTATTTATTTTTCGTCATCTTTATTTTGTTTCGGTTCTTTTAAATCTTTAGGTGCCATGATATCATCTTGAGAAGCAACTTTACCTAGTACCTGCGGAAGCTCAATTCCGGCCTGATTGGCCAAATCGTGCATTGCGGGCAGTGCTTTAATCAAATCACGCATAAAATTAGCAGTTGCAGAACCTTTTTCGCTTCCTGCCCCGCCGTCCCAAACGGTAATTTTATCGAATTTAATATTTTTAATAGCTTCAACCTGACTCGATACTATATTTTCAATTTTTTCAATCATTAAAAAACTTGTTGCAATTTCAGGTCTGTTATTGCTGATTTTGACAAGCTCCTCATAACCTTTGGCTTTAGCTTCCAAAACGGCTTTTACACCTTCGGCTTCCGCAAAATATCTGGCTTTAATTGCATCGGCTTCACCGAGTGCAATTCTTCTCTGCCTTTCTGCTTCTGCATCCGCTTCAACCTGAATTTTCAGTTTTTCCACTTCCTGCCTTGCAAGTTCTTCTTTCTTTAATCTTGCTTCTTCTTTTTCTTTCTGTGCAATTAAGACGTCCCGTTCCGCATTGGCTCTTGCAACTTCGCCCAATTTTAATGCTTCCGCCTGTTTAACCGCTAAAGAAGCATTATAATCGGCAATATTGGCTTTAGCTATATTTTCGCCTTCAACCGCTTCTGCTTCAAGGCTTGCCGTTTTAATACGCTGTTCCTTTTCCGCATTCGTTCTGCCTATTTGAGTTTCCGCAGCCTGCTGTGCGACTTGGACTTCTCTGACCTTTTCTGCTTCAGCTTCGCCTATAACAGCGGTAGAATTAATATTAGCGGTCTGAACCCGCTGTTCTTTTTCCGCATTTGTTTTACCGATTAATGTCTGGGCATTTTGTTCAGCAACCTGGACTTCTTTTTCCTTATTCGCTTCTGCCTCGCCTACCGCACCGAATTTTTCCTGCTGGGCAACCTCGACTTTAGCCTTATTAATAGCTTCGGCAGCAGCTTTTTTGCCTATTGCATCAATATATCCCGATTCATCGGTGATATCCTTAATATTTACGTTAATAATTTCAAGTCCGATTTTATTCAATTCGGGATTAACATTAGAGTTAATCTGCTCAAGAAACTTTTCTCTGTCCTGATTGATTTCTTCAATAGTCAATGTAGCAATGGCAAGACGAAGCTGTCCTAAAATTATATCGCTTGCCTGAGTAATAATATCCTGTTTTGATAAACCGAGCAGACGCTCTGCCGCATTAAGCATAATGCTATCTTTTGTTGAAATACCGAAAGTAAAAGTGGCGGGAACGGCGACTCGTATATTGCCTTTTGATAAAGCGCCCCTTAAATCAATATCTGTAGTCATGGGTTCTAATGATAAAACACCGTAGTCCTGAATAAGCGGAATTATAAATGTACCTCCGCCATGCACGCATTTTGCGGTTGAATTTCCGTTTGTTTTCCCGAAAACAACTATAATTTTATTTGACGGGCATCTTTTATACTGATTTGCAGTAAAAACCAGCGCAGCAATGATAATTAACGCCGGAACAACGAAAGATACCATAAATAACGGGTCTAAAAACATATCATTCTCCTTTTTTTACATATATTTTATTATTTTCAACCTTAGCAACCTTTACCGGCTCAAAAGCGCTGATTTTTTCATCAGTGCAGTTTACGGCTTCAATTATTGATAATCTGCCGTTTAAATCAATTTCAATCTGTCCTTCTTTATGAGGTTCGATATTTATGTATGCCCTGCCTGACTTATTTAAAAGAGTATTCAAATCGGTTTTGACCGTTTTATTTAATTTTTTTATTCCATACATTAAGTATGCGGTAAAAAACATAAAAATAAAACCGGCTAATAAGCCTACAGCTAAAGACATTCTGCCTGATAAATCAAATTGAACCAGACCTGCAAGCCCGCTCCAGCCTAACCCCATAAAAAATGCCAGAACAGACTGCATTGAAACAAAACTAAAAGAAACATCCGTTTCCGCCAATGTGTCAAAATTGGAATTAACTTCCGCATCTCCACCTGTAAATATAAAAATAATCAGTTTTAAAATATATAAAACGGTCGAAAATAAACCGACTGTTAATAATACATTATAAAGATTAAGAAATTCAGGCATTGCAACACTCCTTTTAAACTGATTGTATAATATACATAATAAAGAAGTATCATACTTTTATTGTATTTTGGGGTATTCTGCCTAAAAACCGCACGCTGGATTATGTATTTAAGGGCTGTCGGCACAATTAAAATAATTTAAATAAACAAATCTTTGAAGTTTAACACTTATTATTTTGTTATGGCATTTACAATTTTATAAAAATCTTCTATTCTGTTCGGATTGTTATCTAAAATTTTTATAATCTCGCTTTTTAAATTTTCTTTCGTATCTTTATGCTCAAAATCAAAAACTTCACAATAACTTACGTTTAATATTTTTATAAGTTTATCTAATGTTCCAAATAAAGGATAATTTCTGCCCGTAACAATATTGCTTAATGCAGTCGGTTCTATGCCAATCATTTCCGCCAGCTTTTCCTGGCTTATACCATTTCTTTTTATTAATTCTTTAAGTCTTTTTCCCAGTAATTTTTTTGTATCCATATACTTTTACCTTCATACAAAAATTTATCAAAATATACAGACTTATATAATAATTCTATACTGTATTTTTTATTTGAAATTCAGTTGAGTTTATACTATATTAAATTTATACTGATTTTTTTAGTATCTATTCAGTATATTTTATATAGCGGGAGAATAACATGGGTAAAATTGATATGCATAGTTCCGAAACAATCAGGATTGCCAAACTTACAGCGGTTATTTTTGTTTGTTATGTGCATGCCTATCGGGATTCGGTTAATTTTGCAGATTATACATTACATTTAGATATTCCCGCATGGTTTGATTTTATACAGTATTCATTTTCTAAAATTATTGCAGGAACTGCAGTTCCGCTGTTTTTCTTTTTTTCTGCATTTTTGTTATACAGAAAAACTTTTTCATATTGTGAAAACATAAAAAAGAAAGCGGTAACACTGTTTGTTCCGTATATAATATTTAATACATTAGGAATTTCAGCATTTTATCTGTTACAGTTAATTCCCTGTCTGGGCGCATTTTTCAGCAAACCCGAATTTATCGTTTCCGGATGGGATTTTAAAGATTGGATAAATGCTTATACAGGCTGTCGTTCGGGGTATCCGATGCTGTATACTCTGTGGTTTTTAAGAGATTTAATTATATTAAATATTTTTTGCAATATTATAAAGTTTTTAATTGATAAATTTAACATAAAATTTTTAATATTAACAGGATTTCTATTATTATATTGTCATGCATATATGAATAATACAAACGTATTACATGGCGCAACATCGGTATTTTATTGGTCTGCCGGTGCATTTTTTGCAATAAATGAAATTAATTTGCAAAAAATAAAAATATTTGCCGGAAAATACAAATTATATTATGTATATACTGCCGGAATTATTATCGGTTTTTTAATACATTATTATAAAACAAATTATTCTGCTGTTTTTAATAATATTCTTCCCATTGCCGGATGCGCCTGCATCATTGCGTTTGTATATAATTTATCGGACGGTAATTTTAAAAATATGCTGTTAAAACTGTCAAAATATACTTTCCCTATATATTTAATGCACGAATTTAATCTGATGTTTTTCAGAAAGCCTTTATCCCGCATTCTGCCTAATACAATTCAATTTGTCTGTATTGAATACATTTTTTGCCCGGTTATAATTATTATTTATTGCATTTTATTATCCGTTCTTATAAAGAAAATATCGCCTGAGTTGTATAGGATAATGTTCGGGGGCAGATAAAAATCAAAATTTTTTTCATATATAATACAAAAAGACTGCCGGAATACTTAAAGCCCGGCTTAGCAGATACCGGACAGACTAAAATTATCACGCATAAAAAAATCGCAGTATTTTTAATTCCTTTTTAATTCAGGGCAGAAACTGCACAAGAAACTGCTGATTTAGCAGTATTAAATGTTCCGTTCCAAATCCGGTTAATCCTTCAGAACTTTTGAAATAGCGGAAAAGCCCGGGCTTAAATATGCCGTAATTGCTTCCGTTCCGTAAAAAGAGATGTTTTAGATGACGGCGGAGCAAATAGAAGCCCTGCCCCTGATTTTAAATGAGATGCCTTAAGCATACTTTTTTCCCGCCTTTGGCAGGAAGCTCATATAAAGCATCCGAAGTGTTTAATAGCGGTTAAATTTGTTTTTCCCGCCTGTAATTTTCAATATAAAGCATAATTCTGCCCCTGAAAATAATAAAAAATATTCCGACAAAAACAAGCAGAACTGAATTAACAAACGCAAATAATACAATTTTATCTCCGGCAATCAAAAGAGGCATATTAAAATATAATACGCAGAACAACATGCCTAAAGATAGCAATGTAAACGCTACAGTAAAATATGATGCAAATTTATGCATGCAAAACCGCCTTTTCTTCTTATTAAAAACTAAAATTCAGTACAAAAAAACAAACACTCACTTCAGGTGTCGGATGAATAAGATGATAAGCAGTTTAATAATATTTTTCCCATATTAATATTATAGCACTTCTTTTATAATAAATAAAGCCCTGATTTTAAAAATTGCAATACTGCACAGCTAAAACAGATATTCAAACTCTAAATGGCCGATTTTGACAATATCCCCCTCTTTTATTCCGGAAGCCTTCAGTGCATCAATAACGCCCATAGATTTTAAAATATTTTCAAAACGATACATCTGCTCAGTATTGGTTCCGTCCGTAACATTGGCAAGCCTGTATATTTTGCCTCCTTCAACGCTGTAGGTGTGCTTATCCAATTTATATACACTATAGGAGCTGTCATCATTATCGTATGCTCCGTCATCATATTCTGCTTCGGCTTTGATAACGGGTTTGGGAATTTCATCAACTTTTTTTGAAATAAAATACATAAAATTATTAAGATTTTCATGCGTTGATGCCGATATTAAAAATACATCTTCCGAATACTTTTTAAACTCGCCGTAATATTTGATTTTAATTTCTTCATCCACGGAATCAATTTTATTCAGCGCAATAACCTGATACACATCGGCTAATTTTTCAGAGTATTTTTTTAATTCCTGATTAATCAACAAATAATTTCGCACCGGATTATCCATTGTCAGGTCAACAATATGAATAAGAAAACGGCACCTTTCGACATGGCGTAAAAATTCGTGGCCTAAGCCTGCTCCCGCTGAAGCCCCCTCTATAAGCCCCGGGATATCGGCAATAACATAAGATTCTCCGTTATATTTTTTAACAACTCCTAAATGAGGCGCAAGGGTAGTAAAAGGATAGTCTGCAATTTTAGGCTTTGCCGAACTTACAGCGCTGATAAATGTGGACTTGCCGGCATTCGGCATTCCAAGCAGACCTACATCGGCAATTAATTTTAACTCAAGCTCAAGCGTGCGTTCAATACCGTTTTCTCCGGGTTCGCAGAATTGAGGCGCACGTTTTTGGGAAGTAGCAAAACAGGCATTGCCCCTGCCCCCTCTGCCTCCTTTTGCAACCAAAACAGTTTTGCAGGGCTGATTTAAATCCGCAATAATTTTACCCGTTTCAAAATCTTTAACTATAGTGCCGACCGGAACTTTTATACGGCAGTCTTTTCCGCACCTGCCATGCTGAGTTTTTATATAACCGTTTTCACCGTTTCCGGCTTTAAATACGGATTGAAACTTAAAATCCATTAAAGTAGATAAATCTTCGGTGGCAACAAGATAGACATCTCCGCCTTTTCCGCCGTTTCCGCCTGCCGGTCCTCCTTTATCGACATATTTTTCCCTTCTCCAGGCAACAATACCGTTTCCGCCGTTTCCTGAAAGAACCCTGATTTTTGCTTTATCCAAAAACATATTCCGACCTTCCGCACATTATCCTAATTATAAAATAAAAACAAAACTTTTTTATTTGCTTATTCCGCACTTCAATATATAAATTTGTAAAAAATATTAATAAGGGATACATTTTTATTTTTTTATTGTATAATCATGACAACAAGTTTGGTAGAACTTATTCTTAATCTGAAAGGAGATTAATAATGAAAAGAAATTTAGTTTTAGCTCTAATGGCGCTTATGCTCTGCGGTTGTGCTTTTGTATGCACAGCCTGCGGTGATGTTGCTACAGAAAATCAAAACCAGCCTCAGACAGAAGAACAGGCTCCTGCTCCTGAAGAGGGCCAGCCGGCTCCCGAAGAAGGTCAGCCTGCTCCTGAAGAAGGTCAGCCTGCTCCCGAAGAAGGCCAGCCTCAAGGCTAATTAATTTCCAATAAAAAAAATAAAGGATGCAGAAAGCTGTCCTTTATTTTTTTTTGAGAATTAATACTTTATAAATTAAGCAAAAGGCTGTGCCGTAACCTTCGGCTGATTGAAGTACTCTATTTTACTATAGTTATTTTAATAGTTTAAGTAATGTTTTCGGCATAAATAAAGCCCATCCGCTTCCTGAACGTGATAGTTTTTTCTTCATATATAATTAAATCTCCTTGATTTTATACTTTTTTTACTTTACAAAATCAATGAAAGATATTATACTTTTGCAAGAGAAGTACAATATTATGATATTATATATATAATATAATGAGGCTTAAGTATGCAGTTTAAGTTGTTTAAAAAGACCGGGGGGGGGGTAGAAAACCGCCGTATCCGTATGATTTGCTGATAAAGCTGGATGAAAAAGAGTATCCTGAGTATTTAAAAAAGATTTTTAAAC
>CAZBFV010000013.1:0-45449 GCA_964491345.1 uncultured Muribaculaceae bacterium
AGTTCGCTCGCTTCGCTCGGCTCCACTCTGCGCAATTCCGCTTCTTGGAATTGCTGTTCGCACAAGCCCTGCAACCTCACTTCAAAAACCTGTCGGTTTTTTGCGTTCGGCCGGCTTGCTGCTCCCTCGAGTTCGCTCGCTTCGCTACAGAATTACTTTAACAAGTAATTCTTCCGCTCCGCCGCTGTTCGCAATGACGAAAAATTGTTCGAAGTGTTTTTTCATCTGAGCGGGATTTCTTTCCTCCCTTTAATCCCGCTCTTTTCTTTATAAGGATTGGTTCTATGAAAGATAAATTTATTGCTCTTATAGACGGAAATAATTTTTTTGCGGGATGTGAAATATTAAGAACACCGTCCTTGAAAGGAAAAGCTGTCTGCGTCTTAAGCAACAATAACGGATGTATAATTGCACGTTCAAATGAAGCAAAAGAGATTGGCGTAAAAATGGGAATGCCTTATTTTATGGCAAAGAAGCAATTTCCCCAAGTTATCTGTCTAAGTGCTGATTTTGCCTTTTATCGGAATTTATCGCAAAGGATGATGAAATATTTAGAAAATTATTCTGATAAAATAGATGTTTATTCTATTGATGAAGCGTTTATTGATGTAACCGGAGCCGATAAAATATTTAAAACTGATTATAAATCGCTTGCTTTTAAAATAAAATCGGATATTGAAGCAAATGTAGGCACGAGTGTTTCAGCCGGCATTGCAAATTCCAAAACTCTTGCAAAAATTGCGACGCATAAGGCAAAGTCTTTAAACGGTTTTTATTTTATTGACAAAGACTCCATAGTGAATGAAATAAAAGGTTTTCCTATAGAAGAAATCTGGGGTATAGGAAAAAACACGGCAAGAAGTTTAAGAGCGGACGGAATTTTTTATGCCGATGAAATAATAAAAAGAGAAGACGGCTTTTTCCGGACTAAATACGGCAAAAAAGGGCTTGAGTTAAAATACGAATTAGCCGGAATAAGTGTTATTCCTTTAACGGGTATGCAGGAAAAGCCTAAATCAATACAAAGAACAAGAGCATTTCCCGAGTTTTCGCAAGATATAGGCTATATAAAAGCAGAGCTTGAACTGCATCTGCATAGTATATGCAAAAAACTCAGGAAGGACAATCTAAAAACAAACGAAGCAGGGGTAATGCTGAGGACAAAAGATTTTCGTGTGTTTTATAGAAGTATAAATCTTGCTCATCCCTCAAATTCGGAGCTTGTATTAAAACCCGTTATTTTAAAACTTTTAAATCAAATTTATGCCGGCAGTATTTTCTACCGTTCATCCGGCATATATGCAGGAAAACTTGAAACAGATTATAAAATGCAGTTAAATTTATTTCAGACATTTAACTATACAAAAGAGGAAAGTATTTCAAATGTTATGGATAAAGTTGAATTAAAATACGGGAAAGGCTCAATTTCATTAGGCTTGACAGGCATAAAAAATATTATGAAGGAACATAAATATAAAGAAAAACTCTATCCTTCCTGATTTATATCAGACGTACGGCAAAAATGAAACGGCGGTAAAAAACGGAACTGAAAAATATTCAAATCGTTCAATATAACAAAAACAGGCAGATAGACCGTATAGAAAAACTCAAGTGCCAGAAGCATTATTTTTTTAAATCAGCCGTCTTATTATTTACTTTTGAAAAACTGAAAAAAGCAGTCAGGTGCTGTAAACAGCCGTCGATGCCTAAGAAATTATTATGCTTCCGCAGATAAAGCTGTTAAAAAATTCTGCGGGCTTTTTTCTTTTTTTCTCCTCGCTCACTCCCGCCCTCACTCCCTCCTGTTTTAAAAAACATCATGGCAGTACACATAAATTTATCCGGTTCATAAGAGCCGTAATTTATTCTGAAGTATTAAACGGGTTGGATTTTTGATATTGATTATCACAAAAAATCCGCAAATCTGTAGGAAACTTTAAAAAAGTAAAATATACCCTGCCATGTTTTCAATAAAATCTTTTATTGAATAAACCGTATTCTTTTTATACAATAATTTTGTAATTATGGAGATGCCGGAATGGGAAAGCATATAATAGCTGTAATATCATTAATTATAATGTTTTTTCCGTATCCGCAGGTTTTGGCATCTGATATTACCCCTGATACAGAAGCTGATGCACAAGCCATATACGCCGATAACAGAATAAAAAAAGAAATAAAAGATTCGATAATATCGGTTTACGGACACGAAAATGCCGAAGAAATCTATCAAAATGTAATGGAGCATGCTCAATCAGCAGTTAAATCAAGGCCCGAAAATTTAAAACGGCAGGATATATCAAGACCTGCGGACTGGTATAAGAATGAAATTATCTATATGTTTTATGTAGACCAGTTCGGAGTTAAAACGAACAACAAAAACAACACATTTAAAGATACTGCATCAATGTTTGATTATCTTGAAAATCTCGGTGTAACCGCATTATATCTGCTTCCTTTTGCCGACAGTCCGATGAAAGATGCAGGTTTTGACGTAAAAAATCCTAAAAATGTCAGAAAAGATTTAGGCGGATTAACCGAATTTAAAATGTTTATAACCGAAGCAAAAAGGCGGGGATTTAAAATAAAAGGCGATTTAGTATTAAATCATCTTTCCGACGAGCATGAATGGTTTAAAAGGCTTGAAGCAGGAGATGAAACCTATCTTGATTACTTTATTTATAAAGAAGAAATGCCTGAATATATTAAATACAAAGATGAAAAGTTAGGCACGGTTATTGAATATACGGAAGATGACGGGAAAATATCAAAAAGAAGGTTGATTTTTCCCGATAATATGGAAAATAATTACAGGAAAGTAACGATAAACGGGAAAGATTACTATCTTTATCACACGTTTTATCCGTTTCAGCTTGATATAAACTGGGAAAATCCGAACGTATTATATTATATGCTGGATACAATTTCTAATTGGACAAATATGGGGATTGATATATTCAGAATGGACGCAATACCTTATTTAGTGAAAGAAGCGGGGACAAATGCGGAAAATCGTCCTAAAACACATGCAATTGTTAATCTGCTGAGTGATTATATTCAGCTGACGGCTCCTTCTACGGTTATTCAGGTAGAAGCATGCCAGGAGCCGAAAAATATTCTGCCGTATTTCGGCAAAGACAGAGATGTAGATATAAGCGCAGATAACGAAATAATTAAATTAAGACGAAGCTCGGAAGCTCAAATAGCCTATAATTTTCCTTACATGAATGCGATTTGGGCAACTTTGATAACGGGAGATAAAAAGTATTTTACGGATTTATACAATAAGATGCCGGCGATACCAAAAAGCGCCGTATGGAGTAATTTTTTGAGAGTTCATGATGAATTATCGCTTGAAATGGCGAGTCCGGAAGTAAGGAATATAATATTTAACGATTTAGTGCCAAAAGGCGCCGATTTTAGAAACGGATACGGAGTAAGCGGGCGTCTTGCAAATTTTCTTGATAAAAATCCCGCCAGAATAATGCAGGCATTTGCAATATTATTTTCCATGCCGGGGATTCCGATAATATATTACGGCGATGAATTAGGCGCTGCAAACAACTTTGAGAATGCCAAAAAATCCGCCGAAAAAAGAGCAAAAAAGCAGAAAGAAAATTATCTTACTTCTGTATTTGACTCAAGAGATATAAACAGAGGAAAAATTCCCCGCAAATTATTCTACGGTTCAACAAAAGGATACTATGAATTTAATTCAAAAGTTTATAAAAAAGTAAAACATTTAATAGAAGTAAGAAAATCACTGCCCGTAATGGCAAACGGAGATTTTGAAATTATGCAGACAAAATCCCGCAGCAGCTTTTGCTATATCAGAAAAAATAAAGAACAGCAGATATTAGCTGTTAATAATTTATCGAAAGATAAATCGATTGTGGAAATAAAACTACCCTCATATATAATTTTAAGAAACAACGGTCATATTACAAGTTTAAGGGATTTAATAACCAATGATAATGTATCCGTAGATATATCATTAAAAAAAAGAACAATGCACTTAAAAACAGCGCCGTATGAAGTATTATGGCTTCAATTATAGAAAGTATGGAAAATGGAAAATAATATTGAATCACAGACAAAGCCAAAAAAACAGTTTCTTAATTATATAAATGTATTCAGGGGGCTTGCAATTATATTAATTATTATGGGGCATACAATGCAGTTTGGAAATCCGTCAAGCCTTGTAAACATAATAAATAAAGAAATAGTATGCGGAGGCACTGCTTTATTTATATTTATTTCAGGGTTTTTATTCGAGCATTTATCCTATAAATTCGAATATAAAACTTATCTGTCAAAAAAATGGACAAATGTTATTATGCCGTACTTAATAACATCAATCCCCGGTATATTATTCTGCTTTTATTTTCCGGTTCAATATAAAAACGCTTTTTTCGGAATGAATCCTATAATACAAATTCCTGCGCTTTTATCGACGGGCCGTGTTCATAATGTTCCTGCGTGGTTTATACCGATGATTGTTTTATTTTTCTTATGTTCTTATATGCTTTTAAAACTTGAAAAGAAAAATATTTTATATAAACTGCTTCCGGTGCTTTTTTTAATAACATTTTTTCTTCAGAGAGGAGATATAGAATATAAAGATGTAATTCATTTAAGCTGTATAGAAAGATATGCTCAATATGTAATTTACATAATAACGGGATTTATTCATTTTTTCTCGTTATATGTATTTGGAATGTACTGTTCAAAAAACAAAAATATTATTGATAAATTTTATGATAAAAGAATACTTTTATGGATATTAATGATTGCATTAAGCATTACAGACGCAATATGCGCATATAAGCATATATACTGCAACTACACCGTGTCAAAAACAATGCTTACAATGCTTTTGCTGGGCTATTTAAAACATTATGACGAGTTTATACTTTCGCATAAAAAATTAAATAAAATACTTGATATAACGGCAAAATACAGTTTCGGATTATTTTTTATCCACTGGTATTTTCTATTTATAATCAACATGCTGTTTAATCTGCCGAATGTAATCACACAATACATTAACAAAAGCTATATTATCGTGCTTTCAATAGCTGCGGTAAGATTTCTGGCGGTTACGCTATGCTCCTTTGCAGTGTTATTTGTATTAAAAAGCTGTATAAAAAGAATAAACGAAAATGCAAATACAAGAGAATTTCTCGGAATATAACACGGGGGAAAATGCCTGATAAAAAGTAAATGTCATACAACAGCGGAAACAAAATATTTTCAAGAGTTTTATTAAAAAAAATACTGTTTTTTGCGATACCCCTTGCAGCAAGCAGTATTTTACAGCAGTTTTTTAACGCAGCGGATGTTGCGGTAGCAGGTCATTTTGCAGGTCCGGAAGCACTTGCGGCAGTCGGGGCTAATACTCCCGTAATAAATCTTTTAATTAATCTGTTTGTGGGACTATCAACAGGTTCAAATGTTGCTGTGGCTGTTCTAACCGGCAGAAAAGATTACGACGGTGTGCAAAAAGCAGTGCATACCTCGATATTGCTTGCTCTATTCAGCGGAATATTTCTGGCGGCAGCCGGAATATTATTTGCACATCCGATTTTGAAACTTATATATACACCGGATAATATAATAGATTTAGCAGAAAAATATTTAAAAATATATTTTATCGGTATGCCGTTTATAATGCTGTTTAATTTTTCATCCGCAGTATTAAGATGTAAGGGGGATACCGAAAGACCGCTTATAGCACTTATCTGTGCGGGCATTATCAATATAATTTTAAATTTATTCTTTGTTATATACTGCAGAATGAATATTGAAGGAGTTGCTCTTGCCACAACAATATCAAATTTCTTAAGCGCAGGCATGCTGATTATTGTGCTGATTAAAGAAAACGGTAATTTAAAATTATGTATTAATAAATTAAAACTAAACTATTCAATATTATTTCAAATAGCGGCAATAGGGATACCGGCGGGTATTCAGGGCATGATGTTTTCTGTTTCAAACGTATGCGTACAAAGCGCATTAAATCGGCTCGGCTCTCCCGTAATAGCATCAACTGCCGCTGCAATTAATTATGAATGCGCAGTATATTTCATCTTTAATGCATTTACTCAAGCCTGCGTAACATTTGTAGGTCAAAATTACGGCGCAGGAAAAATTAAAAGATGCATTAAAATAATAAAATCGTGCTTAATGTGGAGTATATTGACAACAACCGCTTTATGTATAATTATAATAATATTCGGCAGAACTTTTGCCGGAATATTCACAAATGACGATTATATAGCAGATTTAACCGTTTTAAGGCTTAAATATATCCTTTCGTTTGAATTTTTAAATATAATTGCAGAAATATTATCCGGTGCAATGAGGGGGTTTGGCCATTCATTAACGCCTGCTTTAATATGCGTAATTTTTATTTGTATTTTGCGTGTTGTATGGGTTTATACGATATTTCCCCTTTATCCGGAATATGAAACAATATTATCCGTATATCCGATAAGCTGGCTATTTGCCTCAGCAGCGATAATTACTGCATATTCGGCTATGCTTAAAAAGATAATAAAAGAACAAAATAATCTTGATTAACAGAGTTTTCTCATTAATACATTAAATAGCGTATTTTCAATACATAAAAAAACAGTCATACTTATAGTGTAGAATATATGCGGATTATAGTGTAATTTATGAGGCGGTAGAACTTGTATAACGGAATATATCCGAATTATGTAAAATCGTATCTCGGAGTAACAAACAGACAAATAGCAGGAAAACAGGAGGAAAAAGAAAATTCCAAATCCTCTCAAAGCGCCGGAAATAATCAGGAGCAGAAAAAGCCTTCAAATATCCAAACAAGACAAAACGGAACCTTTAAAGATGCATATTTTCCCAACGGCGAAAAAGTTTCGATTGATTATACAAAAAAACAAATATATATAGAGCAGGTTTTATCCGATTTCAGAAATACCGCAAATGCCATAGGTGCGCCTGATGATATAAAACAAGAAGTATGTGCTTATCTTGAGCTTATAGAAACGCAGGCAAGAAAAAATAATCCAAACCAGAATATAATACAAAATAATCTCAAAAATGCTTCAAAAATACTGGACGAGTATATTACAAACACACTGAAAAAGAAGTCTAATGTAGTTGAGAGCTGGGTAGATGCGCTGTTTTTACAGCAGATAGACTTTAAACTGCCTCAAATATCAGAACAGGAAAATACCGCCGAAACTCAACCGGATGAACAAACAGAATATCAGCCGGTTTCGGAAGCGGAAATTCAATCTCAAATATACATTCCCCATGACCCGCAGATGAAAAGAATGTTCATACAGGCTAAAAAATATAAAGCTATAGACCAAAAAGAAAAAGCATTATATTCATTCCAGAATGCAATGGATTATGCGGAGAAAACGGGGGATGAGCAGACATGCGCATTAATTCATTATGAACAGGGGTGTTTATATGACGGCTTTAACCGGACGGAAGATGCGCTGTACAATTATGACAAAGCCGCCAGAATAAGCAGCGACAATAATATTAAAGCTAAGTCCCATATATACATGGGCAGAATATATGATGATTATGTAATATTAGACTCTGCAATAGAACATTATGCCGCCGCAGTTTCATTTTCAGGCGAGAGCGATAATTTAAAACTCCAGTCGCATGCATTAAACAGCCTTGCAAAAATTCATGCGGAAAAATATGACAAGCAGAATGCATTGATGTTTATGTCAATGTCATCAATTATAGCCGATGAAACAAAAGATGCTAAAGCAAAAGGAATTATAAATAAAAAAAATGCAGGATTATGCGAAAAACTTTCGGAAAATGCAAGAGCTTTAAACTATTACGGCACATCGTCGCAGGCTTTTGCGGAAAATAATGATTATGAAAATTTAGCAAAAAATTATGTAAATTCAGCTGAAATAATGATTTCGTACGGCAACAAAGCAAAAGCAAAAAAGCTGCTTTCAAAAGCCTATACTGCAGCATATCAAACCGGCAATGACGAACTTAAGCATGAAATAACCCGCCGGATAGCTTCATTATAAATTATTCTTTTTTGTTAATCGTTTTAATATACAATTCTTCGAACAATGTCAAAATAAGCGCAGCAATGGCAGGAGAAAGAATAACTCCCCAGATGCCTATAAATTGGGCGGTAATTAAGAAAGCAAATATAATTACTAATGGATGCAGATCCAGAAATTTGCCGAAAACCAAAGGGCGGACAAAATTATTGGATACCCATTGCCCTAAAAGATATACGGCAATTGCAAGGATAACGATAATCCAGCTTTGCTCCGATGCGCACAGCACGCCCAAAGCAAGCGCTAAGGTAGGTCCTGCAATAGGAATAATATCAAGTATGCCGGCTATTAAACCAAGCAGAACAGCGTATTGAACATTCAGCAGCATAAGACCTAATGCAGTGAATACGGCTACAGTAGCCATCGAAAGCACCTGCGCCAAAACATACCCGCCGATTTTACATTCAATATTTTCATAAACTTCTTTTGCTTTTTTCTTTAGTTTAGGCGGAAACATAAGCAGAATAGAATCCCTTATAAGATACTTTTCATTCAGCATATAAAAAACAATTACACTGATAGTAATAATAATTGTAATTGTTTCAATAAACCCCATCGTAAAATCTATTGATTTATTGACAAGACCCGTAGCCATATGGGTTATGCCCGCAGTTATCGAATTAATATCTATAAATTCAATAAGAGATTTGCCCATAATTGTCTTGCTGCTTAAAAACCTGATAATATTTGAGGCATAATGCGGAATGTTATTAACCGCCTGATGAATTTCCTGAAAAGATATTGATATAATGGGGATTAAAAACAAAAGCAGAATTATAATCGTAAATAAGATAACAAGAGCCGAAGCTAAAGAACGGGATAATTTGACGCTTAATTTATCAACAACAGGCATCAGGGAGCAGGCTATGACATAAGAACCGAATGCAAGCACTGCAACATTTTGGATTCTGGCAATAAACCATAAAAAAAGCACTGCTATTACAAAAAATAATAAATTTTTATAATTTATATTCTGACCGAATAACATTACAGCCTGCCTTTATCTCATCTGCGCACAGGATAAGAGTAACCTAAAAATATAATAAAAACAACCGTAAATAAAGCTATAAATCTTCATCTTCAAATCCGGGCGAGCGGGCGGGAAGCTCTTTATATCCGGGGTTTGTAAAAACTGCTTTTTTAATATATTTATTTGTATAATCACCTTTTTCATACAATTTTTTTAACATATTTTCCCTTGAAACAAGAGAAGAAGAGTCATTCAAAACAGAAGGATTTTTTTCTGCAAGTTTCATCCAGACACCCGCTTCTAATGTCCATGCATAAGTTTCTTCATTTAAAGAAGATAAAGAATCCTGATGGACGGCTTCATGCGCAAGTACGGCGGCAACAGCTTCGGACGGCGAATTACGATGCTTTTCATTAACATAAATATATAAGTTATAACTTTTATCAGTAATGCTCTGTGATTTAAATCTGTCGGGTTTTCTCCAGCCCATAGCTTCATAAGAGGCACACTTAGGGTCTATTTCCGCAAGATTTTTAAACTCAATTTTTATGGGTTTGCCTGTAATATTATTACCCATGATTGCATTATAGGAATATTCGCCGAGATTAACCGACTGCAGAAGCTCCAGTGCTTTCATTACGGCGCCGTCTTTAGTTATTTTCTTATACTTTTTTGAATAAAGCTCCGTATCAAATTCGGGCTTATTAACGCTCATGCCTGAATTTTGCCGGACAGCTTCCATTCGCTCCATGTCAATATTCATATTCGAGCCGAATACCGTATTTTGAAACAAAATTTCCGCTGATAACAATAAAAATAATCCGTACTTTTTCATATATCCCTTACTCTCTTAAACTTATAATATATTATGAACCATTTAACAGACGAGGACAAATTTTTTTTAACCGGACAGGCAGAATATCATTTATCTGTAAAGATTTATTACAGCAAAAAATTTTGGTTATAAAAGTATACATAATATATAGTTTTATTTGAAATAGCAAAAATTTTAGTATATTCTAAAATAAGTTACGGAATGAGCCGGCATTATACTTTATAATCAGAAGAAAGAAAAAAAATGGAAGAACTTCTAAAAGATAATATGTATGTAATTGATTTAGGCAATGTTAATACTGCTTCTGAAATAATATATGAATTGAGTTCCGTTTTAGATACGGAAGAAGCCAAAAATAAAAGAATATGCTTAAAACTGGGTAATGTTGAATTGAATCAGGCGCAATTATTAAGTATAAAATCACTTATAAGCGGAATAGATTCGACTCTGTCAAGTCTGGATACAAAATCGGTTGCAACAGAAAAAGTAGCACTGTCGCTGGGAATAATTATTTCTAACGTGTCAGAAGAAAATACATTGGAAGTTGCACCTGCTATGCCGTATAAAAAAATTGAAGAATTTAAAGAAGAAATGCAGAATTTTCAAAAAGAAGATGAAGAAGTTAAAAAAGCGGAGAATGAAAATTTTCCGGAGCATCAGGAGGAGCAGACGCCGGCGCAGACACAAATCCTGCCTGAAACTCAAACGCAGGTGAAATCATTAACGGAAGAAGCGCAGGCGGAAACAAAATCTGAAAATGATATTTCCAAAGCCGAAACGGACAGCGGAAATAAAAACGAAAACAATTATACTGAAGCCGGATATCATCAAATTCCGGATACGCAGGATGAAGTCCGGAATGTAGAAATTCAGCCGGAGGAGGAGCATATTACGGAAGAAATTTCCGATATACAAAGTACGGCAGAGAATGAAGAGGAAGATAAAATTAAAGAATCGGCAGATGCTCAGGAAACAGAAAATGAGCAGAACAATTCCGTGCCTCAAAGTGAAGAAATACAAGATGAACTTGATGTTATCTTCGGTCCGGACCCTGTTCAGACAAGTATATTTGAAATGAAAGATACAGCTGAAGAACACTATAAAGAGCGTGAAAAATTAAATGATATAATTGTTCCAAAGCAGGAATATACGAAAGAAGATATTGAGCTTGAAGAATTTCCTACAAAATACATAAAGCAGACCATACGCTCGGGGCAGGTAATAAATTATGACGGGAATATAGTGATTATAGGCGACTGCCATCCCGGAAGCGAAATAGTTGCGCTCGGCGATATTACGGTCTGGGGCGTGTTAAGCGGAATAGCGCATGCAGGTTCGGGAGGAAATCAAAAGGCAAGAGTACGGGCATTAAAAATGAATGCAATACAATTAAGGATTGCAAACTGTTATTCAAGACGCCCCGATTCAATGAATACAATTTATATAGAAAAAACAGATTCGTTTACGCCTGAAGAAGCCCGAATAGTTAATTTTGAAATAGTAGTATTTAAAATAAATGATTAAGGAGCGGAATAAATGTCAGGGAGAGTTATTGTTATAACATCCGGCAAGGGGGGAGTAGGCAAAACTACTACAAGCGCAAATATAGGCAGTGCATTGGCAAAGTGCGGGCATAGTGTTGTTCTTGTTGATACAGATATAGGTTTAAGAAATCTGGATTTGTTATTAGGTCTTGAAAATAGAATAGTTTATACGCTTGTGGATGTTGTGGAGGAAAGGTGCAGGCTTAAACAGGCGCTTGTGAAAGACAAAAAGAATCCTAATTTATGCCTGCTTGCTGCAGCCCAGACACGGGATAAAACTGCCGTAAGCGGTGAACAAATAAAGAAAATAACCGAAAAATTAAAAAAGGATTTTGAATATATTTTAATAGATTGTCCTGCCGGAATAGAACAGGGATTTCAAACCGCAATAGCGGGAGCTTCGGAAGCAATTATTGTAACAACGCCCGAAATGTCTGCGGTAAGAGATGCGGATAGAATTATAGGCTTATTGGAAGCGGCCGAAGGAATTGAAAGCTACAAACTTTTAATAAATCGTGTAAGGCCAAATATGATTAAATCTAATGATATGATGAGTGTTGAAGATGTCGAAAATATTCTGTCCTGCCAAAAAATAGGAATAATTCCGGAAGATACCGGAATTATTACATCAACAAACAGAGGCGAGCCTATTATTAATAATGAAAAATCGCTTGCAGGCAGAGCCTATATGAATGTTGCTATGAGAATTACAGGCAGAGAAATTCCGTTTATGGATTTGAATGCACGAGGGAATTTCTTAGTCAGAAGATTCAATAAACTCTTTTCCAAATTTAAAAAACAGGGAAAGGAGGCGTAATGAAAACACTTTTCGCTGATATATACAATAAAATAAGAGAGTTATTTCAGATTGAACATTCGGAAAATACGGGTGAATGTGCAGCAAACAGGCTTCAGGTTATTTTAATGCACGACAGAACAAAACTTGACCCGCTTATAATGGGCAGAATGAAAGAAGAACTGATTGAAGTCTTTTCTAAATATGTTGTTATAGATAAAGAAGAACTTGAAATCGGTTTAAAAAACGAAGGCGATGCGGTTGCACTTATGCTTAATATTCCCGTTGTAAGAGCAAAAACAGAACAAGAACTTGAAGAAATAAGAAAACAGCTTCTGGAAGAAGAAAAGAAGCCGGCTGAAACCGAAAATGAAGATAAAGATGAAGAAAAAGATGAAAATGAAGATGAAAATGAAGATGTAACTGCAGAGGAAGAAGCTGTAATAACGGAATCGCCGGCTGAGCCTCAAACTCCTGCAGAAACTGCCGGAAGTGAAACTGATGAAAATCAGCATCTGTAAAGGAAATAACAGACGGAAGGAAATGTTTAACAGTTTCTTTTTATAAGTTATCTATTACAGCTTTTATATTTTCATTATTTATTTTTTTAGAGATTGCTTTAATATCAATAGAGCCGGTCTTATTTATACTTTTAAGGGTTTGAAGCGCATTGCAGATAATTATTTCATTATTTGAATCCAGCAGTTTTAATAAATTTTTTTCTGCTTTATCAATATGCAGTTCTTGGATTAATTCAAATGCGGTCATAGAAAAATCATTTTCATTGAGAAGCTCCTGTAAAAGATAGTCTTTCTGCATATTCCAAAAACCGATGCTTTGCCTGCTTAATAAACTATAAATATCAAAAATTTCTTTTCTTACATCTTTTGTTTCATCAAATGTATATTCTTGGTTATCATTGAATGTAGAAAATTTTGATAAGGCTGATAATAATATTACGGCAATCCTGCCCTTATAACAAGGTTCAAATAAATCAGCCGAAATAAAATTATTAAGTATTTCGTATAATTCAAATTGAAATAAATCATCCAAAGGCAGTATTTCGCCTAATCCCGACAAAATATATAAAATTACAAGAAAGGCATCATCTTTAAATTCTGTCTGCAAAAGCTCAGGCAGACTAATCATATAAGGAATCTGGCCAGATATATTTTCTTTCAGCTTAGATGTTTTTAAAGCCTTAAATATTTCCTTAAACGGGAAATTACGACCGTAAGCCGTAAAATATCTGACTGCTTTTAACTTTTCAAAATCATCGCCGGATGCTAAATTTCCAAGCGCCAAATCAAAAGAAACATCATCCTGCATTTCGCCTAACGCCGCAGCCGAATTATAATTTAAATATTCATTATCCGAAAAAGCATACTTGTTAAGCAGTTCAATCGCAATAGTATCGGGAATATATGAAAAATATTTTGCGGCATAAGTTTTTTGGGAAGTATTCCCCTTTTCAAGCAGTTCAAATATTTCATCAGTTAAATCCTGATTGGCATGCCTTGATAAAATATCGGCAAATAAATCATCATAATACGGCGAATAGTAATCAAAAAATTTAATTAAATTTTTGTAATTTTTTTCATTAACAGCTTTTTCTATGAGTGAATATACATTATTACGAACAAAATCAAACAAAAAATCAGTTTTATCGGCTAACTTTTTAAACAGCTCTATATCGGAAAAATTGACAAGATGCAAAGCTGCACTTTGAGCTTTCTTCTCATTTTTACCGGTTAAATTGTTCAAATATTCATCAACTGTCGTCATATAAGTATTATAAATAGAAATAAAATCATTTACAATAAAGAAAACCTCCCGTTTTTAGGAGGTTTCTTTATTCTGATTTAATATAACCAATCAGTTGGTTTTTTCATCTTCTGCCGGTGCTGCCGGAATTTTTGTTGTAGTTGTGGTTGTTGTTGTATATTGCTTAGTATAATCGTTATACAAGCTGCAATCTACTTTTAATTCAATAAACACATCTTCATTAGCTCTGGCTTTAAAATTAACACCCGGAGTTAAGAAACCGGCAACCAAACCTACGCCTGCACCTGTCGGAAAACCAATTGCCATACCGTCGCCCGATCTGTCATTTGATGCACCGATAGGAAGCCCGATGGCAGCACCGCCGATAGCTGCGCCTGCAACAGTGTATTCTAAGGGTTTCAGCCATTTATTTTCCGTCAAAACACCTTCATCTCTGTTTAATACTCTTGCTACAAACGGATATTCATTGCCGTTAGGGAATACCATCTTAGTAAAATGCAAATAAACTTCCGCATTTTTGTTAATCCATTTTTTATCCCTTAATTCTTCAATGGTTGCATACAGCTTAGTATTAGCAGGAATAATTAAAGTTCCTTCTTTTGTAACAACATCTTTCTTGAAATAGAAAGGAATTATATCGCCGATTTGATGCTTTGTAGAATCAAACGGTTCAACAAAAGAAACTTTGAATACATTTTTAGCTAAAATAATTCTCCTTAAATTTGTAATTGAAACCCTGTCAACTACAGCCAGTTTGTAATCATCTAAATGTTCAACCGATAATACATATTCTTTCGGTTCTTCCGCAACGGGAGTTTCATCCGTCCCTTTATACTGGTCTTCAACAATTGATAATGCTTTCATTAATCTTGCCAATAATACGGCTGCTTCTGCTCTGTTCAATTCTCTGTTCGGATTTAATTCCGTTTCAAGAGGATAATTTACATATAAACCATATTTAATAGCTTTAGAAAACGGAATTATACCCCACTGCGGAATTTGAGCCGAATCGGCAAATTGAGCTAAAACATTTGTATTAACTTCGGTATCTTTTGTAATGTGGCTCATAATAGAAGCCGTTTCAACTTTTGTTATAAATCTTTGAGGTTTAAATTCACCATCCGTATATCCGTAAATCAGACCGAACTGATCAGACCTTGCGATATAAGGATATCCGTATGTTGCGGAAGTAACATCAGAATAAGAAGGCTCCGATGTTATCGGCGCTTCGCTTAAGCCTAATGCTCTTAACAACATGCCTGTCCATTCAACACGAGGAACTTTTTCCAAAGGACGATACGTGTTATCCCCGTATAAAGGAATGATTTTCTTCGTAACAACGTCTTCAATTTCTTCTGCCGCCCAATAATCATCCGGAACATCGGTATAATCCTTGGCAAAAGCAGTAGAAAAACCGGTTAACAACAATACAATACTGAAAAAAATTGCTGCTAAATTCTTTCTAATGTTCATTTGCACCTCACTTAAACTATAAACTGTTTATTTTTTTTATTCCACTCTATAAATTATATTCCCAAAACTATTTTTAAGCAATATAACTACATTCAACAGTGTAGAAAAATCAGTTTTTAACGGAATTTTTTATAAAAATGTTAAGATACGTTAAAGAAATATGATAATTTAAAACATAATATGGGAATACAATTAAAATAAGGAGTAAAATTATATGAAAAATACGAACAGACATTTTTTTAAAATTTTTATTTATTGCTCTGCTGTTTCATTATTGTTAAATAATGCAGTGCTTGCCGGCGGACAGATAAATTCCGCAGATGACGTAAAAACAATAAATCTTGAAATAGAGAAAAACATAAAATTCGGCGGACAGGACGGTCAAAAGCTGTTAGATTTATACCGGTCGCTTTTTCTTGCTCAAAAAAACGCAGGTTTGTACAGAGATGCAATTAAAACCGCATTAAAGGCGGAAAGTTTGAATGAAAAGCTGTATGGAAAAAATTCGGAAAATTTATTTTATGCGAAAATGGAAACATTGGATTTATATGTTATAACTAAGAATGAAGCATTAAGAAAACAAAAACTTAAAGAAATAGAAAAAATTATTGCAGATATTCCTGATAATCTGAAATATGTTTATTACAATTCATTATATGAATTTTATAGAAATTCGGAAGATTTTTATACGGGAAATGAAATATTATTAAAAATGTATAATATTCCAAATCTCACAAAGGATGATAAGTATAATGTGGTGTCAAGATTATCCGCCAACTATTCATATTTGAGAGATATAAAAAATACAAATAAATTTCTTAATGAATACTACCGGCTGGCTAACTTGTACGATCCGAAAGATCCTTCAAGATTACTTTGTTTTTATGAAAGAAAAGTATATTTAAATAATGACGTAGAAAATTTATACAAAGATTTTATGCCGTTATATGAAAAAGCTAAGAAGAATATAGAAAAATTACCGAAAGCGGACGGAAAAGTCTTTTTAAACGATTTGAATTTATACTTGGCCAATTACTATTTTGAAATGGGTGAATTTGATAAAGCAAAAGAAGTCATTGATAATTTATTAACAGACACCGATTATCAAATTTATATGAAAAAAACACTCTTAATAACCTACTATGATAAAATCAAAGACAGAAAGTCCCAGAAATCGGCAATAAATGATTTAAAGAATGCATATAAAGAATTTAACAATTACGGTTTTGATTCCAAAATTATAGTAAAAGAGCTGGCCGCAGATTTATATAAATCTATGGGAGAAAACGCAAAAGCCAAAAAAACATATTATGATATATTAGATTTGATTGATAAATATTATAACGGCAGTATTGATATGAAAGGCAAGTATTATACTCATTTAGCCGATGTATATATTGGAACGGGCGACAAAGAAAAAGCTGTAGAGTATTTAAACTTAGCATTATCAACCTGCAAGGACATAAAAAATTCATACAGATGCGCAGATGTTTTAAGGTTAAAATCAAAGCTGGCAATTCAAAACGGTAATGAAGATGATGCAATTAAATATCTTTCAGAAGCGGAAAAAATATACTCATCTGTACCGACAGGCATAAATTTAGCCGATATTTGCGAACAGTTATTTTATTTGTATGAAAATAAAGGCGATAGTATTAATGCCGGGAAATATTTAGATAAAGTAATAAATATCAGAAAAAAAGAATACGGCGAAAATAATGTAGTGTACTATGCATATTTAAAAAGCAAGGCTTATTTCTTATCAAGCGATGAGGACAATTCAAAATCGGAAGCACTAATTAATAAAGTATATTCGGACTATAAAAACGGAAAGATACAAGGCGAAGATTATGAATTTGGCTACATGACAAATGTTGAGATTGCGCAAAAATATATTGAAGCTGAAGATTACGGCAATGCTTTAAAATATGCCGGCAATGCGGTTAAATATGCTTACAGCAGGCAGATGAAAAAAGATTTATACAATCTGACAGCCGATATATACGGCAGGCAGGGGCAGACATCCATAGAACATACATTTAGAACACTGGCAAAAAGAGCATAATATTTTATAATGATAATCTGCTAAAGTCTGCTATTTTGTCAAATTTAGTTTTGGTTAAATATAATAAATTAACCCTGTTCTGCTTAATTTTATCATCTTTATCCATAACAAGGACCTTGTCAAAAAAGCCGTTAATAAAGGGAATTAGTATAAACAGCTTATTTACAAGGTCTTTGCAGGATAATTTTGTTTCATCAATATTTTTAACATTATCCCACAAAATTTTTTCTTCATTCAAAGTAAATAACTGCGGATTAACCTCTGAAATATTATTTTCATTTTTAATTATATTGATAATTCTGTTAATTCCCCCGCTGAACTGGGCAAAATTTTCCTTTTCTATCATGTCCGAAAGAATATCCAGCCGTTTAATGAAATCTTTTAAATCCGCAAGAACATCTTTCTGCCCCAGACATGCTCCGATAACCGAATATTGATATTTATCCGATAAAAGAGTTATTAATCTTTGTTCAAAAAATTCTTTAACGGAGCTGTACAGCTTAGATTTATCTTCAATTTGAACAGGCAGAATGCTTATTGAATATTTTATTAATTCAGATAAATCAATATCAAGATTTTTTAGAATAACGGTTTTAAGCACGCCTAAAGTCGCACGTCTCACCCCGAGAGGGTCCTGCGAGCCTGAAATTTTTCTTCCGCCGGCAAAAACAGCGGTGATTGTGTCAATTTTATCCGCAATGCCGGCAACCTGGCCTTCAATTCCGCCCGCCAATCCGGACTCTGAATTTAAAGGATAATAATGTTCCTTAATGCCTAAGGCAACTTCAGGTGCTTCCCCGCTCCTGAGTGCATAATCGGCTCCGATATACCCCTGAAGCTCCGTAAATTCAAATACAAGTTTTGTAACTAAATCCGCCTTGCAAAGCAGAGCAGTTCTTTCAATTGTTTCAGCAGGCACATTCAGTTTTTCTGCAATAAATTTTGAAATTTTAATAATTCTGTTTGTTTTATCATAGACAGAACCCAGCCCTTTCTGGAATGTTACGCCTTTTAATTCGTCTAAATAATCAATTAAAGGTCTGCGGGTGTCTTCTTGAACAAAAAATACGGCATCTTCAAGCCTTGCGGTAACCACACGTTCATTACCCGCTTTAATATTATCGAAATTACAGCCCGTATAATTGCTTACCGTTATAAATTTATTAAGAAGCCTGCCGTTTTTATATAACGGAAAATATCTCTGATGAACAGCCATAACCGTTACCGTAACTTTATCCGGAATTTGAAGATATTTTTCATCAAAAGAACAGATAACCGGAACAGGCCATTCCGTAATGAAAACTATTTCATCAAGCAGATTTTCATCTATAATAATATCAGCGCCGATTTCTCCGGCTTTTGCTTCGGATGACATGACAATTTTATTTCTGCGCTCCTGAACATCCGCAATGACATTGGCATCTCTCAGTTTTGCCAAATACTCATCAGGAGAATTAATAACTACATCAACGGAATTTGAAAACCTATGCCCCCTTGATATGTTGGAAGCAACAACACCCGCTGTTTCAACTTCAAGAACAGAGTCATTAAAAAGAGAAACAATCCACCTTATAGGGCGCTGAAACTTAATATCCAAATCAGCCCAGCGCATAAAATGAGTTCCTTTAATTTCTGAAATAATTTGAGGAACGATTGTTTTTAAAATATCTGCAGTTGCACTGCCTTTCTGTTCAATATTCGCCCAGACATAATTATCCTTTTGAAAAAGATTATCGGGCAGAATACCGTTTTTATCGGCAAAACCTAAACCGGCTTTTGTAAGACTGCCGTTGCTGTCATAAGCAATAGAAGAAACAGGGCCTTTTATTAATTTTTGAATATCCTTTTGTTTATCAGGAAGCCCCTCTATAATAACAGCCAGCCGGCGGGGTGTTGCGTATGTTTTTATATCGGAAAATTCAATTTTATATTCGTCTAAAATTTTAGAGAAGCCGGATTTCAGCTGTTCCACAGCCGACGGAATAAATTTATAAGCAAGTTCTTCCGTACCTATTTCCAATAAATATTTATTCATAACGTTCCTTTGTAATGTAATTATAATAAAATTATATTGCAAAAAGAATATTAGTAAAACAATAATGTTGCATTTTTTTTGGGCTTAGCATATAATAGTTCTGCATCCGGGATCATAGCTCAGTCCGGTTAGAGCGTCTGCCTGTCACGCAGAAGGTCGCGAGTTCGAGCCTCGTTGGTCCCGCCATTCAAATCAGGAGCCTTTTTCGAGGCTCTTTTCTGCTGTTCCTTATTATTGTGCCGAAAATAGCGCTGATATTTCAAAAAAATATAAGAGCATAATTTCGTGCTATGACTGCATAATAAGCATATAGTTAAAATGGCAGAAGATAAAAGGCGAAATACAAAATTTTATACTAATAAAGACGTGCAGGATTATATGAAAGATTTAATTAAACCCTCAGACATGCGCAGTATTTTGATGCATTGGCCGGCTATTTCAGGACAAGCGGATTTTATAGAATCTGTGATTCGCTTGAAAATATCGATAAAATAAGAATTTTGGCCGGAATTAATATTGACCGCCAAACGTTAAATCTTTTGCAGGATATCGAACAGCAAAAACTTAACTTTAAAGGTCAAGCAAATATCAAAGAACAATTCCAAGAAGAAATTAAAAAAGAATTTGAAAACTCCGAAGATACGGAAGATACTGCAGTCGGCGCAAATAAATTCAGAGAACTTTTAGCCTCCGGCAAGATTGAAATGAAAGCGTGCAGAGAGCAAAATATACACGCAAAAGTTTATATTACAAGATATAATAAAGAAGTGCCGATATTAGGCTCTGTTGTTACAGGCTCAAGCAACTTTACAGAGAATGGATTAAATTCCCAGTATGAATTTAATGTTGAATTAAGAGATGATGACGATGTTGAATATGCTTTGGAAAAATTTGAGGAACTTTGGGAAACTGCTGTTCCTATCACAGAAGAATATATTGATGCAATTGAAACTAAAACTTGGTTAAATGAATCACGCCTTATGAAATATATTTAAAATTATTATATGAATATTTCTATGACGAAATAAACATTGAACAGATTTTTGATGCCGGAAATTTACCTGACAATTACATGAAATTAGATTATCAAATCAGTACCATTGCTAAAATTAATAAAATAGCAAATGAATACGGGGGTGTTTTTATTTCTGATGTTGTAGGTTTAGGAAAGACTTATATTTCGGCAATGTTTGCAAAAACTCTTGAAAACAGCAGAATATTGGTTATTGCTCCGCCTCCGGTTATAGCAAACTGGCAGGGTGCATTTAAAGACTTTAATATAAAAAGTAAAAATTATGATATTGAATCAATCGGAACGCTTCCGAAGATTGCAGAGCGGGTGGAAAAAGCCGAAAAATCCGGCGGAAAGAGCTACGATTATATTTTTGTTGATGAGGCTCGCCGTTTTAGAAACGGGAAAAACACTCAATATGACCTTCTTAAAAGGATTTGCAGGAATAAAAAAGTTATTCTGATAAGCGCAACGCCTTTAAATAATACTTTCTTCGATTTTTATTATTTAATTTCGCTGTTCCAAAATCCTGTTGACAGCGATATTCCCGGTCTGCCGAATTTAGAAGCGTTTTTTGCCGGCAGAAGAAATAAAATTAAGCAGGTTGAAAAAGGATGCAGAACAAAAGATAATCCAAAATATATCAATGCGGTAAAGCAGGTTTCAAAGGAAGTCCGAGATAAAATATTGGCTTATCTTATGATTAGAAGAATAAGAACTGACATTAAAAAGTACTATGAAAAAGATATGAAAAAACAGGTGCTGTTCTTTCCCGAAGTTCAGCCGCCGCAGGAAATTATTTATGAATTTGATAAACACACAAACGATATTTTTGAAAAGACAATTAAAATTATAGGAACTGATGAATCCAAAAAGACAGGCGAATGTTTATCCGCATTTGAAGAAACTCAGCAAAGAAACAATGTAGGGTTTATGAAGAACCGGCTTGTTAAGAGGCTTGAAAGTTCAAAGTTTGCTTTTGAAAAAACATTGGAGCGTTCAATATAATCACACGAGAAAATGATTTCAATGTTAAACAGCGGAACAGTTTATGTAAGCAGGGAAATTAATGTGCTTGATTATATTGATGATGATTCAAAAACCATTGAAGATTTAATTCAGGCATTTGATATAGAAAAAGTTTCAAAAGAATTCTTTGATAAATACAAGAATCTTTATCTTAAAATGCACAGCGAACTGCAAAGACTTTGTGATGCCGATGAAATTGTGCGGTTAGATTTTGAAAAACACAATGTCAGCATTGATGACTTTGCAAAGAAGACATTAGGGCAATTAGTATTCTTGTACTTTATTCAGAAAAAGGGCTGGCTTGGCGTAGATAAAGATAAGGACTGGGGAAGCGGGGATAGAAAGTTTTTAAGAAATTTGTTTGAAGGCAGATACGGAAAATATAATAACTTCTTTAATGATATTCTTGAACATTTATTTTACGAAGCACTTGCATCCGACAGAGGCAAAGGGGCCTGGTTTGACAGATTAAATTGCAGAATTCCCTTTTTAAACGGCTATGAATACCAAAAAACCGATTTAACCATTGATAATAATTTGTTTAAAGAAATATTTGATACTTTTGATTTGTATAATTTCACAGTTAAAGAAGATGAGCCTTTAGAAAAAGAGGTTGCAATCGACCCTGAGATGCTGGGAAAAGTTTTTGAAAATCTATTGCCTGAAAATATTAGAAAAGGCAACGGCGCTTTTTACACCCCTCGTGGAATAGTGCATTACATGTGCCGAGAGAGTTTAATAAACTATCTTTATAATAAATTGAATATTAAAGAGGCTGAACTACCGCCTGAACAAAAAGCAGAACAGCAGAAATTATTTAAAAACAAAAAAATCGACCGGCTGAAACTCACGCAGGATGTTCTTGATGAAATGAGGTTCAAATTATTCAAACAGGAATGTAAAAGAAGAACTGCCCGTTGCAGTTGTGCAAAATGCTGAAATTTTAGATAAAGCTCTTGCGGATATAAAAGTGTGTGATCCCGCTGTCGGTTCGGGAGCGTTCCCTGTCGGGATGATGAATGAAATTGTAAGAGCAAGAATCGTATTGGGCAGATATATAGACAAACCCGAAAAGTCTATATATGAACTGAAAAGAAATGCTGTTGAAAACTCTATATACGGCGTCGATATTGACGTCGGTGCGGTAGAGACAGCAAAATTGAGATTTTGGTTATCGCTTGTTGTTGATGAAGAAGATGTTAAAAATATCAAGCCTCTGCCAAATCTGGACTATAAAATAATGCAGGGAAATTCTCTTATTACAAGCTATGCGGGCATAGATTTTGATGAAATCGTTGATACTAAAAAACAAACAATCTGAATTCTTAAAAACTCCATACGCATCACGCAAGGTTGAGTTAAAGAAAGAAATTGAAGATATTATTATAGACATTGTAAGAGCAAAACTTGACGTAAAAGCAAAAGAAGGCAAATTAAATCTTCAAGAAATAGAATACAAGATTAGAAATTTTGCACAAAATACAGAAAATCGCAGTTTCTTCCCTTGGAAACTCTTTTTTGCAGACGCATTTGAAAACGGCGGATTCGATGTTGTTATAGGCAATCCGCCGTATGAAATCATATTTGAAGATATAATAAAACCAAGTTATGAAAATAAATTTAAAGAATTTAAACAAAATAATAATATCTATGTTGCTTTTTATTCAAAAGGAATTTCTTTACTTAAAAATAGCGGGATAATAAGTTTCATTACACCAAATACATTCCTAATTGGTGACTATTTTAAAGAACTTAGATTATCTATGTCAGAAAAATTAAAAATAATTGAAATCGTTGACTACAAAAATGTAGCAGTTTTTGATGATCCAACTGTTTATGTTTCTATATTTATAGGTGCTAAGTCTTTTAAAGTATATCCATATGAATATAAATTTAAAACAGCCGAAAAACAAAATATATTTGATTTAACACAGTATTTTTCAAAAATAAAAACTGCAAGCAAAGATGGTTTTGTTGTTGAAAATCCTTTATTTGCAAAAATTTTTGAAGATAAAGCAACTGATATCTTCGATAATAAATTTTATATAAAAGATGTTGGTTTTAATTATTGGACTGAGGGGAATAAAAAAACAAAGAGATGGGAGATCTGTAGGTAAAAGAATTCTTTATTCAGGGACAAAAGAAAATGCAAATGATATCCCATTTTTAAAAGGTAGGGATGTATTTAAGTATAAAATAAATATTCCAAGTAATTATTTAAGGAATAATTATAAAGAATATTTGACTCCACTTGATCCATTCAGATATTCACCTGAATTTTTGAAAATATCACCTAAAATTATATATAGACAAACTGCAAATCAAATTATTGCTGCCTTGGACTATGATTCAAATTATTTAGATAAAACGGTGCATTTAATTGTACCAAAAGAGAATATAAATATAGATTTAAAATATATTTTGGGTATTATAAATAGTTCTTTATATAATTTTCTTTATTTGCATATTTCGCAAGAAACATCAGGAAAGGCGTTTAGCCAAGTAAAAACCTTATTTATAAAAAAATTACCAATAAAATTAAATGCAAATAAAAATTTTATTGAAAAAATTGCAAAAAATGTAGAAAATATAATCACATTAAAAAACTCTTTAGATTTTGAACATAGTTTAGAAAAACAACAAAGCGTAAGAGAATACGAAGACCAAATAGACATAATGGTATATAAGCTCTATGACTTAACATATCAGGAAGTTTTAACAATTGATAAAGACTTTTCAATGCCGGAAGAAGAATATAGCAATTTTAAAATATAAAGAGGCTAAATGAAGAAAACAGAGGCGAATCATTATCCGATTTGCTAAACTTGTTATGAAGATATATAATAAAAACGTCAATTATTAAATGATTGTTGCATTTTAGCCTGTTCTGCACAGTTTGCCGTATAAATTACCGTATCGATTAGTTGCATTTAACAATTTAATATGATAGAATAAGTTTAAAAAATATTTTATATGGGGGCGTTGTTATGAATATTAAAGCTATTAATTCCGTATTACCTGCAGGAAATTGTCAGCCGATAAAAGAAGCGAGTTTTGCAAAAAAAGCTGAAAGAACCGGAGAGATTCCGGCTGAAACCCCCGATACGGATACTTTTACGCCGTCAGAACCCGAAACGCTCGAACAAAAGTATGATATGGCATGCCTGTTGGCGGCATATTATAAAACTCAATATGAGGCTTTAGCCGGACAGGGCGGCTGCAGCGCATAATTTATATGGAATGTCAGGAAAAATATTGGTGTGCATTTTCTGCACTGAAAAATTCTTCTTCCGTTTTTGTTAATAAACTGTATAGTTATTTCGGCTCGGCATCTGAAGCATGGAATGCCGATGATTATGATATAAGAAATATTACGGGCGTGAAGCAGAGCAGTATAAAAGATTTCCTTGAGGAGCGGAAAAGAATCAATCCTGATAAATGTCTTGAATATATCAATAAAAGGAAAATAAAGTTTATTCATCCTGAAAGCCCCGATTATCCCTGTATGTTGAAACATATTTATAATCCGCCTGCGGGGCTGTTTGTTCTGGGCAGTCTTTCTGATTGTAATTTAGAAAGAACTCTTGCGGTGGTTGGTTCGAGAAAAGCGAGCGAAAATGCCAAAAGCGCATTAAGAAAAATACTTGAAGGATTTTCAAATACGGATATATGTATAGTTTCCGGCATGGCGGAAGGAATTGATACTGTAGCGCACAAGACCGCAGTTGAAAATAACATAAAGACAATAGCCGTTTTAGGAGGCGGATTTGACAGGCTGTATCCGAAATCAAACACAGGGCTGTTTAATAAAATAATAAAAGACGGCGGTGCGGTAATAACCGAATACTGGCCTGATACGGAGGCAATAAGCTGGCATTTCCCCGTAAGAAACAGAATTGTTTCGGGTTTATCAAAAGGCGTGCTTGTAGCTGAAGCAGCTTTAAAATCTGGCGCCATGATTACGGCAGAACTGGCTTTAGAGCAGAATAAAGAGTTAATGTGTATGCCGGGGCTGATTTCAAATCCGAATACGGAAGGAATATACAGCCTGCTAAAGACCGGAGCAGGGCTTGTAACCGAAACGGAAGATATTATAAACTGTTTAAACTGGCAGATAAGTTCTTCATCCAAAACGGAATCAGCTAAAAACAATTTAACAAAAAAAGAAGAATTAGTTTTGGAATATCTGAAAAAAGATTCTTTAACAACTGATGAATTAGCATATAAAACCTCGGCTGATATTTCGGAATTAATGGTTACTCTTACAAAACTGGAGTTAAACGGAATTATAAAACAGGGAACAGGCGAAAAATATACGATTTTATAATCAGGATAATGCTCGGGAATGCAGACATCGGCGGAGTTTGAGGAATTGCCAAAATAATATATTGAATATTGATAATTTTTTGGTAATATTAACAGAGTTAGTATAAGCATTTTGTATCAGAGAAATAAATGGCAAAGAAAAAAGACAAAGCGTTAGTAATAGTTGAATCGCCTGCTAAATCAAAGACGATAAAAAAAATACTCGGCGAGGGATATCAAATAGAAGCAAGCTGCGGGCATATAAGAAACCTGCCGGCAAAAGACCCCGAAACGGATAATCTGGGTTTTGATGTTAATAATAATTTTGAGCCTAAGTTTGAGATTATTCCCCAAAAAAGAGATGTTGTAAAAAAACTTAATGATTTATCCAAAAAATTCGATAATATATTTATTGCATCGGACCCTGACAGGGAGGGAGAAGCGATAGCATGGCATGTAAGACAGATATTAGCTGTTCCGGATGAAAAAATCAAGCGTATAGAATTTAATGAAATTACGCCGAAAGCGGTAAAACATTCCATAGAACATCCCCGTTCAATAAATATGGATATGGTGCAGGCTCAGCAGACAAGACAAATTCTCGATAAATTGGTAGGCTACAAATTAAGCCCCGTATTATGGAAACAGATGGGGAATTATAATTTATCGGCAGGGCGTGTGCAATCAGTGGCATTAAGGATGATATGCGAGCGTGAAGAAGAAATAGAAGCATTTATTCCTCAGGAATATTGGAGTATTTCGGCAGAACTTAGCAGAAACGGCAGAACATTTGAAGCTGAATTATCTAAATATAAAAACAAGCCAATCGAAAAAAACATAAAAAACAAAGCACAGGCAGAAAAGATTGCAAAAGAATTAAAATCTGCAGATTATGAAGTTGAAAAAATTACAAACAAAACAACAAAAAGAAAACCGACAGCACCTTTTATAACATCTACCCTTCAAAGGGCTGCAAGTTCAAAATTAGGTTTTGGAGTCCAGAAAACAATGCAGGTTGCGCAAAAACTCTATGAAGGCATTGAGCTTGACAGCGGAGCAGTCGGTTTAATTACATATATGAGAACGGACAGCGTAAGAGTTTCGGAAGATGCAACGACAATGGCAAAAGATTTTATTCTGAATAATTACGGCGAAAAATATTACCCTGATAAACCGAATGTCTATGCAAAAGGGAAACAAAACGTACAAGATGCCCATGAGGCAATAAGACCCTCATATATTGAAAGAACGCCCGAAAGCATAAAACAATACCTTGATTCGGATCAGTACAGATTATATAAACTTATATGGGAAAAATTTATGTCATCCCAGATGGCTAATGCCGAAACATCAAATAAATCAATAGAAATATCGGCAGGCGATTACACTTTAAAGGCAGGGACAAGCAAAATTATCTTTGACGGTTTTCTCAGGCTTTATAATGACAGCGAAGAAGATGAAAAAGAAAAAGAAAAAGATAATAAAATTCCGGATTTAGAGCAGGGAGATAAGGTTGAATGCAGTAAAATCGACCCGAATCAGCATTTTACCCAGCCTCCGCCGAGGTACAACGAAGCCTCTCTTGTCAAGGCACTGGAAGAATACGGAATTGGAAGGCCGTCTACTTATGCGTCAATTATTACCGTTATCCAGACAAGAAAGTATGCTGAAAAGAGAGATAAATCGCTTCATCCTACAATACTGGGCAGAGCAGTTTCAAAACAGCTTGTTGAACAGTTCGCAGATATAATGGATTATAAATTTACGGCGGGCATGGAAGAAAAACTCGATATGATTGCGGAAAAAAAGGCTGTATGGAATAATGTGCTTAAAGAATTTTACGGTCCGTTTATGAATGAAGTTGATGCGGTGATGAAAACAGCGCATAAAATAAATATAGAAACAAAAATAGTATGTCCTAACTGCGGTAAGCCGATGCTTGTAAGAACAGGGAAAAACGGCTCCCAGTTTTTGGGCTGTTCAGGATATCCCGACTGCAGGACAATAATGCCGTTAAATGTTTTGGATGGTAAAAATACCGAAGAAAATCAGGAGCATACTGCAGAAGATGTATGTGAGGAAAAATGCGGGAAATGCGGTTTTGACATGGTATTTAAAACAGGTCCTTACGGAAAATATCTGCAGTGTACAAACCCTGAATGCAATAACCGCAAAGCATATCATAAATCAACCGGTGTTAAATGCCCGAAATGCGGAACAGGAGAGATAGTATTTAAAAAATCAAAAAGAGGAACGGTATTTTTCGGCTGTAATAATTATCCAAACTGCGATTTTGTGTCATGGTACGAGCCTGTTAAAGAAAGATGTCCGGAATGCGGCGGAATTATGGTAAAAAAGATTACAAAAAAATTAAAAAAGATAGAGTGCATAAATAAAGAATGTTCATATTCAGAAGAAATTCCGGAGGAAGGATAGTTTATGAATAAGTTTGGACTTATAGGTTACCCTTTATCTCATTCAATGTCAAAAATAATACAGGAAGCTGCTTTTAAATCGGTAGGACTGGAAGGAAGCTACGATATATTGGAAACAAAGCAGGAGGATTTAGTTTCAAGAATAAAATATTTAAAATCCGGCGGTTACCTGGGGTTTAATGTAACAATTCCGCTGAAAGTCCCCGTAATTTTATTTTTATCCGAAGCCGATAATGTTGCAAATGTAACAGGCAGTGCAAATACCATAAAAATTATGCCCGATTCTTCGCTGAAAGGGTATAATACAGACGTGTACGGATTTGTAGAGGCAATTCCCGAAAAATTCAGAGAAGAACTTGAAAAAGGAAATACGGCAGTATTAGGCAACGGCGGTGCGGCAAGAGCAGTCGGGGCCGGTTTATCAATATTAAAGGTTAAAAAAATAGATTTTTATGCAAGAAATATTATAAATGCTTCCGAAATGGTAAGTTCTTTAAGATGCAATTTTCCGGAAACAGAAATGAACTGCAGGCAGATAGAAAGCCTTAAAGATTTATCCGGATACGATATGCTTATAAACGCAACGCCTGTAGGCATGAGAAGTAAAGCTATGGGAATATCTCCGATTAAAGAAGATGTAATAAAAACAATGAATAAAAACGGAATTATATATGATGTTGTATATAACCCTTTAAAAACGGAGCTGATAAGACTCGCTAAAAAGTACAATATTAAAACCGTGCAAGGTCTTGATATGCTTATATATCAAGGAGCAAAAGCCTTTGAAATATGGACGGGCAAAAAACCCGATACAAAAATAATGAAAATTGCAGCGCTGGAAGAAATGGCATATTAACAAAATTTAATTATTATGGATGTTCTGATTTTGATTCCGGCGCCCGCAGAGCCGGTTTCGTGCATCAGCGGGAAGATTAGCAGGCATAAGAGGGGAGCTGTTATACCCTTTTTATATTACCGGTTATTAAATGAAAAATGTTTAAGAACTTCCTAAAAATCCTGAGATAATAAGTAAGTTTTGTTCTGCGCCAAAAGTCCTGTTGTTATCATCCGCTGTTATAGCACAGAGGCAAGACTTTTGAGTATATTAATAAATTCAGATTTTTTCCGTAATCCTGAAATTGATGTAAAAACTCCGGCTTTAGGGGTTTTGATGCCGGTTTTTCTTTTTTGTATTGTCTGTTTTACTATCCCAGCTTTCTATGCCGAATGTGCGGAATAACCGCATAATCCGCCAAAAACAAATTAATCAGAAAAAGATTTTTTCTCTATCCCCGTCCCTCTTTTTTCCTCCTCCCCTCCCGCTTCCTGCAGAAAAATAATCTGCCCGAAACAAATTTTTTCTCTATCCCCGTCCCTCTTTTTTCCCCTCCCTCTCTCGCACTGCCCCCGCCCTCACCGCCGGTCAAACTGCTTAGTTAAAACACTTTCTGCAGAAACCGGCAGAACAAAAAAACGGAGAGAGAGGGATTCGAACCCTCGGAGAAGTCACCCTCTCACAAATTTTCGAGATTTGCACCTTAAACCGCTCGGACATCTCTCCTTTAAATAAATTCTATTAAAAACCCCCTTTTTTTTCAAGTGTAAAACTATTTCTTAACTGCTGAAATTAAATCTGATATACTTGTAATAAGAACATCAAAAAGATTTTAATTACTCTTATGAAGAAACATAAAGACACGCTGATATTCGATTTAGACGGAACTCTGCTGGATACGCTTGATGATTTACATTTAAGTTTTAATTATACATTAAAAAATTTCGGATACAAAACTCGTACAATTCAGGAAATAAGAGCTTTTGTCGGCAACGGAGTACAAAAAGCCATTGAAAAAGCACTTCCGCCAAATATTGATAATGCAGAGCTTCAGTCAATGGTCGGATATTTTAAAAAATATTATAAAGAAAATATGTATATAAACACAAAACCCTACGGCGGAATTATTGATATGCTTCAAATTTTAAAGCAAAAAGAATATAAACTGGCGGTTGTATCGAATAAATATGATACTGCGGTTAAATCGCTGGCAGAAAAATACTTTGGAAATTATATTGATACTGCAGTGGGCGAAAGTGAAATTATAAGACGAAAACCGGAGGCGGACGGTATAAATAAAGCTGTTTCGGAATTAAAATCGGATATAAAAAACACAATATATATAGGCGACAGCGAAGTTGATATTCAGACGGCAAAAAATGCCGGCATTCCCTGTATCAGCGTTTTATGGGGTTTTAAAGATAAAGAGTTTTTAATACAGCACGGAGCGGAATACTTTGCGGACAAACCGAAGGATATTATTAAAATTATAGAAACTTCATTTATTTGATATCATTTTTTACTTTATCAAGCGAAATATTGTTTTTTAATAAAAATAGCACCGCAATTAAGCCTGTAGTTATAAGAACAACTGTTTGTTCAACAAAAGTTACAGCCAAAGCCGATTCTTTACTGACATTATAAATAGCAAATGCCGTTATGACAGCTATTTGATATGGACCTATAAATATTGAAGCCGAGGGTATCAGACATGCAAATACTATAAAACAGGAAATAAAAATAGCACAGGACCAATGGATGGAAAGATTAAATGCCCAGATTACGCAAACGAAATCAAAACAATCAAATATCCAGATAACAACAGAAGTTAAAAATACTAAAAGCATTCTTTTGGGAGAATCTATTATTTCAAACCCGCCGGAAAACGAGCTGTATATTTTATTAACAAAACATACAATATTATCGGAAAATTCAGAGCAGTGAATTTTGTTGAAAAATTTGTTTAAAATATTGCAAATGCTGTCCGCATGATTATATTTATAAGTTAATACTGCGAAAAGCAGGCTTAATAAAAATATTCCGAAGGAAACACAGCAAAGTTTTATTGCCAGCTCGTTTCTGTTATAAACAAAAATTGCAAACAGCAGTAGTAAACAAATAACAATCATATCAATAATACGCTCAAACATTACGGCGCCGAATATTTTTGCTCTGCTTACCTTATATTTATCCCCCGTAAAGCATGCCCTGAATATATCGCCGATTCTTGCAGGCAGAACAATATTAAGTGCGCTTGAAGTTATGCAGAGCATTGCAGATTCAATTACGGGTATATCCGCAGTTTTATATATAAGCTGTTTAAAGCATAAGCCTCTGAAAGATAATGAAATTACAATTGATATAACCAAAAGAGCTATATATTTATAATCAATTTTGCTAAACTGTTTTAACAATTCATTAACATTGATATTGCGAAATACAAAATACAGCAAAACAAATGTAATAATTAACAGAATTGTTTTTTTTAAATTAGTATTCACACTGCCGTTCCTATTTTCTACCAGCTAGACAATTTTTAAATTAGAAGCTGTAAGTTTATTATGCAATACAATTTTACTATGCAAAAACTCATAATTAAAATCAAATTCCCTGATATTTTGTCTGAGTTTAATCATATTTAAATGAGCCTGCTTATATTGTTTTTGAATAATTAATAATTCAATTTTAATCTCAAATAACTGAATATATAAAGAATAATTTTCGGACGGACAGCAGTCGAATGCCATATTGCAGTATTTTAAGGCCGATTTATAATTTTTAAGCATTTTAAAGCAGTTTACAATACAGGCGCAGGTTCTGAAATTGCATGGCCGGATATTAGAAGCGCTGATATATAATTTAAGTGCTTTTTTTAAATATCCTTTAATAAAAGCAATATCCGCAAGAAGCATAATACTTTTAAAATGGCCGGGAGTTAATTTAACAGCTGTTTTTAGTTTCTTATAAGCCGAATTTACATTGTTAAAATAGTAAAAATCATCTTCTGCTGACCTGAAAAGCCGTTCGGAATTTATATTTATAACATTATTTACATCCGTAATATTCTGCATAAGCCTGAATTAAATATTTAAATACTATCTGCATACTAATCATAAAATTATTTTTAAGCTAAAAACCGGAATAAATTTAAACTTTTTATGAACCTGCGCCCTAAACCTTTGTATCAGCAGGCTTTTAAGGTTATAAATTTGTGTTTACATTGCGTAACAAAAAATTTATATGGAATCTGGCAACAGGCAGAAGCGTATCTCAGCATGCGTTTTAACCGTATTACAAAAGTTTACATTAAGGAATTAAGCAAAACCGTAATTACTTGATATTATGAAATGAGCATAGTATTATACAAATATATATTATTACCGGAGGCTTTATGAACCAGATTGTCAAAATAGCGTGGGAGCTTAATGAAACTACAGAAAACAGATACCAATTAGTTTATGAGATAGCGGAATTAGCAAAAAAGTTAGTTGATGAAAATCAATTAAGGCGTGTAAGAGATGATTATAATTTTGAGGAAGTGCCTTATGATACATCAATCAAAAAAGAAACGCCGGTTGAGCATGCCATAATGGTAAAAGCATCGGAGTATGATGATTCCGGGCTTGTAGGCTGAAATTTTTAATCAAAAAAAAACTCCACAGAAGTAGGAGTTACATAATTTTTGAAAAATGAAAACAAACTAAACTGCTAATTTATTAATAGCCTTAACCAGTCTTGATTTTTTTCTTGAAGCTGTATTTTTATGCAGAATGCCTTTGGAAACAGCTTTATCACAGAGTTTATAAGCCTCGGATACGGCTGATTTTATAGCTCCGGTATCTTTTTCTTTTGCCTGAGCCAAAACAAGAGCCTTTTTTATAACCGTTTTTATAGAAGATTTATAAGCAATATTTCTTTCATAATTTCTTTGAGCGACTAAAATTCTTTTTTTGGCAGATTTAATATTAGCCATTTTAATTTCCTTTCTAATACAACTCTTTGGTGCATTTATTATAATCTGCACTGAAGATTTGTACGACTATAATAATTATAATACTAAAAAATATATTGTAAATAATAAAAAACAAATTTTGTAAAATTTCTTAACTTTAAAGCAGAATCAGCAAAAAAAATTTCATTTATATTTTTAATATAAAATGTGCGGTATTTTAAGAATTATAACTAAGGCGGTAATAAGTAATATTCAAAATGCAGATTAAGCAGATAAATCCGGACAGGCAGATAACATCGGTTAAATCCGGCAATAACAAAACAAACTTCAAAGGAAGCAGAGAAATATTGCGTGCGTTTGCCGTAGACCCTGTTGTATCAACTCTGGCGCTTGAAGTTCCATGTGATGCAGGACGAAGTATAAACGCATATAAAAGAGGAGGACTGCCCGAATTTCGTGAAAGAATTACGGATGATGTGGTATCAGCATTTTTTTGGATTAAAGGCGTTGATATATTTAATGCTTTAGGTGATTTTATAGGCAGACACTTTTTAAAACTGCCCGAAACAGACTACAGCGTGAGTAAAGATGCACTCAGAACCCCCCTTGATAATCTTGTGGATGCTCAGGTCAAATTAAACAGCCTGACGCAGGAAAATGCAAAAAAGATTGAAGCCGAATTTTCAAGTTTTAAATTTGCCAAATTGCTTGCTTCCTCCTTATTAACCGTTGGATTTATGGGCTTTCTTCTTCCTAAAATAAATCAGTTTATAACAAAAAAAATGTATTATCTCGGCAGTAAAGAAAAACAAAAAAAAGAAAAAAAACAGCCGGCTTACGGCAGAAATATAAAGTCAATTTCGTTTGAAGATTTTGATAAAAAAATTTCAAATAAGCCCTATGCTTCTTTTAAAGGAAACAATCTCGCCCTATATGCGCATTTACTTGAAAATAATCCTATTTGTAAAATGCTCGTAAGCGATGCCGGCATGACGGGAGGACGCTACCTCACGGCAAGAAATAAAGATGAAGGACGAGAGTACTTATTTAGAGATATTACTTCGGGATTTTTCTATTATGCAAGCGTTCCTTTAATATATAAAGGCTTTGAAAAATTGGCAAAAAGCTCTAAAATAACTTCTATTGATGCCGTAAGCGCCGAAAATATACATAAAAATGTTTTAAACAGATTAAAAGACTCGGGCGGAAAAATGACATCAGATGAATTTAGAAAAAAAACAATCGGGGTTTTAAACGAAAAATCAAAAGAAATTTTAGATAAAATTCCTTTTAAAAATGATGTTATTTCTTTGAATGAATTAACCGGATATATGCCACGGGAGCTTATTAAAAAAGCCGGCGAAATGGCAAAGCTCCAGCCCGAGCAGGCATCAAAAGGCGCTGTTTTAACAAAACAGCAGGTAGCCGATGTGCTTAAAAACGGCTCAATTAATACTCCGGAATTTATGCAGTCAATTTATACGAAAAGATTCGGCAAAAATAAATTAACAAATCCGTATAAATTCATTCCGATGAAACAGATTACTTCATTCAGGGATGATATAGACAGCTACGTTGAAAAAATTATTGAAACGGCGGAGAAAAAGAACGGCGGAATTGTTAATGAAGCTGTTGTTAATTCGGTTAATAAAAAAAGTTTCGCCTTATCTTTTCTGTTTAGAGCAGTCGCAATAGGCGTTTCAGCTTTAGCGCTGGGCGTCGTTATTCCGAAAGTTCAATATGCAATAACCGCAAAAAGAACAGGAAGCAATGAAGCGCCCGGACTGCGCGGATATAAAAATGATGCAGGCAAAAAGTCAAATTTGTAAAGTTATGTAAAAAAACAATTTAAAAAACGCATTTAAAATTTTTTACGGGCATTAAAGAAAGCGTAAGACTCATATAGTCTAAACTGAACAACTATCTACCAAAACTAACCTAGTTAACGCTCTTTTAAAAAAAGAGCATTTTTTTTGAAAAAAAATCAATTCGTATTGAAATTCAGATTTAAGCTATCCCTTGTCAAGCTCTGATTTCAGTAATTTATTTAAAATCTTGGGATTTGCCCTGCCTTTAGTCGCCTTCATTACCTGCCCTGCAAAGAAACCAAACAGTTTATCACGTCCGTTTCTATATAATTCAGCCTGCGAGGGGTTATCGTTTATAACTTTTAATATAATTTCCCTTAATATATTTTCATCGGAAATTACGCTCAGCCCTTGTTTTTCAACAAGTTCTCCGGCGCTTCCGCCTTCTTTCAGCATGGTAACAACAAGCTGTTTGCCTATATTATTTGAAATAACGCCTGATGCAACAAGATTAATAAGTCCGGCAAAAGATTCAGGAGTTAATTTTGTTTCTTCAACCGTCAATTTTTCTTCTTTTAAGTATGCCGTAATTTCTTTCATAAGAAAATTATCTGCAATTTTCGGGTCAGCTTTAAGCTCTACCGCTTTATCGTAGAATAAAGCAATATCCTGCTGTGCGACAAGCACATCCGCATCATAACTGCTTAAACCGTATGAAACATATCTTTTTCTTCTTTGATTCGGCAGTTCCGGTATTTTTGACGCTATTTCATCAATCCATTCTTTTGATATTTCAAGAGGCATTAAATCAGGCTCGGGAAAATAACGGTAATCATGCGCATCTTCTTTGCCCCGCATTGGCTTTGTTACTCCCTGATTATCATCCCACAGCCTTGTTTCCTGAACTACTTTTCCGCCTGCCTCCGCTATATCAATCTGCCTGTCTGTTTCATATTCAATTGCTCTTTGAAGCGCTTTAAAACTGTTTACATTCTTTATTTCAGTCCTTATGCCGAATTCTTTCCGCCCTTTAGGCCTTATTGAAATATTGGCGTCGCATCGCATCGATCCTTCTTCCAAGTTGCCGTCGCAGACGCCTATATATATTAAAACGGTTCTCAATTCTTCCATATAGGCTCTTGCTTCTTCAGCAGAACGCATATCAGGCCCGGATACAATTTCCAGCAGGGGAACTCCGGCTCTGTTAAGGTCTACAAGCGAATAACTTGAACCTGCTATGCCGTCTGCTCCAATGTGAACAAGTTTGCCGGCATCTTCTTCAAGATGCGCTCTTGTAATTCCTATTCTTTTGCCTTTAATGTCCATATATCCGTTTACGCATATCGGCTTGTCATACTGTGATATCTGGTAGCCTTTGGGCAAATCGGGATAAAAATACTGTTTCCTGTCGAATTTGCAATATTGCGGGATTGTGCAGTTCAAAGCCAGTCCTGTTAAAATAGCCATATTTACAACTTCCTTATTTAAAACTGGAAGCACCCCCGGCATGCCCAGAGTTACAGGGCTTACCTGTGTATTTTGCTCGTTGCCGAATTCGGTCGAATCGCATGCGAAAATTTTAGATTTTGTTTTTAACTGAGCATGCACTTCCAAACCTATAACAGCTTCATATTTTTTTCTTAATTCCTCTATTGCCTCAGCAGTCATATCAATACCTCTGTTAATTTATTTTCAGATAAAATAATAGCATGAATAAAACTCACAGACAAAATTGAAATATTAATAATCATTTGATAAAATAAAAAAGCAGAAAAGGGGATATTAATGTGAAAAAACTTTTAATAGCCGATGATGATAATGAAATAAGAGAGCTTTTGGAATTTGATTTATCACACAGCGGATATGCCGTTGACATTGCAAAAGACGGCGAAGAAGCCTTAAAAAAAGCACTTTCGGATTTTTATGATTTGATTATACTTGATGTTATGATGCCCAAAATGAACGGATTTGAAACATGCAGGAATATAAGAGCTTCCAAGCCTGATATTCCGATACTTATGCTTACCGCAAAAGGAACAATAACCGATAAAACCGAAGGGTTTAATTTTGGAGCCGATGATTATATTGTCAAGCCTTTTGATATACAGGAAGTTTTATTAAGAGTCCGTGCGCTTGTAAGAAGAAGCCCGTCCGCAAATAATGCGCAGAAGCAGGAAATACTGAAAATAGGCGATATTGAAATTCTGCCGAATTCGCTTGAAACAGTTGTGAAGAATAAACATATAAAGCTTACTCCTACCGAATTTGAAATTTTATACTGCCTTATGCAGAATTTTAATAATGCCGTAAATCTTGCAGTACTGCTAAATGAAGTATGGGGTTATAATTCCGATGATGATGTAAGGATGCTGAGGGTGCATGTCGGCGGGCTGAGGCAGAAAATAGAACATAATCCTAAAATGCCTCAGTATCTGCAGACAGTAACAAATGTCGGATATAAACTTACTCCTTTCGGTGATGAAACCGATTAAAAGGATTACCTTATGGCGCTTAAACGGCTTAAAATTGTAGAACAGATTATTATTATTTCGTTAATAGGCGTTTTAGTTCCTTCGCTTGTTTCGTGGTTGATTATTAATAACATAAATCAGCATTCGCTGAGGGAAGAACTCGGCAATTCCGCTAAAATGATTGCGGGAATTATGGAAAATAATATTATGTCCGTTTTTGATTCGAGTAAAAACAGGCTTGATGAAATAATCATTTCATTAAAATATATTCCAAATGAAGAAAAGCAGAATATATATTTAAAAGATACGGCAATTAATTCCGAAACTTTTAAGGAATTTGAAATAATAAGACCGTCCGAGCATCCCGAATTTGATGTTAATAAAAAGATAATATATAATCCCGGACAAAACAGAGTCTGGATTGTAGATAAAATTCACGATGATAAATATCTTAAAGCCGAGGTAAATATTGAGATATTTAAAAATAATATATTTAATAATTTTGAACATGAACGGAACAGACGGATTTATATAGTGGATAAAGAAGGAAAACTGTTATTTTCGCATAATTTTGACGCAAAAGACTTTAATGAAAGCAGAAAACAGCTTCCTGTCAATCTTGTAAACGATATAATAACAAGATTTGAAGTAATAAAAAACCAGCCGAGAGTCTATCTTAAACTGGACGATATAGGAGTTATAATAATTGTTAATACCTCCGAAAATCTGACAAAAGCAACAATTTATAAAGCAAGAATAAGAATTCTGCTTGCTTTTTTAATCGCAGGCGCAATAACAATTTTATTAACGCTGTTATACAGCTATTATCTGTATTTTAACATAAGGCAGTTATTTAAAGGCATTATTGCGGTTGCAAGAGGAAATTACAAAAAAATCATAACCCCTTTGACAAATATATTTACTCCCCGTGAAATAATTTTCTTATCGGAAGAATTTAACTGCATGGTTGATGAAATTAATTCCGCATATAAAGAACTTCAGGAAAAAAATAAAGAGCTTAAACTGCTGGATAGTTTCCGCTCAAATCTTGTAGATACGGTAAGCCATGAATTAAGAACACCCTTAACAAGCATAAGAGGATATACATCAAGGCTTTTAAGAACCGATATTAAAATAGATGAAGAAACAAAACATAAATCTTTACTGATTATTAAACGGCAGTCGGAGAGATTATCCCGCATGATTGAAGATTTGCTCGTAATTCCCGATATAGAAGGCGCAAAATTAAATATAATCTTAGACAGAATCAATCTTTTAAACGTTATAGAAAATTCAATATATTCGTTAAAAAATATTGAGCAGAGAGAATTGGAAAATAATGTTTCAAATGATTTTCCAGATATTTATGCGGATAAAGACAGGCTGGAACAGGTAATAATTAATATTTTAAATAATGCGGACAAATATGCTTATGAAAACACCCCCATAAAAATTAATGCCGTTCACAATAACGAAACGGCGGAAATTGAAATTATCAATAAGGCGAATTATATCGAGGAAAAAGTACTCGGCTCTTTATTTGATAAATTTATAAGGCTTGATGATAAAACAACCAGAACAACAAGAGGAACAGGACTCGGACTATATATTGTAAAGGGTTTGACCGAAGCAATGAACGGTAAAGTATATTTATCATCCTCAAAGGATAATACATTCAGCGTAAAAATAGTGATACCCTTATATAAGGATAATAATCATGAAAATTGAATATATGCGGAAAGCCGTTGAACTTGCAAAAAGTTCGGGCAGTGATGCACCTGTAGGCGCTGTTATAGTCCGGAATAATAAAATAATAGCCGAAGGGGTAAATACTCGTGAAAAAGAACAGCAGACGGCAAACCATGCCGAAATAATTGCAATCAGGCAGGCAAATAAAAAGTTTAACAGCTGGAGATTAAATGACTGCGAAATATATGTTACGCTCGAGCCTTGCCCTATGTGTGCAAGCGCAATAATTCAATCAAGAATACAAAAAGTATATTTCGGCGCCTATGATATAGTAAACGGCGCATTCGGCTCAAAATGCGATATGAACAAAATTATGAACTCAAATATTGAAATTAAAGGCGGTATTTTGGAAAATATGTGTATAAAACTGATAAAAGATTATTTTGAGAGAATAAGATGATTTTAAAAGAACAGCTTGACAGTTATGCAGAAAAATATGAAACAAAAGACTTTATAAAAGATGACCCTGTTCAGTTTATTCATAGATTTAAAAATAAAAATGATATTGAAATAGCAGGTTTTATTGCGTCTATGTTCGCTTACGGCAGACGGGAAGTTTTTATATCCAGACTCAATTACATATTTAATTTAATGGAAAACAAACCCTGCGAATTTATAAAAACTTTTGATTATAAGTCAAATAAAATAATTAACTGCGGTTACAGATTTTCAAAAGACTGCGATTTTGTCCAGATACTAAAAATATTAAATGCTTTATACTGCGGAAATGAAACGCTTGAAACCTTATTTGAATATTCATATAAGCAAAATAATGAAGTGTGGAATATGTTTCAGGGAGTAGCCGATTATTTCTACGCAAGAGTTGATTTAAATGTAACAAAAGGTTTTTATCATCTTCTTCCAAATCCTCGAAAAAAGAGTGCATTAAAAAGAATGAACATGCTTTTAAGATGGTTTGTAAGAAAAAGCGAAGTCGATATAGGCATATGGAATTTTCTGCCGAAATCGGAACTGCTGATTCCTTTAGATACCCATGTCGCCAAAATAAGCAGAAAGTTAAACCTCTTAAAAAGGAACGATAACACTTATGAAAGCGTTATCGAACTGACAAAAAACCTGAAAGCGCTCGACCCATGCGACCCTGTTAAATATGATTTCGCATTGTTCGGATACGGGGCAAATCATAAAATTTAAATTATTTTCTGTCCGTCAGTATAAACAGACTTACCAAATCATTAATCTGATTAATATTTCTCTGGTATTCCTGAACAGACTGCTCAAGCTGAAGAATATTTGTCTTGTATTCCTGAATTCGAAGCATGCATTCTCTTGTAGAACTGTTCAATTCTTCCTGAACCTCCTGCGCCTCTTTAAGAACACTGTTCATAGAAACACCCATAGCTTCAATAGTCTGTCTTATAATTTGAGCGCCTGTCTGCTTCGTAACTCCGACAGGAAGCGTCGCAATAAGATTTTTTAATACCGCAACATTAGCCGGAATGCTCACATTTGTTTTCGATTCAGGATTAACGGCAGTTCTGCGGGCAGAACCGGAATTAACTGTCTGCTGAATATCCGGAAATATAACGGACTGCGGGCGGGCGATTGTTTGAACCTGAGAACCGGTCTGCTGATCAGGCATCCGAATCTGCGATGCAGTTTGACTAAATGCCCGATTAAAATCTTCTGCCCGCATTTGAGGCTGAGCCTGAGATTGAACTTGAGGCTGAACAGCAGTTTCTTTAGCCTTTGTCTGCGAAAAACCTGAAGCACCCTTATCAATTTCCGCCTCCCCCTGCGGAACTTCAAATGTATTCCGGGCTAATGAATCTAAATCATTATCATTATCATCTTCAAAATCATCATCAAATCCGGAAATAATTTTATTTTCCTTCCGTTTAACCGCACCTGCCGGCAATACGGATTCAGGCGTTTCCTCAACAATCGTATTATCGTTAAAAATATCATCAGCGCTTGTATTAACATCCAAATTAATATCGGGCAGACCCGCAATATCATCTAAAGGAATATTTTTCACTGTATTTTCGGTTTCGGACAGCGGGGCAATATCCGCTTCTGCTTGTCTTTTTAATGCTTCAACTATCTTTTTGCCTACACCTTCAGGAAGTTGATTTCTTGTCATAATTTATCCTCTTTACTTCGCAATTAAATTATAATCAAAAAATAATTTTTATTCAAACTATCTGCTGTAAATTTTACAAAACCAACAGCTCAATTACAGCCTACAAATAAAAATACCGTTCGTCAAAGTTTTTTCTGTCGGAAAAATACACGATATCATAAACTTTAATCAAATGCCATCCTGCATCTGTCCTAACGGGTTCCGAAACTGTTTTCAGCGGAAGTTTAAAAGATGCTTCTTCAAACTCCGGAAGCAATCTTCCGCCTCTTATATTGTATCCTAAATTTCCCTTATCTTCTTTTGAACCGCACTTTGAATATGCTTCTACGGCATCTTCAAACGATTTTTTACCGCTGTTTATTTCCTGTCTTATCTTAATTGCGTCTTCTTCCGTATCAACAAGAATATGGCTGACTTTTACCTCTTTTTTATCGGCATTCTGATGAAAATATGAAAACGGAAAATATATGCAATAAACTGCTGTCAGCAGGCATAATATTTTTAAAACAATTTTCATGTCCATCCTCTAATAAATTACTTAACTAATTATACTTTAAACATATCATATTGTCTAATTAATCCGTTTTTATAAAAAGTTTTTAAACTTTCGGCAAAAATTTATCAAAAGCAAGCAGGGCCGCCCCTATCATGCCCGAATAATTTCCTGCTTTTGCATGCTTTACTTTAACCGGAGATACAACTATTTCATTATTAATCATATCTTCAATTTCCTCAGCATCTATAAATCTGCCCATACCGCCCGAAAGCACTATGCTTTCGGTATCGAATATATTAGCTATATTTATTAACCCCGCAGCCAAATCCTGTTTCCAAATATTAAAAACTTTTTTTGAATAATCATCATTCTGATTAATTCCGTCAATAATATCATAAGTTGTTATTTCGCTCGGCTTCTTATTTTTATGAATGCTTGACTTAAATATATCATCGCATAACGCAGTTTCTTCTGCGGTGATTCTTAAGCCCGTGCCTGAAGCATAACTTTCAAAGCAATCATATCTCCCGCAGGTGCAGATTCTTTTTTTCGAGTTAATTTTCATACTGCCTACTTCTCCGCCCCTTCCGGACTTCCCTCTTAACAGCTTTCCGCCGGCTATAAAACCTCCGCCTATCCCCGTGCCTAATGTGATAATAATCGTATTATCGTCGCCCATTGCAGCGCCCAGCTTATATTCAGCCCAAGCCGCCGCATTGGCATCGTTTTCAACATAAACAGGCTTTGCGCTTAAGTCTGAAAAATCTAATTTATTATAACCGCAGGGCATATTAGAAGTGGAGGATTCAACTTTTGTATTTTCTAAATTAACAGATCCCGCCGTTGCAAAGGCTATGTAATCCGCTTCATCTTCATAATACGAAATAATTTTTTTAAATAACTCCTTTAATTCATTAATATCCTTAGGGGTGGATGTCCTGCTTGCTTCCTTTAAAAACCCGCCGTTTTGGTCAATAAGCGTATATATTAATTTTGTACCGCCTGCATCAACAGCTAAAACTTTTTTCATTTTAATTCCTTTTGCAAAATCTTTTCGTAATTAACTGCGGGCGTGTAACGGCTGAACCTATTACAACCGAATGCGCACCCAGTTCAAATGCTTTATCAACTTCCTGCGGATTCCAAATTCTGCCTTCAAGAATTATGGGGCAGTCCAATTCTTCTGCAAGCATTTTTAAAAGTTCAAAATCAGGACCTTTTATATCCTGCCTTGAATTCTGAGTATAGCCCGATAGGGTTGTCGATATAATATCAAAACCCAGCCTGCGTGCATTTATGCCTTCGTCAAAATTTGAAACATCAGCCATTGCAAGCCTGTTATTTGATTTTATATATGATAAAATTTCTTCAAGAGTTTCTTTTGCACGGGGTCTTTTTGTCGCATCCGCCGCAATAATATCCGCATCTGCATCGATTAATAATTTAGCATCTTCTACTGCGGGTGTAATATAAACAATTTCTTTCCAGTTTTCAGGGAGTTTATCAGGCTTTGTTAAACCTATTACGGGGACATCAAATAATTTTTTTGCATTTATTATATCTCTTGCACCTGCAAGCCTTAATGCTTTAGCGCCCCCGTTTATTACTGATTTCATCATTGCAATAATGCATTCTTCCTTGTACAACGGGTCATCGGGCATTGCCTGAACGGAAATTATAACTTGTTTTTCTATCTGTTTAATAATATCCATAGCTATTATTATATACAAATTTAATAATTTGTTAAATTTATGATTAACATGTGGTAATATAAAGTAATGAACGAGATAAACAAAAAATATATAGTATGTCCGAGATGTAATTATATATGTAATGTTAAAGATACATTCTGCCTGAGATGCGGGTATAATCTTGAAGGAATTAAGCAGGCGGATATCAGCCACGGGGAAATGGATATAAAATACTGCCCGAAATGCGGCAGGGAATGCCTGCCCGAACAGAATTACTGTGCTTATTGCGGTTATTCTTTTATTGGACATGACAATCAGGATAATAACAATAGAAAGCCTTTAAATAAATTTACATTATTATTTTGGATAATGATAATTTTTGGATGCTTGACATATTTTACAATGAAATTTATAGGTTCGGTTCCTGATGATCAGATGATAATAAATCCTATGCAGGAGGAAGATTATTCAAGTTTAAAAGCGCCGAGCTGTCATGAAAAAGAAGTAAAAGACTATGCCGTTCAAATTTTTAAGGAAAATGATTATTTTTATAAATACATTTCTCCCGAAACAATTTCCGATGTAAGCCTTAAATTCCCGATAATGAATTCATATAACAGCGAATCTGATAAGTATTACTGCAGCGGCACTATTTTTGTAATAGCATCTCCAAGCGGATTTAAGCCGTCAGATGAGGATATCGGCAATCATTATTATGAAAAAATATCCGAAGAAAATAATGATTTGAAGAAAAAATATACAAGATACGAATGCGAAATAAACTATGCTTCTCAAATTTCGCAGGATAAAGTATATGTAACGGCCAGTGCCTGCGGAAACGGCGAGGATTTTAATAATAAGGGGAAATTTTCATACAGTATTATAAAAGAACAGCCGGCAAAAACCGGACCTGATAATACCGATATAAGCCAAGAAACAGATGATGAGCAGGCTGAAACCGATGAGCAGACAAGCGAAGAAAAGCCGTTAGAGCAGATCCCGCCGGAAAATTCAAGCCGGCCGGAATATCAGGGCATGCCGGAAACAAATGAATAAAAATTCATCATAAATTCTGTTTGTAATTTTGAAATACAAACCGTTATTACAATCATTATTTCAGCACTGCAGACAGCCGGAAATCAGAAAATGCAGTCTGTAAGCAATGCGCCTTAATTCTGCTGATTTTCAATCCGCCGTGCCGTTTGAAATTCTGCGTATAATAAAATCAGGATAATTATCTGCAATCTTACGGTAAAAAACAGTTGAAATGTATATTGCACCTGTATTTTACCATTTTTACGGCTGAAACTTTTTTCGGATTTTTCTTTTTGCTGTAAAAATGTTAAACGGCTTTTATGCGGGGGGGGGAGGGAGGGGAAAAAAATAAAAATGAGTGGAAAAAAGCCCTGCTTCCGGCATCTGCAAAAGTTCCGATGTCATCATTTCATTTATAGCCGGCCGGACTCGCTTCACAGTCTTTTAATTTCTTAACCGCTTGCAGGTTAGAACTTCACTTTTTGAAGCCTGCAGGCTTCAAGTCGTTCCGCCATTGCTCGCTTACCGGGTTTTACCCGTCCGCAATTCCGCTCTCGCTCTCGTTTGCTTTTGTTTTTGCTACTTCGGGACTACGCTATGCTTCGCCCTACGCAAAATCCGCTAACCGGACTTCACCTGTCCGCAATTCCGCTTCTTGAAATTTCTTAATCGCTCGCAGGTTAGGACTTTGTTACAGAATTACTTTATCAAGTAATTCTTCCACTCCGCCGCTGCTCGCTTTACAGGTTTCACCTGTCAGAAATTCCGCCTCTTGGAATTCTTTTCGTTCGAAATTGTCGCTCCTTCGATTTCATCTGTCGTCGCTTCATTTCTCGCTGTCTTGGATTTTGCTTCACAAAAACAAGCCGCAAACTTCGCTTCCGCTCTCGTTTGCTTTTGTTTTTGCTACTTCGGGACTACGCTATGCTTC
>CAZBFV010000014.1:0-39137 GCA_964491345.1 uncultured Muribaculaceae bacterium
CCGTCGGGGTGTCCTCCACCCCGCCTGCAGCCTCTGCAAAAGTTCCGCTGTCCTCACTTCGTCTTTCGCTTTCCGGATTTCATCCGTCCGCAATTCCGCTGCAGGATGAAGTGCTGTACAAAATGTAAATTGTATTATATGGAAAGCAGTTATACAAGCAGGCGGAAATAGAGTTTACAGAAGCGGGAAATTATTGTCCTTTTTTGGAAAATTTAATACAAATTTATGATTTTTCTAATATTTTAATTGTAAAATACTTGTAAAACAAACTAAAATATTGTTAAATAGTTTTATTACTCTATATATAAGGTGGTATAGCAGTGGCTAAAAATGATAGTAAAAATGATTTAAAACCTGATTCCAATAATGCCGTTCAGAATGAAATAAAAAGCGGAGCTAAAAATAAGGCACGGGCTAAGGCAAAATCTAAATCCATATTTTCAAAATCAAATAAAAATTCTATGCATTTTGATTTTAAGACGTTTATCAGATTTCAAAATACAATAAAATTAACGATTATTATTAGTATTATTCTTTTTGTTTGTATAATTCAGGCTATTTTTTATGCATATATGAATGACGGTCTGCAAGAGATACAAAATAACGTTTCGGCTAAAATTATTTCAAGTTTAAGAGTTTTTAATGATGATATTCAAAACAGAAACTGGGATAATTTAAAAAATGATTTAAATAATGTTCTGCAGGGGCAGACTGAAATCAAAGATGTTATTATTATCGGTAAAAACAGGCAGGAAACATACTCATCCGTAACAGGCGGTCAATATGATTTTATTAATCAGGAAAATCCGGCTTCATTAAAGTTATTTCATGCTAACGATTATAATGTTCAGGATTATTCATTGGTATATATAGATACAGAATACTATTATGTATATGTTTTAGTTCCAAAAAATCAAAGTTATAATTTAGAACAATTTTCAAAATTTTCAAACACATTTTTCATAGTAACAATTCTTCTGGGAATTATTTTTTCCGTACTTTTAGGGCGGAGTGTTTCTACGCCTCTTTCAAGAATGGAGGCTACTATTTCAAAAATAGCGGAGGGTGATTTATCCGGCCGTCTTGATTATACTTATTATTATGAAATTAATAAGCTGATTCAATCATACAACGCTATGGCTGATGCCCTTCAGCGTTTATATTCATCGCTGGAAGCTCAGGTTCAGGATAGGACTAAAGAACTGAAAAGCGCCTATGCGGAACTGCAGAATACTCAAGCTATGATGCTTCATTCGGAAAAAATGAAATCTTTAGGCGAATTAGTTGCAGGTATTATGCATGAAATTAATAATCCCATTAATTTTATTTATGGGAATATGGTTCATTTAAACAATTATTCGCAGGATTTAATGAATATTATTGATGAATATACAAAATATGATTCATCATTAAAACCCGAAGAAAAAACCGATATAGACAAACTTAAACAGGATCTTGACTACGAGTTTTTGAAAACCGATTTGCCCGATTTAATCAAGAGCTGCAAAGAAGGCGCAGACAGGGCTAAAAATATTATTCAGGATTTAAAAAGTTTCTCAAGAATGGAGGAAGTTGCGATTACTGATGTTGATTTGAACCATGAAATTGAGATGACTTTAAACATTCTGCATAATAAATTAAAGAATAAAGCCGAAATTCATAAGGAATTCCCCGATAATCTTCCGAAAATTGAGGCTTTCGGCGGTCAGCTGAATCAGGTATTTATGAATATTCTTGATAATGCGGCAGGGGCTATTCCCGATAAAGGCGATATCTGGATAAAAATTAATGAAGATAAGACAAAAGAGCATATTACTATTATAATTGAAGATAACGGTTGCGGCATGGACAAAGAAACAGCCCGCAAAATTTTCAATCCGTTCTTCACGACAAAACCTGTCGGAAAAGGCACAGGTCTTGGACTTTCAATTACTTATAAAATTATTAAAAATCATCAGGGGGATATTAAAGTTGAATCTACGCCGAATGTAGGCACCAAATTTATTATAACTCTGCCGGTTAAGTTAAACAGAGAGATTGTAGCAAATGCTGCTAATGCAGGAGATAACAATGGATAGATATAAAATATTAATAGTTGATGATGAACCTGATAATCTGGCGTTATTATACCGTACATTAAGAAGCAAATATGATATTGTAAAATCAACATCGCCTTTAGCTGCTCTTGATATACTTAAAAATGATACTTTTCAATGTATATTGTCAGACCATAAAATGCCGGAGATGGACGGAGTTGAATTTTTAAAGCGATGTCATGAAATTTCTCCGGATACTATGCGTTTACTTGTTACTGCATATACGGATTCCGGTATATTAATTGATGCCATAAATTATGCTAAAATATACAGATATATTAAAAAACCGTATAATCCTGATGAATTAATGCTGGTGGTTCAAAATGCACTTGAATACTGGCAGTTAAAATATGATAATTTTGCATTGGTCAGAGATTTAAAAGATTTGTTTGCAGGTATGGTTACTGCTATTGTTGAGGCTTTAGATGCTAAAGATTCTTATACTTTAGGCAGAAGCCGGCGTGTTACTTTTTATTCGGTTAAAATTGCTAAAGCAATGCACCTTAGTCCGGCGACTGTCGGTAAAGTGGAATTAGCAGGTTTACTGCATGATATAGGTATGATTGGTGTTTCGGATGATATTTTGGCTAAAGTGGAAAAACTCACTCCTGACGAATATAATGAAATAAAACAGCACGTTAATCATAGTGTAAAAATTCTTGATGATATAAAGCAATTAAAAGATGTTGTTGAAATTATAAAGTTTCATCACGAATTTTATGACGGCACAGGTTATCCTTACGGTCAAAAAGGCGAGGAAATTCCTATCGGCTCAAGGATTATTGCCGTCGCCGATGCGTTTGACAGCATGATTACCCCTAAAATATACAGAAATCAGGTTTCGCCCCGTGAAGCGCTTAACAGGATTAAGCAAGTTGCTAATAAACAGTTTGACCCTATGGTGGTAGATGTCTTTGAACAAATATTACCTGAAATTATGCGTGAATTAAGAGATGTATAGAAATTAATCCTGCTTTTTATGTTCTTCATCACATCCTAGAACTTTGTTGAGATGGTCAATCAGTTCTTCGGAATGGTAGTGCATGGCATGCTTAGATTTATGATGAATATCCACAATATGATAGTGCATTGCCATTTCAACCTGTATTAAAGCTATATTATATTCATAAAGGCTGTTTATATACTCTTGCACGGAATTTATATAATCATTTTTTGCTGTCTGAACATTCAAATAATTTATCTTCTTGTGTTTATATTTTACTAAAACATCTAAATATGTCTGCAGGGAATTTTTAATTTCCTCAAGCGCCAGATTTATTTTAGCTTCAGACATATTTACATTATTAAATGCCCTCTGCACCTCAAAAAATAAATTTTCTTTAAAATTATTTATTTCTTCATCCGCAATCTTTATTTGTGCATCAGCCCCTTTTATATTATGCTTTAACTCCATAATATTTACCGATGAATTCAAATTAATTCCGACCTGAAAACTGTTATTTGAAGCAGGAATTGTATTATTAAACCCGTAGCCTATACTGCCCGTTAAATCGGGCAAATATGTTTTTCGTATATAATTTAATGATTCTTTCATTGCATTACGTTCGGCAATCAGTACTTTTAAGTCGGGGCTGTTATTTAATGCAATTTCGGCTGCATCTTTAATATTAAAGTTAAACAGCTGTTTTTGATATTGCTTAATGTCATTCAGATTTTCATCTTTATTAAAATCATTGTTATATGGAAAAGTCCTGGTATTTTGTATGTCATAATTTTTGTTTTCATTATAAAACATTACATTATTTAAATTAATTTTTGCATTATTATAGTCTTTTTCTTTTTTATTGAGCATTATTCGAGCTTTTGCCAGATTTGTTTTTGCATTAAGTATATCTGTTTTATCGGATGAAAGATTTATAATATCCCGGCTTAAGTCTGCATTTAGTTTGTTTAATTGAAGCAGGGATTTCTCTTTCAGCAGATTATAATATTTTGCTTTTACATCAAATAATACAGAGCAAAGGCAGTCCATAAACTCATATTCCGCAGCTATTTTGTAAAATTCCTCCATTTTTATAAATGAGGTTGTTTTGCCAAAATTCCATATTAATTTATTTATGCTCGCACCTACGCTTGGCAGTTCCCTGTAATGCGAATCATAATAAATATTATCGGAATTATTTTCGTTAAAAAATCCAATGCCCGCATTTATTACCGGAAAATATTGCGATTTGGCAATACCGGCATTACTTTTTGCCACATCCAAAAGATACTTTTGCTTTCTTATTTTGGGATTATTTTGAAACGCAACCGAAACGCATTCAATTATCGAAATATTACTTCCGTCTTTTATTTCAAACGGATGAAAAATCTCATCATCATTATCTTCTATTGCAAATGCATTTTGTGATGTTAAAACTAATATAAAAATAATAATCGTATTTTTTAATCGTCTGAATTTTTTCATATTATTTATATTTATACATAAAAAGACCTCATCAGAGGTCTTAAGCTATATTTTTTCTTTAATTTTTATATCTTCATCTTCTTCCAGTTTTTGAAATTTTACGGCTTCCAGCTTCCTGTTGCTTTGATATCCGTATAGAAAATAAATAATAATTCCCAGTATTACCCATAATGGAAATAACATAGCGGATGTTTTAACTTCTCTTAAAGCTACAAACATTAACCCTGAACAAAATATTATACCGATAACGGGAAACCATGGACAGCAGGGAACTTTAAACGGACGGGGTCTGTCCGGTTCGGTCTTTCTTAATATAAGGATTCCCGCACATACAATTACAAATGAAGTAAATGTACCAAATATAGCCAATTCGGCGGCTACCTGCATATTAATAAATAATGAGCCTATCAGAATAAGCACTGTGGATAAAATGGTTATCACCCAAGGCGTATTGTATTTCGGATGTATTTTTTTCATAACGGAAGGTAAAAATCCGTCACGCGCCATTGCAAACAAAATTCTTGTTGTTCCGTATTGCAAAACCAAAAGCACCGAAGTTAAACCTGCTAAAGCACCGATTGCTATAGCACCGGCAAACCAATCCTGATTTACAAAGCTCATAGCAGCAGCAATCGGCGCTTTTAAATCAATTTGATTCATAGGCATCATACCCGTTAAAACAATTGTAACAAGGCAGTAAAACAATGAACAAATAACAAGCGAACCTATTAACCCTATAGGAAGATTTTTTTGAGGATTTTTAGTTTCTTCTGCCGCTGTTGAAATTGCATCAAAGCCTATATATGCGTAAAAGATTGCAAACGCCCCCATTAAAATACCCTTAATCCCCGTAGGAGCAAACGGTATCCAGTTTGAAGGCTTAATATAAAATGCTCCGACAATAATAAATAATGCTATAATCGTTACTTTAACAAATACCATTATTTTTGCAAAATTTGCCGATTCCTGTATGCCTTTTAATAATATTAATGCTATCACAATTATAACAAACATAGCGGGAAGATTAAAGCATATAGGAATACCAAGTATATGGGGTATATGCCCGCCTGCGCTTATTACTGTCTGATAGTCGTTAATAAGCCATTCCGGCGGATTTTTTATGCACTCCGGAAGCATGGGGAAACCTTGAAAAAATTTGACTAAATATCCTGTCCAGCTTGAAGCAACGGCAATTGTTCCTATTGCATACTCAAGCATTAATACCCAGCCCATCATCCACGCCGGCAGTTCGCCCATTGTAGCATAGGTATATATATATGCGCTTCCGGAAACGGGTATCATAGAAGCAAATTCAGCATAGCATAAAGCCGGAAATATACATGCTATCGCAACTAAAAATATCGAAATTACAAGAGCCGGACCTGCCCCTACACGCTCTGTTGTACCAATAACCGCAGAACCTATCATAACAAATATTCCGGCTCCGATTATTGCACTGATACCTAAAATTATAAGGTCGAACGCATTTAAAGTCTTTCTTAAACCGCCTGTTGCCGATTGTTCCAAAAGTTCATCAGGATTTTTTTTCCTGATAATATTTGACAAAAAATTACTTAAAGGCTTCTGTGCAAAGTTTTGCATTGTAATTTCCTTTTTCTTTCTATATGCTGTTTGGCGCTTCTTTAATCAGAGGGAAACCCATTTTTTCCCTCTGCTCAACATATAATTGAGCAACAGATGCTGCCATTTTTCTCACTCTGTTAATATAATTAATTCTCTCATCTCTGCTTATAACACCTCTTGCATCCAGCAGATTAAACGTATGTGAACATTTTAAAACATAATCATAAGCCGGAAGAACAATTTGAGCTTCCATGCAGGACTCAGCTTCACTTTGGTACAAATCAAACAGTTTAAATAACCTTTCTGCATTTGAACATTCAAAATTATACTTTGACTGTTCTATTTCATTTTGAAGATATATCTCTCCGTATTTTATATTTTTATTCCACATTACATCAAATACAGAATTGACATTCTGTAAATACATGGCTATACGCTCAAGTCCGTAAGTAATTTCTAACGAAACCGGACGGACTTCCAGCCCGCCTACCTGCTGAAAATACGTGAACTGTGTTATTTCCATACCGTCAAGCCAGACCTCCCATCCGACACCTGCTGCGCCTAATGTGGGCGATTCCCAATTATCCTCGACAAACCTCACATCATGCTTTGATAAATCAATTCCCATTGCCTCTATACTTTTTAAGTATAACTCCTGAGAATTTTTCGGCGAAGGCTTTAATATTACCTGATATTGGAAATAATGCCCCAGCCTGTTAGGATTTTCACCGTATCTCGCATCCGTAGGACGCCTGCAAGGTTCTGCCATTGCGGTATTCCATGGTTCAGGACCTAATGCACGCAAAAAAGTTGCCGGATTCATCGTACTTGCGCCTTTTTCTATATCATAAGGCTGCTGAATTATACACCCATAACCGCTCCAAAATTTTGATAAATTCAGTATTAATTCTTGAAATGTTAAACCCACTATTAACAGCCCTCATTTTTACCAGCTTTTATATTGTATTTCAAACATGTTTTTTTTTAAATAAATTTAATTGTATTTTATACACTTCTTAAAATTAACTTTATATTAACATTATTATTTTTTTTATATATTTTTCTATTTTTTAAAAAAAAATCCCTAATTTATACGATTTTTTATAAATTCATTAAAAAATCTCAGATAAATTTCATAATTTTTTTATTTTTTTAATTATTAAGTTTTATTAAATTTTATATTTTTGTTATTTTTTATCAAGTATTTTACGAAAATAATGAGGCAATTATTCATTGTAACAGAGATACCAGATTGAGCCGTAAGGAAATTTCAAGAAGCGGAATTTCTGACAGGTGAAACCTGTAAAGCGAGCAGCGGCGGAGCGGAAGAATTACTTGCTAGAGTAATTCTGTAGCGAAGTCCTAGCCTGCGAGCGATTAAGAAATTATAAGAAGCGGATTTTCTGGCAGGTGAAACCTGTAAAGCGAGCAAACCCGAAAAGGCGAAAATCGTTCGGAGTGCAAAAAGCCGTCAGGCTTTTATTTATTTCAAAAATTTCTTTATATTCGTATTTTTTCGGGAGTATATATTAATCATCTGAAAATCGGACTTTACGGATTATATATTCAGGCTGATATTTCTTTCCGCCGAAATCCGGACTGTTTTTTGCAGTCAGGCGCTTTGTTTTAGGTCTATGAGTTGAAAAGACTGCCTTAAACGGCAGTCTTTTTAAATTTATTTATTCTAAAAGATTATAATTTAGAAGCAACCATATATGTTGTTTCTGCCAATCTTGTTGAATAACCGCATTCGTTATCATACCAGGAAATAATTTTAACCATATTTCCGTTCATAACTCTTGTTAATAAAGCATCAACCGTTGAAGATTGTGATGTGCCGATGTAATCCGAAGATACTAAGGGTTCTTCGCTGTAGCAAAGAACATGCCCGTCTGCGCCTGCTTTTAATGCGGCATTAACTTCTTCAACAGTAACATCTCTTTCTACCTCAAATACAACATCAACTAAAGATACATCCGGTGTTGGAACTCTCATTGCAAAACCGTCCAGTTTTCCTTTTAATTCGGGAATAACCAATGCTACAGCTTTTGCTGCACCTGTTTTGGTAGGAACGATGTTTAATGCGCCTGCTCTTGCCCTGCGGGGGTCTTTATGTCCTGCATCCAATATTCTTTGGTCGCCAGTATATGAGTGAACTGTTGTCATTAACCCCTTAACAATACCAAATTTTTCTTTAATAACTTTAGCTACGGGAGCTAAACAGTTTGTTGTACAAGATGCCATTGAAATTACATTGTGTTTAGCAGGGTCATACATCTTATCATTAACGCCAAGAACAATTGTAATATCTTCATTTGTTGCGGGGGCGGAAATAATAACTTTTTTAGCACCCGCCGTAATATGAGCTTTTGCTTTTTCCCCGTCGGTAAAGAAGCCTGTTGATTCAACAACAACTTCAACTCCTAATTCTTTCCAAGGGAGCTGTGCAGGGTCTTTTTCCGAATAAAACTTAATTTTTTTACCGTTTACAATGATACCGTCATTATAAGATTCAACACTGCCTTTAAACTGCCCCATAACAGAATCATATCTAAAAAGTCTTGCAGCATCTTCCGGTTTTAATCCGGGGTCATTTATAGCAACATAATTAATTTTATCAAAGATACCTTCTTTGATTGCCGCTCTTAAAGTGTTTCTTCCGATTCTTCCAAATCCGTTAATTGCAACATTTACCATAGTTTTTTGAACTCCTTTTCTGCCATGATTTACCTGTATGTATTATTTATAATTTAAACAAAAAGTTTATTCAAGTAATTTATCTATACATTTAATACCGAGGCATTATTGGTATTCCCCTCTTTTGCTTCTTCTTTGGCGTGTATATAGCCGATTAATCCGGAAATTTTTTCGCCCCATTCATTGATTATTTCATTGTATTCCTGATTGTATGAAATAGGTTCGCCTATAGCCACCTTTATTTTCCCTTTGAACGGAATCCAGTTATATTTTTCACATCCTGTTATTCCTACAGGAAGTATATCCGTTTTCATTTGTTTTGAAATTACAGCAAAACCTTTATTTATTTTTTCTATTTTTCGGTTTCTTCTTATTCCGCCCTGAGGAAATATTCCGAGCATCCACTTTTCGGTTTTGAATACATTTAATGCCGTTTTTATAGTAGAAACTTCCAACTTCTCCCTATTTACCGCAAAACATGCCAGTTTGTCAAGCAAATACGCCAATACCGGATTATAAAACAACTCTTTTTTACCCATAAATGCAATAAATTTTTTTGTTGCTTCTCCGGCTAAAAACGGGTCAAAATATGATATATGGTTCGGCGCTACTATAAAATTTCTGTCTAAAGGAATATTTTCACGGCCTATATATTCTATTTTATAAAATATTGGAATTAATGTCCTTGCAATCAGCCATCTTCCGAACAATTGAAAATTGCATTTTCCTTCATTAAAATCAGAAACTTCCCTTTTGGTATAATTTTTCTTCTTGTTTTTCATTAACTATCTTTCTATTATTTCAGGACGATATATACTCAAGTTCTGCTATTTCGCTTACTTCGTTTACCCATTTATCAAGCAGATAATCCACGTTATTATTGCTTTGTATCGGACAGCCCACCCTTATTTTAAATTCTTTTTTCTTTGAATTTTTGCTGTTTTTTACAATTAATCCTACGGGTAATATATCAGCTTTCATTTTTTTTGCTATTGAAGCAAACCCTTTTGTAACATTTTCAATTTTTCCGTTGTTACATCTCGTTCCCTGAGGAAATAAACCTAAATTCCAATCGGTTTTTTGTATGGATAATGCTGTTTTTATGGTTGAAACATCAACTTTATCTCTATCAACCGCAAATGCACCGCACCAATCCATTAATACCATAGACCAAAATGTTTCAAATAATTGTTTTTTTGCCATAAATGCTATTGTCATATTTAATGCCGCAGCTATTATAAACGGGTCATAACCTGTTATATGATTGCTTGCCACTATATATTTTTTATTTCTGTCTATATTTTCAAGACCTTCTACACCCTTGAAATTATATTTGCATTTTACTACATTAATTATTACCAAATTGCATACAATATACTGAAAAATTTTTCTCCAAATATTAAAGCTCTTTGTTGATTTTGATGAAAATTTTGTTGTCATACTTAAATAATATCCGTTTTCAGTTACATTATATCAAAAAAGAAATTAATTTATGCCACATAAAATAAAAAAGTTATCAATAAATCTGCCGCAAGCAAAAATACTGTTGACTTGATTGCAGCCTTTGTTGTTGATATTCCTACATTTTTAGCTCCGCCGACCGTTTGATAGCCTTGCGTAGCACATATTAACGGTATTATTATTCCGAATACAAATCCTTTTAAAATGCTTATATAAATATCTCTTGTATTGAGCCACAAATATACCGATGAAATATATCTGTTAGGATGTAAGCCTATTGTTGTATATGATACTATTAACCCGCCTATTATTCCGAATAATTCAGACAATATTACCACCATAGGAATTGTTATTGCTCCTGCTATTATTCTCGGGGCAAAATAGTAACCGATTGGATCTACTTTCAGCGTTTTCATCGCATCAACCTGTGAAGTTACCTGCATATTTGCTATTTCTGCACTTATTGCAGTTCCGGCTCTTGCACTTACCGCAAGTGCGGCAAATCCGGGGGCTAATTCCCTAATTAATGCCACAGACAAAAAACCGCCTACATAGCTTTCAGCGCCTGACATCAAAAATTGTTTTGATATCTGCAGCGCTATTACCACCGCTGCAATAAATACAATACTAAGAGCTATCGGCAGGGAATCATAGCTAATCATTGCAGCAGATGCCAATATTGATGCCTTTTTTACATTACCGTCAAGTATATATTTTATTGTCTGGATTAAATTTTGTATACAAAGTCCTAAAAAACTTATCATGTCTTTATTCCGTTTTTATGAAATATTTCTTGAAAAAAATGCCGCAACTTCTTTCAGTGTAAAATAGTGTGAAATTGGTCTGCCATGAGGACAAGTATATGGATTTCTTGTTGTTCTCAATTTACGGACTATATCCTCCATTTGAAATAATGTGAGCTTATCCCCTGCTTTTATTGCCGCTTTGCAGGCAGTAGAAATTAATATCCTTTCTTCTATCGAATCTAAATCATTTTCAGGCGAGTTTCTTAAATTTCTCAGTAATTCCGATAAAATATTCTCAGGTGAAATTTTTGATAAAATCTGCGGTATTTTCTTAAAAATAATCTGCGTTTCCGATATTTTTTCTATTTGATAGCCGAATTTTGCAAGATGTTCTTTTGCATTTGCAAGTATTGCCGCATCCTGCGGATCAACATCAAACACATCCGAAACTATCAAACATTGAGAAATAACCTTTTTTTGCTTTTTTAATGTTTCATAAATATACCTTTCGTCAGCAATATGCTGGTCTATTATTTCAAGATTATCTTCGTTTTCTACCAGAATATATGTATTACTATACTGCCCGATGATTTTTATGCTGCTTTCCTTATTTGAAACATTAAAATCAATCATGGGCATCTGTGCCGGATTTGATACTTCTTTCCCTGCTTCATTATCTGTTTCAGGCTGCGAGGATGGAAATACATTCTTTTCAATGCTGTTATCTTTGTCAAAAAAGTCATCATTATCTTTTATAAACGGAAGCGGTGCAACGCTTTCATTTATTTTCTCCGCTTGTCCTGCCCGGACATCTGCCGATGACAATGAATTTTCTATTGCACTTTGGACAAAATTAAATATCAGGTTAGGATTTTCATATCTTATTTCCTTTTTTGCAGGATGTGCATTTACATCTATTTTATCGGGTCTTATATCTATGTTCAGCACAGCAAACGGATATCTTCCAATCGGAAGCATATTTTTATACGCATTATCTATAGCTTTTAACAAAACTTTACATTTTACTGCTCTTGAATTTACAAAAGTATATATTGCATTTCTGCTTGAACGGGTGTAGCTCGGGATTGATACATACCCTGTTATGCTTATATTTTCAGATTTATCAGTTTTATTTACTTCTTTTAAATTTTTTAAAATATCATTGTTATAAATTTGAGATATTCTTATGAGCAAATCCTGATTTGGAATTGTATTAATTACATCAATGTTATTATTTTTCAGTACAAAACCGATATTCGGATGTGATAATGCAAGCGCCTGCACGTATTCCTGAATGTATGAAAACTCGGTTTTGGAATTTTTTATAAATTTCAAGCGTGCAATCTGGTTGTAGAATAAGTCTTTGACTTCCATTACCGTACCTTGTGCGCATCCTGTTTGAGAAAATTTCACTTGAGAATTTTCCGCTTCGGCTTTTATTCCGTATTCAAAATCACAAGTTCTTGTTGTGCATGTAACTTTTGCAACGGAAATTATGCTTGCAAGAGCTTCCCCTCTAAATCCTAAAGTTTCTATATTAGAAAGGCTGTTTTCATCGGTTAGTTTGCTTGTGGCATGCTTGGTAAAAGCAAGCTCGATGTCATCCGGATGAATACCGAAGCCGTTATCGGCAATACGAAAATTCCTGCAGTCATTTGTAACATTTATATCAATTCTAGTCGCACCTGCATCAATTGAGTTCTCGGTTAATTCTTTAACAACATTAGCGGGTCTTTCAATTACTTCGCCCGCTGCAATCTTATTAATAAGGTTACATGATAATTGTTTAATTCTATTCATAATTATTAATTATATTACAGTGGACTATTATATTACATATAAATACAAAATTATTTACAAATATTATTTTTATTTTTTCATGGTATATAATAGAAATATATTGCGGGTGTAATTCAGTGGTAGAATGTTTGCTTCCCAAGCAAAATGCCGCGAGTTCGAGTCTCGTCGCCCGCTTTTTAAAAGTTTATAACAAACAGCGGTCAGTCCGCTGTTTTAAAATATATACCCGGCGGTAATGTAAAAAAGACTATAACTTATCAGGACATTTTGGATGAGTGATTTTAGGCAGAAGTGCCGATTTGTTAGGTGCTTGAGGCTAATTTATAGTATTGAGATTTACTGGTCTTTTCTTTTTCTTTTGTCCTAATTTTGCACTATATTTTTGTGTTAGGAACATGTATTAGCATCAATTTCGCTTGGTATTTGAATTTCAGCCAATGGACTTTTAGTGCAGGAATTGTCCGTTTTGAATTATCTTTTAGTTTGATATGTGTCAAAATATCTCTGAGATTAAGATGCGTAAGCAGGTGTTAAGTCCGAATTCAGCGCCGGTTAGGCGGTCAACTGAGGACGAAACACTGCGATGCCGCCGTTTCAAATCTTCGATTTGTCAGGCGGAAAAGAGATTTAGGACTTGATTTATTTTAGAAAATGAATGATGAATATGTGCAGAAATGACTTTATGGATGCAAAACAAAGACTACACATTATTTGGAACAAAAATTTTAAACCTTAAAACACAAGAAATAGGATTATTAATTTGTATCTGGAAAAACAAATTTGCTGATGGATATGTTGATTTTGCTACCTGCGCAGATAAACAGGGGAAAAAATACAATATTGAATCAGACAATATTAGAGGATTTGAAGATGATTAATTTTACACCAGAAAAAAGCAAGCAAATCGCACTTGCAAAACTTGATGTAGTCCATAAATGGCTTGAGTTTAGGAAGAAATCAACAAATAAACTCCAAGCTGACTATGATTTTGTAAAGTTGCATAATACTTCAAATTCGCATCTGTTTAAGATTTTAGGGAAATATCCCGTGGCAGTCTGCATTGTTGGTATGCGATGTTGAGCAAAACAGAAGATTATACAAAGCTCTTGCCTCAGTATAAATACAGCAGTGTTAATGATTATAGAACTGTATTAAATGATGAAGAAATAAAAATATTTATGGAATTATTTTACACCCTAATAGATTATCAGTCGGAAAAGCTATTGCATTAACCAAGTACAAGTTAAAAGAGCAGGGACAAAGTTTTATACCTTCTGATATTACGTTTAGAAGATATGCAAAATGGTTTAAGGACAAAAATTATGACAAATGGATTTTAGCTCGTGACGGAGAAAAAGCATTATCAGATAAAGTTGAACCATATATAAAACGTGATGCAAGTTTGCTTGAAGTCGTAGATATCCTTGCAGCAGACGGGCATAAATCAGCATTTCAAGTTATTAATCCGTTTACAGGCAAACCCATAAGAGCAACATTAGTCGGGTTTCCGGATTGGAAATCAACAGCATTTGCCGGGTATGAAATTATGCTTGAAGAAAATACTCAGAGTGTATAATTTGTATATTACATTATATTTTATAGTTTTCTGCAGTTGAGGGGAGGGGGGGGGGAAAAAAAAAGATAGAAGGATAGGCAGAAAAACATCCGCCGGCGGGAGTGAAAAAGCATGATACTGCAGGATGCATAATTCTAAGAAAATTTTAGCTCTCTTTCCGGTCTAAATACGATAAAGTATAATTACAACAGATATTCAGATCTTTAACCCGTATGATTGTCTATAACTGCCCCAATTTATTCTGTAAAGGAATTCCGGTCATTTTTATATGCTTTAATCAATAACTACTGCTCATTGATTACATTGATTATATTGATTAATGTCATATCGCCCGAGTATTTTAATACCGATAACGGAGATTTCCGCCCGTAATTTTTATGCCACTTTTTCATAAAACACTTATTCTTCATTAATTTTTTTACATAATTAATGTTTTTTCTTAATACTATTGCTTTTTTTAATACATCATTGATATAACCGCTATCATGTTCAGCTTTTGCCTGAAGATAATGTTCATATAAACTTTTTTGATATTTCCCGTTTTTGGAGGAATGTCTGTTATTATTATATTCTACTACCTTAAAAAATTCTTTTTCGCTCATAAGATTATAATATACAGAATTTATGTCTTTATTAACACTTATAAATTCGATATTTTTGCTAAAACATAAATTATTTGCAGATAATCCTGAATTTTTTCTGCTGTTTTTTAAATAATTTAAACTTTCAAAATTTGAATCATTCATAAACTTTGAAATGTATTTTTCCGAACTGTCAGTTTCATTTGTTATCATTGTTTCATCCGGTCTGTACATATAAATCTCCTTTAAATCTGCTTATCGGCATATTAAGGATTTTCTTTAGGTTATTTTAACAAAATTTAATATTTCTTTTGCACAAAGCAATTATATCAATTTTATATACTTTATATATAAAAAGAGGAATTTATGAAAAGATTAATAAAATATATAAATGTCCGTAAAAAATTTTCTACATTCATATTATTAAATATATAAAATGTTATTTTATTCTTCCATACATATCTTCGTAGCGGATAATATCATCTTCGCTTATTATGCTTCCTTTTTGCACTTCTAAAATTTTTAAGGTTTCTTTGGTGTTATTTTGAAGCGAATGTTTAGCTTTTATGGGAATGTCAATACTTTTTTGTTTTTTAAGGGTATAAGTTTTATCTTCCAAAATAACGGTAGCGGTTCCATCAAGCACAACCCAATGTTCAGAGCGGAAGTTATGAGACTGCAGGGATAATTTATGCCCCGCAAGAACGGTTATAATTTTAGACAGCCATCCTTCCCCTTCGTTTAAGCAGGTATAATAGCCCCATGGCCGAAATACCGTTTTTCTTGAAATTATACTTGCGTTTTTTTGTTTTTTTAATTTTTGAACAATTTTTCCTATATCATCTGTTCTTGATTTATCACAGACAAGAACGGCATCTTCAGTTTCTACAACAATGGTATTTTCTATGTTTGATACTGCAACAAGTTCTTTTGACGAATATACAAATGAATTTTTAACATCATTTGATATTACATTGCCTTTTATGATATTTTTTTTAGAATCTTTTTTCTCGTTATTATAAATGTTACTCCAGGAGCCATAATCCGTCCATTTAGTCTGAAGCTCCGCTACCGCAAGATTATCTGCTTTTTCCATAACAGCATAATCTATTGAGCATTCCGGAATATTTTCATAATATTTATAATAGATTTTATTATTTTCATCAAACATTTCTTTTGAAAAGTTTTTGCATTCACAAGATGCATACTTTTTATAAGCCTCAAGCAAAACCGAAATTTTAGAAATATAAATTCCCGTGTTCCATAAGTATTTATTTTTTCTGCCTTTAAATTCCAAAGCATGCTCGGAGGGCTTTTCTATAAATTTTTCTGCGCATTTTACATTATTTTTTATTGTTCCGCCCGTTTTAATAAAACCTAAGGCAAAGTCTTTATATTGCGGTTTTACCCCCAGTGCTACTATATAGCCTTTTTTTGCAATATTTTTTGCTTCATCTGCCGTCTGTTTAAATACATCTCTATCTTTAATATTAAAATCTACGGGCAGAATTAGAACATATTCATCTTTATCGGACTTCAGAAAAGTTAAAGCTGAAGCTACGGCGGGCGCTGTGTTTTTAGACATCGGCTCGGATAAAATCAAAGGATTTTTTGTAAATTTTTGCAGTTGGAGCCTTATATCGTTATACTGCCTTACATTAGTTATTGTAAGTATGTTTTTTGAAACGGCAAATAATTCCGCCAGTTCATACGCATTTTGGATAAGCGTTTTATTACCGAAAAAATTTAACAAAGATTTTGGATATAATTCCCGAGATATAGGCCATAACTTTTCGCCTGAACCGCCGGCAAGTATTATACATTTCATAAAAAATCCCCCATTAACCCTGCCGGTATTATAATAAAAAAAAAGATATTATGCAAAAATATGAACTTGATTAAATTATGTAACGATACTTATTATTCTTAGACAAAATTTTTTAAAAAGTATATAATATTTCTAGAATGGTTAATCAAACCAAAAGGGGATTTTCATGGTAGCAGTAACAGTAGATAAGAATGGGAATAAGGAGCTTTCTCCTAAAGAAATCAGGGAAATGTTAGGTATTGATAATTCCAAAATCGAAGAATTATGTAAAAAAGCAGACATTAAGCTGAAAAAAAACGAGAGGGGGCTTACATATTTTACTCAGGATGATGCTTTAAGGCTTAAAAATTTAACGGCAAATGCAGATAATAAATATATGACTTCTCCGTCAAATAAGGTCGTGCTTAAAGGTACAAATTCTATTTCAAGCGCATCAATACTCAGGCTTGTTGAAACTTTAAGAGGTATAGAAAGCAGTATTACTGCAAAACTTAGTTCTATTCTTGATGAAAAACTTGACGGCATGGATGATGTTGTTATGGAGCTTATCAGAGTTAAAACGGAAAATGAAACCATGCGTTTTAAAATTAATGAATTGAATAAAGAAAACTACAGACTTAAAAAAGAAGTTAATTCATTTAAAAAAGTTCCTTTTGGATTTTACGCTAAAACTTCTTCTGAAAACAGTTTATTTTAGATAAAATGACAGTCTTTAAATTAAAGCCCTGAAACAGTAAAAGTAAAAATCGTTTTCAGGGCTTTAATTTAGTATTGATTATTTCATTTTACGGAAACCGGTTTAATGGAATTTTCAAGTCTTAAAGTTTCGGTTATAGTATCGCAGACACTTGAAGGTCCAAAATATTGAATGGCTCCCGGATAAATGTAATTATCTTCATAAGCCCATTTTTCTCTATTTTCTTCAAGTGCTTTGAAAACGGGGCCTGATAATTCTACAAGCGCTTTTTTGATAACAGGTTTAAGCTGTCCGTTGCGTTTTTCCATATTCATCAACATTGTTAAAGGAATTCCCCCCGCAATCCATTGAGAAGCCGGAGCCGTAAGATTTCTAACCGATGATAAATATCCCGTTAAACCGAATTTCAATAATGCAAACGCATTAAACCCCAATGAATAACAATAATCCGCATCAAAATTTGAAGGAAATGCGCATCTGCCTTCATAGCCGAAAAAATGACTCTGCGCAGAAAACTTGCCGTTGTATAATCCTGCCTTTTTCATATCATTAAGTTTTGCACCGGTCATTTCAATCAATAGTTTTTCTGTTTCAATTCTTGAAACCTGAACGTTGCCGTGAGGATCCCTATCCATCAACAGCTGTTTTTTAATCATAGCGGGCAAAGAGTCATAAACAGAGGCATCTTCAAAATTCAGCTTTGATTTTATTATGGAAAATTTTTGATTGTCATCGGCATTTTGAAATTGAATATCACTTTCCAAAACGGCTAGAATGTCATTTAAATTAGAAATCATTGATTTTATTTCAGGAATAAACTCAATCAACCCTTCCGGAACTAATGCAACACCATAATTTTTACCTTTTTCCGCTCTTTTTGCAATAATATTAGAAATATAATCAACAATCTGTCCTAAAGACATTTTTTTCTGTTCAACTTCTTCTGAAATTAAAGTAATATTAGGCTGTGTTTGCAGCGCAACTTCAAGCCCGACATGAGTAGCGCTTCTTCCCATCAGCTTAATAAAGTGCCAATATTTTTTAGCGGAATTTGCATCTCTTTGAATATTGCCGATTAACTCCGCATAAGTTTTTGATGCGGTATCAAACCCGAAAGAAATTTCAATCCGGTCATTTTTTAAATCACCGTCAATTGTTTTAGGACAGCCTATTACATTAATATCCGCATTATTCTTAATAAACCATTCTGCAAGCATAGCAGCATTTGTATTAGAGTCATCACCGCCGATTATAACAATGCCGGTTATGCCTAATTTTCTGCATACCTGAAGCGCTTTTTGGAATTGCTCTTCAGTTTCGAGTTTTGTCCGCCCAGAGCCGATTATATCAAAACCGCCGGTATTTCTGTACGAATCAATTTTTTCATCATTAAATTCAATATATTTGCCTTCAATAATACCTGATGGTCCTCCCAAAAATCCGTAAAGTTTATTTGAAGAATCAGCCTGTTTTAAAGCATCATACAGACCTGCGATAACATTATGCCCTCCGGGCGCCTGGCCTCCGGATAGAATAACGCCGACATTTTTTTGACTGCAGATTTCCGGATTAGATGACGTTTTAAATGTAACTATCGGCTTTCCGTAAGTATTTTTGAAAAGCTCCTGAATTTGCTCCTGATTTTCCACAGACTGAGTTTTCGAACCTTCAATAACAGCGAGGTTATTAATACCGCATGCCAATGAATCGGGGAGCTTAGGCTGATATTTTAATCTCTCAATTTGAAGTGGCGAAAGTTCTTTCATTTAATACTCCATTCTTTTTTCAACAAATAACAAGTAAATTCTACCACAAAATGAATGAAATAATTAACAAAAAACAAAAAGAGCCTTTATAAAGACTCTTTTTATTATAAAAAATTTTATTTAATTAAGCACTGATTTTTTTGCCTTGAGATTCATTAACAGGCTTCCAGTTAGCCACCATAATCTTTTTGAAAGATTTTAAAGCGGTATCTTCCAGTTCGCCTAATTCCTCAGCTTTAACAATTAATTCTCTCAACGGAAGCAATGCTCTTTGGTCTCTTAGAACACCTAATGCCGCAGCAGCGCCGGCTCTGACCAAATCATTTTCTTTTTCGTTTCGCATAACTTCAATTAAAGCAGGAACAGCTTTTGTATCATTTAATTTACCTAAGGAAGTAACGGCATAAATTCTTACATTTACCCATTCATCTTTAAGCATGTTAATAATATGTTCTACAGCTTTCGGATTGCCGATTTCACCTAAAGCACGGGTTGCATCGCATCTTACATTGACTTTTTCGCTGTTTAGGGAATCTATTAAAGCATCGGTCGCAACATCGCCGATTTCAATCAAAGCATCTGTTGCAGTAATGCAGACTTGAGGGTTTTCATCATTTAATGCTTCTACAAGAGGTTCTACAACTTTACGCCCGCCTAAACGCCCTAAAGCTCTTGCTGCACGGACACGAACATCTACATTGCGATCTTCCCTTAAAGATTCAATTAAAGGAACGGTTGCAGAAACTTCGCCCAATTCGCCCAAAGCTCTTGCTGCATATAATCTTACAGAGCCGTTTCTGTCATTTTTAAGAACATCAATTAACGGTTCTACGGCATTGACATCGCCCATTTCGCCAAGAACCCTTGCAGCATTATATCTGACTTTTTCCGAATTGCTTGTTCTTAAATCGCTTAATAATTCATCAAAAGATTTTTTTGCTTGCTTCTTTCTAGAGTTTACACTTATTGTCATTCTTCCTCCGACAAAACTTAACTTACTTTACTATCACTTATATATAAAAAATTTTTATTTTGATTAATTGCCTGAATATTAACTTATTTATATATTTATTTACATTATGCCAGTCAAGAATATAAAATGTATTTAATACACTTAACACATTCGACTTCTATTATAATATCATATTTTTTTATTAATTAAAACTGTTTTTTTCAATTTTTTATCAGAAAGTTATTAATTGTTTTATTCAAAATACATTATATTCAATTATATTTTGATTTTTATTGTAACAATTATTTACAAAAAATTTATATTTTTGGGTTATGATTATAGTATATTGGGAGGTTTTTTTACCCGCATGCTTTTTTCTGTTGTCAGGTCTGCCGTTAGAAATTGGTTTATAGCCGTAAGAGGTTATTCTCTATTAATTTCTTTTACTTCATGGCTTGTTGTTTTTTTATATTCTATGCTTCATAAGGGCAATATTTTATACGGTTTTATTGCATTAGCCGGCATACTATTGTTACACATGGCTGCTAATATATTTGATGATACAATTGACTATGCATCAGCAAAAAAAGCCGTTGATAATAATTTAAAGGAAAGTTTTAACTTTCAAAAAGGAAAATGCGAGCTGATTTTTAATAAAACTTTTACTATCAGGCAGTTTTGGATTGCTTCGTTTTTTTTATTTTTTCTTGCTTTTATAGTTGCTCTTTTTTTTGTTAAAATCTACGGGTTTGAATTGCTTAAAATTATTTTTCCGGCAGTTATTCTTTGTTTTTTGTATCCTAAATTTGGATGTCTGGGGTTTGGAGAACTCATTGTTGCTATTATTTTTTCTCCTCTTTTATATTTAGGCGTGAATTATGTTATGACCGGCGTTTATTCAATTGAGATACTTTTTATATCAATTTCGACAGGGCTTCTTTCCGTTGCTGTTCTGCATAACCATATGCTGCTTGATTATAATTATGATGAGCTTAACAGAAAAACCACTCTTTGCAGGCTTTGCAGGACAAAGCAGAATGCGCTTTATCTTCTGGGGGTGATTATAATTCTTGCTTACTTAAACATCACCGTATTAGTAATATTAAAATATATAAGCATTTATTATCTGCTTGTTTATTTAAGTATGCCGACTGCGGCTGTATTATACAAAGTAATGCATCAGCATATAAATAATTCTTCTTATAAAATAAAGTATAATATTTTTATGGGTAACATCAGCGATATAAATAATGTTCCGGAAAGCCAGAAAGATTTTATTTTAAAATTTTTAATAACGAGAAACCTTTTAAACTGTTTTACACTATGGATTTGCATAGCAATGGTATTGTCATGTATATTATAGAAAAAATTATAAGATTACTGTCAAAATTTCAAAATAAAAAAACCGCCCTTCCTCTGAAAACAGACCGGCAAGATTTTGAAGCTGAAGATATTTTAACATGCAGCCATATATTTATGCCGGTTGATTCAAGCAATAAGATTTTCGGATGCACTAAATGCGGATATCTGGTTACGAAATCAAGATTAACAAAATCTAAAATCAAAAAAAAGGATTAATGCCTAAAATGTCTTATACCTGTAGTAACCATTGCGATATTATACTTGTCGGCGGTTTTTATTACCTCATCATCTTTTATGCTTCCGCCGGGCTGTATAATGCCTGCTATTCTGCCCTGAGCTGCTGCCTGAATATTATCGATTGCAGGAAAAAAACCGTCTGATGCGGCAACAGCATTTTTAGAACCGTCGCATGCTCTGTTTAAAGCTATCTCAAACGCATCTAATCTGCTTGTCTGCCCCTGTCCGATTCCTACGGCTTTAAAATCTTTTGCTATGACTATTGCGTTAGATTTTGCATGTTTTACTATTTTCCATGCAAAAATCATATCTTCAAGCATTTCTGCAGTCGGTTTTATTTTTGTTGCAACTTTAAAATTATCTTTATTAAGTTCTCCTTTATCGGCAGTCTGAACCATTGTTCCAAATGGCGTAATTCTTATTTCTTCCGATAAATAATTTTTATACTCGCTCAAAGGCGTATTTAGTTTTATAACTCTTAAATTTTTCTTTTGCTTTAAAATTTCAGCAGCCTTCGGGGTATAACCTGTGGCAATTATAACTTCTAAAAATATTGAAGCCAGCTGTTTTGCAAGATTTTCATCTACAGTCTGAGTAAAACCCGCAATACCGCCGAAAGCGCTTATAGGATCACAATCAAGCGCTTTTTCAAATGCTTCTTCTATATTCCTGCCGAGCGCTGCTCCGCAGGGCGTGTTGTGTTTTATTATTACACAGGCGGATACATCGTAAAATTCGCTTAAAATATTTGCACAGGCCGATACATCCAATATATTATTATATGACAGCTCTTTGCCGTTTAAAACTTCATAATCTATAGTATTATCGGTATAATATAAATCTGCGCTCTGGTGGGGATTTTCTCCGTATCTTAATTTTTTTGCTTTCTTTATATTTAATGAAAAATAATTATCAGTATCTTCTTCAAAACGGGCTGATAATTCATTTAATATTTTTGAATCAAAATCAAGTGTTTTTTCAAATACTTCAAGTGCAAATTTACGTCTTATTTTCAATGATGAGGCTCCGTTATGCATGCTTAAATCATTTAAAACTTCTTTGTACTGAAGCGGGGATGAAACGGCTAAGACTCTTTTATGGTTTTTTGCAGCCGCCCTCAGAAGAGAAGGACCGCCTATATCAATAGTATTAAATAATTCGTCATCTCCGGCTTTTTTATACACCGCATTATCAAACGGATAAAAATTTACAACCACCATATCAAAAAGTTTTATATTATTTGATATTATGTCTTCACTTTCTTTTTTATTATCAACATCAGCAAGAATACCCGCAAAAATATCGGGATATAACGTTTTGACTTTTCCGTTAATCAGCTCCCTGCGTCCTGTTATTTCAAAGATTTCTTCAGCCGGAATGTTATTTTGCCTTAATAAATCAAATGTTGAACCTGTAGCTACTATTTCATAATTATATTTTTCAGCCAGTTCTTCTGCAAAATCAGCCAGCTTATCTTTGTTATAAACACTTATCAAAGCTCTTTTAACCATAATTTACTTGTTTTTCCCCAATTCACCCGCTTTTTGTTTCGTTTTTTCAATCACTTCATAAAGAATTTCCGAAACGTGTTTATTTCTTAAAACATCATTGCCTGCGGCGGTACAGCCCCCCGGAGTTGTAACATCTGCAATTAATTGCTCCGGATTTATACCTGAATTTAATATCATTTCAGCGGAACCTAATGCGGTTTGAGCCGATAATTTCAGGCAGGTATTGTAATCAAGCCCCAATTTCTGCCCCGCCTTTGCTATTTCATCAATAAAATAATAATAAAATGCAGGTCCGCTGCCGGAAATTGCGGTAATGATGTCAATATATTTTTCATCGGCTTTAATAACTTTTCCAACACTTTTCATAATATCTTCCGCAATTTTTTCATGTTTTAATCGAGCATAATTTCCCCTGCATACAGCACTCATGCCTTCATTTATCAAAGCCGGAGTATTGGGCATTATTCTTATAACGGGAATATTTCCGGCAAGTTTTTCGATTGTTTCTATCGAAACACCCGCCGCAATAGAAATAATCGTATGCTCAAGAGTAAACAAATCTTTTATTTCCCAAATAACGTCCCTTAAAACAAAAGGCTTGACGGCAAATAAAATTATATTTGAATTTTTTACAATTTTAGAATTATCCGTATCAACATTAATGCCAAATGTATTTTTTAAATTTTCCAAAACTTCTCTGCTTTTATCCGAAACAATAATTTCTTCAGGGGTAAACAGCTTTGAATTGATAATTCCTTTTATAATTGCGCAGGCCATTCTGCCGCCGCCTATAAAACCGATTTTATACATATCTTAACCTTTTTCGACTGATATTGACTTTAATTTATGTCTTATATATTATATTACAATAAAAAACATCATATTCAAGGAGAAATAAAATGAGACGGACTTTGGAAGGCACAAAAAGGAAAAGACAGAATGTAAGCGGTTTCAGAGCTCGTATGGCTACCGCCGGCGGCAGGGAAGTTATAAACAGAAGGAGAGCAAAAGGCCGCCATAAGCTGGCTATTACGGCTAAAGAAAGAGCATAGCCGGTATTGTTCAGTATTGCTATATAAACTATATTAAAATAAAGGATTGATTTTTCAGTCCTTTTTCAGACTTAAAATATGTTAAATAAAAAATACAGATTAAAGAAAAATTCTGCCTTTAATGCGACTTACAGATTAAAAAATATTATTTCGGATAATAATATTTGCATTTATTTCGGCAGAGAAAAAAATAATCCGGATATATCAACTAAATTTGCCTTTGTTGTGAGTAAAAAAATTCATAAAAGGGCTGTTGTAAGAAACAGAATCAGACGCCTTATGAGAGAATGCGTAAGACTTATGATTAAAAATAATCAATCTCCCGCTTTAAACAAATATCTTTCCATTATCTTTGTTGCAAAATATAATGCAGTACATGCGGATTTTATGCAGATTGATAACTCTGTAAAATCTCTGCTGGACAATAATTATAAAAACTATTAAACTATTTTATCTGCATTTTTTATACTCTCTTTATATACTCAATAAATATATTTGTAACGAATTGTTAATAAAAATTATTTGAATTAGCATGAATTAATATGAAAAATTTTTAATATAAGTAAGAGGAAAATAACAGAGGGACATAGAGATGGGTTACGCATTATTTGCACAAAGAAAACTTGTAGTTGATGGAGAACTAAATAATGCACAGTTACAGCAAACGCAAAGGTCTAACGAACAATATGCTTTAGCGACGCAGAGCCTGAGTTTGCAGCAGCAATTAACAAGTATGAATGCATCTCAAGCAGGCGAACTTGCGGCATTATATGAAGATTTGGCAAGTGCAGACGGATCATCAGCCCGTGATGATATAAATGCTGACATAAAATCAAAAGAAGAAGCATATCAACAGGAAATAGACAGTATAAATCGTGATATATATCAGGTTTCGGTTAAGGAAAACGCAATCGAAATGGAGGTTAAAAGACTGGATACAATGGTTACGGCATTACAAAAACAGCTGGAAGCCGTAGAACAAGCAGAAGGCGCAGCAGTAGACAGGGCTACTCCAAAGTTCGGCGGCGTAGGTTAATAATAAGAGTTATTATAATAATAAAGCGGGAAGAATATATTCCCGCTTTTCGTTTTTATAAATATATAAAAAGCTACTCAGACATAGCATTTCTGACTTCTTTTTTATAAATTTCGACATTCGGCTGCAATACTTCAGGCAGCGGAGTTTCGGCATCCGGTTCGGTATCGCCGGAAATCTGCCTTAAAATAATGCCTGTATATATAGTTTCAAAATGCTTAAACTCAATAAATTTAGCTAAAGTTGTCAAAGATAAATCTTTTAATTCAACAACCGAAACAGGATGCATGCTTGAATATGCTTTTATAACACCTTTCAGAACAGCTTTTGTAACTTTTTCCTGCGGTGCAGCATATACAAAAGTAAAAAATGAATCCGTGTTGGAACTGTCTAAATCCGCTTCCGCATTATAATGCAGATATCCGGGGCCAATGTTTGTGCCGGTTGAAATTTTGGATTTTAATGATTCATTTTTTAACTGCTTTTCCCATAATGTTGCACCCGAAAATGCATCTCCAAAATATTCTACAAAGTGTTTCTGCTTCCCTGCAGTTTTGGCTTTTACATTAAAAACAGCCTGTTGAAGCGCAATGTTATTATTTATATCATCTGATAAAAATTCATTTTGAGCAGATAACGATACATTAAGCATTGCAATTACTTCATTTTTCGGAACTCCGGCATAAGCCAGCGTGAACAACGTTGCATCATCAAATATGGAAAACCTGCCTCCGACATCATCATGTACACATCCTGATAATTTTATTTCTCCTTCATTAACTAATTTTCTTAAATTACTTTTACCTGCTGATATATCAGTCATGGCAATGAATCTGTCTGATACATCGTCTTTTTCTAAGTATTCCTGCATAACCTTTTTTGTATTTTCATAGGCTACCGTTGTTTCAATAGTACCGCCTGATTTAGAAACAACAAGAAATTGAGTTTTAGCTAAATCCAAAGAATTTATGAATCTTCGGAAACTTTCAGAATCTACAGAAGAATAGAAATGAATATTACTCTCTCTGCCAATCATCTTAATTAATGCTTCTGTTGTATGTCTTGAACCGCCGATACCTAAAACTGCCAAATCGGTATATTTGTTATCTTTTGATTTTTGAGCCATTTCATAAATATTATCAATATTTTGAAGCTGGGTATTTTGAAGAACATTAATCCAATTTAAAAATTGTCCTTTTTTTCCGGCTCTGTTTTTAATAACCTCTACAGCTGATTTAGCATTTTTTTCATACATGAAAAAATCTGATTTATCGAGTTTTAAAGTAACGCCAGATATCATTGTTTCTGTCATAATGAAGTCCTCTATCAAATTGCATACATTATAATTATTATATGAACAGAAAATATTTGCAATTAAAATTATTCAGATTCCATACCTTCTTATGTTATAAACAGATGAAATATTTCTGTAAATCGTTGTTCCGCTTCTTGGAATTTCCTAACCGCTCACAGGCTGGAACTCCGTTTCTTAAGCCTGCCGGCTTTATGCACTCCGTCGCTATTCGCTTTACTGGTTTCACCTGTCGGAAATTCCGCTATCGAAACGTGATTTGCCTAATTTAATAACAACAAAATCGCCTTCATCCTTTATTGAATTTTCTTTCGGATAAATATTCATACCGGGAACAATCTTATAAAGCCGGTCTATATAAAATTCAGCAGAAGCGTCATCATTTATTTGATTTTCAAAATATCCTCCAATTTCATAACCTAATTTCCTCATAAACCTATATGAACGTTTAACAAATAATTCTCCATATACAGAATCGAATCTGTCCCAGTTAAATGTAGAAATATTTATTTCATCAGCCATCGAATAATACTTATGAGGCAGGCTGATATCTTTTTTTATGCCGACAAAAACTACAGGTTTGCCGTCTAAATTCAGCTTTTTTAAATCATAATCTATAGAATATGCCGTTAATTTATCGTTCTCCGCTTTTAAATTTTCCGTATAAAAAATATTGTTAATTTCTTTCACCTGATGGAAAACAACAATAAAACATATAAATATAAATAATCTGCATAATAATTGATTTTTTTGAAACAAACGATATAAAACAGCAAAAGTCATTCCGGATATATACCCGTAAGAAAGAAATACTCTGTAAGGCATATTATAAAACCCTGTTAATATAAAATATGTAAGAGGTGTTAAAATCATTAATACCGATAACAGCAAAATTATTAAATTTTTTCTTTTAACAGAATAATACAGACTGATTAATATCAATACAGAGCAGGAAAAAAGTATGATTTTGCATCCAAAATTATTCGGCAAATCAGATAAATATATTTTGACGAAATTATTAATACTTGTTATAAGCGAATTAGAAAATGCCGAAAAACTGGAAAAATCATAATATTTGTACTCATTAACCCTGTTATAATAATATTTGTAAAACATCTGGACAATAAGCAGGATGATTTTATATAAAAGAAGCGATGAAACACACAAAAGCACAATGCTTGCAATTTCTGCCGATGCTGATTTTATATTCTGCTTTTTATTGCTTCCGTACAAAAATGAATACAGAATAACAAACAATGATACTATAACAAAGTAGAACAGCCCCGTTTCATACAATGATGCGGAAAATATCAAAAGCGCCAAAGTATATAAAAAATAAACTTTTTTTCTTTGTTCATAAAAATATTTTAAGAAGAAATAAGAGGCAAATACTCCGGATAAATATGCAAAACCGACGTCTATACAGCTTTCCATAAAAATTAAATGAAAAGCAATAAAAGGAAAAGAAACAGCTGATACGGAAAATATTAAAGCCTGCTGTTTTGAAAAATCCGTAAGATATTGCCGGAATATATATACTGCTGTTATAACCGCCGATATATGAGAACCTATACAAAGTATATCATAAGCAAAAGGAACAAATTCATATCCGAATAATGCTTTTAAAATAAGTTTTCCAATTCTGTTGACCTGCAATATTTCAGAATGTTTAACAAAAAATTCAATTTGTTCATCATCAATACCCATTACCGGATTTGTTAAAAAATATAAAAAACATGCCGATATCGTTAAGAAAAAAAAGAACCAGTAATAATCAAATTTTTTAAATATATCTTTAAACATTCAAATTTCCAATCTTACAGATTAGGCTAGCAAATATACATTTTTATGTCAAATATTCAAATTTTGTTTTTAATCCGCCGTTTTTATCAGCAATATCAGCTTCACTTTGCGTTAAAGGTCCTGAAGCTCTTAATATTTCAGCAGCTTCATTACATTTTTCTATCAGTTTTTTATTGTCAATTCCTCTCATAAAAAGTGCGTTGGAAAGTGCTTTCGGCAGATTAAGCCCAAACCCTTTTGAAAGCTGCGAAAAATAAAAATGTTCAAAATCGCATGGAATCCTGATACGCCAGTTATCTTTATCAATTTTACCTGAAATATTTATTCTCTCTGACATACCAAACATATCAGTCAGGGTAAAAAATTGTTTTGGCGATGTAAATATTTCTGCAAATTTAGCCGTTCTATAATTTTCCCTTAATCTGGCTTCATCGTCCAATGACTTATAATCTTTTAATTTATACTCCAGATTTTTAAAATCAAAATTATAATCTCTTTGAATGCCTGCTAAGTGAAGATTACGCTTATATTCATCTTTCGCCATATTTACAAGCGAATCATTATCATGACATCCTGTGCCGATATAAAATTTATCCCCGTTATAGCCTTTTTGCTTAAATCCGGCAGGTGTTTCATCATACTCGGCATAAGCTGTAGTATATAAATGAGGATATTTATTTTTTGTCAATTCCCGGCTTTTACCGGCAGATATGCCGACTAATTCAAGCATTATGTTATCGGGGTTTTCCGGATTATATTTTTCACCGTACACACTTTTAGCGGCAGCATTCATAATATTAAAAATTACAGAACCAACCAAAGGTGCATCCGCTTGTTTATATCCGCTTTCAGTTTTTTCATAAATAAACGGAGTAACAAACTGCCAAGCCGCATCCATTCTGATTCCGTCATATCTTTTAAAAAATTGAGAGTATTTATCAAATAAAAATTTCCCAGTTTCGCCTAATTCCGATAAATCGCCGTTATCACGACAAGTTCCGAGCTTTGTATAATCAAGTGCGGCTAAATTCCATGTCTGAATGCCTGAAGTATCCGTGCAGTCAGGGTCAGGTCCGCCGTAATACACACCTTGCTTAAAACAATCTTTATCTGCCCATAACTCGCTCTGCGAAAAACCTATAAGACAATCTCCGTAAAGTTTAATATTCTGCGAATTAAGATATCTTCTTGAATTTTTCTGCTGCTTGTATGCAATAAACTGCTTGAAGTTTTCATAATCGATTTTTTCCTGATTTTCTTCCGATAGTTCGGAAATTCTTTTTGAACGGATATTATCAGGTATATTTTTTGAAAAAAGGTTAGAATCAATATAATCCCAATTATTAAAACAGGAAGTTTCGTATTTTGATTTTAAAACTTCAAATAAAGCCTCTTTTAAAAGCCGGTTTATATTATCCCGTTTAAAATCCGAAAATTCTTTATTAAGTTTTATTGCCCGTTTATCGGATTTTTTAAGTTTTATATTAAAATTGCCGTATGCTCGTTTTAATACGGACTCATAAATACCGTCCGAGGTATCATTGCCTAAAACATACTCGTAATCCGTCTTAAATTCCCTTACATGTTTATCTCCGGCATATTTTTCATCAATATCCCTGATAATATCCTCGGATATTAAGTCAGCAAATTCAGGCTTCGCAAGTCCGGATAAATCCGTAATATGTGTGCCTAAAGCAAAATTAGTACCCGAATATGGGGAAAAATTACCCTTGTCGATTTTTCCCTGCGGTTGAACCTGTATTGAAGTTATTCCGGCAACTGAAGATAGAAATTCGGAAAAATTATGCATGTTATCTGACCACGTAGAACCGATTGCCGTATTATTCCCCTTTTTTGACGGAACGCTGAAATCAAAAACAATAGCCGTAGTGTCTTTTATATCCAAGGCTTTTTTAGCATCGGCAATTAAAGCGCAATAATCCTGCTTTTCTTTTGTCGTTAAAGCCCTTCCAAAATTTATCTGTTTTGTATTCTGCAAAAGTCCGGAAATCAATTTTACCTCTCATAAATATAAAAAACCTGAATAAAAATTTTGCCAGCCCTAACTGCAGTAAAAATACAAATGATTATTTTTTTTGTTTGAAATAAAATAAAATAAAATAAGGATATAAAAATGAAACATACCAGATATTCTGCCGTTGTTGTCGGAAGCGGTATAGCAGGTTTATTTGCGGCAATAAAACTGCTTAAAGAATCAGACTTGCCCGACGGTTTGCTAATAGTAACAAAATCGGAATTAATCGAGTCTAATTCAAAATATGCGCAAGGCGGTATGGTCGGTGTGATGCCCGAGAATGAGATTGATTCATATACACTGCATGTTGAAGATACCATAAAGGCAGGCGCAGGCTTGACTGATGCAAAGGTAGCCGAATTTATATCCAAAAAGAGCGCTGTTGTTGTAAAAGAACTGCAGAATTTTGGCGTTAAGTTTGATACGGATGAAAATAACAGATTGAAATTTACAAAAGAAGCAGCCCACAGCGTAAACAGAATTATACATGCCGGAGGAGATGCAACAGGCTACAGGATTGAAAATTCACTTGTGAAATATTTATTAAGCCAAAAAAAAACGGATATATACGAACAAACTCTTGCAGTAGAACTATTAAAAGACAAAAATAATATAAACAGAGGTCTTATAGTTTACAATTATGCTGAAAACAGATATGAAATAATAGAAAGCCCCGCCGTAATTTTAGCGACGGGCGGAATAGGGCAGTTATATAAATATACTACAAATCCTGATATTACAACGGGGGACGGAATAGCACTGGCATACCGTGCGGGCGCTGCGGTCAGAGATATGGAGTTTGTTCAGTTTCATCCTACCGCATTTGCTTTAAATGACGGCGGTTCGATGTTTTTAATATCGGAAGCACTAAGAGGAGAGGGTGCAAAACTTGTGGATAAAGACGGCAGAACGTTTATGGAAAAATATGATAAACGGCTTGAACTTGCACCTCGTGATGTTGTAGCAAGAGCCATCCGTAATGAAATGAATATAAATAAAACAAAAAATGTATACTTAGATGCGACTCATATAAATGAGCAGGAATTTAAAAAAAGATTTCCGACGATTTATTCTAATTGCTGCAGGTTTAACATAAATCCTTCGGAGGAGTATATTCCAGTATCACCTTCGGCTCATTATTTTATGGGCGGAGTAAAAACGGAAATAAACGGAAAAACAACAATAAAAGGTCTTTATGCCATAGGAGAAACCGCATGCACCGGTCTGCATGGTGCTAACAGGCTTGCATCAAATTCAATACTCGAATGCGTAGTAACAGCTTATGAATTGGTTGATTATTTAAAGCAAAGCGATTTAGCTTACAGTTATGTTCAAGATGATAATATAACAAAGATAATAAACTTTTATGAAAATGAAATATATATTAATAAGCAGATTAATATAAAAGAAATGTTTTCGGATTTAAAAGAACTAATGTGGCAGAATGCCGGAATTATAAGAGACGGGGTTAAACTTGAAAGTGCAAGGGAAGAACTGAAAAAAACGGAAGAAAAGTTCGGTTATAAGTATAAATGTCCGGACAGAAGCCATTATGAAATGAGAAATATGCTTGCAGCGGCAAAACTCATTGTTGAATTTGCGCTGAAAAGGAAAGAATCAAGGGGTGCACATTACAGGACGGATTTTCCGCCGGAAAATACAGCATCTGAAATGCAGCGATTATAAAAACAGCAGTAATGAAAGGAAAAAAATATGTCATCAGCGGTATTGCAGCGGTTTATTGTGGAAGAACACGTAAAAAATGCCTTAAAAGAAGATATCTGTTTCGGCGATATAACAACAGATTATCTTATACCTGCGGATGAAGAAATAAAAGCAGAAATAAAAACGAGAGAAGACGGCATATTGTGCGGAATAGACATAGCCGAGATTGTATTTAAAACTCTTTCAAATCAAATACAAATTAAAAAATTATATAAAGACGGGGATAAAATAAAAAAAGGTGATGCTCTTGCAACAATAGAAGGGAATGCAAGGGCCGTGCTGACGGGCGAAAGAACTGCTTTAAACTATATACAGAGATTAAGCGGAATAGCAACGGAAACATATAAATATCAAAAGAAAATAGGGGCAAATAAAGCAAGAATAACCGATACAAGAAAAACAACACCGGGATTTAGAATGTTTGAAAAATATGCTGTTTATACGGGAGGAGGCAGGCTTCATCGTTTTAATCTTTCGGATTGCGTAATGATAAAGGATAACCATATAAAATATGCAGGTTCAATAAAAAAAGCAGCGAAAATAATAAGGAAATATATATCTCATGCGCATAAAATAGAAATAGAATGTGAAACAATCGAGCAGGTGGAAGAAGCGCTTGAAGCTAAATGCGACATAATAATGCTTGATAACATGAATTGCGGTTTAATGAAACAGTGTGTCAAAATTATCGGGAATAAAGCTATAATAGAAGCAAGCGGAAATGTAACAATTGATACTGTTGAAAATATAGCAGAAACAGGCGTAGATATAATATCAGCAAGTGCTATAACCGCAAAAGCAAAAATATTAGACATAGCATTAGATATGTAGAGTTTGCACTAAATCCGTTTTTGTATCAAAATAAAGAAAAGGGGTTATGCGTGAACATTGTTGTGTTTATAAAACAGGTACCTGATACAAATAACGTAAAATGGACGCAAAATAATAATATTGACAGGGCAAATACGGATTGTATTATAAATCCGCAGGATAAACAGGCAATAGAAGCTGCGTTAGCCTTAAAAAAAATAAATAATGCTCATGCAACAGCAATTACAATGGGGCCTGCAAACGCAAAGCACATATTAAAAGAAGCTGTTGCAATGGGAATTGATGAGGCAGTAATATTATGCGATTCAAAGTTTGCAGGGTCTGATACCTGTGCGACATCAAAAATTTTATCATGCATTATTAAAGAGAAATATCCTGATACGGATATAATTTTGTTCGGTCAAAGCGCAATAGACGGGGAGACTTCCCAAACCGGTCCGTCTACGGCGGTAAGGCTGAATATGCCTTTTTTTACGCACGTTAAAGAGATTAACATTTCTGACAATACAATAACGGTTAGTCAGGAAACCGATAAATATAAAATAACATCTCAGGTTGAAACGCCTGCAGTATTTTGTATCGGCAATTATGTAATACAGCCGCATATTCCATCCATAAAGGGCTATATGAAAGCTCAGGATTATGAAATAAAATCGTACGGTTTTTATGATTTACATTTAAACGAAAATGATACAGGCGTAAAAGGCTCGCCGACAAGCGTTGTAAAAGTATTCAAGCATGACATGAGCAGAAACTGCAGACTTATCGATACTCAAAAAGATACGGACTATCTTAATTATATATACGGCGAAATAAAAAAGATAATGGAGAACTGATGGAACCAAACGGCATTTTAATATATTGCGAGCTGACTTCATCTTACGGGATAAGACCTGTAGTAAAAGAACTTATAACAAAATCCCGAAAATTAAAGGCAAAATTATGGAATCAAAGAATAAGCGTTTGTATTATCGGTCCGAGAATAAAATATGATGAAATAATAAATGAATTAAGGCTGTACGGTGCAGATGAAGCGATAATTGTCAGCGATGACAGATTAAGGGAATATAATACAATATATTACGGAGAAATTTTTACTCAGATAGCAAAAAAATATCCGCCTCGAATAATCTTAACAGGTGCAACCTGCATGGGCAAAGAAACAGCTTCATATACGGCAGCAAAATTAGAAACGGGCTTAACAGCCGATTGCACCGGTTTGGATATAAATGATATCAGTCTGCTTGTATCAACAAGACCTACATTCGGAGGTCAATTAACGGCTGATATAGTATGCAGAACATTTCCGCAAATGGCTACCGTTCAGGAAAATATATTTACGGCAGAAAAGAAACAAAATGATATAGATATTAACGTGAAATTTAACTGGATTGATATAGATAAAATAACAAACAAAGTTAAAATAATTAATAAAAAAGAAAAAGACAGCGGTCATAAAGACCTGGCGAGCGCAAAAATCATTGTTTCAGGAGGATTAGGAGCATGCAGGGACGACGGATTTGCTTTGATATATCAGCTTGCTCAAAGACTCGGAGCAGCAGTAGGCGGGTCAAGAGAGGCATTTGAAAAAGGATATATAGCAAAATCGCAGCAGATAGGGCAGACAGGCATTGCAGTTGCGCCGGAATTATATATTGCAGTCGGAATTTCAGGAGCTATCCAGCATTTAGGAAGCATAAGAAACAGCAGAAAGATTATAGCAATAAATAATGATACGGATGCTCCTATATTCAAATATGCCGACATAGGAATAAAAGGCGATTTGTTTAAAGTTCTGCCTGAATTAATTAAAAAATTTGATTAGAGTAAGTAAAAAGAGGATTAGAATGAGTAGTGAAGCTAACAATAACGGAAATGATTTAAAGCCTTTTACGGCTGTCCGGCTTTTAAACTTTTGTCTGGGGTTTTTCGGTCTGCAATTTGCATGGCAGATGAGAATAATTTTATCGGGTCCGGTTACCGAAGGTCTTGGCGCATCACCGTTTATCTACGGATTAATTTGGCTGGCAGGCCCGTTTACGGGCATGGTAGTTCAGCCTGTGATAGGTATTTTATCGGATAAGACAAAATCCGTATTCGGGAGGAGAAGACCATACCTGATAGGCGGTGCTGTCATAGCATCAATAGCATTATGGCTGTTCCCTAATTCAGGCAATATTGCTCAAATAATAACAAATTCTGCGGGAATAAATTTGCCTGTATGGAGCGGATTATTTATAGCAGCTGTTATGATTTGGATTATAGATGCCTGTATAAATATTGCACAAGGTCCGTATAGAGCTTTAATACCTGATGTTGTACCGCAGGAACAGCACTCTCTTGCAAATTCATATATAAGTTTATCCATTGGCTTAGGGTCGGTTGCAGCGGCAGGTGTTGCTCCGTTTTTAAAATTCGTATGCAGATACGAAATGCCTGTGGTATGGCAGTTTATAATGGCAGCTTTAACATTTACTATGGCAATGCTGTGGACGTGTATAATGATAAAAGAAAAATCTACTGTTAATACAGAAAACAGAGAAGAAAATCAGTCGCAAAATACAGGTTTCATCGAATCATTAAAGAATTTCTTTTCAAATTCCCCCGAAATACCCAAAATTTGTTTGCTGCAATTTTTTACTTGGATTGGCATGATGTGTCTGCTTATATATTTTACAAATTATGCAATACATACCGTATACGGCGTTCCTGATTTATCTCAGGCGGATAATCAGGCAAAAGTAATATTTTCAGACCTTGCTGCAGAAGCTACATATTATTCGCAAATATGCTTTGCGATATTTAACCTTATATGTTTTCTAATCGCCGTACCGATTGGCCAAACAGCGGGCAAAATCGGCAATAAAAAAGTTCATATAGTATGTTTGTTATCAATGGCAATAGCATATTTAGGCATGGGATTATTCAAGACCTCGCCTGTTCTTGTCGGTGCATTTATGGCATTATCCGGTATCGGCTGGGCGAGCGTATGTGCATTGCCTTTTGCAATGCTATCTAAATTTATAAAAAAAGGAACTGAAGGCTCGGTAATGGGCATATTTAATATATTTATTGCAGGTCCTCAGGTATTTGTCTGTACTGTAGTGGCATGGATAATAAATAAATATGAATTTATGACTGAGCATGGTATTAATCATCACTGGGAGTATTCTTTCTTTATAGGCGCCGTAATGCTGTTAATTGCAGCGGTAGTTACAAATACAATAAACGAAGAAAAAAACTGAAATATTAAATAAAATGCAGAGCCTTAAATGTCTTTTTCTGCCGGTTTTAGTATAAAATATTGTTATGGATAGAAAATTTGAAATATGTTCAAAATATAAGCCGTCGGGGGATCAGCCCAAAGCAATAGAAAAACTTGCGGCAGGCATAGAAAAAGGATATAATGCGCAAACTCTTTTAGGCATAACAGGTTCAGGAAAAACATATACAATAGCAAATGTTATAGAAAAATTGCAGAGGCAGACACTTGTTATAGCGCATAATAAGACCCTCGCAGCCCAGCTGTATAATGAGTTTAGGGAATTATTCCCCGATAATGCGGTTGAATATTTTATATCGTATTATGACTATTACCAGCCTGAAGCATACATACCCAGAAGTGATACATACATTGAAAAGTCTGCAACAATAAATGATGAAATAGACAGACTGAGGCACAACACAACAAGAAGCCTGTATGAGCGGAATGATGTAATAGTGGTTGCTTCCGTAAGCTGTATATACGGGCTGGGACTGCCGGAACAGTATTTGAGCAGTGCATTAAAAATAGAAACCGGAGATGAAATTGACAGGGAGGCTTTTTTAAAGGAACTTGTTAAAATACAATTTAAAAGAAATGATTTAGAACTGGAACGTTCCACATTTAGGGTGCGAGGCGATGTAATCGAAATTATGCCTGCCTATGAAAAAATGGTAACAAGAATATATCTGTTTGGAGATGAAGTAGAAAAAATTATAAGAATAAATCCTGTATCGGGAGAAATACTGGAAAATCTCGATTCAACAGTAATATTTCCCGCAGTTCATTATTTATCGGATGAAAATGATAAAGAAGAAACAATAAGACTTATAAAACAAGAGCTTCAGGGGCAGGTGCAAAAATTTGAGTTCGAAAATAAATTAATTGAAGCACAGAGAATTTATCAAAGAACAAATTATGATATTGAGATGATAAAAGAAATGGGCTATTGCAGCGGAATTGAAAATTATTCCAGAATAATAGAAAGAAGAAAACCCGGCAGCGCTCCATCAACTCTTTTAGACTACTTTAACAAAGATTTTTTGCTTGTGATTGATGAATCACACGTATCAATACCGCAGATAAAGGCAATGTATAATGGTGATCAGGCAAGAAAAACGGTGCTGATAGATTACGGTTTCAGACTGCCGAGTGCTAAAGACAACAGACCGCTAAAAATAAATGAATTTTGGAATAAAGTCGGACAGAAAATATTTGTGTCTGCAACTCCGGGAGATTACGAAAAGGAAGTATCAGAACAGATTGTTGAACAAATAATAAGACCAACCGGGCTTGTTGACCCTGAAATATTTGTAAAACCGACATTAAATCAGGTAGATGACTTAATTAATGAAGTAAAAAAAGTAGCCGAAAGAAACGAAAGAGTACTTGTTACAACACTTACAAAAAAAATGGCGGAGGACTTATGTGACTATCTGCAGCAACTTGGTATAAAAGTAAGATATTTGCACAGTTCAATAGAATCATTAGAAAGAGTGGAAATTCTGAGAGATTTAAGGCTTGGTGTTTTTGATGTCTTAATAGGGGTAAATTTATTAAGAGAAGGACTTGATATACCCGAGGTATCGCTTGTTGCAATAATGGATGCGGATAAAGAGGGATTTTTGCGGTCAGAAACCAGCTTAATTCAAACAATAGGACGAGCAGCAAGAAATGTATGTTCAAAAGTAATTATGTATGCCGATAAAATAACAGACAGCATGGATAGAGCGATAAAAGAAACACTAAGAAGAAGAACAATGCAGCTTCAATATAATAAAGAACATAATATTACACCGCAGACAATCAAAAAACCGATAGAAAATAACCTCTTGCGGCTTGTTGCAAGCTATCGGAATATAGAAGATATAGTAGCGGAAGAAATGGCAGAAAATAATATTAATAAAGAAGACTTGCCCAAATTACTTGATAAACTTGAAAAAGCAATGAAAAAAGCTGCACAGGTTCTTGATTTTGAACGTGCAGCAGAAATCCGAAACCAAATTAAAAAACTTAGAAGCCTTTTGTAGTAAAATTGCGGATGTACAAAGCGAAATTTCTGACGGGTTTTAGCCTTGTAAAGCTAAATTCTGTACGGACTGAGACCGGCCGGCAAGAAATGAAAGGGCGGCAGCGGAACTTTTGCAGAGGATGCAGGCGGAGCGGATGGCACTGCGGAACGCCGTTTAACGCAAGTTTCAAGACAGATGAAATCGAAGGATCGACAATTTCCGGCTCAAAGCAATTTCAAAAGCGTATTTTTTTCGGCAAGAATGAAGCAAAGCAGAATTTTTTTCTCCCCCCCCACCTTTTTTTTTGTGTGTGAACAATCTGACGGTGCAAAGCAATTAAAAAATTGCAAAGCAGAGTGCAAAGGTTGAGAACAGCCGATAATCAATAGGCGGAATTGCTGATAAACAAGAATTTGGGGCTTTTTTGTCAAGCAAAATCAAAAAGCGGATTTTTGCAGGGTGAAGCGTCATTACAAGGAGTTTTTTTGTCATTGCGAGGAGTAAAACGACGAAGCACGAAAAACAGATTGCTTCACTTCGTTCGCAATGACGGAAGATAAATAAGATACAATGACAAAAGTAATTTTAAGAGGCGGAATTGCGGACGGACGAAGTCCGGTTAGCGAAAGACGAAGTAAGGACAGCCGGAGGCGAACGAACGACAGTCTTGAGCGGGAAGCAATTCCAAGACAGCGGAATTGCGGACGGACGAAGTCCGGTTAGCGAAAGACGAAGTAAGGACAGCCG